>SVEM01000042.1 GCA_015057375.1 Lachnospiraceae bacterium
TTCAGCCGTAGCCTCACGCACTAAAACATATGCCGCCCCCGCAAGCGGAACTGAAAGCAGCATACCTACAGGACCGGCAATTCCGCCACCCACGGTAACAGCAGCAAGTATCCACATTCCCGGCAGATTTACTCTGCTGCCCATCACTCTAGGATAAATAAGATTACCTTCAATCTGCTGCAAAATAACAATATAAACAACAAAGATTATTGCTTTAACCGGATCCACTGTTAAAATCATAAATGCTCCGACACCTGCACCTATAAATCCACCCACAACAGGTATCAGTGCAGTTACACCAACAAGAGCTCCTACCATCGGCGCGTATGGGAAACCAAATATCAACATACCAAGCATACAAAGCACTCCGAGTATTACCGCTTCCAAAGACTGTCCCGAAACAAAATTCTTAAAATTATTTCCAAGAACAGCAGCGGCATGAATCGACCATTTGCCAAAACCTGCAGGAATCCATACGCGGATAAGTCTTACAGCCTGACGTTTCAAAGTATCTTTGCTAAATAAAATATAGATGGCAAAAACAAATGAAATAAAGAAATCAACAATTCCGCCTACAAGTGAGCTTATAGTACCAACCGCTGTATTCACTATATCGCCGCTTTGATTTTTAAGCCAGTTCTGAAGGGTGTCCAGCATATTATCCCAATCAACACTAAGCAGCATGCTTCCAAAAGGCAGCTGCAAAATTTCTTCTTCACTCATAACACTCAGTCTGTTTACATAGTCAAGAACACCCTGAGCAATTACCCTGACTGCGTTAACAAGCTCAGGTATGACAAGCCAGATAACTCCGACCAGAATACCGATAATTAAAATCAGCGAAATAATAAAAGCAACCGGTCTGCGTAAGTTTTTAAGTTTATTCTTTTTGGTCTTTTTCCACAGAATCGATTCGAAGAAACTCATTGGTACATTAAGAATCAACGCAAATGCAAAACCAAGTATCAGTGGAAAAACAAGTCCCAAACAATAAGAAACAACTCTTACCACTTCTTTTATATTTTGCAGACCGAGAAAAATAACTATACAAACTGCAGCAATACCTACAAGCCATTTTGTAATTTTCTTTTTCTTTTCAGCTGTAATCTCCATACGCATATCTCCTATATTTTCTTTACTATATGCTACAACTTTTTAGTTATATGTGTCAACACAAACTCTTCTTAAAGATTTACCGATTTCATTGTCCTATCGATACTATTTCTTTCATAACTTTTAATACAAAAGGCCGGCTCATTTCTGAACCGACCTCTTTACTTACATAAATTGAATACTATTTCTTTACCTTTACTTTTTTGAACAACTTCTTATATGCCTTTACTTTGTTTTTTGGAACTTTTACAACAGGCTTCTTTTTAATTCCGGTAAATGCATTTTTTGCAACCTTCTTTATTTTTTTCGATTTAACGGTTACATTTTTCAAATTGACTGCCTTGTAAAATGCCTTCTTGCCAATCTTTCTTATGTTTTTACCAATCACTACTTTTTTAAGCTTTTTATTTCCGGCAAATGCTTTGGCAGCTATCTCTGTTATAGTGCACTTGTTTCCTTTAATCTTTACAGTTGCAGGAATTACTGCCGACTTCAATTTCTTAGAAACCGGAGCCTTGACTGCTACTTCTATTTTCTTTGCCGATTTCTTTATCACCTTATATTTGAATTTGCCGGCTTTGTATATCTTTCCTTTTTTAAGGACTTCCTTATCGTCTGATACTGATGGAGGTGTGCCCGGATTATTTGATGTTGGTACAAGCTTACTTATTGCATTTCTAATTCTTGCTTCAGCATTGTCAACATCACCCTGACTTTTTAGCTTATCGTTTAATACAACGCTTCCGTTAATCATAGCATCTGAATAACCTACCTTCGATGCTGCAGTATATCCTGCTGCCGCTGCGTTATATATAATGTTCATTCCGTCCTTAATTGCTGCTTTAAGACCTGTTTCATTTCTGTTTGTTTTAGAAATCAGCGCATTTGCTGCATTAACCAGCTCTGATAATGCCAGGTCAATCTCTGTCTGTGTTGCTTCTTTTGCCGCAATTTCTTTTGCTTTGGCAAGAGCTTGTGCAAATGTTTTCCATCCACTCTGGAAGTTAGCTTCTGAATATGCAGAATACTCATTTATAGCATCATTAAGCTGTGAAAAATCAGACTCTCCGCCTTCTTCATACATAATATAATCAAATCCGAATTTACCGGTTGGTTTGATTGTGATGTTGTGTTCACCGTACACAAGGGTGTTGGAGGTAAATGCAATCTTATATTGGTCATTTCCGCTGCTGATATAAGTATCAACCGTTTTAGCAAGCTTGCCGTCAATATATATATCTGCACCCTTCTGACTACCGTCAAATTTTGCTGATACATAAACCTTTGTTCCGGTGAAATCGAGAGAAACGCTGGCTGAAGTTGCATTTGTATCAACATATGTTTCATATCCGTCTGCAGCCATGTCTGATTCCCAATATTCCCAGTTTCCGACCTTTTCAAGCGCAGCATCTTTTCCGTATACCATGATTTTTTCACCGCCTGATGCTCGTGCAGCCATAGCTTTCATAGTATTATCTGCTTCTTTGAAAATGTATGTGGTTTCAGTTACCGGAATAAGTGTGTCTTTATCCCAAGCAACTATCTTGACATTATCAAGAATTGCAACATTATCAGGAATTACTACGGCAATATCTGCTACAGCCTTGCCCCTTCCCGGCACTGAAACAGCTTCGATTTTTCCATCCATAACAGTTCCGTCTGCCTTATTAAGAAGAACAGACCAAACAAGCTCAGACTTAACTTCATTTTTGCTGTTATCAAATCTTGCCTGTACGTTAAGCACTTCACCGGCCTTAAGTGTATTCATTCCCGGACAAATTTGTGTTTTTACCATACTATTTTCCAGAGAAATGTCTCTAAATGCTCCAAGAAGCTTTGCACCACTCCAGCTAAACTTAACTGCCGGTGTGTCGCAAGTAGCAACAAGCTTGAGCTGTTTTACTTTATTAATACTTATATCAATGGATGTTACTGTCTCTGCAGATGAAACAGTTTTCTCAAACATAAGCTCTTCATCGCAATATACAGAGAACTTAATTGGAGCAGTAAGTTCCGCGTCTTTATCAATAACTATGTCACTCTGGAATCTCGCGTATCTTTCTGCATCATTTTCCAAATCATATACAATCTCAGAATCTGTTTCTGCTATTACGTTCTTTGCGACATTATCTACTGCTGCAACTCCATTTGGTATTTCCGAAAGATATTTAATACCCGTCTCGTAACCATCAAGATCTGCTCTTATTCCATAAAGCTCAAGTTCAGCAATATTTGCATATTCATTTGCCGGAACATCAAGAAACTCTATTCTGATAAAGCGCATAAACACTCCGCCGAAATCTTCCTCAAGCGGCCTTAAATTAATTGTATCCTTGTTATATTCCTTAAGAGTAATCCACTCATCTTCACTGATATTCATTTTCTTATATTGGATTCTGTATGGATACACCTTACCTTTAAATTTCAGTCTTGCTTTATACAGATTGATTCCACCATGCTCAATCTCCTGATATATCCACTGTCCGCTTCCCGGCACAGCTGCTGTCCAGCTTGTATTCACATCATTATCAATCATGTTATGTGTTATTTCCCTGGCGCTGCTGGCGTTCATCGGACTTCCTTTATATACAACTCTTTGATAAGGAGTTGGCTCATCAACTGAATTTGGAACATATCCTCCATTGCTCATAAATGTTCCGTACATTGTTGTAATATCCGGTTCATCTACAGAGCCTTCGCCGACTGTTGTTATTTTAATTGTTCCTGATTTAATGTCAGGATTATTAGGACAATATGCTTCTATAGTTGTTTCTCCCGCATAATACGAACGGAACTCTATAGCCGCTTTACCGTCTCTCATACTGTCTCCGGCTTTAAATTTCATTGTCTTTCCGGTTGGGAATATACCCGGTCCGTCAACTACTTCTAACACAATATCCATCTCATTGTTAAGCCAGTTTCCGTCTTCATCCTTTACGGTAACTATTATATGAGAATCACTTGTTCCGTCATTTTTTATTGTTGTGTCTGATGCAGTAAGCTCTAATTTGGAAGGAGTACCATCCTGCGAAAATTCCGGTTCCACACCTGTTCTGTTATTTCTGTAATAATACCAGATATTAAGAGGAAGTCTGTAATAATCTATAAATCCCATATCACCATATCCTCGAGACATAATTGAACCGTGATGGAAAGCACACCAAAGAGCTATACCACTTCTCCAGGCATATCTTATCGGCTCACCGTTTGCATCAGTTTTCACACTACCATAATATGCGGTATATTTTTCCGGTCTGTTACCCGTATGGGTTGAATATTCTGATACTAAATTTGCAACCTGAGGATCCTGATACTGTGGTTTCTCTGCTCCGTCACCATTATATCCTGCTATATCTACATTAGGTAAATGATCGAAATTACCTCCCTGTGTTCCTCCCATAGCTGTTGCTCTTGTCGGGTCAAGCTCCTTAGCTATACCTGCCATCTTACTTATAAGCTTCTGTTTCTTAGCCTCATTTGTTCCAAAAAATGGTTCATTTCCCATGCTCCATACAATTATGGATGGATGATTTCTGTTAATACGAATCATTTCTGTAAGAGCATCAATACAACTTTGTTCAAATGCCTGCTCTGTAGCAGGATCTCCTGTTGTAGGATATCCATCTGCTTTATAGTCATCAGAAGTTCCTGTTCCTGCTCCTTCTCCCCATGTTGCCGTACACCAAAACGGTGCCTCGCTCCAGAAAAGAATACCATACTCATCACAGGCTTTACTGTACTCCGGTGAATGTGGATAGTGGGAACCTCTTATGAAATTAAGACCAGCCTCTTTAACCATTGCAACATCTCGTCTTAAAGCCTCTACTGTTACCGCATTAGCCCATCCTGCATGATCCTGGTGAGCATTTGTTCCGTCAATCCAGTAATGCTCTCCATTCAAAAAGAATCCTTCGTCTTTGTCAAATCTGCACCATCTGAAACCAAGCGGAGTATCATACTGGTCTACAGACTTTCCTTCAACCATAACCTCTGTATGTACGGAATACATATTAGGCTCCTCAGGACTCCAAAGCTTAATATTATTAATGAAATCACTTGTGTCATCAAAGTTATACACTTCTCCCGGTCCTATCTTTACAGTATCTGAGTTAAGTGTTGCCACAAGCTTCTTATCCGAATCGTATACAGTGTTTATAACATTAACATCCCTTGCAGTACTGCTGCTATTGGCAACTTCAGTCTGCATACGGACTTTTGATTTTGTACTGTCAATTTCCGGTGTCTGGACAAAAGTTCCATACCATGTCACATGAACAGGGTCTGTTATTACAAGATTTACGTCTCTGTAAATACCACCTGTAAAGTTATGTTCACCTGCTCTCGGTGCAAGATCATTTCTCCATAAATTATTTACACGGATTGCCACGGTATTCTGACCCTGACGCACATAATCAGTAATATCTATCTCAAATCCTGTATATCCGCCTTCATGTTTACCTGCAAACTCACCATTGACAAATATCTCGGCAGTATGAAATACACCTTCAAAATCAAGGGTAATTCTTTTTCCTATCCATTGACCCTTCACATCAAAGGTTTTTCTGTACCAGCCATATCCTGTATAATGTCGTTCTTCTTGCCAGTAAGGAATGCTAAAATCATGAGGAAGACCTACATTATACCAGCTATTATCATTATAATCCTCCTGCTCCGCACCTTCCACATTGCTTCTTACAAACTTCCACTCTCTGTTAAAGTTAACAGTCTGCCTTTCAAAAGCTTCAGCAGCCATAATAGTTTTACCACCTCCGGTTATATTCGCCATTAAGGGAAGCACTAATGCTCCTATAAGCATAAATACAATAATTCTTTTACACTTCATAATAATCCTCCTTACCTTCCCAATGTTGTATCTATATTATACTATCACTCGGATATTATGTATATAAAGATACTTGATACTTATTTTATAAAAATCGACATTATTATCGTGACTTTTTGTATGTTTTTATTATATAATTCAAATAAATCCCCTTTATACCGGATTTGACATATTATAAAAATATACAGGATGGTATTTAAAATGATAAAAAACTATTCTCTTTTATCTTACGGAAGGACCTATAATCCGGTCGACTGGTACTATAATCCTTCATATGTCGTTAACCGAATATATTATATAATTAAAGGAACCGCATTTTACAAAAATAACATTCCTTTAAAGCCAAAACACCTATATATTTTCCGCGCCATGGCAGACTTTAGTGTGCATCAGGACGAAAACGATCCTGTAGATCATGTTTTTTTTGATTTTCAGACTTATAAAAAACTTTCAGAAAATGATTATATAGAAATTGAATTAAAGGATAATCCTATACTTGAAAGCTTTATAAAAATAATAGCAACGGATTTTACAAAAAACGACATTCCCCCTGAAATTGCCAAAAATTATTTTGAACTGATTCTTTATTATATTCAGGATTATTTAGCCCCTGATAACTCATATAGCGAAGTTACGACCACTGCTCTCGCAATTTTACACAACTCGCCTATTGTTGACTTATCAGTAAACTACCTTTCAAAAAAAATGAACAGAAACATCAATCATATTATAAGATGTTTTAAAAAAGATATTGGGATCACACCTCATGCTTATATATCTAACCTCAAAATAAATACTGCAATTTCATATATTTCTCAGGGATACAGCTGTACTGATATAGCTGAATTACTGGGCTTCGGTTCAATTGCAGCATTCTCATATTTTTTCAAGAAAAAAACAGGGATGAATTTTTCAGATTATAAAAGCAATAATACAGATTACAAAAAAATAGATTACAATTATTATCCGATTTCCCGAAAGTAGAATCCTACCTTCGGTGGAAATCTACAGTTGTCTTTTGCATGTTTTTTTAATACAATAACATTTAGATTTATAATTCAAAAGGGGGATTTCATTATGACTGATTTAAATGCCCAAACTTCATACCAGGAAAAAGACTGTTGGTTTGACAATGCTAAAGCATTTTTGATTATTTCCGTTATACTGGGGCATTTTCTTTCAACTGTTATGAGTTTCGCTTCTTTTGAAACAACTTTCCCTAAATGGGTGTATGTTATTTATAAAACTATTTACATTTTCCACATGCCTGTGTTTATGGCGATTTCCGGAAGATTTTCTAAAAGACGTGTTGACAGCAATGACTATGTTTCTGTTATTAAAAAGGTTATCGTTCCTTATATAATTGCAGACACTCTTCTTATGCTGTTTTTCTGTGCACTTGGATATCATTCGATTTCAGATTTTTCTTATTTGAATCCGATGTACGGAATGTGGTATTTGTTTACCATTGCTTTTTATCAGCTTATTTCACCGTATATCGTAAAATACAGATTTACATTTTTTGTTGCCATCATTGTTGCGATTGCTGCCAACTTCTTCAAGTTCAATCTATATGGCGGTTTTCAGCGCATACTTACTTTTTATCCGTTTTTCCTGCTCGGATATTACACCGCAACAAACTCCTTCAGTTTTTGCAGAAAGAAACTGTTCAGAGCCGTAAGTGTATTAAGTTTTGTGTTGTTAGCGTTATTTACTTATAGATTTTTTGATTATATCTGCGACCTTACTCTTACGACAAACACAGTATATTCAGAAATTTTCAAATCGTTAGATGTAACAAAGCTTGAATATTTATTTATCATCTTAATCCGTTATGCACTTGGATTTGCATTTTTCATATTTACACTCGGAATAGCACCGACAAAGAAAAATGTTTTCACGAAACTCGGAACTTATTCGGTATACATTTATATCTTACATTTGTTCGTGGTCGTTTTCATCCGCTCAATGGACAAACAATACGGCATAATGGACAATATAAATACAAATCCACTCATAATCATCTTCTGTCTGATGGTTATTCCGATTTCATTTGTACTTGTAAGTTCTCCGGTGCGAAAGCTAACCGGATGGATTGTTGCTCCAAAATTTAAAGCCGAAAAAAAATGACAAATGCTATTTAATCATTTGTCATATCGCCACTTCCGCTAATCGGAATGGTTTCTCCAAGATATGTAGGCTTTGTCCTAAATAATGTCGTTGCAAAGTCCTTGCATCTTGCAAGCATCTCGCGGAGCTCTCGACCTGACTGTCCTGCGTAGATGCGGATATCTGATGAAACACCATATGCATCCAGACCAAGCTGTTTTGCTATATATAGTGCACGATACAAATGATATTCTTGTGTCACAATTACAACTTTTTCTGCCTGAAATATTTCCTTTGCCCTATACATGCTTTCATATGTAGAAAATCCGGCATGATCCATAAATACATCTTCAGAAGGTACACCCTCATCTATTGCATACTGCTTCATTGTATTTACTTCATCATACTCTTTCTGACCATGATCACCACTCATAAGAAGTTTTGGTGATACTCCCATATCGTACAATTCTATTCCGCACACCAGGCGGTCTCTAAGCATTGCACTCGGCATACCGCTGCCATGCACCCTGCATCCGAGCACAATAACGCAATCCACATCCTCAAGTTCTAATGCTTCCTCTGATGTGATTATCCTGTCTTTTGAAGAACCCTTTATATAACTGTTAACGCCAAAAACTGATATTGTCCCCAGAATGGCAAGCAACAATAAAACGGCAAATGTAATTATTATTCCTTTTTTCATTTTTACCTTATAATCGTATAAACCAAATATGCAACATACATTGCAGCCATAATCGCACCTTCAAAACGTCTGATTTTTCTTCCTGTTGCCACAAAAATATAAGTTATCAGACTCACACCTATAAGTACTACTAAATCTATAAAAGAAGCAACGGTAATCGCAATCGGACAAATTGTACTTGATACACCAAGAATCAAAAGCAAATTGAAAATATTGGAGCCAACAACATTACCTATTGCCATATCATTCTGTCCTTTTGAAGATGCAACAATAGAAGTAACCAACTCAGGCAGGCTTGTACCAATTGCAACAATAGTAAGTCCAATCAAAGTTTCGCTCATTCCCCATGCGGTTGCCAATGCAGTTGCGCTGTTAACAACAAGTCTTCCGCCAAGAATAATGGCCGCAAGTCCAAGCACAATAAAAACTAAACTTTTCCACAGTACTGCAGGCTCTCCTTCTGTTTCCTCCACAGCATTCTTTCTTGCAATAACAATTGTATATATAATGTAAAGAATGAAAAGACCAAAAAGCACAAGGCCATTCCAGCGGTATAATCCTCCTGCCTCTACCATCTCAATATCTATACTGCTTATATTGCCGCATTTCCCTGACAAAATAAGATTTCCGCCTAATACGCATACAAGAAGTGTCGCTATAAGAGATATCGGATAGTCCCTCTTCTTTATTCCGTCATCCACAGGCAAAGGCTTCATGATTGCACATATTCCAAGTACTGCAAGAAGATTAAATATATTAGAACCGACTACATTACTTACAGCTATCTCATTTGATCCTGACAATGCTGCAGATATACTTACTGCAAGCTCAGGCGCACTCGTACCCATAGCCACAATTGTTAATCCGATTATCAATTCCGGAACCTTAAATATACGTGCAAGCGCCGCACTTCCGTCAACAAAAAAATCCGCTCCTTTAATCAGCAGAATAAAACCTATTATAAGAATTACTATGTTAAGTAATATATCCATATAAGTACCTCATTTCATTATCTTTCGTTCTCATTATTGACTTTAAAATAAAATATAGTCCAAATGTGGCTTTATTTCAATAGACAACACAAATTTTTCATAAAGATATTGAGTGTAGGTGACAATTTGTCCTACTAAGATAAGATTACCGATGGTTTAGTGGGGCTAAAAATCGATGCGCTGTCCTACTAGACACATATTGCAATCAGTTTGGTAGGGACAAGAATCAATGTGATGTCCTACTAGACACATGTAACAATCAGTTTAGTAGGAGCAAAAATCAATATGACATCCTACTAGTTGAATGTTACTGTCAGTTTAATAGGGCAAAAAGATGAAAAATCACCCTACTAAACAAGCACTTTGTTGTGTTTAGTAGGACTGGAAAACAAAAAACCACCCTACTAGTTGAATACTACTATTGACTTAGTAGGATTGAAAACACAAAAATTTCCCTCTGCCAATTTCTCAGCAGAGGGATTAATTCTCATAACTTACTTACCATATGCCTCATTAAGATTATCAAGCTCTTCCTGTGTTATATTAAGGATAGTTCCGTGACGTTTCTTAAGTGCGTCAAATGAATACTCTCCGTTTCCAGGAATCTTCCA
>SVEM01000043.1 GCA_015057375.1 Lachnospiraceae bacterium
TTATCAAAGCCTTTTTTTCTTGCATTTATAATATTTGTAAGGCCTGTAAATGATGTCTTTTTACCATCTTCTGAAGTAATGACATCATGTTC
This sequence comes from Lachnospiraceae bacterium, assembly GCA_015057375.1. Classification (GTDB taxonomy): domain Bacteria; phylum Bacillota; class Clostridia; order Lachnospirales; family Lachnospiraceae; genus V9D3004. Next base: position 93 of record SVEM01000043.1, read on the forward strand.
TATGTCATTTACATCTTCTGAAGTTACATACAAAATAACTGCATCATCTGCAGGTGTTCCGTCTGAATTGTATCCACCCGGCGCATTTCCGCCGATTGAGGAATTTTCTGAAAATGCAAAGCCTTCTCTCACGTGAGGTATTACTTCTATTTCGGGTGTGACAGCAGCCGCTTCATTAAGCAATGCCCCTCCGTCATATGGAATTACTTTTATGTTGTACCATCCCGGCGTAAGACCCAAAACATCAACACGAAAATAGTCTTTATACTTTCTTATAAGCGAATTATCAACCTTCTTATATTGTGACTCATCTTCGTGGCTCTCTTTTATATATGCAACATAATCGTTTACATCATCATACTGATCCCAGGTTGCATAGGCACATTCCATAGAGCCGCCATAAGATGTTATTTCCACACCTGAGGAAGCACTGGTATTCAAATTAAAACCAAATAACCCCAAAAACATTGCAACTGCCACTAAACACGCAATAAGTTTCTTTTTCATAATAATATCCCCCAAATTATTACTTTTTCTTATACTTGTTTTCTATAATTGTTATGTAAACAACCATTGCTATAATGGCCGAAAACATCACACCAATAACTGAAATAAAAATCAACGGAGAATTTTGCCCTGCTAAAAGCGGAAGCCCTAAAATAACAAATACAATTCCCCATATGCAAAACAACTTTCCTACCGCTCTATTATACCTTTTCACATCAGTAACTTCAAACATTTTTGCATTTGCCCAAAATCCAACCGGTTTTTTTGAGGAAAAGGCAAAAATTCCAAGTCCAATAAAAAAGCTACTGACTATACACCATATTACAAATCCTATTATCGGTTCTGACATTTTTACACCTCTTACAATAAAGGCTCAGGAAAAGAACAACTCTTAACCTGAGCCACACTATAGTCTGTTATCTTGTAAACTGCGAAATAAATTTCCATGCATGCTCGCAAGTATGCTGTCTGAATTCATGAACCTGCTCGCTGACGCTGGCAAATGCAGTCCTGCAAATACCGTCTTCGCTGTCATAATAGTTGATTTTCAAATCACTTCCGCGTGAATCATCATGTATTACTTCATATCTGTCACCTGAAACGCCCCAAATTTCATTTTCCCAGGAAGCCTTGTCATCATAACTTACATCAAACTGTTTCTTACATTTATTAACTTTTGCTGCATACTGAATTCTTTCAAGCGCAGTATCAGCCTGGAACGGAAGCTCAGGCAAATGTGATTTTTCTCCACCCGAATAGAAAATCGGAAGCGGCACATCCATATTTATATTATCGGAATTTGACATTCCAAAACGATTATTTCTTAACGGGAACAATGCGCTGGCCGGAGCAACGCCCGCAAACACCTCAGGATACTCCTGGAACAGTGACCACGTTTTTCCGCTTCCCATTGAGAATCCTGCAGCATATATTCTGCTATCATCTATGTTGTAACGTTTTTTGAGATTATCAATTACCTCTATAACTTCAGTAGCCGTAACATACTGATGGTTGTCGATTGCAACATAGAGGAAGTCATATTTGTGCGCAACGGCATACCATCCGGATACAAATGTCAAAAACATCGAAGAATCTCCGCCACCATGGAAGCCCATAAGAAGCGGCACCGGTCCATTATCAAATATGTCATTATTATAATAAGCAAAATATCCAACCTTATGCTCGGTTGTTCCCTTAAACTCTCCCATGTTATCCGGTGAGGTCTTAACAGTCACGATACCTGATTCCTCAGTCATGTTCATAGCTGCAAAATCAGGCTCTATTTCCAAGTTACCGCACCACATTTTGAATTTGCGTACAAATGAATAAAAATCTGCTTTGTAATCAGCTTCGTCTTTAACAAGTAGATATGTAGATTCTTTAAAGGCCTCATTTACTTCATCAGAATTACCAACACTTAGTATTGCTATGTCGTTACGTTCAGGATTAGGAACAACACTCAGATTCTGCATCGAGCACATTGCAGGTGTGATCTCACCCGGTCCCCAAAGATACTCGCCATTTATTGTTTTTAAAAGGTTCTTTGCAACGTAATCTGCTGATTTGCCATAACTGTAAATATCAGCTCTGAATACTGCGCCTCTTATAAAATATCCCTTAAACTCATGGGTAAATGCTTCTTCAATCTTTGCGATACCGTCAGCATAGTAAGGATTCATCTTAATTTCGGCTATAACAGATTTATAAAGCTCTTCCGTTTCATTTTCCCATCCGCCGTCACAAGTCGGATATACAAATAAAACACTCGAATCAACTGCTGCCGCAATCTCTGCAAGACCACTCTTGTCTGCAAAATCAATTGCCTCCTGCATACTCTGTCTGTTTTCCTCAAATACAAGCAAAAGCGGAGCTCTGAATCCGTAATTGTTTACCTGACCATCAATATCATTTGCAGGCACATATGTCTTCAAATAAAACTTCTCATACTCATGCTCCCAATACTTTCCGCCGTCTGCAGTTGTGCCGACAACCGGTCTTTCCATCATTCCCATAATATATCCTCCATTTTTTATATAGTTTCCTGTTCAAGTTTCCTCATATTTTTAAACTCTGCCGACACCAGAATAACTGCAGTTATTCCCGACAAAACATCCGCAATCGGACCCGCTGTAAGAATACCGTCAATCCCCATAACCATCGGTAAAAATAAAATCAGCGGAAGCAGGAAAATAATCTGTCTGGTCATCGACAAAAATACTCCCTTAATAGCTTTACCTATAGAAGTAAAGAAAGTAGATGTGATTGGCTGCAATGCATTTAACCATGTGAAAAACAGCATCAATCTGAATGTTTTAACACCAAATTCAAAGTATTCAGGTGAGCCTTCTCCAAATAAAGCAAGAAGTTGTCTCGGGAACACCTGGAATATAACAAATGAAAATAACGATATAGTTGTTCCAGCAATAACCGCAAGTTTATATGCCTCACGAACCCTTGCGAACTTTCCTGCGCCGTAATTGAAGCTTTCTATAGGCTGGCTACCCTGTGCAATACCTATTATTACTGAAAAGAAAATCTGGTTAACTTTCATCGCTATTCCCGCACATGCAATAGGAATCGACTCTCCGTATACCGAAAGCGCACCATATTTTTTCAAGAGATTGTTAAGTACAATCTGCACAAGCATCATCGCAAGCTGATTGAAAAACGAACCCATACCAATCAGTGCAATGTCTTTGATATATTTTAATTTAGGGATAAAATAATCTTTAATAAGCGGTGCTGTTTTAAAATGACGCAAATAATTTATTACGATAAGTGCTGATACAAACTGTCCGATAATAGTTGCAAGCGCTGCACCTTCCATTCCCCATTTGAAAACAAGTACAAACAATGCGTCAAGAACAACATTTATCACCGCACCGGTAATGTTAGATATCATCGTCATTTTAGGACTGCCGTCGGCTCTCATCAGATGTCCGCCGCCCGTTCCGAGAAGCAAAAACGGAAATCCTATGGCAGTGATTCTCACATAACTTACCGCGTACGGAAGCACATCTGCAGGCGAACCGAACAAAACAAGTAACGGTTTAAGAAACAGCTGAACAACAATCAACAAGAATGTTCCTAAAATAACAAGCATCGTAACGGCATTTCCGACAAAATACGGTGCTTCCTTAATTTTACCTCTTCCAAGGTTTAAATTAAAACATGATGCACCACCAATTCCAAACAAAAGTGCCAGTGCTAGACATGACGTAGTAAACGGAAAAGCAATATTGGTTGCCGCATTTCCGAGCGTTCCCACGGCATTTCCAATAAAAAGCTGATCTACAATATTATATAGCGCGCCCACAAGCATAGCCACGATGCTCGGGATGGCAAACTTTGTCATTAATTTACCAACCGGAGCGACGCCTAACGGATTAACATTTTCCTGATTCATATCTATATAAGGCAGAAACTGCCATCCTTCTTTCGTTATTATTATCACTTTTAATATTTTAACCCTTGTCCGTTAAAAAATCCATATAAAACTATTTTTTTTATTAATTTAAAAAGGACAATCCCTCAAGTCATTTTGCGACTTTTGGGATGCCCTCTTCTCAATGTAAGAAATAAGAATCTATTTCAATTTAACACTTTTAAACTTCTTTTTATACAACTTTTTCTTTTTGACAGGTACCTTTACAACAAGCTTCTTTGAAGTGCCCTTAAATGCCGATTTGGCAACATTTTTGATAAATATTGATTTTATTGTTAATATTTTAAGCTTCTTACAGTTCTTAAATGCATTTTTTCCTATTGCAGAAACCTTGAACTTAACAACTGCAGTCTTATTGACAGATACTTTTACTTCTTTTGGTATTGTAAGTTTTGTAGCTTTCTTTTTATCCTTCTTATTTGCAACTCCGTCAACTGAAACCGTTCCACCTGTTATCTTGCCCGCATTTGTAGCAAGCTTAGTAATCTTATATTTAAGTCTTCCTGATTTTACAACATCACCCTTAGCAAGTTTTATATCATTTAAATTATCTGCAGGCTGATCTGCATTAGGTTTTTCAGGTGCCGGTGTTACTATAGGCGTCGGTGTTACAACAATCGGTCTCGGAATAGGGGTTTCAATCTCAACAGGGTCTGCCGGATCATTTACATCTTCCGCATCAGTTATGGCATAAATATCTTCCGGTGTCCCGTAAGATAATATTCCTGCTGCCGCTTCATAATTCACACCGTCTTTCTGCTCAGGAATAATATCGTAATCAAGCATAAATGTATCATTTGGTCCAAGGTAACTTGACTTAAGCTCTTTGTTACTTATAACAAGTCTTTCAAGAACAAGACCTGCATGCATACCGTAAAAACGTACTTTATGTAATCCCGGAGTTAGGTGTTCCACCGATGTGGAAACATGTATATTGTCCTTTATTCCTTTAATCCAGTTATTGTCGCCATCTGCTGCATATGAAATGTATTTGCCCGGAGGAAGAGAATTAACTGTTTGGATATACCCATCATCAACAGAAATACCATAATACAAATCAATCGGAAGATATCCCCAGTCAGACGGTTTAAATATATTATTTATTGGTGCAGTATAAGCCGTAAATGTATAATCGTCCTCTTCATCAACATATATCTGATATTCCATATACGGAGCATCAATAGGTTCCTGATATGTTGTATTTGTCCTTACAAAATTCCCGGTTTTCTCGTCCCATGTATAAGCATAACCAAGACTTTCCGCAAAACTTACTGTTGTAGGAAACATTTTCATGGAAGATTTATATCTGCCGTAACCATCAATACAGTTCCATGAAACTCCGTTTTCAGATGCAACATTTTCGATATATTCTTCTGCCTCGATTGAAATTACATCATTACTTTCAAAATGAGTTCTTACACCCTTGCTTTTATATTCGGTATAAGATGTATTAACTTTTAATTTTACAGTTTCACCGGCACCTTTTATTACAACTGTACCCTCTTTTTCTGAACGTACCTTTGTCCAATCAATGGAAATATACAAATATGCTGCATCCGCTACCGTACCGCCATTTACAATTTCATTGCCATATTTATCAGTTATTTGTATCCATTCTGCCCTTGTTCCGACAGTAAAATTATAAGCTTCTTTTCCTGCATTACTCAATGTTATACAGTATCTTTGTTTCTCAGTATTTGTAAATGCTTCAAGTTCTGCAAAACCGTTTTCATAAGCTTTTGTACTTCCCTCAGGAGTAACAAGCATCTTAGCGCCGTCTTTAAGTGTTATTGTAGACGGCGAAGGATAACTCCACCCATCTGAATTCCATGTTCTAAAGCCAACATGTGGTGATGACATCATCTTGCGCCATTTACCATCGGTCATTTTGTTATTATAATAGTCTGTAAGTTCTTTATCATAATCGATAGCATCATTAACCAGCTTAGCATATACATTCGCAAGTGAACTTCCCTGCTTTGCATAAAAATCATTAAGACCCTTAAATATTTGCATCATTGTTACATTTGCAGTGCCGATTGCCTGATAATAAACTATCTGATAATATGCATCGTCCCATTCTGTTCCTTCAAAATAGTTTTCATAGTAGTATTTTGTCTTTTCTACTGTTGTAGTGCAGAGATTGAGAACATTCTGAATCTCATTATAATTCGTTACACTATACATATTTGAAGCAACATACTCAGGTTTTCTGTATGTACTTATCTTAAGGAAATCAGCAACACATTCTGCAATGCCTGCTGCCACTTCATCAGGACAATTTGCCTCTCCTCCAAGCTGACTCTGAAGCCACTGTTCTCTATAAGTTTTTGCAGTATTGTGCTTTCCCCATTTTTCCATATCGTATGCAAGATCCATACAATAATTAAGTTCCATCTCAAGCGGCTTGATATCACCTACATTTATTACCCATACATTTCTTACATTATAGTCATAAGCCATTGTAAGCTGATCCCAGATATGCTCAAGCTGCGTTGAACTAACCCATTCATAAGCGCCTGTTCCCACATGGCCGTCGAGATGATAATAAAGTCCCCAACCGGCTTTTCTGTTTCTTACACTTTCCTCAGGCAACGAACGAATATTACCATAATTGTCGTCTGTCATAAGGATTGTTACATCTTCCATTCCGTCCCAGACATTAAGACCTTTTACTTTTCCATCATCGGTACCGTAATAATACTCTTCATTTTCACTATAAGGAATATATATCTTAAGTGCATCTTTAATCTTCGAATCAGGATTATTCGCTTCATATGTATCAATTATTTCATTTTGGTCAGTTATTATTTTTTTTAGAAGGTTAATATTATACTCTGCATTTCCCTTAAGTGCACTATCTCCTTCACCACGCATTCCCATTGTTAACGTACTTTCATAGTCACCATTTCTTTCAATTCCGTCTTTCCAGAACTCATAAATTGCCTTTTCATTCTTCTCATAATCCCAAGCATTGCTAGTTCCGTAATTTCTATATATTCTCTGCCATTCAACACCTGCACGGCAACAAGCTTCATGATGAGAAGTTCCCATACATACTCCGTAAGCATCCGCAAGCACAACATTTGCAAGCTTAAAGGCTTTTCCTTCATCAGAAAAACTATTTCCCCACATTGCCGGCCACAAGTAATTGGCTTTCATTCTAATTATAAGTTCAAATACATTTTCATACATATTTTCATTTAATCCGCCAAATGCCTGTGAAGCCCAGCCTGTAAACGAAGGAGCCTCATCATTTATAAATAAACCACGATATTTTACAGACGGCTCCTTTGCAATATGTTTGCCCATCTGATTAAATTCAAGAAACTTTTCGTCAAGAAACACCTGTGAATACTGTACAGGCACGGCATCCGCCATGTAAACCCATGCTGACACACCTATATGTTCAGAAATGTTAAATAATCCGTACATTGCACCACGCTTATTCGATCCTATTATTACAAGCGCACTGTTAATACCTGCATATCCGCATTTTGCCATGTCTGCTCCACTGATAAACTGCATCTGATAGCAGTCCCATTTTAACTCATTGTCGCTATAAAGCCCTGAAACATCAATCACGCCGTTATCTGCGAGCGAATTAATAATGTCGTTATTTCCAACTGTTCCTGCAATAATTACATTTCCTGATATGTTTGATGCCTTCGTAATAACGGAAGGCTTTTTTTCTGTTACCCTCTCAACGTCCTCAGAAAACTTACCGGCAATTATTTCAAGTCCGCAATACTCACGACCGCCTCCTTCGCTTATCTCTTCTCGAGAAGTGTCTACATATACATCTGCTACACCTCCATCACCGGCAAGAAGAAATCCTTGCACATTTCCAAGTGTTTCTCCATATGCCAGAGATGTCATAGCATTGCCCTCCGTTTCATTGTTTACTGCTGCATTGATTTCAGTACACTCAATCGTCAACATCATCGAGAGTACCATTACTAAAGCAACTACTCTTCTAAACATCCTTTTTTTCATATAATCCTCCCAATACATCTAGATATTTGCATTATAATCTTTGTTCGTGATATAATCTTTGCATATAAGCAGTATTTTATTGCGCAAAAACAGATTTTGATATAAAAGGAATTATTATGAAAGAATTTATAACAAACTATATTATCAACAACATCTCTCCGATGTATATATGCTTTCACAATATAACTAATGATTATAAAACCGGCGCAACTCCTGTCTATCATATGCATGATGCATACGAGATTTATCTGTTTATTCACGGCAATCTGAGATTATACATCGAAGACACTTGCTATGAACTTTCACCAGGCGACATGGCAATTCTTAATCCTGACGAATTACATGCTGTAGTTGCTAATGAAAATACTATTTATGAACGTGTCGGCATAAATATCAAACAACCCGTATTTGATAATCTTAATACCTTTAATACAAATCTTTTAACCTGCTTCCATTCACATCCGCATGCCATGAACAACATCGTGCATCTTAGCAAAGAAGAAATGGATTTGTTTGTAGAATTATGTGACAAATTACTGGAACTCCAACATTCTGACGCATACGGAAATGATCTATTATGCTATTCATACCTGATTCAACTACTGGTAATGACAAATACCTTATACAAAAAAGCCGATTCATTTAATTACAAAAATCTCATGCCCCAAATGGTAATCGATACAATGAAATATGTAGATGAAAATCTCACAAATGAAATTACACTTGATGATTTGTCGGCCAAATTCGGTTTCAACGGAAATTATTTGAGTTCACAATTTAAGAAAAATACCGGACTTACTTTGAGAAATTACATTATCGAAAAAAGAATTACTCTTGCCAAAAAATTGTTGTCACAGGGCTATTCAGTTTCAGCTGCCTGCTATAATGCCGGGTTTAATGACTATTCTAATTTCATAAGAACATTCAAGAAATGCACCGGAATATCACCTGGAAGATATAAGGGAAACACTACCATTTGACTTTATTGACGTTGGAGCTATACAAAAGGCATCACTACCTATTATTATCCATAGGTAATGACGCCTTATTTTTTATAAATATGTTACACCCTATCTGAATTTTTAATCATTCAACCTAGCATCAAGAAGTTCCCTGATAACATCCGGATCAGCTATGTTCTTTAATGATCTCATACATGCACCGAACAATGCCTGTTTAGCTTTTACTTTTCCGTTTTTGAAATCCGTAACTGCCTGTGCATTTTCAACAAGTACAGTATCAATTACTTTTTCTACGGTCGCTGTATCTACTTTTGCATCAAGTGCATTTTCCTTACAGTATGCTACAGGATCTGCACCTGTTTCGATTACAGCTGTAAGAATCTTTCTGCCAATGACTCTGTTAACGTCTCCGTTGTCAACCATCTTGATTATCGCAGAAAGGTCATCAGCAGTGATCTCTAAGTCACCTAACAGCTTACCATTCTTGCGAAGGATTCCTACACAGTCAGTAAGTATCCAAGCTGCAGCGTTTTTAGCATCACACCCGAGTGCTACAACGTCATCTAAAAGCTTGCTTACATTGTGGTTATGAATAAGCATATCAATCTCTTTTTCTGATATTCCTGCTTCTCTGTAAGCATCTGCTTTTTCATCGATTGCTGCCGGCATAACAGCCTTTATTTTTTCAAGCCATTCATCATCAATGATAATCGGCATCAGGTTTGCATCTGGGAAATAGCGATAGTCTGCTTCTGTCTCTTTATTACGCATAGCAGATGTTTTTCCTGTCGCATCATCATAACGTCTTGTTTCCTGAACGAGTTCTTCTGTCTCAAATTCAATAGCATCGATATGACGCTGTACCTCATAACGGATAGCTTTTTCAATTGCCTCAAAAGATGCCATATTCTTAATCTCTGTACGCACACCATACTCTGTGCTTCCCTCAGGGCGAACAGATATGTTAACGTCACAACGCATAGCACCTTCTTCACATTCAGAGATTCCGCTTGCACGGAACATTGTTTTTAACTTGTTAAGGTAAATCAATACTTCCTCTGTACTGCGGAAATCAGGCTGTGTAACAATCTCAATAAGAGGCACACTTGTACGGTTGAAATCAACATAAGATGCTTTACCGATATGAACAAGCTTTCCAGCATCCTCTTCCATATGAATCTGCTTGATATGAATATCTCTTTCACCCTCGGAAGTCTTAAGGGTTACACATCCATTTGTACAAATCGGATGATTAAGCTGTGTAATCTGATACGCACAAGGAAGGTCAGGATAATAATAATTTTTCTTATCAAATGTTGTGTATCTGCTGATGTCGCAATTAAGCATAAGTC
>SVEM01000005.1 GCA_015057375.1 Lachnospiraceae bacterium
GAACTCTAATCTGAAGTTCAATCTGATTTGTATCTTCTTCAATTGTGAAAACATGCTGTAACGACTGCCATTCAGAACAACTTATCTCAAGTTTTTCATTATTAGTTTTTTCTTCACCGGCATAACCAAGCATAGCCCAACAACTATTAGCAATAGGATCATCCGTATATACATCATAAGATAACGATATTACATCGCCCGCCTTAAAGTCACCTTCAATAACCTTTTTGAAGTTTCCATGTTGATTATATCTTCCGGTAATTTTACATATATTATTTCCATCAACATTCTCTACAACTAAGTTTCCTCCATTAGTAGTCCAACCATTTGTTCCATCATCAAAACATCCGTTGCCTACAATATCTCCTTCCGGAGCATCTTTATCTTCAGGCGCTGTCATTACAGGTGTTGGCTCCGGTGTTGCCGGTGCCTCAGTTGCTGGTGCCTCAGTTGCTGGTGCCTCAGTTGCTGGTGCCTCAGTTGCTGGTGCTTCTGTTGCTGGTGCCTCAGTTGCTGGTGCTTCTGTTGCTGGTGCCTCAGTTGCTGGTGCCTCTGTTGCTGGTGCCTCAGTTGCTGGTGCTTCTGTTGCTGGTGCCTCTGTTGCTGGTGCTTCTGTTGCTGGTGCCTCAGTTGCTGGTGCCTCAGTTGCTGGTGCCTCAGTTGCTGGTGCTTCTGTTGCTGGTGCCTCTGTTGCTGGTGCCTCTGTTGCTGGTGCTTCTGTTGCAACAGGTGGTATATCACTTATTGTTATTGAATTAATCTTAAGTGATGTGAATTTTGTGTTATATGATGACGCCTTTACAAATATATGGTCTACATTATTTGCTGTTGCTGTCATTATGCCGCCTAACGGTGATGCAGCAGGTCCGATGATATTACTCTTTGCACTATCATTTGTTCCTACAAGGAGATATGCTCTGGCATCACATCCGGTTGATTCATAGTCTATATCTATAACGAAAGAATCTCCGTTATTTAATACATACTGTGAAGGAATAGGAATAATAAATCCTGAAAATCCGCCTTCTAATTCGTATGATGCGCTTCCATCTGTACCAACTGTTACCTCTGCTCCTTCAGCTCCACCTACTATTGTGATGCTGTCTGCATCAAGTACTACATCTGCAGGGTCTCTGTCAGGTGCTTCTGTTGCCGGTGCCTGTGTTGCTACAGGAGGCTCTTCATTCTCAGTAGCGATATAGAGATTATCTACACAGAAATCTCCATTTCTATCTGCATTATATCCAGGACCTTCTCCGATATATATAGTAAGACTTTCTGTGTATGCAGGTACTGTGTAACTTCCCTTAACTGTAGTCCATGTCTCTGAATTACCATATACTACATTGCCCTCAGCATCAAGACACTGATATTTTGTTCCCTCTACATCATCACTTGACTTGAACCAGTAAGCAAATGAATGATTTCCGTTTTCTGCATAATCCTCAAGCAGTTTTACATCAAATTCAAATTCTACAACATCGCCTTCTGCAAATCTTCTGTTAATCACATAAGTTGCTGCAGAATAGCAGTTCCAACGTCCGGTATATACACCGTATCCGTCTGTTAATGTAGGTGCTTGATTGTAATTGCTTCCCCAACCTGTAATACCGTCTGAGAAATCACCATTTACTGCAAGGTTTGCTGATGGTGCTTCTGTAGCCGGTGCTTCTGTTGTTGGTAATTCTGTTGGTACTTCTGTTGCTTCAGGTGCCTCTGTTGCTGGTGCCTCTGTTGCTTCAGGTGCCTCTGTTGCTGGCGCCTCTGTTGCTTCAGGTGCTTCTGTTGGATCTACAGTTACTTCTTCTTTACCTACATAAACGTTATCAAGATAGAAGTCGTCACCTGTTCCGCCTTCCCATTCATTGTTTTCCATGATTATCAAATCAAATCCGTTTGTATCTCTTGCGATTGTGAACGTACCTGTTACTGTTGTCCATTCATCAACTGATCCGTTTGATGGTGTATCCGGAGTTAATTCAGTATCACCTTCTACTCCAGGATATATTAATTTGATAACAAATTTTGCATTAGCATTTTCAGGAGCTACTGAACGTTTTACGTCATATGAGAATATTATTTTATCTCCTTCTTTATAATCTCCCTCAATCGTTGTAGAAACACCTGACCAACAATTCCAACGATCTGATATCTTCAGATATGAATTGCCGTCTTCTTCTACTACTGAAACTGCATTATCACTATAATTTGCTGTCCATCCTGTTTTTCCGTTATCAAATGATCCATTTGCTATAAGGTTTCCTTCAGGTGCATCTGTTGGTGCAGCTGTTGGTCCTTCAGGTGCTTCTGTTGCAGGTACTTTTGTTGCTTCAGGAGCCGGACCATCATACTCTGAGTTAGAGAATTCAACCTTTGTAATAGTTACCTTTGCAGGTCCGTTATTAAGAGTATCTGTATCATTAAAGAAGAACAACGCTTTGTTGATATACCATGCATTAGTTGATTCACTTCCGGCTATAGTAGCTGTGTATGTTCCTCCATTAGCGTCAGTGAATATTCCATCCCATGCGATAACATCCTCAGATTCCTTATCTGTTCCGCTGTCTCCGCTTGCTCTCCAAAGTCCGCAACCATATCCAGGTCCGATATTTTCAGGATTCTTATATGTTACTTTTACTGTATCATAATTCTTTCCTAACAGATCCTCAGGTAAAACAAATGCAACACCTGCATACTGAGCATTAACTCCGATAGTTACTGTATTATCATCATTAATCTCATATGTAGCATCACCCTGAAGCACTACTGTATCATCTGAAAACTCAAGTGTATAAGGTGCTGCCGGTTCTTCCATCGGTGGTGCTGTAGGTTCCGGTGTAGGTGTTGTAGGCACCGGTGTTGGTCTAGGTGTTCTGGTAGGTTTTGTAGTAACATCCGGTGCTGCAGTTGAATCAGCAGATCCTGTTGGTGCTACTGATGGATCTGTAACTACTCCTGTAGGCGCTGTTGTAGGTGCTATTGTAGGTGTAACAACAGACTGTCTTACCGTAACCTTAACTTTTGCCTTTACCTTCTTGTTTGACTTAGCTTTTACATTAACTGTAGCTTTTCCTACTGCTTTAGCCTTAATAACGCCTTTTTTTGTAACTTTAATAACAGATTTTCCTTTCTTGTTAACTTTATAAGTTACTTTCTTGCTGGCTTTAGCAGGTCTAACCTTCTTAACCTTAAGTTTGAACTTCTGTCCAACTTCAAGATTAACCTTTTTCTTGTTCATAACAATCTTCTTAGCCTTTGGCTTTGCTGATGCTTCCGGTGCTACTGCAAGTGATGTGCACACAAGAGCAACTGCAAGGGTAATTCCTATGAATTTTTTCATAAATTTCCTCATTTAAAAATCCTCCTATTATTTATTTTATACATGATAAATCACGTATAATAACATAGTAAATTTTACAACTAACTATATAATTAGTCAATTGTTTTTTAATAGAATTATAATAATTATCGCATTTAATCAACTATCTGGCATATTACATCAAATCTTCATTATCCCATCTTGCAGTTGAGCCACACGGAAAGACAAGTCCGTTTGATGTTACCGGAAGCCCTATCTCATCTGCCTGCACACGCCCACCAAATTTGCTTGAAATTTCCGAGCTAATCATGTACGAAAGAACCGCCGGTTGCAACCCTGTTGTATATGAATTAATAATAAAGAATAAAGGTTCCTTCACAAGCAACTGTGCACACAACCTGATAAGGTCGTGTATACGTTCTTCTATCTTCCATACTTCTCCACCCGGTCCCCTGCCGTATGATGGCGGATCCATTACAATTCCGTCGTAATGATTGCCGCGTCTTATTTCTCTTTCAACAAACTTCACACAATCATCAACAAGATATCTTATAGGAGCATCAGACAACCCAGATAATGCAGCATTTTCTTTTGCCCAAGTTACCATGCCTTTAGAAGCATCTACATGGGTAACCGCCGCACCGGCTTTTGCACATGCAACAGTCGCCCCGCCTGTATACGCAAACAGATTAAGTACTTTCACCGGTCTGTTCGCATTAACTATCTTTTCAGTCATATAATCCCAGTTGACCGCCTGTTCCGGAAACAGTCCCGTATGCTTAAAACTAAACGGCTTTAAGCCAAATGTAAGATTCTTGTAATGTATATTCCATTGTTTAGGAAGATCGAAGAATTCCCATTCTCCGCCACCCTTATTACTTCTGTGATAATGGGCATTAGGCGATTTCCATCCGTAATGCTTCTTCGGAGTTTTCCAGATAGCCTGAGGATCCGGCCTTATGAGAATATAATTTCCCCATCTCTCAAGTTTCTCTCCCGATGATGCATCGAGAACCTCATAGTCATTCCATCCGTTTGCTATAAACATATAATCTACCTCGCATTTAAATGTTTACTGATTATAACATTTTTACATGAGTAAGTAAACTACTCCGTATGCTTCTTGACGTACATACGACAGTTTTGTAAAATAGCACATAATAGATTATAAATTATTGGAGGAATACGATGTTTAGCATATTATGCCCTATATGTGGCAAAAAAACATCATTTAATACAGAAAACGGTGACATAAACTGTGAATGTGGTACGACTATTAATGTTACGGAACTTAATCTTCCTGAATATGGTCCATATAAACGTTCAAAATATATAAACGAACTGGCAGTTAACAATTCCCTTCCACAGACAACAGACTCATATTCTGAAAGTACATCATATAAGTTCCCTGAGATTGTAGGAAGTTTGTTTTCCGCGTCCGACATTTCCTGCATAGTTAGACAGTGGGCCGGCTGCTCCATCTTTACTACCGGCGCCTTTAATAAAGCTATTAAAAAAATGGATATGACACTATCATACGTTCCTTTATATGTATATGAGGTCAAATCATCTATAATACTAAATGCAATCGCAACAGCAAATGATGACTCTGTGGATTCGGACAGAAAAATAATTCGTACCCACTATTATAATATAGAACATCTTGATAATTATTCGGATACACATGTAAGAAGTGCAAGTGAAACTATAAGTAACGAAGTCCTTCCTGAACTTCTCCCATATGATTTTTCAGACACTTCAATATATGACGAAAATGATACTAACGAAGCAATTATCAACATAACAGCTGACAAGGACCTTATATTTAAGAATCTTCTCACCGACATATCAGAACACATGAAGAAAAATATCATATCCTCAGCAGACGATTACTCTTCTATTTATAATTGTGAAACAGAAGAATTTCCTTTTTCGACTAATATTCGAACCGTATATGTGCCTTTATGGAAAATGAATTACCACCATAAAGGACATATAAAAACCGTATATATAAACGGACAAACAGGAAAGATATATGGAAGTTCTCCTTTATCATTTATAAAAACTATCGGACTTGTTGCATTGTCAGGACTTTTCATATTTGCTATTATTGCAGCTTTTATTTTATAGAGGTGATTATTTCATGAACAGATTACGATATATTATTACAGGAATTTTATTTATAGCAGTCAGCATATTGGCTACATTGTCAAATCATGAATTTGCAATAGCACGAATTAGCCTTAACATTAATGGAACCGCTCCGGTCATTTGTGATGAGGCGGAGCTTTTTTCCGAATATGAAGAAGTATCACTTATAGATTTGGCAAATGACCTATCAAAACAGACCGGATACATATACATAATTATTACGACAAATGAAATTAAAGATTATATATCCGGACATGAACTTGAAGGAATATACAATGATCACAGAAATGAACTTGCAGGCAACGGCACCGTATTATTTCTTATAAACACCAATAATAATGAAAAACCTTGCGAACTTCAAAGTTACAAGTCTGCTGCACAAACATTTTCCCACGACATGTGTGATTATATTAATAGCAAGGCAATGGTTTCTATAAAAACCGGTGCATATCTTGATGGTGTTAAGGTTGTATTTGATAATCTTAATGCTGTGACAGACGGAACACTTTCAGAAGAACAAATTGCCGAAAATGATAATGTAACAGAAAAAAAATATTCAAAGCTAATATCTGCTATTCCTTATCTTGCAATAAGCTTATGCATAGCATACTTAATTGCAGCTTTTTCTGTTTATTTAATATACAAACGAAGCAAGTCGTCCTACAAAAAAAAGTTTGCACAAAAAAGCGACTCACACTCTCCTGATAATATAAAGAAATACAGAATGTATGTGCGTTCAGTTGAAAGTACATTTTCCGAAAAATAAATCAAACAGACTTACTGCATGTGAAGTATATTATCTGATGTTCTTTGCTTATATCTGTGATAAGCTCATATGCACCCGAGCGTTTTTTTTCATCCAGATTAATAAATGCATCATCCATTATAATAAACGGATGCTCTATTTCGAACATCACATCAACAAGAGCCAAACGCATACAAATTCCCATAAGGTCTCTTAATCCCCGGCTATAATACTGTTTGTCCCGTTGCAAACCATTGTCATGCACAGCAAGATTAGTATCAGCATCCAAATAATGATGATCTGCATTCTCACCGGTTATCCTGCTATAGTATTTTCTATATATCTCTTTAACAGGCAAAATATATTGAGCAGAAAATGAATCTTTAGCTTTTTTCAGAAATTTATCTGCAAAACAGATAAGTTCATATTCTTTTTTGAGTTTGGTATACTCCTCCTCTTTTTCACAAAAGCTTATATACAACTCCTCTATGAGTTCCAGTTCTTTTTTAAGTTCTGATATACGTGTTTCTTTTGTATTATTATCATTTATTAACTGTTTTTCTTCATAGTCGGCTGTCATAAGTTCATTTCCTGCATCCAAAAGAAAACCATCATCTGACGAAGCGGCAACAAGCTTATCAATTATATCGCTGTGTTTATTCTCAAACTCATCAATCCTTTGCATGCTCCTTTCATACTCTGCCTGTCTTTGTTCGCGAATTATCTTCTCTCTTTCGAATTTACTTTTCGCCTGCGCCCTATTACTGTAAACAGATGCTATCATCCCGACCACACCTATTAACGCAAAAAATCCTGCCGCGATGATTAGTCCCAAAAACTTCATAACTGTTACTGCATAAGCAAGTATCAAAAACACAGTTACCATAAAACTAACAACAAAAACCGATGTTGCCGCAGATTTTCTATGTGGTGTTTTATTATCCGGCTCAACCTCTTCTTTAAGCAGTTTCTTTCTTTCGAGCACGTCATTTCTTAATATATTGTACTCATTTATAAGCGAACTTAAATTATGATTTTCATACAGTCTGCTTTTCTTTTCCGCAAGTTCCCTAATCCTTGCATGGTTATCATTTCTTTCAGAATTCAGTCTTGCAAGTTCTGCTTCTATGCTATCTTTAACACCGAGTTTTACTTTCATAGATACAAGTTCATCTTTGAGCTTGTAAAGCATACCGGTTTTTCTGTCAGGGCTCATTCTGTTAAGACAGTCGGATATATTTTTTGCTGCAGTTTCGTAATTATCAATGTCATATACTGCATTTTCACTGTCACTCATCTTAGATATGACTTCTCCGGTAGCCTTTGTCTCACAATCGTTTTGAGATATAAATACAGTTTTTGCAAATGATTCACTATTTATATGAAATAATTCCTCGCCAATTTTTTCTGAAAAGTCATAGCTCATCATACCGGTGTCATGATATCTTAGCTCAAATGTATCTTCTTTTGCTCTGCTTCCAAACTGTCTGTATATCGTATAACTCACACCCGCACCGGTTTCAAATGTAAGAGAGCCTCCATATATACCGCCCTGCCACGGAGCATATCTTTTCCTTTTATTTTCATAACTGTCACGTTTGCTTTCATTGTCAAATCCAAAAAACATGACTTTAATAAATTCTGCCAGCGTAGATTTGCCCCATCCGTTATCACGTGCAAAAACATTTAACCCATCCTCAAATGAAATTGTAATGTCGCTTAATATTCCAAAATTTTCTATATGACATTCAATTAATCTCATCTAACATATCTCCTCGCCAAGTATTGCCCTAATTCCATATCTTATGACAGCTGCCTTATCTTCTTCAGACATGTCCTGTTCATTTACAATTTTAACAAACTCACCTTTAAGCGATCTGTCATTCGCAAAACTGTTGCAATCTATCCTATATCCGGTTTTATCCTTTAATGAAACAGCAAAAAACCTGCTTTCAAATGTTTTTAGAATAACATCAATATCCTTTTCACATGTGTAATCAACGCTGCCGCAAAGCACAACACGAACAAAATCTTCTTCCGTACAACCTTTATCCGACAGTACTATGTCTATCTTTTCTATTATCTGTGTCGTCGTCATAAGATTACTTATATCTATAGGAATCTCATATATTATTCTGTTATCTGCTTTTTCAAATACAGTTTCGCATCTGCCGCTTTTCTCATCTATATCAAGCACCACAAATCCATGCTCACCACATTCATCAAACCCGCGGCCACACAGACTTCCGCTGTAACACCAGACGCCACGGTTATCAAGTTTTTCCTTCTTATAAGAATGAACATGTCCGAGAGCCAGATAATCAACACCCCGGTTCTCATATTTCCTCAAATTAATATCTTCTCCAACCTGCCCGTGCATAACTACAATATTAAAATGAGATTCCTCGAGACGAGGGAGTTCGCTTTCTGATTCCTTTCCTATTATGGTTATCGTCCTAAATGGAGTTTCATAAGAATAACTCATCTTATCATTTGAAAATACCTTTAGATTCCCAGGAAGTTTTGTAAAATGCGAAACAAAACCGTCCCTATCATGATTCCCGCAAAGATAAAATACATCTATATCAGAATGAGAAGCTATAGCATTATATACAAAGTCAGCCGTTTTTCGAGAAATCAGTTCCCTGTCAAACATATCTCCTGCAATTATAACTGCCCTTACAGACTCAGAAACAGCATAATCCAACATATATCGGAATGCCGAAAGCATCTCAGCATTCCTCATATTCGCCATATCGCGTGTGTAATGAGTTCCCAGCGGAGACTCAAGATGAATGTCTGCACAATGTATAATCTTCATCAAATAAACCTACCTTAACGTAATGCTTTCTTGTGTTTACAATTATACTTTATCGCCAAAGAAAAAGCAAACATTTGTTTGGTTTTTCTGTAATAATTTTTTCTCAAAAAAAATTGAAAATTGTTGTTGACATTCATATTCCACTTTGTTATAATCATTCTTGCGTCAAGAAAAGATGCGGTTTGCGGAAGTGTCGGAACTGGCAGACGAGCAAGACTAAGGATCTTGTGAGCAATGCGCTCGTGTGGGTTCAAGTCCCATCTTCCGCATTAACCTTTTAAGAAAAAGCCTTGAATATTCAAGGCTTTTTTCTTTTATCCTTATGAAATTTTTTGTTACACTTTGTTACACCGCTTTTGAACTGAAAACTTTAGCAAATACTTCTGCTTTATCTGTAAGTGGTGTAACAGAATGAATATAATATTTCTGTGTTGTAGAAATATCTTTGTGACCTGCAAAATCAGAAATCATTCTGTCTGGTAAAAGTTGGCTGTCATGTAATTCCGAGATACAAGTACAATATGTATCAACTTTTAGTAGAAGAGGGAAAAAGAAAAAATGCTTTGGAAATGCTATTGCGAGTTTTATATATAGATTTAAGCGGTGTAGAAGCATTAGACAATTTTAAAATTTATAAACGAGGTCATTTTACAAAGCATGAATTGAAAGAATATTATAGTGTTGCTTTTATGCTTGCTCCTGGAATTGTATATCCGATTGCTGAATTTGCTGATATATATGATGAAACGATTGTAGATAGATTATATGAACAAAAATTACCAGTTCAGTTATGTGATAAGGAATTATTTAAAAAAATCGTAAAGTCTGTTATAAATGATACATACAACGAAGAAAAAACAGAAACAAAATTGAAAAAAGCATATTACAAGTTGATTGATAACATGTAAAGATTTATAATTGTAGAGAAATGTATTTTTTATTACAGTACAAAAGTAAAAGGAGATACTAATAATGGCACTACAAACTTTTAATTGTCCAAATTGCGGAGGGGCTTATAACCCAACAAAATATAAATGTGAATATTGTGGCAGTTATGTGATTATGTCAAATGAAAACTTTGTTGATTTGAGTAAGATTAACATTGAATCAAGGAAAAATGCAGAAAATAAATATCCTGGAGTTTATGTGTTTGGGCGTTTGCTTGGACAAGGAGAAAAGCCAATTACTCTTGGTGCTGCAAACTACTTTACAGGACTTGCTTCTGCTGGTGGAAAATTATTACTTACTAATAAGAGTTTATCTTTTAGTGCTCATGGAATAAATGTTGGAAGAAAAGAAGTTTGTATCAATTTGAACGATGTAACCAATGTGGAACTTGGTGCTAATATGCTAATTTCACAACATATACTTGTTTCAACCGCAACAGAAAAACATAAATTTGTTGTGTATCATGGTAAAGAATGGGTTGAAAAAATATTAGATGCTAAGAAACATGTCAATGATTATGTTGAAGAACAAGAAGTTTCGCAAGTTGTACAAATAACAGCAGATTATACAGTTGAGTTGAGAAAATTAAAAGAACTTCTTAATGATGGAATAATTACACAAGAAGAATTTGACATAAAGAAAAGAACCCTACTTGGAATATAATCGAGATTAAAGGTCATGCAGAAGTTTTGTTACACTTTTGTTACACTTGAAGATGATGTGCTGAAAAGCCCCTTTCTATCGTGTTTTTTTAGGAACAAATTCATTCAAGTCCCATCTTCCGCATTACATTGAGAAGCGCAAAAAGAGCGTAAGGCGAAAAAGACTGTTTACAGTCTTTTTTTCGTTTTACACTCTTTTTATGCTGTTAATAACTATCAATCACAATATTTTTTCAAACCTGCAAGAATTACCATCTTGCCACGAATCAAATAATAAACTACTATTAAAGCATAACAGAAAGAGGGGCCGGATTATGAAAAGAACAAGCAAAATTTTAGCATTATTATTAGTAATCTGCACATGTTTAGGAAGTGTTGATGCACAAGCAAATGAATTCGATTGGAAAGTTAATGAAATTAAAGATTTCTTTGTTGAAGACGAAGCCGAGGAAAGACAGCTTATGAATGCCATGAAAAACGGAAGTGTTCATTATGTTGCCAACACCGAGTCGCATCTCAAATCAAAGAAAGATGGCTTTTATACATTATTTACACGAAAAACAATCGGCAACACAAAAATAAAGAAAACCGAACAATTCAAAGGAAATTTCGCAAAAAATTATAAAAATTATTTTTATACCTGCGATATCATCAAAGCTTTTGAGAAAAGTACAATTGCCATTAATTACAAAACCAAAAAAGATGTAGCCACACTATTTATTGAAGAGTACAACAGAAAAGGTAAACAGATTTTAAAAATCACTGACAAGATTAATCTCAACAAGAATCACTACGGTATAGCAATCGATGACATTATGGTAAAAGGCGAAAAAATATACTACTGCTATCGCGAGGCAAACAGACCTAATAAACTGTACATAAGATGCATTAATAAAAAAGAAAACAAAATCAAGTCTAAAAAAATAAGTACTATCACCATACCAAATAACTATTCCGGGGATTATATGATTGCTTTGAACAAAACCAGATTGGCAGAAGGATATATGTATGTAATGCAAGCTAATACTATTAACAAATATTCCCTTAAAGGTAAACATTTGGAACAATATTTACTGCCTGAAGGTGAGACAGAAGTTTTGTCTCCAAACCCAAGTTACACACCTATGAACACAGATGAATCTAAGTATTTAAGTACAACAATAAAACACTTCTGTGTTAGAAACGGTAAAGTATTCTATTGTAACCGAGATGGAATATACAGATTGTCCAACACAAAAAACAGTACACTTATTTACGCTTCTGAGGGCGACCAATTTTTCGGTAGTGATTATGGTGTAGCGGACATATGCGCAGGCGATGAAAACACATTTTATATAATGTTTAATCATATCAGCAATTACACACCTTGCGTATTTAACTGGGCATACAGACTTGCGAAATATACCAAGTAACAGTATTTCTACAAAAATCTTAGCAATTTGACTCCTAAATGGCGAATTAAATAATTTATATCCAAACAGCTACGGCGTTACCTTCCGGCATCATCGTAGCTGTTTAAATATGTTTCTATTTTATTTTAACCTTCTTTATCACCTTGTACTTGCCACATTTAATGACAACTCTTGCCACCCCTTTTTTATTCCGGGCTTTAAGAACAATTTTCTTTTTCGTCACCTTTTTAATCTTTAAAAGTTTCTTACCCTTTTTATCCAGCGACACCTTGATTTTCTTACTTATTCCAAAACGCTTCACCTTTAAAGCAAATATTTTCTTACGCTTTACAGAAGATTTTCCCACAACTTTTACGAAAGGCCTTGCTGTACCTTTATCAATATTATTTGAATCATCTTTGTCAGGCTGTGGTTTTGCAGTATCCGGGGCATCCTCAGGCGTAGGTGTTAGCGTTGGTACCGGAGGCGAAATATCCTTCGTGAAATTGGTAAAGTCTGTCGTGTTATCAAAATATTTTTCCTCTGAATCTAATGCCAACACCTGCAAAGTGTTCAGCGCATCTTTATCTTCTTCTAAATATTTGTCTTCAATTGTTACCGTGGCTTTACCCGAAGATACCGGCATAATGCCCAGGCTTTTTCCATTTATGATAAATTCAACATTAGTAATAGCTTCATCTGTAACAGTTGCGGTAGCAATAGTTACATTATCTGTATTTATCACCTGCTCCACTGAAATTTCACTTGAAATATCATTTCCAAGCGATTTATATAAGGTTTTTACATCTATAAATTGTTTGTCAAACCATTCCACGCGTTTAGTGATAAATGTCTTCATAGATTCCACTGCAGGATTAAAAAGCTGACTGATTGTATCATGTAATTCACCGTCAATAAATGCAACTCCATCATAGTCTTCATAGGAAAATGCCCATTTCGCATCATTTGCGTCTGATGATGACTGATACTTCTTCTCTAAAGAATCTATTTTTCCGCCCTCTTTTATCACATCCTCCAAATATGTCGGACGAATACGTTTGTACATTTCATATGCTTTTGTCACAAAGTATGGATCCGTTACAAGAAAACGATTCCACTGATTTTTCTGAAATTCTAATTCTGCATACCCACCTTCATCGGAAGATATCCCGGTCAAAGTAGTATGCCATTTCTCTATTTCAAGAGGCGGCATTCCATACATAGTGATATTTGCAAATGCCCAGTCATAATCCCATACAGGTCCCATTTTTGCCTTTCCTGTAAGGTCTTTGTAGAAAAATGTACTGTTTTTCATAGAATCCCAATTGTTTGTATATTCACAGACAAACCAGTATCCAAGCAGAGAATTAAGGTCAAATAAATCTGCATAATGCACTGTTTCACCATTATAAGTTGTCGTGTGATTCTTACTTCTTAATGCCGCTTCATATGCATTAACATAATCTATGATGTAATTCATCATCTTAGGATTTGTCCGTGCTTCTTCCGGTTTGTCAACATACATAGGAATTTCGTTTGAAGTTATAAATGACGATAACCAATCTCCGATTCCCCATCTGAAATCCCAGTCAACAAGGAAGCCTCCGGTAAATTCAGGAATTTCCTCAATATCGATATAATCTTCAAGATAATATATATGGTCATCATATACGAATTCTCCGTTTAACCAGCTGAAGTCCCTCTTCATTTCATCAGCAAAATGGTCCGGATCTAATTCAGTACCCATGCATATTTCTTTTGCAATATCTTCCGCAAGTTCTTCCCAATCAAATATGTCTACTCTTCCTTTTCCTATACGAATATGTTCACACAATTCGTAATTTCCGATAAACTCGCCATTTAAAATAAGAACAACGTTAGTTGTAGACATCGCATCTACACCAAGCTCTTTTGCCAAATCACTGACAAGCTCATTTCTCATATTTGTATGGTCAATCATATTTGCAAGAAGTACCCAATGTTTATTTTTTGCACCGCCAATTCCGAGAAGATCAGTTTTTTTGTCAAGCTTCAGTTTATACGGTCTTTTTAATCCCTCAGACTCCCACCATGTAGAATTTCCTCGGCCTTTAATCTCCGTTGCCCCATCATAGAAATACTCGGGATCATCATATTCACTATTTCCCTGCAATTTTAAATGAGCATTTCTATAATCTTCGCTGTCAATAGGATTACCATCATCCGTATCCACGTATACAACCGGAAGACTGCTCAAATATGTTGATCGTTTCCATGTTATACCGGTAATATCACTAGTCACATTAACGGTGATAAAGTTTTCTAAATCTGCTTCAGTCGGTGTGTAACTGCTTGAAGAATTGTCAATTATGTTGTCTCCGACCTTCCATTCGCACGAAAATCTTTCGCCATCCGATGCATTTTCAATAACAATTCCTATCGGTTTTCCTACCTCTGCATATGCACAGTCAAATGATACTTTGTGTGTTACTGTACTTATAACCTTAACTTTATATGTTGTGATTACACCCGAAGGTGTTGCTACAGTAAGCGTAACAATTTCATCCTCTGAAATATAACCCGGACGTGCTACTGCCTTATCGTCTTTTATCACTACAGCTCTTTCATTGCTGCTGGTCCATGTAAGACCAATTTCGTCAATAGCTGAAGGTAAAGCAACAAATGTTTTGAAATCATTTTCGCTTTCACCATCAGCAAAATCCAAAGAAATTGTTGATAAATACACCAAATCTGCCACAGAAGATTCATGACATATTGTTGGAACTACATAACAATTTTTTCGTGCAGTCCACATTTCCGAAGGTAATCCGGTCGGAAGCGTTCCGCTCATCATATCATTTTTAGACATGGCATTTGCACCACTACCCATAGCTCTAAGTCCGTAATCATCTATAAAATAACAATTAGACATAGTTGAAAGCAATGACAAATTAGAGTACTCTGCCGGGCAAATTCCGTATGCACTTTCCCCTCTGAAACGAACATGTGCAACATTGATACAATTACTTATATTTTTACATTTTGTCTTGGAAATTCGGCCTATGATACCGCCCGCATATTCATAATCCGTGCAACTGTCTGCCGTAACTGTTGCTCCGTTGTAACAGTTTGTGATTGAAACATTATGGTTTCCGACTTCGGAATCACTTGTACGACATTCACCGATAATTCCGCCTGCACCTACCGTGTCGCTTCGTCTCGAAAGATTAACTTCGATATTCCCGCTTAAAACAGACACACAATCAATTTGTGAATAACCATTTACATCCCCCGCTAATGCACCAACAGAAGACAAACCATTATAAAAATCAGCCTTTATATTTACATCTGCAAAAATCAAATTTTGTACTCTTGCATAATCATCTGCACTACTACCGGCAATAACACTGAACAGACCTACCTGTGCATACACGCCTTCACCATCTATATAACCATTTAAATTAATGCTCATACCGGAAATCACGTGTCCCATACCATCAAATGTTCCCGAAAAAACATTCGGTTCCTCAGCATCCATCGTACCTTTAGGTCCTACATATCCACCAAGCGGCATCCACTCCACACCACTCAAATCAATATCCGCACCAAGCACATAATCGCCGGTCATAGGATAATTTTCATCAGCACCAATCATCGCCAGTTCCTCGGCTGACGAAATAGTAATCACTGTATTTTCCGGCACATTCTCCTGTCCCTCTGCTGCCACGATAATTTCCAAGCTCGAAAATATCATGACAAATGCCATGAGAATAGCAACATATCTTTTTGCGTATTTTTTTATAAATAAATACATACTTATCACCACACTTTTTATAGTCTTAGCCAAGAACCGACTACCAAGAAAATACAACCTCAAACAACTTATTTGCAAATAACTCATGCATCTCTTTCGTCGGATGATTAACTCGGTTTACAAGCAACTTTGTTATGTCCTCCGTTTCGCTCAGTTTTTTCCACTCAGCATAACAATCACATACTGTTACCTGCATCTCTTCTGCAAGCTGTATTGCCGATGACATATACAAATCCATCTTACCGCTGTTTTGATATTCAGCAGTGATTGCGGCATATTCAAGAAGTTCTGAATCTGTATCTTCCGATACATATGTATTCATCATATTAGGCGTCATAAAAATCACATCAGCCCCACTGGCTTTGCATTTATCAAATATTGTGTGAAGCGCAGACAAATAAGTCTCCAGTTCTTCATTCACATCATTTAACCCAAAACAAATGATAATCAAGTCTGGATTGTGATTAAGAACCTGACTGTCGATTCTTTTTACCGACAGGCTTGCTGTAGTTCCACCAATGCCGGCATTTATTACATTTACCGGTATGTGATTTCTAATGTCTAATATCTTGTTTCTCAAGCGGTTCCAGTATACCGTTTCATAGTTGTACTCGTCTTTGCCGAGCGCACCATGCGTAACACTGTCTCCAAATACAACAATATTAATCGGTCCTGCCCACTCAAGATCAGCGCACTCCAAATACATTTTTTCCTTTATATTCATTTTGAACCGCTCCTACTCTTTATGTAAAAATGTACGATACATCTCAATTTCCTCTGTTGTCTGATAGAGAAATTCTCTACACTTCTCATTTTTTGAAAGGATTTTGCCGACTTTCTTCAATGCTTTAAAAAATCTCGGATCAAAAACAAGTTCATCGCTATGTGTAATCAATGGGCATAATAATTTTGCACGATAGTCTACTTCTACAAATATTTTTCCTCTTTCATCTATAGTAGGAAAGAACGGAAAAATCCTGCATGACAGCGGTCGCTTGTCTCTATCGCAAGTGCCGTCACACACGGCCAGCTTTACTCCGTCAGCAGCTTCTTTTACTTCCAAAACACTTTCTTCATATGGAAATAAACGCATGCCTGTATTTTCATCTCCTTTACAACAGGCACCATCACAAAGCAATCCGCAATCCTCACGAAGAGGCGTCAAATCACCCATTATTTTAAAAATCTTTTTGTACATTTTGTCGTAATCAGTGTTGCTCATTTGCATCATCTCCTACTGTCTATTATAGCATAAACAGAAGTATTTTTATATGTCAGCTCCTGAATTCAAATTTCTCATCTATATCTTTTTCACTATTAACCTTTTTAAATTTTTGCTTTTTAACAGCAGCTTCTTGTATTTTTTCCAATTCTACATCCTCAAGTGTTGCTACATACTTTTGTACCGGAAGCTGTTTTTGATATACCATTTTTTCAAATTCCCAATACTCCTCTTCAGATTCAAACTGAGCTATTATTTTTTCAACATCAGAGGCGTTAGCTGCTTGCTTCATAGTTGTTTTTAAAGCTAATATATATTCATCAACTTCCTTTTCTGTCACATTAAAACCATTGTTTACTGCTTCTACATACATTGCATTATATTCTTCTATATACTTTAAAGCTGTTTTTTCTGCTTCTTTTTCACTTTGTCCTTTCAAAACATAAAAAGACTTTACTCTTTCCATTTCCTGCCCTGTTATTAATATATCAGAACCAGCTTCAATCACTTCATCGCCTGATACGATATTATTTGAAATTATCCCTTTTGTAGATAATTTGTACTTTGTGTCATTATATTTTTCATCATTAATTATTTCCTTTGTAGTTTCACTGCTTAATATTTTGCCCCATTCAGACAGAATATCAATATAATTTTTCCCCAATATCTGTTTTGCAGGATAATAAATGATTATTCCAATAGCTAATACCGACATTATAATTACAGATACTCTTTTTTTCAAAATCTTCTTTTTCTTGGCACGCAGCATTTTTTCATTCAAAACAGGTGGTGTTTTCTGCTCAAAATCGTATATCTGTTTCATCTGTTAAAACCTCCTTCAATATTTTTCGAGCTTTGTATAAACGAGACTTGACAGTACCATGCGGGATTTCAAGAACTTGAGCTACCGATGCTACATCCATATCCCTAAAATAAAAGAGAATAATCGTAATTCTAAGTTTCTCAGGCAAATGGTCTATTGCATCGTGCAGATAAGCATAATCCTGCTCTTTCGACTCAATAACACTTTCCCTTGCAATATTTTTTTCATCTTTATTTGTAAATCCATTGATTACCGGGCCTTTCATTATACGGCGAAGAGTGTTTCTGTATGTATTGACGCAGATCTTAGTTAGCCACGGCTCAAATTGTTTCGATGTATCATACTTGGAAATGTTTTTCAATACTTTCATCCACGTATCCTGATAAAGATCATCTGCGTCAAAGGGAGTATTAGCACAGAGAGTAATACAAAGCCCATAAAGGCGTTTCCCATATTGTTGTATGTACTGATCAATCATTCTTACGCCTCCTTTCATTAACATATACAATTGAAACGACCAAATGGTTCGTTTTTTGAGTTTTTTCACTATTTGCTAAACGTTCTAAAACACTATATAGTGTAGGTTCATATGGGTAACGATATTGGTCAGCGTCCAAATCATCCCGACCGGTTGTTTTTATTTGCAAAAGCTTATCTAATCTTCAATTTAGTAGGACGAAAAATTTTCTTTGTGCCCTACTAAAATCAATTTCCTAATTAATAATAGGGTATAAATTGTATCCACTGCCCTACTATTGACGATTTTCTTTTCATTGGTCGGATGTTTTTTTGATTTCTTGCCCTACGTGAATGAATTTTCTCGCTTCTAGTAGGGTTGATTTTCCATGTTTCACCCCTACTAATATGATTATTATTAGTTTTAGTAGGAATGTCTACTTGATTTCACCCCTACTAAACTAGAATTATATAAACATTAGTAGGACAGAACGATATATCGGAACCCGACTAATGAACATCTTTATTCTTCCGGTAGGTAAAGGCGCTAATAATTTGATAATTTCGAGATTTGTCTTTATCTATGATTATATCATTCTCTACAACATGAGCAAACATATTTTAAATGACCGTCGTATTTTTTTACGAATTTTAGGCTTTTACAACCCGAGTTTCATCATTGACAAAGAGACAAATATATGTGACATTATAAACGTACATCATCTATTATGCTTTTACATAAAAATCTCATATTATTTACAACCAAATACGGAGGATCATTATGAGACATTTAAAATCAAAATTCATTGCACTTTGTTTGATACTTGTTTTCAGCATGGCAAATCCTGTTCAAATTCAAACAACTTCTCAAAACACAGTTTCAGTTAATAATGTAATTAAAGTAGAAGCTGCCAAGAAAAAAGCCACTAAAAAGAAAGTCACTAAGAAAAAGACTACTAAGAAAAAAGTTGTTAAGAAAAATACCCCTAAGTCTACAACAGTCTATGTAACAGCAACAGGAGAATGCTATCATCGATATGCTTGCGGTCGTGGTACATATTATAAATCAACGCTTAAATCTGCAAAATCTATTGGTTTAAGAGCATGTAAAAAATGTTACTAATATTATAAAAAAGCCATCAGAAACGTTTCCGATGGCTTTCCATTTTATTTACACTATAATTTATTACTTTACAGTATAAGTCTTCTTGAACTGCTTGAAATCTTTCTTTGTAACAGTAACTGTAACCTTAGTTTTCTTCTTAAGCTTATATGAAAGCTTAAGTGTAAACTTCTTACCTTTAACTGTTGCTTTCTTAGCAGCTTTCTTTCCAACTTTAATCTTTACGGTTGCACCTTTTTCAGATACTTTACCGGTAATCTTCTTAGTATTCTTCTTGCATTTAACTGCTGATACCTTAAGTACCTTTTCAACAGCCGGTGCATTAGCATCAGGTGCTGGTGTAACTGTCTGCTGAGGTGTATTATCAACTAATGCAGGAATCTTTTCTGTCTTTGTCTGCTGAGTAAATGCAGCATTCTGGAATGCATCACTTGTATATACTACAGAACCTTCAACACCGATAGCAGCTTCTTTCTCAACTTTCTTTGTTACATTTACAGTTTCTTCCTGAATATAGAATGGAAGTTCATTACAAACTCTTGAAGCCTTAACTGTTGTGTTGTCAGCTGACCACTCATAAACAGGCTCTCCCCATGTATACTGTGGCTGAACCTCGAGCATCTTCTCAGCATATCTTAAACCAAATGCTCTGTTCTCTGCTGCTGTGAAATGTACACCATTATTATGTTCAACATCACCATTAAATCCTTCAGAAGAAATCTCATAGAAGTTATCGTCACTCTCTTTTGTAAGATTTTTAATATTCTGGTTGCCGTTTCCAACAGTCTGACCTACAAGTAAAGGAATATTGTCTCCAAGTTCAAGGTCTGCAAGCATATCATTATATATTTTCTTAACTCTATCAGGCCATGTTGGGTCTCCACCGTCTGACTCGCCCTGATGCATAAGGAAACCTTTGATAACTCCGTCTTTCTGAGCCAGCTTTGCCATATCGGTCATTCTCTTGTAAGGATCTCCGCCATACTGTGCAGCTATTCCCTTCAGCCAGTCGGTATTCGAATTTGCATAATATGCAGCACCGTTATCTTTATCAAATCCCTGGATGCTTGTACCTGCAACTGCAACAACTATGAGACCTATTTTAATATCAGGATTTTCTTCCTGCTGAAGGTATACCATGTTTCTTCCAAAATAGTCAACAAGACTAAGCTGTGCATTGTTGTTTGCAAGAGGCGGAACTGCCGGATACCATTCGCCAACTTTTCTTTCTCTGTGATTGTCTGCTGTCTGCATCATGTAATAGTTATCAGGAATTTCTAAATCCTCTGCTTCAACTTTAGGATTACCTTCCATGTTACTCTGTCCAAATGCGATGTAAATATGGAAGTTAGGATCAGGATTGCCTGAATCGTCCGCACTTACAGTCTTAGTACCTGCCACAGGTGCAAGGAACATTTCTAAAACTAATGCTAAAACAAGCACTACTGTTAAAATAACGTTTTTCTTAAAATTCTTTTTCATAATGTTATCTCTCCTTATTTTATTGTTGCATTTTGTAAATCTTCACAATGATAAATCATTATAACATATCCGCTATAAATTATCTATTATTTTTTATCATCCGAGTTTTTCTTTACATATCCTTTTTCATCAATTGTGATATCAAAAGAGAATTCAGTCAGGTCTTTAATGTATCTCGAATATTCTTTCTCGTCATTTATAAAATACGTTCTGCAGTTTTTGTTATAGGTCGGAAATACTCTAAGCTCTGATGTATTATCACCGTTTACCGTAAGTTCAACGTACATCGAGTCCTTTGTCGCACTGTTAAACCAGAAATTACCGAGACTGTAAACTATCGGACAGCCGTTATAAATCTCAAATCCCTGTACAACATGAGGGTGGCAGCCGATAACCGCATTTGCCCCGGCATCAATATACAATCTTGCCCATTCTCTCTGATAGCCTTCCGGATAATTGTTATATTCAACTCCCCAATGCATATAGACAATAAGATAATCACATTTTTCTTTTGCTGCTTTGATTGCCTTAACCATATAGTCTATATCATATGCACTCTGCATTCCGTTCCTTGAAGGAGTCGCAACCCAGTCACTCTGATAAATAACACGGCTTGACGCAAAATATCCTATCTTCTTTCCCTGGTTTTCGTACACGATTACATCAGCAGCTCTGTCTATATTCTCACCCGCACCAACATAATCAATGCCGGCTTCATCAAGCACAACAAATGTATCCGAAAGCGCGTCTCTGCCGTAATCAAGTGCATGGTTATTTGCAAGCGAAACTATGTCCACACCCATCTGCTTTAAAAGTTCGACATTCTTCGGATTTGACCTAAATGTGTAGTCTTTTTCCGGTGCCGGTTCGCCTCTGTCACTATACGAAAACTCATTATTAAGCATCATATAATCAACTTTGTTCATTCTTTTAAGCAAATCTTCCGACAGACAATCCGCAAGTCCGTTTGCACAGCTTCTCATATATTGCATGTTTCTGTAGCTGTCATGGAAATTAATATCTCCTGCAAATCCAAGCGTTACCGGCTTAAATGTAGGTTCCGGTGTTGCAGTCGGTGCCGGCACCTCAGTTGGTTCTGCCGTCGGTGTTTCGGTTGTCTGTTCAGTTGATTCCGGTGCTCGGGTAGGATTTAAATTTTCATCTGTCTGCTCTGCCGTATTTTTATCACCACAGGCACCAAGCATTAACACCATTACACTTATCACAAGTAACTTAAATAAATTCTTTTTCATTTTATCATTCTCCTATTGTATCGGTGTTCCAACCTCTATCAAATTCCCGTCCGGATCATAAAACCTGACAACTTTCTGTCCCCAACTATGCTCCATAAGCTCATTAACATACTCAATTTCAAAATCACATTCATCCAGTTTTTTTACAAATTCCTCAATATCATTTTCTTCAAAATAAAGCTCAGTCATATTGTTTTTTGGCACAAGTTCTCTATTCAAAAATTCCTGCCATATCTTTGCATCCTGCAAAACCAACCCTTCTGTTAAAATAACATTTCCTCCATGGTCACGGACGACACGAAGCCCAAACAACTCTCTGTAGAATTTGACTGACTTTTCTATGTTGCTTACTGTTATTAGTACGTTACGAAGTCGCATTTTCTGTCTCCCTTTACTTATTTATCATCTATTATTTCCTATCTTACCATTCTTCACCATATTCATCAAATACAACTTCTGCCCAAGTATATATATCGGAAAATCACACATAAAAACACCCTCTTCGCCGAACACCCGGCAAAGAGGGTACATATTTACTATATTATTTTTTACTAATTCAATCCTATCTTACTAAAAGTCTTCACCTGAAGCAACTTTATCATAAACCGCTGTAACTTCATCGCTTGGTGCTTTAGTAAGAAGTGCAACTACAACTGAAACGATAAGACCGGCGATAAATCCAGGAATAATCTCGTAAAGACCGAAATCCTTAAGGAATACAAGCCAGAGAATATCAACAACTGCACCCGTAAGAATACCTGCAACAGCACCCTGGAAATTGAATCTGCGCCAGAAAAGTGAAAGTAAAATAACCGGACCAAAAGCTGCACCGAATACGCCCCATGCATTTTCAACAAGTCCCATAATTGTACCTGAATTTGGATTAGATGCTATGAGGACTGCAACAACAGCAATTACAAGAACAACAAATCTTCCTGCCCATAACATCTCTTTTTCTGAAGCTTTATTCTTACGAAATACCGGCTTATATACATCACTTGCAAATGCAGAAGCAGAAGCAAGAAGCTGAGAATCTGCAGTACTCATTGCGGCTGCAAGAATTGCAGAAAGTAACAATCCACTAATCAAAGCAGGGAATATTTTACGAACCATAGTAATAAATACTACTGAACTATCAGCGATTTCTCCAAGGAACAAGTGCCCGATAATTCCTGCTAAAACAGAAAATGTAAGTATAAGAACAGTCCATGTGATTCCGATTTTTGCACTCTTCTTAAGATCTTTATCAGAACGAAGTGACATAAATCTGATAATAATATGAGGCATACCAAAGTAACCAAGACCCCAACCAAGACCTGAAAGAACTTCTTTCCAATTAGTAAAGAGATTCCAATAGCCGTCCGGGAGCTGTCCCATAGTTCCTGCACCACCACCTGAATTAATAAGAGCAAGGGCAAATATCGGCGCAATAAGAAGCGCACCTAACATAAGCAATCCCTGGAAAAAGTCTGTCCAACATACTGCTGAAAATCCGCCAAGGAAAGTATAGCAGATAATTATACATGCAGCCATGTACATTGCAACCGTAGCATCCATATTTATAACTGTACTAAACAGAGTTCCGCATGCCTTTATACTTGAAGCTGCATAAATTGTATATGCTATAAGAAAGATTCCGGCACTGATAATCTGCAAAGCACGACTCTTTGAAAGAAAACGGTTAGTCAAGTACTGCGGAATCGTTATTGAATCATTCGCAGCAATTGAATATCTTCTCAAACGAGGTGCTTCAAAAATCCAACTAAGTGCATATCCTATTGCAAGACCTATTGCAATCCATGACTGACCGATACCTGCTGCATAAATCGATGCAGGCAGACCCATAAGTACCCATGCACTCATGTCTGAAGCTCCTGCTGAAAGAGCAGAAACCCATGGTCCCATCTGACGGCCTCCAAGAAAATATCCTTTTTCTCCGCCATCTTTAGAACGTACGAAAAAGAATACTCCTACTCCAATCATAAACACAAGATACACACAAAACACAACTAACTCTGCATTAAACATTATAATTTACTCCCTCTTTGTCCGATGCAATCGCATCTTAATTATGAACATATTATCGCATTTTAGGATAATATGGAATATATTGTACTGTAAATGAAACAAATTCGCAATAGTTTATATACAAAAAATGCTAAGCCAAGGATTTTACATCCCGGCTTAGCATTTTTAAACCACTTATTTAAATTTAATAACCTTTATCTTCCATTTACCATATGTCTTTCCGCTGGCATCATTTACATATGCACGGATTCTATAGTAATAGGTCTTACCTTTTTTAGCTTTTTTGTCTGTATATTTTACGACACTATTCTTCTTAGTAAGAACAAGCTTTTTAAATCCACTGTTCTTCTTAAGCGATCTCTGAACCTCGTAACCTGTTACAGCACTGTTTTTCTTCCATGTAAGGACAACTTTTCCTGATTTTTTCTTAACCTTAAATGCCTTAACAGCTGAAGGTGTAACCTTATCAGAAGTTACCGGTGGTGTTACAACAGGCGCACCAGGCTGTGGTGTAGGATCTGTTACAACAGGTGCAGGTGTAGGAATCGGTGTAGGTCTTGGATCCGGAAGTTCAGGATCTGTTACCTCTGCGAACTCGAAGTTGTCTGCCTCTGCTCTGTATTGTCTTGTAACATCTGATACATATCCTGTCATGTCTCCCCATGCATTAGTTACTGTATAAGGAACAATTGAGAATGAATAATCAATATCACTGTATGCATATACTCTGTACTCTTCAAGAACATCAGGTCCAAAGCATGAATTACCTGCTCCTGTTGAGCGACTGTTAATTGAAAGATATGTTTCATCACGTCTTTCAAGATCGTATGTATGTTTTGAATCTGTAATATTGCCAACAGTATAATGAAGTGCTGATGCTTCAAATTCGCCTTCACTTGCAATAGCCACAGCTACATCCTTTGCAGGATCTGTTACTGTAAACCATTTTACGCCCATTCTGGTACCCGTATCCTGTGGTTCAACAAACGGATGGAACATTTCATCAACAGTTGTTTCATATGCACCAAGAATAGCACTTGTACATCTGTCACTCATTGCTTGATAATCAGCTTTACCTAACCAGTATACATTCTCAAAACCTGCAGGAAGCACAAAATCATTTCCGACTCTGAGCATTCTCTTATTACTTATTGAACAATTAGCAAGGTCATATGAAACCTCAACTTTTACTGCTCCGCTACCATCAACTGTATATTTAACTTTCTGATATGCACCCTGCACTCTGCCAAATGACATTGAAACTTCAAATACATTCTGGTCATTCTCATTTACTGATGCATTAATCGAATCAACACGAACGCTTTCTCCGACATATCTCCATGCACCATCATAACCTCTGTCGTTATTAGTAAGTGCTCTCCAGAAGTTAGGCATAACACCCTTTTCAATGATAAGCTCATCTTTATATACATAGTCTGCGATAGCGCCTGTAGCCTTCATAATCTTGAAGCTGAATAAATCTCCGCTTATCTCATAGCAGTCACCGGTTTCACTAACATTTACTGCATTTGTTGCAATAGTTCTTGTTACTTTAGAAGCTGTTTCCGGAATTTCAAACTGCTCATATGACATTACATATCCCTTTGGAATAAGGATCATTTTTTCTCCATCAATGTCAGCATAAATATCTTCCTTTGCATTTGCTGAAACATTGAGGTAGTACTCGCTTCCCTTTTTAAGTTCAGCCGGAAGGAACTGTTTGTACGGAACATAAAGTTCACCTGTTTCTCTTGGTCCGATATTAACATTATCAACTTTTCCTGAACCTAAGAGTATTCCGTCTTCATATACTTCATATACAACGTCAAATTTATTCAGGTTGTCAAAACTTGATTCGTTATATACATATACACATTCATCAGCAATTTCATCTTCTGTTGTCTGATTAAACCAGAAGTTCTGATACTGATATTTAACCTCCAATGCTTCAGGCTGAAGAACTCTATCCGGTGATACGATACCGCATACGCAGAAGTTTGTTTCAGTTGTAATATCTCCGTTATCACCACCGTAACTAAAGAACATGCCATCATTCTCATCTTTATAAAGGTTCTGCTGAGCAAAATCCTCTGAATAATAGTCATATCTGTTACCTGTTACAAGTTTGTTCGGAAGAATATCATCTATTGAACGGAATCTTGACTGATCCGCCCATACCCAGAGAAATCCACCGAGGAAGTTATGGTTTTTGGCATTACGGGCTGAATCCCAGTATTCCTTAATACTTCCTACAGCATTACCCATAGCAAGGTTATACTCGCACATCAAATATGGCATTGTAACATTTCCC
The DNA here is from genome assembly GCA_015057375.1 of Lachnospiraceae bacterium. Lineage (GTDB taxonomy): Bacteria > Bacillota > Clostridia > Lachnospirales > Lachnospiraceae > V9D3004. The sequence goes on from SVEM01000005.1 coordinate 26,529, forward strand.
TTATAAACAATACCCTTAGGATCCCATGGGTACATCTCACTGTCTACATCAACACCGTTTTCTGCATGTGAACTTTCTGAATGTACAGGTCTTGTCTTATCATGATCCTTGAAGTACCAGATAAGATCATAGAACATGCTGTCGCAATAGTATTTGTTGTCATTATAGTGGTTCTCGTTTCCTGTTGACCACATTACAATAGATGTTCTGTTCTTAAGTCTCTCAAATGCTGTAATTGTTCTGCCCATTACAAGCTTTTTAAAAGGAGTCTTAAGTCTTTCATCAGAACGCTGAAGTGCGTGACCCTCAACATTAGTTTCCGCCATCATATATAATCCGTATTTATCACAAAGATAATACAAATATTCATCATTACTGTAGTGTGAAGTACGAATCGAGTTGATATTAAGCTGTTTCATAAGTTTAACATCTTCGAACTGTGCTTCATGAGGACAATATTTTCCATATAACGGATCTGTGTCATGACGGTTAGTTCCCTTGAAATAGAACGGCTGTCCGTTAATTGTCATAGGCTTATATGCATTAGCATCTGTTGCACGTTTACCATTGGCATCAACCTCAGTTGAAGTAAACTCTATTTCTCTGAAACCAAAGGTCTGTGATAAAGATTCAATAACCGATCCTGTATTTTTGTTATATAGTGAAAGAACCATTACGTAAAGATTAGGCTCCTCACAAGACCAAAGCTCAGGTTCAATAACCTCAAAATCTGATTCGGATACATCTGTTACTGAAGCTTTTCCGTTAGAACCTGCAGTAAGGGCAGGAACATCAATGCTCCATCCGTTCATGAAAGGCACACCGTTTTCATGATAAAGTGCCACATTAATTGCATACTCTCCGTCTGCTATGTCAGATGTGCTGTAGTTAGAAACTTTTATATCTTTAAGAGCAAGCGTTGCATTGATGTAGTTGTCATCAAGGTCAACATTAACAAAATAATCTTCAAGGTGAATAAGTGGGGTAGCATACAGATACACATCTCTGAAAATACCACCATCATATAAGAAGTCCTGATCTTCATACCATGTTCCGTCGCAGAACTTATGAACTTCAACTGCAAGGAGGTTCTCTGCCTCTGTATCAATGCTTCCGTCACTATTCTTATGTAAATAATCAGTAATATCAAAGCTGTGTGGGCTATATGAATCCTCGCTGTAACCAACTTCTTTTCCGTTTACATAAACATAATAGCAGGACTCAACACCCTGGAAACTTATGTTAATTCTTCCTTTAGAATCTACAAGTCCCTGGTTTACTTTGAATGTTTTTCTGTACATACCTACAGGATTATAATTTGTAGCACAAAGAGGTGACTGTACATTTTCTCCCTGCCAAGGCATATCTACGTTAGTATAAATAGAGAAGTCAAATCCATAATGTGTCCAGCTTGCAGGCAATGTAAGATTCTCCTGCCAATCACCTTTCAGATTATAGTCAGGTTCATAAAATCCCGCATAATTCGATCCCTGTGCCTCATTCTGATTACGAACTACAACAAGTGACCAGTCTGTTACTGAACTATCTTTACCTGTAAGAAACTGTACATACTTAGAAGCGTCTTTCTTGTAATCACGCGCACCGGTAATAGCAGCTTCTACAGAATCATAAGACACAAATGAAGTAGAAGTTATGGATGCTTCCTTTACATTAATGTCATAAACATCAGGACCTTTAACCTGATTTCCTTTCGGATCAGTATAATCTATACCCATCCATTCCTGATGTGTGAATTTAACTGTATCATTCACACTGGCATCTTCTATCGAAGTAAGGTCAGGTAATGTACTGTTATTAAATGGCGCCCATCCTTTTACCAGGTTAACTCCAGTAACCTCAGGTGTAGGCTGCACAGACTGTGTAGCTTCCGGTGTCGGCTGCACAACTGCTGCCTGAGTCGGCTGTGGTTCTACATTCTTTTTTGAAACTGTAACTGTTACCTTGCCAAGCTTTCTGGTTTTCTTTTTTAATGTTTCTTTTACCGTTATCTTGGCTTTACCATCCTTTTTTCCTTTAACAACACCTTTAGCGGTAACTGTAGCAACCGCTTTCTTTGAGGTTGTAAACTTATACTTGGCTTTTTTTGCTTTGTTAGCTATTTTAATTTTCGCCTTTTCACCAACCCCAATAGAGATTTTCTTCGTCTTGATAGTAGCCTTCTTAGCCGCATCAACATCAGAAACGTTTCCCAATGCTGCAATGCAAACCATGGCAACTGCAAGAGTAAGACTGATAGCTCTCTTAAACATTCCTATTTCTCCTCCTTATATATTATAGTAGTAAATTTAAGGTGCTATATGTCACTTATGACTTTACCCCCAATGTAATTATAATGGACTTTAATAATATAAACATTGCAATATATTGATAAAATATTGTATAATAATGACATAAATACTATGAAATATATAAAAATAATGCTATTTACACATAAAAAGATATAGAAAGGGAACGACCTAATGCAAAACTATGTTAAATACCGGGAGGAAATTGTTCGTCCCGACGATGGTTTTATGTATTATCAATATAATCTTTACGCCATCCCTGGCCCCAATGTACCTCTTCACTGGCACGAGGAAGTTGAGATTCTTTTCCCTAAAACAGACGGCGTTATGATACTTGACGGAAAGAACATAGATTTTCATGAAGATGATATACTTTTTATCAATTCACGCCAGCTTCACAGCACCTATCACACGAATCCGGGATGGTCCTATCATATTGTCTTGCATCCGGATCTTTTTTGCACCAACAACATACTGGATTCTAAAAACAAAAGTTTTCATTTCCCCGAAAAAATAGATCCTGCTGATGCAACATGCAAACAGATACTTGAAGATATCATTCATATTCCTATGCCAATATCGGATACAAATAAGTTATTCATAATGAGCAAGCTTTTTGAGTTAATGTTTCATCTTATGAATAATGGATATTCCATAATTGAAAGCGGACCGAAGATGACCGTCCAAACACAATATATAAAATCCGCTATTAAATATATCAATCAAAACCTTGAACATAAAATATCCGTTCAGAGTATTGCTGACAATGTCGGAATTTCCAAAGAACATTTTATGCGCCTTTTTAAAGTTTATACAGGAGAAACGGTTAACTCTTACATACAGACACATCGTCTGGAAGCTGCTAAAAATGATTTGACTGCCGGTTACAGTCTGACAGACATTATATACAAATATGATTATTCAGACGTCTCCTACTTCTGCCGGTTGTTTAAAAATCATTACGGCATTTCCCCGGGTAAATACAGAAGCTCCTGTAAATTATAACAACTATAATCTACAGGAGCTATTTACATCAATTAATTAGATTTACTATTTCTTTACCTTTACCTTGACTTTAACCGCTTTCGAGGCCTTTCCTTTTACCTTCGCACCATCAACCACTTTGTATGCCCTTACTTTAACAAAATATGTTTTTCCTGACTTTAATTTTTTAACTATCTTTTTAATCTTGGAAGCCTTCTTTAAAGTCGCAATTTTTTTATACTTACCTTTCTTTTTGTTTGAAACAAGTATCTGATAACCGTTTGCTTCCTTTATCTTCTTCCATGATACCTTAACTTTTCCGTTTTTAAGTGCCTTTACTTTAACTTTTGTCTTGCCCAAAGTAATATTTTGTGGTGAATCAGGTGTGTCTGTCACCTGTGGCACAGGTGTCGGGTTAACTACCTGTGGTGTAGGCTCTGCAGTTGGTGTAGGTGCCGGTGTTTCTATTACCGGAGGAAGTATAGCTAAGAGAGGTGCATTTGAACCACTTTCCTTACTACCTAAACCAAGCCTCTCATTACCTGCTTCTTCACTAATTGCAAATGTAACTGTTGTTTCTCCTTCAGGAAGTCTGTATAACAACTCTGTTACGTCGATGTTGATTTCCTGTCCAAGATCTGTACTAAGCTCTGTCGCAAATTCATCGGAATAAGCTACAGTTCCTTCAAGGTCGTCAGGATCATAATCAAGTGCCGGCTTGTTGTCCCATGTAAGAGAACCATTTTCCAAACCTTCACCGGCATTTCCGGTTCCCGTACCTTCAACCCAGTTAGAATCTGCCAGTGTAACCATGATTCTGTTTGTCTTACTGCTGCCTGAGAACTTATCAATATATACAAGCGAAAGTATAGCTTTTCCCATTTCATCAAGATCATAATCAGAAATATCAAACTTCAGATAAGCAATTTTACTGTCTGCCCATCTGTCTTTATCAACAGTAAGATCCTCTCCGAACAAACCGTACTGTCCGTCGGTTCTTCTCTGTACCTGAAGATATTTTCTTCCTCCAAGATTTAAGAGATGGTCATCATTCCAGAACTGAGCGGTTGTGTCTGCAATTACTGTTTCACCCTGTGTAGGTTCTTTTGCATTTGCACGCTGTTCTTTAGCAAACTTGTGGAGTCCTTCTCCGTCAAACGGCACTACAATAACCTTACTTCCATGGCTGTCATGACCATGCTCATCATCCTTAGGAACATCAATTACCGAGAATGTTACCGCCTTAACAACACCATCTTCTATGTATACATTAGGACGTTCAATCTTGTTCCAGTGATTTACGGTACCATCTGTATATCTGAGGAAATCTTCGTCCGGCTGATATGCTGAACCAGGCATAATTCTCCAGTCAGTCACACCATCTTCTGATGTAAGATAATATGCATTTCTCGCATCCCATTTGTTAACTGTACAGTGATATAATCCGTCGCTGTACCAAACAACCGCATCTTCGATACACTCTGTCGGCATACCGCGAACCTGTCCCCAGATATTTCTTGTCTGTACTTCATAGTTTCCAAACAGAGTATCACTAATAGCAATATCTCCTGTTCTGTTAATTATCTCATATTTTCCGTCCGGTCTTGCAATAAGACATGTGTTAGAATGCCAGTAACCTTCATTTACCTTTAACACACCGGCATTTCTCCATGGGCCTGCAAGACTGTCAGATACAAATACGTCTCCACCTCTTGTCTCACTTACAACAATGGCATATTTACCGTTCGGATCTCCGTCGTGAAGTTTAACCGGCCATACATTGTGTCCTTTACCGCCCTGATCATTAGGCCACATAAGACCTCGGTCTGTATATGGTCCGTATAAGTTATTACTGGTTGCATATACAGCATTGGAACCGAACCATCCGTTATGTCCGTTCGACTCATTCCATCTGCTTGCAAACATATAGTAAATTCCGGTATCTTCGTCTTTTAAAATTTTTCCGTCCCAGTAGCAATACTGATCATTTTCTCTGTCTTCAATACCGTTACCCTGATCTCTTGCACCAACAACAGAACCCCAACAATTTGTTGTCAAATTTTCTACTATCGGCATAGGCTGGAAACAATCCATAAGCTGAGTGATTGATGAATCATCCGCTTTTGTTACTATACCTGATAACACTGTAGTTACTGTTACAGCCACTAAAGTTATAACAGCCGTAGTACACTTAACAATCCTTTTCATCTTCTCCTCCGTTTCCGTCCGAACCATAAAATTCAGAACTGATTACATATCAATTATTATATTCCTACGCTGTAAGCAGTGTCAAGCTTATTGACTCCTTTCAACTATAAGTTTGACAAGCAAAAATACGTAATATATATTAAATTTAGTTGATATTTGTGTGAAAACAGAAAAATCCTGCTTATACAGCATTTTTAATAGAAAGAGAGTACATGATTATGGAATTATGGTATAACAAACCGGCATCTTACTGGGAAGAAGCCCTCCCCCTTGGAAACGGAAGACTGGGTGCAATGGTCTGGTCAGGACTTGATACGGAAAAAATCTCATTAAATGAGGACACACTGTGGTCAGGTTATCCTCAGAGACATGATATCCCCGGCGCATCCAAACATTATAAAGAAGCCCGCGCACTGTCTATGGACAAAAAATATAATGAGGCACAAGACCTCATTGAACAGGAAATACTCGGAAAATATACCCAAAGTTATCTTCCACTGGGCGAGTTGGTTTTAGAAATGAACCATCCTGACGGCAGCTTCGAAAATTACCGCAGGTCATTAAACTTAGACAAAGCACTTTCAGAACTCAGTTATTCCATAGGCGGAGTTACTTATACCCGCGAGGCTTTTGTGAGTGCTCCCGAGCAGGTGTTTGTAATGAATATCAATGCTGACAAACCTGGTGCCGTTTCATTAAAAACAAGCTTTACATGCCAGCTTCATTCTACAGTCTCAACAAACGGAAACCGAATAATACTTGACGGAATTGCGCCTTCACAAGTTGACCCTTCATACATCAATTCAACGAATCCTATAATATATGAAGATGATCCCGCAAAAAAAGGAATGCGTTTTTGCGCCATGCTCATGCTTGATTCTAAAGGCGGCAAACTTGAAACCCTTCCTGACGGTCTTAAAATCACAGATGCTGACAGTGTTACTTTATTAGTTGCAGCGCGTACAAGTTTTAACGGACCATTCCGCCATCCATATCTTGACGGATGTCCTTATGTTAAGCTCTGCGAAAATGATCTTACGGTTGCAAAACAATTTGAATATGAAAGTCTCATTTCTCGACATATAAAGGATTATCAACTTTATTATAACCGCGTTTCCATTGATCTTGGACCGGGCAAAGATGAACTTCCGATTCCTTCAAGACTTGTTGATTGGGATAAAGACGAAGACCCCGCATTATTTGCACTTTTATTCCAATACGGACGTTATCTTATGATTTCAGGTTCACGCCCGGGTACTCAGCCTACAAATCTTCAGGGCATTTGGAATCAGCACCTGCGTGCTCCATGGAGTTCTAATTTTACAATTAATATTAATACCGAAATGAACTATTGGCCGGCAGAAACAACAGGCCTTCCGGAAATGCACGAACCGTTGCTTGATTTAATTAACAATCTCAAAATCACAGGTGCAGACACAGCAAGAATTCACTATAATGCCGGCGGATTCGTTGCACATCACAACAGCGATATCTGGTGTCTTTCAAATCCTGTAGGTGACCACGGAAAGGGCATGGCTGTGTGTGCGTTTTGGCCGCTTTCCGCAGGATGGCTTAGCGCTCATGTTTATGACCACTATCTGTTTTCGGGAGATTTGGAATTTTTACGCAAAACCGGCTATCCTGTTATTCGTGATGCCGCAAGGTTTTTCCTTGACATACTGACAGAAAATAAAGAAGGCAACCTTATTTTTGCTCCTTCGACTTCCCCTGAAAACTGTTTTATTTACGAAGGCAACTACCGTTGCGGAGTCAGCGAGACTACTACCATGACTATGTCAATTATTCGTGAAACACTGAATAATATGGTTTCCTGCTGCAAATTATTGAATATAGATCAGGATATTCTTAACGAAGCTGAAGAAGTGCTTAAACGCATGCCTGATTTTAAGATAGGGCAGCGTGGCGAATTGCTCGAATGGAATGAGGAACTTAAGGAAAGTGATCCGACTCACCGTCATACTTCACATCTCTATCCTCTTTTCCCGGGAAGGCAAATATCCGTAGAACACACTCCAGAGCTTGCTGATGCATGCAGACAAACACTTAATCTCCGTGGCGATGAAAGCACCGGATGGGCACTTGCATGGAGAATAAATCTGTGGGCACATCTGAAGGATAGTGAAAGAGCTTACAGCTTTTTGAAAAAACAAATGCGCCCTGTTAGCGCAAGCAGTAACATAAATTATGCAGAGGGAGGCGGCTGTTATCCAAATATGTTTGGCGCACATCCACCTTTCCAGATTGATTCTAACTTCGGCGCATGTGCAGGTATTGCCGAAATGCTACTACAAAGCACAGAAGAATCCCTCGAATTGCTTCCGGCTCTTCCAAAAGCATTTGCATGCGGTTCAGTTACAGGACTTCGTGCACGAGGCGGTGTGACAGTTGACATAAGCTTTAAGAATGCAAAGTTGGAAAAAGCTGTTCTTACAGGAACAATGCCAAAGTCTCATGAATTTAGCATTTGTTATAACAGAATAAACAAACACTTGTCACTCACCAACGGACAGAAAATTGTTTTAACAGAAAACGATTTCATATAAGCCAAAACTTATTAAACCCAAATGAATTTACAAGGAGATATTTATTCATGAAAAAATTGTCGGCCCTGATTCTTGCTTCTTTACTTGTTTTGTCCTTGTCTGCCTGTAACGACAAGGATCCTCAGACTAATACTAATTATCAGGACAACGCGCAAACCGATGAAGACCGGTCCGATAAAAATCAGAACAACACCCCGGCAACACCGGATCCCGTACAAGAATCAGAAAACTTCATAGATGCTATTTCTTACGATATGGAGCTTTTTCTTGATACAAAAGAAAAAACTTTAACCGAAAAAATTTTTATAGAAGTCGAAAACAAAACAAATAATCAGGTTTCTGAGCTATGTATACGCGACATGACACCGGAAATAATGAAGTACTGCGAAGAATTCTACTCTGAAAACAATAAAAATCTAAAAACCAATATTTCATCCATAACACTCAAAGACAGCAGCGAACCATTAGAATATAATTTTGGCGAAAATAAAAGTGTCGTTCTTGTATCTTTGAGCGATGGTAATGCAATAGATCCCGGCCAAAAGGGAACCATTGCGATTGATATGACAACCGATATTCCAAACCGCGGCGATAGGTTCGGATACAGAAAAACCCAAAAAGGAACATTATTTGCCTTATCTTTCTGCTATCCATACCTTGCTGATAACAAAAACGGCGAATGGAATACTGATCCTTTCTTTGATGATGGTGAAAACAGAAGTACCGACCTTGCGGACTATTCTGTAAAACTGCATATTCCGGAAAGCTATACTGTTGCAATATCAGGCGTTGAAACAATCGATAACGGAATAGTTACTACTAAGATTAAATCAGTCCGTGATTTTGCAATTGTTGCCTGTGACTTTATGGAAAAAGAAACCTTTGAAGCTGACGGAATAACCGTCAACAACTATTATCTAAAAGGAAAAAATTCTGATGTGTACAGAGAAACAACTAAAGTTGTTGCTGAGGACAGCATGAAAGTATTCAACAAAAAAATAGGGCTGTATCCTTATGATGAATTGGACATCGCACCTTGCTTATTGGGATTCGGTTATGGTGGCATGGAATATCCTGCATTTATCATGGTTAATGCCTCCGGTTTCTTTGACGGACCTTTTTACGACCTATTGTCACACGAATCAAAAGTATCTCACGAAATTGCTCACCAATGGTTTTACAGCACTGTTGGCAACAATGAATACAGAGAAGCCTGGATTGACGAAGGCCTTGCAACAATTCTCGAACAGGATATTTACGGTCTTACCCCTTGCAACGCTCATGACTATATAGAAAAAAATGAAGAAGGTTATCCAACACTTGAGGGAAAAGAAGAATTAAGAAATGAACTGATTTCATATGCTCGCGAAGGTTATAAAAACTGTCATCTTAATATTCCTCCTAACGAATTCACAGGAGACAGGATTTACGGCGACGCCGAATACACCGGCAGCTACTGCTTCTTCCAGGAGGTCCGCCAGCTTATTGGCGACGATAATTTTTCAGATATGCTAAAAAAACTCTATGAAACATTTTATATGAAAACCGTAAATACCGAAGATGTCCTTGAATTTATAAGGACCTATGATAACAGCGAAAAAATGAACGAGATAATCAGCTTTTACTTTAAAGAGTAGGATGCAAAGTATCTATGAAAAAGCAAGTTTTTTCTATAGATACCCTCCTCCCCTAGATATCTTCATAGAAAAAGAGGCTGTGCACCAAATCCGGTGCATAGCCTCTTCCAACTTAACATTGCTGATTAATAACTTCCCAAACTAACGAGAGCTGTTTCTTGAAGAATCCTTGTAATCATCCTTTGATGAATTTCTGGATGAATTCTTTGAAGAATTCTGTGAGTTGTTCTGTGAACTATTCTTTGAAACTCCGTTCTGTGAGTTGTTCTGTGAACTATTTCTTGAAACTCCGTTCTGTGAATTGTTCTGTGAACAGTTCTGTGAATTATTCTTTTCGTTCATAATGCTGTTACCTCCTGAGATATTTTTTTGGAACGCTATACTAGTATGTACTGCATCATGAACTATTATTCATTTCTATCTTACCAATTTAATTATTAACAAGACAAGAATTACCACAACTATTACAGGCAGGATTGCAAGAATAACCTTAAATATGATGGATAAAACCGCGAGTATTACAAATACTATTAAAGCTATCTTTATATATTCCTTTATTTTTCCATCAAATATACCTTTGTCTTCCTCGCCTGTCACATCTTCCTGATATTCCTGGCTTTCAGTATCATACTGTCTTCTTATCGGATCATCTTTCAACTTATAAGTTTCTACTATAGTTTTTGCAATAAGCCTTGGGTCACCAAGTTCTGCAACGACTTCCTGTTCACTTCTGCCGCTTAGAACTTCGTTATCTATATATGAGCTGTAATACGAAATATTTCCTACAAGCTCGTTGTCATCGACTTTACCATATAAACTTTTTCTCAGAGTTTCAATAAATTCTGTTTTAGTCATATCACTCACTCCTTGGTATCCGAATTGTTGTCATTATAAAACATTTCTTTTGACTTGTCAGCAAATATTAAATATAATTAATATAAATAGTTTTTTACAGAAGGAGATTTTTTATGAGCTATAACAAGAAAAATACAAATAATGCTGTATCGGAAGATATCAATATTATACATATAGATGTTTTGGACGGCATACGTGCAATCGCCGTATTTATCGTAGTGTGGTTTCACATATGGCAACAAAGCTGGCTTATGCCGATTGTTAATACTCCTGCTCTTTCTTTTTTGAATATCAATTCCATAAATCTGGACTGGCTTCCGAGAACCGGTTATATCATGGTTACCATGATGATCTTTTTGTCAGGTTTCTGCCTGTTTCTTCCTTATGCAAGACATGAACACAAACTAGGTGAACTTCCTAAAACTTCCACTTTTTTCAGAAAGAGAGTTGCCCGTATACTCCCTTCTTATCTGTTTTGCATTATTGTAGTACTCATATATAACCTTGCAACACATCAGTATACAGCTCCTACTTATGCTATGCATGGTGATTCGACTTTTATGTTTAAGGATCTGTTTACTCATCTTACTTTTACGTTCAACCTGTTTAAAGATGTCAGCACAAACACTCTCTTAAACGGCGTATTATGGACTGTTGCTCTTGAAGTACAATTTTACATTATATTCCCGGCAATACAGTCATTCTTCAGAAAGAAACCGATTCTTACATATATAATAATGAACGCAATTTCATTTACATTTATAATATACGCACGAAAAAATGGCGATAATTCATTCCTTCTCCATCAGCTTCCTTCTTATCTCGGAGTATATGCTAACGGATTTGTTGGGGCTTGGATTTTTGTAGGAATTGCTAAGAAGATTAAACGAGACAATCTCATCGGTATGATATCTACAATAACTTCATTATTCTGTATATATGTTTACTACCTAATGATGCAGGATTTATGCAGTGCACAAAGTATTAACGGCTGGCAAATGCACAACCGTTATTTCCTCTCTGTGTTATTCATGATATTTATATTGTCAACATGTTTCTCGCTTTCTTGGTACAGGAAAATATTCTCCAATGCCTTCATGAGATTCATGTCAACAATATCGTTTAACTTTTATATATGGCATCAGTTCCTTACAATTGCATTTAAGAAAAACCGTATACCATATTTTGAAGGTGATACCCCACCAAATGAGCTGAACCCTCAGGATAAAGTTTGGATGTGGACCTTCATGCTGTTATGTTTTGCAGCTTCCTTTGCTGCTGCAATCATTGCAACTTACGGCATAGAAAAACCTTGTTCAAAACTCATTATGAACTTAAAACGGAAGACCCATTCCGGAAAGACCGCCGGTAAGTGATTCCATCATTTGTGAAGATTCTTTTTCCATTTGTCTGAGGGCTTCATTAGTAGCTGCTACAATGAGGTCCTCAAGCATTTCTATATCATCAGGATCTACTACTTCAGGATCAAGTTTCACTGATATAATTTCTTTTTTACCGGACACTTTAACTTTTACGGCTCCGCCACCGGCTGTGCCTTCCCACTCTTTTTCTTCCATTTCTTTAGTTTTTTCTTCCATCTGTCTCTGCATGCGCTGTGCCTGTTTCATCAGATTGTTCATGTTTCCAGGCATGCCTCCCGGAAATCCACCTCTTTTTGCCATTATATATTCCTCCTAAAATATTTATTCATAACTTATTTCAATACCTTGTTTACTAAGACGTTCAATATCCGGATATATTCCCCTCGATTCTTCATCTTCAGTAATGTATTTAATAAGTACATTTACTTCTTTTCCTACATGGTTGTTTACCGCTTCACTAATTGCCCTGTAGTTTGTTTCTTCTTCAAGTATCATAGTCAATGCCTTGTTAGTTCCTACTATAAGCAACGACGGATTTGCACCATCACCTATACTTAAAGTCATTTTTCTAAGTGTATTCTGTGTTGCCGGATCAAGACTTCCTATTATATCTGCCCAGCCGTCAACAACTTTTTTTATGTCATCCGGAAGTGCAAGAGGAAGCTTTACAACCGGTTCTTCTACAGTTGCCTGCTGTGGTGCCTCTTCCACAACTCTTACAGTGTGGCGCCCTTCACGCATTCCTATCTCAAGAAGTCTGATACGCTCTTTAAGTGAAGTTATATCGTCTTCCATCTGAGGTCTGCAAAGCTTGATTATCGCAATCTCGACAAGAATTCTCTTCTGTGTGGAATATCTTATTGACTGCGAAAGCTCAGACAGTATACGCATGTATCTTATAATAACTTCTGTTGACAGATTCCCTGCCTGTTCCTTAAGTATCTTAAGATTATCTCCTGACATATCTATCATATCTTCACAATTATCATCCGTTGAAGATACAATGAGCATATTTCTGAGATACCATATAAACTCACCTACAAACCATGTAAGCTCGCGCCCACTCATGACTATCTCTTCTATTATCTTTATGGCACCACGGACATCTCCTAAATTGATACAGGTAAGTATTCTGTAAAATACTTCCGTATCTGCTGCCCCAATTACATTAAGCACCCTGTCATAAGTAAGCTTTTCTCCGAGATAAAATGCTATGCACTGGTCAAGTATACTGAGTCCGTCTCGCATTGAGCCGTCCGCTGCTTTTGCAATGTATCTGAGTGCCTTTTCCTCTGACTCGATACCTTCCGCTGTCATAAGCTCATTTAATCTGTTAAATATAGTATCATTTGAAATACGGTGAAAATCATATCTCTGGCATCTCGACAATATAGTTATAGGTATCTTCTGAACCTCTGTGGTAGCCAGTATAAATATAACATATGACGGTGGCTCTTCAAGCGTTTTAAGAAGTGCGTTAAATGCTCCCGTAGATAACATATGCACCTCGTCTATTATATAAACCCTGTATTTTCCTTCCGCCGGAGAATACTGAACCGCTTCCACAATCTCACGGATATTATCAACACCATTGTTAGACGCCGCATCAAGTTCAACAACATTAACTGCTGACTGTGATGATATCGCCTTGCACATTGCACATTCATTACAAGGACCATTTTCTGTCGGATGCTCACAATTAACTGCCTTGGCCAGTATTTTGGCTACAGACGTCTTACCCGTTCCCCTTGTACCGGTAAACAGGTATGCATGTCCTATTCTTCCTAATGCCAGCTGATTCTTAAGAGTCTTTACAATATGATCTTGACCCTTCACATCACCAAAATCCGCTGGTCTGAACTTTCTGTATAATGCTGTATAAGACATCTGTCTTTATCCTCCGTTAATCACCAAAACATATTCCAAGCGATTTTGCCTGTTTAATAATTGAAGAGTTAGGATCAACAGCCTTTATCTTCCCTGCCACATCCTCAAGCGGCACAGGAACAATCTCGCTATTCTTAAATCCTACCATATAACCATATTTTTCTTCAATAATGAGTTTTCCGGCCGCTGCTCCGAGCTGACTGGATATAACTCTGTCATAAGGACACGGAATTCCGCCTCTTTGTGTATGTCCCGGAACGGTTATTCTTATCTCCTGTCCTGTTCTTTCTTCTATCTGTGCACCAATCATATACGAAACTGACGGATACATCTTCATTTTCTTCTTCATTTCTTTCTTGGATAATTCGAGATCATCCTTGCTTATAGCACCTTCCGCAACTGCAAGGATGGAAAACTTCTTGCCCTGATCAGTTCTCTTATTGATAGCCTCTACTACTTTATCTATATCATATGGAATCTCCGGAATAAGCACGATATCCGCTCCTCCGGCAATTCCGGCATGAAGCGTTAACCATCCGACTGAATGCCCCATAACTTCAACTATAAATACACGTCCGTGCGAAGCTGCTGTCGTATGAATATTATCAATTGCAGCCGTAGCAATATTAACAGCACTCTGGAAACCAAATGTCATGTCTGTCCCATACAAATCATTGTCAATTGTTTTAGGCAGTGTAACAACATTAAGTCCTTCTTCACGAAGAAGATTAGCCGTTTTATGAGTTCCGTTACCGCCAAGAATAACCAGACAGTCAAGTTTCCATTTTGTATAATTATTCTTCATAGCTTTAACCTTATCCATGCCATTTTCATCAGGCTCGCGCATAAGCTTAAAAGGCTGTCTTGAAGTTCCTATTATAGTTCCGCCTTCGGTAAGAATTCCTGAGAAATCCTTTGGTGTAAGTTTTACATAATTGCCATATATAAGCCCTTTATATCCGTCAAGAATACCTATTATCTCAACATCTTCAAGGTTCTCATATAATGTTTTTGCAACACCTCTCATAGTTGCATTAAGACTCTGGCAATCTCCACCGCTTGTTAAAAAACCAATACGTTTCATAAAGACTCTCCTTTCATTTCTACTTATTATGCACCAATTTATAATTATAATATCAATTTAACCCTAAAATGACAAGGCTACATTTTATCACCCGATATTAATTTTGAATGAACAGAAACCCTTACCAAGTATATAATAAAATAGATTCAAGGAGTTTAAACAAAATCGGTGAAATGTCGATTTTTATTGACATGCCACAACGCACATGTTATATTACAAAAGAATTAGTTAATACATATTTCACATTTTTTTAATTCAAGAAAGGAGTTTATTATGGAAAACACTGTAAACACTGCTCCAGTTGGGCAACTTAAAACAAATAAGGGATTATTGAAAACCATTTTGCTTTCACTCATTACCTTTGGAATTTATTCGTTGGTTGTTATGTCGGCAGTTTCTAACGACATTAACATTGTAGCTTCCAGGTATGACGGCAAAAAAACCATGCATTTTTGCTTGCTGTTTTTTATTATTGCACCTATTACCTTGGGTATTGCAGGAATAGTTTGGTATCATAAAATTTCTAACCGAATTGGTAACGAACTTAAAAGACGCGGTATTACATACGGTTTTAGCGCATCAGATTATTGGCTTTGGGGTGTATTAGGCAGTTTAATTATTGTTGGTCCGTTTATTTATATGCATAAAATGTTCAAAGCCGTAAACAAAATGAATGCTCATTACAATGTAAACGGTTAATTTGCTTCCTTTGTTATATAGCAACACAGGCTACTATCAAAGAATTTAAGTAATTAGATGTGCAACTATTATTGAGGATGTCCCAATAGAAACGGACATCCTCTTTATATATTTCTAAATCTTCATTCTATTTTTACCTTGTTAGTTCTACGTAAACGAAACTGTCTTTTCTCATCCGCAATGCAATCAATTTCATAGGCGTGATATATTTTTATCAATCGAGAGTTTAATAACTTCATTGAAAACACCCCGACAACCACATGAAGTTTATATTTTTCTTGCTTTTTGTTTATATATGAATTAAAATATCCATATGCATATTATTTGCAACAAAAATAAAAATAATAATATTACAAAATATGAAAGGAAGGTATTTATTAATGAGTAACGCACCAGTAGCAAAGATAGGTATCGTTGCAGTTAGTCGTGACTGCTTCCCTGAGGAACTTTCAGTAAACAGAAGAAAGGCTCTTGTTAAGGCTTATACAGATAAGTACGGCGCTGATGATATCTATGAATGCCCTATATGTATCGTAGAGAGCGAGATACATATGGTTCAGGCACTTGAAGATATTAAGAAGGCAGGATGTAATGCACTTTGTGTATATCTTGGAAACTTCGGACCGGAGATTTCAGAGACACTTCTTGCTAAGCACTTTGACGGACCGGTTATGTTCTGTGCAGCAGCTGAAGAGACATCAAAAGACGGTGGTCTTATCCAGGGTCGTGGAGATGCTTACTGTGGTATGCTTAACGCAAGCTATAACCTTAAACTTCGTAACGTAACAGCTTACATTCCAGAGTATCCTGTAGGAACAGCTGAGGGATGTGCTGACATGATTAAGGAATTCGTTCCTATCGCTCGTGCGGTTATCGCACTTAGAGATCTTAAGATCATAAGCTTTGGACCTCGTCCACTTAACTTCCTTGCTTGTAACGCTCCTATTAAGCAGCTTTACAACCTTGGTGTTGAGATCGAAGAGAATTCAGAGCTTGACCTTTTCGAAGCATTCAACAAGCATGCTGACGATCCAAGAATTCCGGAAGTTGCAGCTGACATGGCTAATGAGCTCGGCGCAGGCAACAAGAAACCTGAGATTCTTAACAAACTCGCTCAGTACGAGCTTACACTTTTAGACTGGATTGAAGAGCACAAAGGATACAGAAAGTATGTTGCTATCGCCGGTAAGTGCTGGCCTGCTTTCCAGACACAGTTCGGATTCGTTCCTTGCTATGTAAACAGCCGTCTTACAGCTAAGGGTATCCCTGTATCATGTGAAGTTGATATTTACGGATGCTTAAGCGAGTTCATCGGTACTGTTGTAAGTGACGATGTTGTAACTCTTCTTGATATCAACAACTCAGTTCCTCAGGATCTTTATGATGAAGATATCAAAGGCAAGTTTGATTATACTCTTAACGAGACATTTATGGGATTCCATTGTGGAAATACAGCTTCAAGCAAGCTTTCATTCTGCGAGATGAAGTATCAGATGATTATGGCAAGAAATCTTCCTGTTGAAGTTACCAACGGAACTCTTGAGGGAGATATCGTTCCTGGAAACATCACATTCTTCCGTCTCCAGAGTACAGCTGATGCTAAGCTTCGTGCTTACATCGCTCAGGGTGAAGTTCTTCCTGTTAAGACTCGTTCATTCGGTGGTATCGGTATCTTCGCTATCCCTGAGATGGATCGTTTCTATCGTCACGTACTTATTGAGAAGAATTATCCTCATCACGGAGCTGTTGCATTTGGTCATCACGGAAAGGCTCTTTATGAAGTATTCAAGTACATCGGTGTAGATGTTGAGGAGATTGGATTCAATCAGCCTAAGGGAATGCTTTACAAGACCGAGAATCCATTTGCATAATTAAGTGTAACAATTAATTTCACTTGAACTTTTCAGTACTCTCGGAAGTCTTATTCAAGCACTTTCGGGAGTACTTTACCTATTAACACATTTTATTCATTTTTTATTGAAAATGAGAAAGGACATGTTATGAATTATTTAATTGGTATTGACCTTGGTACTTCAGCAACCAAGACAGTTTTATTTGATGAAAAAGGAAACGTTATCGCTTCTGCTTCTAAAGAATATCCTCTTTACACACCTAATAACGGTTGGGCTGAGCAGCGTCCTGAAGACTGGCGTGATGCAGCTCTTGAGACTATCACAGCAGTTATTAAAGATTCAGGTGTAAATGCAGACGATATTAAAGGACTTGGAATCTCAGGTCAGATGCACGGTCTTGTTATGCTTGATGAAGCAGGCGAAGTTATTCGTCCTTCCATCATTTGGTGTGACCAGAGAACGGCTAAAGAATGTGATGAAATTACAGAGAAGGTTGGCAAGGAAAGACTTATTGAGATCACTGCTAACCCTGCTCTTACAGGATTTACTGCTTCTAAGATTCTCTGGGTTCGTAATAACGAGCCTGAAAATTATGCAAAATGTAAACATATCCTTCTTCCTAAGGATTATGTAAGATACATTCTTACAGGAGAATTTGCTACAGAAGTTTCAGATGCTTCAGGTATGCAGCTTCTTGATGTTCCTAACAGATGCTGGTCAGACGAAGTTCTTGAAAAGCTTGACATTGACAAGAGCATGCTTGCAAAGGTTTATGAGTCACCTGATATAACAGGTTATATTAAAGAAGATATTGCTGCTGCAACAGGTCTTTCAACTAAGACATGTGTAGTTGGTGGTGCCGGAGACAATGCTGCTGCCGCTGTTGGTACAGGTGTTGTTAAAGACGGAAAGGCATTCACAACTATCGGAACAAGCGGTGTTGTATTTGCTCACACAAGCAATATTTCCATCGATCCTAAGGGACGTGTACATACATTCTGTTGTGCAGTGCCTGGAGCATGGCACATCATGGGAGTTACACAGGCTGCAGGACACTCACTCAAGTGGTTCCGCGATAACTTCTGCCAGGACTACATCGCAGAAGCCGAAAAACAGGACTGCGATCCATATGATCTTATCAATGCTGACATTGCAAATATTCCTGTAGGAAGCAACAATATTATATATCTTCCTTATCTTAACGGCGAGAGAACTCCTCATCTTGATCCTGACTGCCGTGGTGTATTCTTCGGACTTTCAAGTATGCATGGAAAAGCAGATACTCTTCGCGCTGTTATGGAAGGTGTATCATACTCACTTAAAGATTGTAACGACATTCTTATAGAAATGGGAACTAAAGTTGATGCCATGATGGCATGCGGCGGCGGTGGAAAGAGTCCAATTTGGCGCCAGATGCTTGCAGATATGTATGACTGCAACGTTATGACAGTATCAGCTACAGAAGGTCCTGCTCTCGGTGTTGCAATACTTGCCGGCGTTGGTGCAGGAATCTATGAAAGTGTTGAGGCTGCATGTGACGAAATGATTCATACAGATAAAGAATGCGGACCAATAGCAGAGAATACAGCAAAATATAATGAATATCATAAGATATATAAGGCTTTATACGACAGCCTAAAAGATCAGTACAAAGCACTTGCTGCTATAGACTGATATTATCCCGGAGGTAGCTATGAATTATTATGATGAACCATCCTTGCACGAACGGGTTGACGAAATAAAACAGAATGACAAAGACAGAAAAAGTGAGATATCTAATAAAATCGCTTTCGGCGACAGTCTGTTCAAAATATTCCTCTTATTTGCCTTTGGCGGATTCTGGGTATTTTGGCTTATAGTAGTTCTTGCAGGCCTGTAATAATATAGTGAGGAATTATAATGGATATTCAGGTTGGTGATATCGTTACCATGAAGAAGTCTCATCCATGCGGAAGTCACACATGGGAGGTTCTTCGTGTCGGTATGGATATGCGTTTTAAATGTACGGGTTGCACACACCTTATATTACTTCCGAGAAAGCAAGCCGAAAAAAATATTAAATCTATTCAAAAAAAAGGTTGAATTATTGTTTGTGGCATGTTACAATGCTTTTCTGTGGTGTATATTTTTCCTTGTTCTTCCATAGTGGGAAGAGCCAAAGACCAAAAGGAGGTGCAGACAACTATGAACAAATATGAATTATCCTTAGTTGTTAATGCAAAGATCGAGGACGAAGTCAGAATCGCTACATTCGAGAAAGTTCAGAAGTACATCGAAAGATTCGGCGGAACCATCACTAACATCAATGAAGTAGGTAAGAAACGTCTTGCTTACGAAATTCAGAAGATGCGTGAAGGTTACTACTACTTCATTCAGTTCGATGCTGCGGCTGAAAGCCCTGCAGAACTTGAAAGCAGACTTCGTATTATGGACAATGTCCTCAGATACTTATGCGTTAGACAGGAAGCATAAGAAACGGAGGTTTCAAGATATGAATAAAGTTATACTTATGGGAAGACTCACACGTGACCCTGAGACAAGATATTCACAAGGCGAAAACCAGACTGCCATTGCAAGATTCTCTCTTGCTGTTGACAGACGTTTTAAGCGTCAGGGCGATGCAGAAGCAGATTTCTTTAACTGTTCTGCTTTCGGCAGACAGGCAGAGTTCGTTGAGAAGTATCTTCGTCAAGGCACTAAGATATTACTTACAGGACGTGTGCAGAATGACAATTATACTAACCGCAATGGTGAAAAAGTTTACAGCGTACAGATTATAGCTGAGGAGATTGAATTTGCTGAGAGCAAAAATGCTCAGGGCGGCGGTAACACATATCAGCCACAGGCTCCAAGTCCTGCCCAGGCAGCAGATGACGGTTTCCTTAACATCCCGAATGGAATTGAGGAAGAATTACCATTTAATGTTACTCACTAATTATCATTTATATGTCAGGAGGTTCATTTCATGGCTTATACTAAACCAGAAAAAGGCGACAGAGCCGATGCTCCTATGAGAAGACGTCCAAACCGCAGAAGAAGAAAGGTTTGCGCTTTCTGTGTAGATAAAGAGCATACATCTATAGATTATAAGGATGTTAACAAATTAAAGAGATACATCTCAGAGCGCGGAAAGATTCTTCCAAGAAGAATTACAGGAAACTGTGCTAAGCATCAGAGAGCTCTTACAGTAGCTATCAAGAGAGCTCGTCACATTGCTTTACTTCCTTATACAGTAGATTAATAGACGGATTTAAGCATTATAAGGCTTGTAGTGATATAATAGTTTATATCATTGCAAGCCTTTTTATTTGCTAATTATATTTATACATGCTATAATGGGCGCATGATTGTAATCATGAAGGGAATAATGCTATGTCATCCAGGAAAATAACCGGCGTTATTAAAAAACATATGTTATGGTCATTATTACTTATACCTTTTTTGTTAATCATGACCCTGCACTTGTTTACAGTTAGCTTTACCGCCGGCATTATAGCTGCCATATATGTATTGATATATTCCATAGTATCATTTGCATCATACCATTTCAGAGAAAAATCAGTCGTTAACAGTCTGATTAATTTTGCCATGTCCTGGGATGGAATTAACAGCAGTCTTCTTACCAGGCTTTCTCTTCCTTGTGCATATTTTGATACATCCGGAAAGATTGTTTGGTACAACGATTCATTCAGCAATGTTACCGGAGAAAATATAGATACATCAGACAGTATATATGATTTATTTTCTGATATTACTCCTGATATAACAGAATTTGCAGATACTGATGAACAGGAGTGTTTCTTTATATATAACGACTGCTTCTACAGGGCCGTTCTTAACAAAATTAATTATACTGAAGATGACAATTCCATTATCGTTTTATATCTCTATGACGAGACATTGCTTAACGAGTATCGTACCAAGATTGAAGACGAAGATATCGTTATGGGACTTTTATATATTGATGACTACGAAGAAACTCTTAAGGACTGTGATGACCTTCAGCGTTCTCTTCTTGCAGCCCTTATAGAAAGACAGATATCTAAAAATCTCCAGATGCTCGATGGTGTTTACCGAAAAATGGAAAAGGACAGATATTTCTTCATTTTCCGTCACAAGTATATTAATATATTAAAGGAAAATAAGTTTTCAATATTATCGGATGTCCGTAACGTAAAAGTAGGTGTCGAGGATATTCATGTTACCATAAGTATCGGCCTCGGCATCCATGCCGATTCATATACCAAACGATACGACTATGCCCGTGCAGCCATTGACCTTGCAGTAGGACGAGGCGGCGACCAGGCTGTTATAAAAGACGGCGATGCAATAAGCTATTATGGCGGAAACAATCTCCAAAAAGATATCAACACTAAAGTTCGTGCCCGTGTTAAGGCTAATGCGTTAAATGAGCTGATGTTGGCTGCAGATCAGATATATATTATGGGACACAAGGGCGCAGATGTAGATTCATTTGGCGCTTCCATAGGTATACATATGATTGCACGAAGTTTGAAACGCAACTCAAAAATTATTCTCTCGAAGAATGATACAGAGTCGATTAAGCCAATCCTTAATGAAGTTTTGGCAAATCCTTTATATAACGGCATTTTCATTGAACCTGAAGATTCGCTTCACACAATTACCACCGGAACTCTTCTCATAGTTGTAGATGTTAACAAACCTGCACTTACAGAATGTCCTGACTTAATTAAAGCAACAAAGAATATAGTTGTCATTGACCACCACAGACAATCCGAAGACAAGATACAGAATCCGGTTCTTTCATACATCGAACCATTTGCATCTTCGGCAAGCGAGATGATAACAGAATTCTTCCAGTATATCAATAATGGTATTATTCCTAACTCTCTTGAAGCAGATACATTATACTCAGGAATTATGATTGATACCAATAACTTTACGGTTCAGACAAGTCCACGTACTTTTGAAGCCGTAACCTATCTCAGAAGATCAAGTACCGATATAGCCCGCATAAGAAAAAGATTCCGATGCGAGCCAGAGGAATATATGGCAAGAGCTCAGGCAATAAGCAGTGCCACAGTATTTGCAGACCATTATGCTATTACTGCTATTCCATCACACACAACCGGTAACGTTCCTGTAATAGGTGCCAAAGTTGCCAATTCATTACTTGAAATGAATAACATACGAGCATCATTTGTTCTGTCCGAATACAAGTCAAGAGTTCATATAAGCGCCAGATCAATTGATGATACAAATGTACAGATAATTATGGAAAAGCTCGGTGGTGGCGGACACAGCACAGTATCTGCCGCACAGCTTGACACTACTATAGAAGATGCTGAAGCACAGCTAAAAGAAGTTCTTACAACAATGATTAATGAAGGAGAATTAAAATGAAAGTAATACTTACAGCTGATGTAAAATCACTTGGAAAAAAAGGCGAAATTGTAGATGTAAATGACGGCTATGCTAAAAACTTTCTTTTAAAGAAGAAACTCGGCATTGAAGCAAATGCAGTTAATCTCAACAACCTTAAACTTAAAAATGCACACGACGAAAAGCGCAAGCAGGAAATATATGAGGAAGCTCAGGCGCTCAGCGATAACCTTTCAGAAAAGTCTGTAACCATGTATATTAAAACAGGTGAAGGCGGACGTGCTTTTGGCTCCGTATCTACCAAAGAAATAAGCGAACAGATGCAGGCACAGCTTAATATAAGCATCGATAAGAAGAAAATGGTACTTGACAATCCTATCAAGTCAGAAGGAATATTTAATGTTCCAATAAAACTTCACCCAAAAGTTACTGCACACATCAAGGTTATTGTTAAGGGAAAGGAATAATATCATGGACGACTCTGTCATCAAGCGAATTATGCCTCACAGTACCGAGGCTGAACAATCAGTAATCGGTTCTATGCTTATTGATAATGAAACTATCTCCATTGCAGCTGAAAAACTTACTGCAGAGGATTTTTATCAATATCAATACGGCATAATTTTTGATGCAATCGTATCACTGTATAACTCCAACACTTCCGTCGATATCATTACTGTCCAAAATAAGCTCAAAGAAAGCAATATTTCGCCGGAGCTGTATAGTATAGAATTCATCGGCAATATAGTTGCATCAGTCCCAACATCAGCTAATATCCGTTCATACGCCGACATAGTTCTTGAAAAATCACTTTTAAGAAAAACAATAAAGGCTACAGAAGATATAGCTAACCGTTGCTATCAGGATAAAGAATCTGTTGATGACATAATGGATGATGCCGAAAAAAATATATTTAAGATATCACAGGAGTCACGCAGTTCAGGCGATTTTGTAGATATATCCGATGCGGTGTTCCGTGCATTCCAAAGCATTCAGGCTGCTGCAAAATCAAAAGGAAACGTCACAGGAATACGTACCGGTTTTACAGATCTCGACTATATAACCGCAGGACTTCAGCGTTCCGATCTTATACTAATAGCAGCAAGACCTGCCATGGGTAAAACCGCATTTGCTTTAAGTATGGCTGAATATATTGCAGTAAAATCAAAAATACCTACCGCTGTATTCAGTTTAGAAATGTCAGATACACAACTTGTTAAACGTATTATGGCAATGGATGCAAATGTTGATCTCCACGCCATAAATACAGGCGATTTAACTGGTGCAGAATGGCAGTCTCTTATAGAAAGTGTACAGAATATCGGCGAGTCCAAATTGTTCTTAATTGATAATCTGTCCGGACTTACCATAACAGATATCTGCTCAAAGTGCAGAAAACTTAAACTCGAACACGATCTCGGCCTTGTTATAATAGACTACCTGCAGCTTATAGAATCAGGAAGAAGAAGCGAGTCAAGGCAGCAGGAAATCGCAAACATTTCACGTGCATTAAAGTCTCTTGCAAGAGAATTGAACATACCCGTAGTTGCACTTTCACAGCTTAACCGAGGTGTTGAAACACGCGAAGACAAGCGTCCTAAACTTGCCGATCTTCGTGAGTCAGGAGCCATCGAGCAGGATGCTGATATCGTTATGTTCCTTTATCGTGACGAAGTATACAACCCGGATGAAAACAACAAAGGAAAGGCAGAACTTATCATAGGCAAACATCGTAACGGTAGTATTGGTACGGTTAATCTTGCATGGCTTCCGCAGTATACGCGTTATGCTAATGCTGCTTACCCACCACACAAGGATTAACGACACAATGTTTTATTTACTGTCGAATACAATATTAATAACACATTTTATAACGAAACAGGAAGATGAATAATAAACATTTTCCTGTTTTTTTCATTGTTCCTCTTCTTTTATATGTTATAATTTACCAAAATATAGTACTTATTTACAATATAGGAGGTTTTATTTTATGAAACATAATTATTATTCAATATCCGATGCTTCCGGAATGCTAAACATCGAAGCTCATGTATTACGTTACTGGGAAGAAGAACTTGAACTTGATATACCAAGAAATGATATCGGACACCGTACATACCGTGACAAAGAAATAAACATTTTCAAACAGATACGCGACTATAAAGATGAAGGTCTCTCACTTCTTGAAATCAAAAAAATACTAAAAGGTAATAACAAAATGTTACAAAAAAATACCGCCAAACAACCGGACAAGCTGGATCAGTTCCGTATGATAATGGATTCAATAATAAGTCAGGCAATAGAAAACAACAATGAAAAACTCATTTCACTCATATGCGAAAACACATCCGAGCGTGTCATAAAAGAAATGAATTATCTATTCAGAACACTTGATGAAGACGAAGATATACGAATATCACAATTAAAAGCTGCAATAACCGCTTCGCAGTGTACAAAAAACGAAATCGCGGCTACCACAACACCAAAAAAGAAAAAACACCGCTTCAGAAAGAAAAAACAAAACTAATTTATTAATATTCTCTAACAAAAATAAAATTATTACTATTGCAAACACATCATTAAAGTGATATAATATACCTACTTATCTTGGGTGTATTTGTCATCCAATACATAATATAATAAAGAATATGAGGAGGATACTATTATGAAGTCAAGTAAGATGTTCAAATCTGTAGCAGCTATAACACTTACAGTTGCTATGGTAATTCCAATGGTTGCTTCAACATCAGGCGAGACTCAGGCTGCTAAGAAGATGACTATCAAGCCTAAGAGTGCTACACTTTATACCGGAGCTACCAAGAACGTCAAGATTAAGGGAATGGCAAAAGGTTCCAAAGTAACTTGGAAGTCAAGCAATAAGAAAGTTGCTTCCGTTTCATCAAAGACAGCTAAGGCTACTGTTAAAGCTGTAGCTGCAGGTACTGCTAAGATTACTGCTGTTGTTAAGACAGGCAAGAAAAAGACAACTGTAAGCGGTGTTACTGTTAAAGTTCGTCAGAAGATTGCAAGTCTTGCAATACAGGATACTTCAAGCAAAGCCGTTACTAACACAACACTTAAGCCTAATCAGCAGATAGTTCTTAAGGCTGCTATTAACAACAATGCTTCAGGAAGCACAACTAATCAGGTTGTTAAATGGTCTTCAAGCAACACAAAAGTTGTTAAAGTTGCAAAGAAGAACGTTAACCAGGCTACTATAACAGCTGTTTCTACAGGTACAGCTACAATCACAGCAGTTGCTGCTCCTAATTCAAAGGTTGATAAGAAGACTGTTACATGTACAATTACAGTTAAAGGAAATCCTGTTCCTACTCCAGCACCAACAGCTAAGCCAAAGCCAACATATCCACCGGGAGTTGTTTATGAGCAGAAGTACGAAGTAACAAGATGGTATGATCCTGCTACTGCTGCTACATCAACTAATGGTCATGCACATGACGGATATAAGAACAACAGCTTCGCTATCTGGATGGTAGGTTTCTTTGAGAACGAGTTCTCAACTAACGAAGAGAAATATAACGAAGGTGTATACGGACCTGCTTTAGATGATTACAAGGGTGAGCCTCTTAATGTTAAGGGTGAGTTCAAGTATGACGGAACTAACCAGAAGACAATTCTCTTCCAGATTAACTATACTCAGCCTTCAGATTACCCAATCCTTTGGAAGTGGGAGAAGGGCGCTTCAGCTAGAGCTAACGAATATGCTAACGAGCTTAAGATTAGCGGAATCAATGGTTCAGAGAATGTTGACTCAGGAAAGTGGACTAAGTTAGATGTAACATTCACAATTCCTAAGAACGCAGTAAACGGCGATAAGGATGATGCTACAGGAGAAAACTTCGGTATCTATCTGTACTTCCCTAACAAGCCGGGTGGAGCTCTTACATACGTTAAGAGTAATACATTCCACTTCAAAAACTTCAAGATTACTGAGAAATAATTATAATTCTTATAATCACTTATATGGCGGAGCACATAAGCTCCGCCATATTTTTATAAAACTATGGGATAAGGAAGTACCACAATATGAAAATTGTTTTTATGGAAACGGATACTTTAGGTTCGGATGTTGACCTTTCAATGTTCGCCGAATTTGGCGATGTTACTATGTATAATCGTTCTGAACCAGACAAGAACGCAGATAGAATAAAAGATGCTGATATAATTATTGTTAATAAAATACCTGTAAATGAATCCCTGTTAAAAGATGCCGCATCGGTAAAACTTATATGTCTATCTGCAACAGGAACCAACAATATTGACTTTGAATATACTAAGAAACGTGGAATTAAAGTTGCCAATGCACGTGGATATTCTACCGACTCCGTTGCACAGCACACATTTGCCATGTTCTTTTATCTATATGAAAAACTCAGAAAATACGATGAATTTGTAAAAAGCGGAGATTATTCTAATTACCATATGTTCTCATGCTTCGAACCTCATTTTAACGAGCTTTCAAATAAGACATGGGGAATAATAGGTCTTGGCGCAATAGGACACAAAGTAGCTGAAATAGCAAGAGCATTTGGCTGCAAAATAATATATTATTCTGCAAGCGGTAACATATACGATTGTGACTATGAGCACCGGGAATTTGATAGTTTTCTTAAGGAATCGGATATTGTATCCATACACTGTCCTCTTACAGATGTTACAAAAAACCTTATAGACAGCAGGGCATTAAGTTATATGAGGTCTTCTGCTATCCTGCTTAATCTTGCAAGAGGCCCCATTGTGTGCGAGCAGGCACTTGCTGATGCTCTTAATTCAGGTACGATTGCAGCTGCAGGTCTGGATGTAATGTGTACGGAACCACTCCCATCCAATTCGCCGTTAATTAATATAAAAGATAGTTCAAGAATATTAATAACGCCTCACATGGCCTGGGGCACATGCGAGGCGAGACAACGCTGTGTAAACGAAGTATTTAAGAATATAAAGGCCTATACAGAAGGCACTGACAGAAACATTGTATAAACAAAACACTTTACTCCCATTTAAGTTTCTTTAATTTTACAGCACATATTCTGTCAATCTTATGTGGGCAAGATGCTATACTCGCTGATTCAAATGATACATACAGGCTTCCGCCATGATATATGATTCCTTCAAGCATTGGTGGCATAGTTATCTTTCCCATATTTTTCTTTATTTTCACTATACCCGCACCTTGCTTACTCCAATCCAGTTTATGATATTCCATTCTTGATATATAATATCTACTTGCGGCCGTACTCGTCTGATTAGATCTTGATATGACCACTTTTTTCTTCGTAATAAATTCCACATCCTGTGTTCTTGACGGTATTTTCATTTTATAAACTTGAACAAGTGTAGGTAATACTGCTTTATCATTTATCATATAGCCATACATATTTGCTTTACTCTTCTCTTTATGTTCACCCACCCATAACATATCTTTATAACAGGATATAAATGACGCCTGCACACAAACCGGATAATTTCCTCTGTAATTTATGCTGACGGCATCGGCCCCACTCGCTGCTGCGGCCACTATGTCAGCATAAAGAAAATAACTTACTGCACGGCCTGCTGACAACCATACATTTGCCCCGTCAAAAGCAATTCCTCCCACATGATACGAATCAGGAAGAACAAGAGTCGTTATATATGAACCTGTATGTCTGTTAATCACATAGACTACAGACTTTTCTTCACCTTTCGAATCATACGCTGTAATAAGCATATAATCCCCTGCAATACATACAGCCTGAAGAACCATTTTTGACGATGCAAATCCATCTACATTAGTCATGCTGATTCCCGGAACTATCACATTTTTATTCATAAGAATATATTTACTAAACTGCTTATATTTTTTATATGATGCAGATTTTTTGAATTTTTTATTTGACTTAAATACTGCTGCTATCTTAGATGTTCTCACTTCACCTATAGGAGAAGCGGACATTTCGTTAGATTGCATTGCGTAGTATTCTTTTCCATCATATATCTTATACGGAACTACCATAAAAGAATATGATACAAACGGCGTGAGTCCCGACACAATATATTCTGATACCATCATATCATTTATACGAACCGCCTCTGTATAATACCCTTCCGATGATTTCATATAAACAATGTATCCGTTACCGGCGATGGCAGGACTCCATCTGATTCTCACACGTCCTTCTCCGCCTTTGCATTGTTTTATAATTACAGACTTCGGAGCCGATGCCGTTATTATCTCCGCAGCATTTTCACTTTTAATAGCGGCATCATAAGAAAATGCATATACCTTATACGTGTATCCGGTCGCAGGATTAATTCCGTTATCAATAAACATAACATCATTTGTCGTGCCTGCCTTAACCTCTTCTGTACTTCCTTCCGCTATTCGATACACAATATAAGAAACATCATCCGAAACCTTGTCCCATTCAAGAGTTATTGCCGAAGCATCCGTCGATACCACTTTAAGACCTGCAATATCATCAGGTCTGGTTCCCAGTGTTATAAGCTCCGAATAATTGCTGTATATCCTTTCTTCGCTTTCATTCTTAGTATAAGCCCTTATAAGAAAACTCATGACAGTTCCCTGAGAAAGATTCTTGAGACCATATTCATTCTTATCAGTCTCGTCTATAAGATTATAGCTGTTCGTAGCTTTGTCTTGACGCCATATTTCATAACCTATGGCATCATCAAGCTTGTCCCAGCCAAAAGAAAATGATGAAGAATCATACTTTAAAATTTTTAATCCGGTTACTCTCTGCTCATAAAAAAATATACCGGTTTCCCCGACATCGACAGTATCACCAACTCCGATATCGGGTCCCCCGGCCTGGGAGGCTTTTACTCGTTCATCATAACCTATGCATATTAATACCCCCAAAACACCTATGCATATTGTTCTTCTCAAAAAATTCCCCTTTATATAAACCCCCATTGCTCGCTCCCATGTTCTTTCTATATACATAATTAACTAATTTTGTGTCATTACTGTGGTATAAATTATAAGTAATCATGTCAGTTTTAGCATGATTTATTAACATTTTGCCTGTTGTGCACAAATGTGTTACAATAACATAATAAAAGATAACGGAGGATGAAAATGCAGTATAAACACATAAGAATAATAGAAGAATTGTCCATGAATGCATGGCCTTCTTATAAAATTGAATTATACGACAAATGGCTTATACGCTTTTCACACCAGTACACCTATCGTACCAACTGTGTGGAGCAGATAGGCCTGTCAGAAATAGATATTAATACTAAGATAGATTATTGCGAACAAATATACTCTGACTACGGAACACCATGCAACTTTAAGATTAATCCGATCATTTCAGAGGATTTTGATCCTCTGTTAGAGTCTCGCGGTTACGATATTAAGCATGTTACGGAAGTTATGACTATGTCTCTTGCAGGTTTTTCCATACAACCGGACCATTCTGTCAAAGTAAATATAAGCGATACTATTACAGACGACTGGATATCAGGATTGTTTAACATTAACGGAACAACCAATTCCCTGCACAAGCGTATTGTTCCTAATATGTTCAAAGCCATTCCAAAAAAAACAATTGTCGCATCCGTAATAAAGGACGACAGACTGGTTGCGTCAGGCCTTGGGATATTAGACCGCGATGCTCTTGGGATATATGCAATATATACCGATGAGCTGTATCGTGGCAGAGGATTCGCAAAAGCCATATGCACCACAATAATTAATCGTGGAATTAAGCTTGGAGCACACTACTCATATCTTCAGGTAGTAGAAGGCAATATCCCTGCTGTCAACTTGTATAGCAGTCTCGGATTCAAATACGATTATACATATTGGTTCCGTTCCAAAATTATATAAAAAGAAGGTATTATAATGAAAAAAAAATTAGCCATATATATTTTTTCACTGATAACAGCATTTTCATTTATTATGCATCAAAGTGCAGATGTTTATGCAAGAATATATACAAATGTCGCTTACGCGATAACTGTTCCTGACACATTTAAATATGACGGTGAAACAGTAGAAAATTATGCTTCTATAACAAAAGATAATATTAACATCGGAATAAGCGTTTCTGATAACCTTACGGAAGATGATGTAACCACATATACAGAAGCCAAAATACAGGAAATCAAAGACGATACCCTTGCCAAACTTACCACTCAGACAGGCGAAGGCATCCGTGCCATAAAGCACGAAATTACTACATTTTCAGAAAATGAATATGCTGCCCTGCATATAGTATACGAAGGCAGCATTGAAAATGATCCTGATGTTTACATGGAAGAATATATCATAACCATGTCTAATTACAAATATATAATTGTTTTTTCAACCGATACTGCAGCAGATATGGAAAATGACGATATCAAATCCATAATCGAAAGCTTCGGCGCCAATGACACTCCAATCATACATGCAGATCCTGCAGACGAACGCTTTACACTGATTATGCTTATAGCATCTTTATCAATTGTCATCCTTACAGGTATAATTGTCATTGTAAAAATATTCCGAAACTATGCCAAACGAAAGTATTAGTCAATAACTTTAATACTTGTGATTGTAGGCTGATTTGCCTTTTCAACAGTACCGTTACCATCTATTACAGGTGTATTCTGACATATTTTATCCACAACCTCAATACCTGATGTAACATGTCCAAACGCTGCATACTGTCCATCAAGGAACTGGCTGTCAGCATGACAGATAAAGAACTGAGATGAAGCACTGTCATAAGCATTTGAACGAGCCATAGATATAACACCTCTTACATGAGAGATATCGTTAGCTACGCCGTTAGCTGAAAATTCACCTTTAATATTCTTATCAGATCCGCCTGTACCATTTCCTAAAGGATCTCCACCCTGAATCATAAAGCCTGATATAATTCTGTGGAATGTAAGTCCGTCATAGAAACCTTCCTGCGCAAGACTTATAAAGTTCTCAACTGTTTCAGGCGCTTTTTCTGCGTCAAGCTCAAGTGCAATTACACCATAATCTTTAACATCAATCTCTACGTGATGCTTTCCGCCTTTAGCACTATCTTCCTTACCACATCCTGTAAGCAAAGTACCTACAAGTGCAGCTGCAAGTAAAACTAAACTTCTTTTTCTCATAATAAAAATTCTCCTTTTAAAAAATTTACGCTGTACGCATGTCAAGAATCATTATAACATACATTTACAATAAAAAAAACTATTGCCTTTTTCTTTAACTTTTGTTATGTTCATACATAAAGATATAATTAATAGGAGGTTTACTTATATGCAAAGTTATGATCTTTCTGATTCAGATGAACTTACAGTACTTATTCCTATGGAAGATGGTACAGAACTCGAGTGTGATGTTGTTCTTATATTTGAGCTCGAAGGCCAGGATTATGTTGCCTTGTATCCTACTCTCGGAGAACCGGATGAGATATATCTGTTAAGATGTGAATATAACGGCGGCGATGATATGCAGCTTGAAGAGATTGATGACGATGACGAATTCAATGATGTTCTTGAAGCATACAACACAATCGTCGAAGAAGATGAGTGGAATGAGCTTCTCGGCGGTGACGATGACTGATAATTATCAGGACATCATTTCACTGATGAATCTTGAATGACTTACAGATTTACTGCGTCTGTTTTTTGCATAAAACAGATGCAGTCTTTTTTTTGCTCTGGTCATGCCCACATAAAACAGCCTGCGTTCTTCTTCTATCTCCTCTTCTTTTACAGACATTCTGTAAGGAATTATATCTTCATTTACATCAATTATAAACACCTCTTCAAATTCAAGCCCTTTTGATCCGTGAAGTGTCATAAATGAAACTGCAGAATCATTCTCGCTCGCACTCGCATTAAGTTTATCTTCATATTCTTCTATTCCGGCAAGCCAGTCTTCATATGTTTTATATTCACCGGCAATCAGACACAAATTATCAAATATTTCAGCCAGGCCCTCATATTCAATCCCCCTGAAATCAGCATACTCTTTCAAATAATCGCCATATCCTATAACACGACTTATATATAAAAGTCCCCTGCGCGGTTTCATTTGCACAAGCTCCTTAAGGTCATTTTCAAGCAGGAGAATCCGTTCGGATATCCAAGGTTTATCCTCATACAAAGACATGATTGCATCAAAATTCATACCGGCTGCAAGTACTGCATCTCCCGAAATATAACGCTTTGGTTTATTGATTATTCTGCTAAGCTCTTGTATGTTGCCGTATTTTTTTGCAAGCTTAATATAAGCTATTACATCTTTTGCAATAAAATGATTATATATATTCGGAACGCCTTCTTTTAACCGTATATTTATATTATATTCAAGAAACATATTAATAAGCGGTTGCGGTTGCGCATTGGTTCGGTACAACACTGCTATCTCTGACGCATTTACGCCGTTATTTAGACGTTTTCTTATTTCGGACATAATAGTCCTGTTCTGATCGTTTATTGTCTCAAATTCGCGTATATCTACCGCATCACACATATCATTATGTGCTTTAATATTTTTTTCAAATCTTGTCTTGTTATGACTTATTAGTTTTGATGCCATAGATGTTATATTACCGCTGCATCTATAATTAATATCCAAATGTATGCACTTTGTTTCAGGAAAATCCTCTATAAAACCGGACATGATCTTAGGATCCGAACCCCTGAAACCGTATATCGACTGGTCATCATCTCCAACACAAAACAGATTGTTAGTTGGATATGCAAGCATTTTTATGATATCGTACTGCTGCCTGTTAATATCCTGAAATTCGTCAATAAGAATATATTCAAAACGCCTCTGCCAATTTGCAAGGATATCCTTTCTTTGAGAAAACAACTCATAGGTATACCATACCATGTCATCAAAATCTATCTTCCTGTTACACCTAAGATAGGTTTCATACTGTCTGTACACATATTTCCATTGTTTTTCGGGACATTTTAACGAATAATAATTCTCCGGATCATATCTCATAGATTTGACATAACTTATTTCGGATATTATGTCATTTATTATATCTTTCCCTTCTGTTATATCAGGGTCAATCTTTTTCAGTGCATTTGCAATTACAGAATATTTTTCAGTTTCTTTAAGGATATCAGATGAACTATAGCCGTAGGCTTTTTTTAATATAAGAAAAAACAGACTGTGAAATGTTCCAAAATATACTCCGATACTACCATATTCCGACTCGTATCTGTCACGCATTTCTTTTGCGGCAGCCCTTGTAAATGTAAGTGTAAGTATATTTGACGAATTAATATTACATTCTTTTGTAAGAAAACGTATCCGTTCTGTGATAACTCTCGTTTTACCCGAACCCGGTCCTGCCAGAACCAGCGCAGGGCCGGTTCTGTGACAGGTTGCAAGAAGTTGCGAATTATTTAACTGCATTAACATCCTCCGTAAGCATATCGATACCTTTTCTGATACGTTTTAAGGACTCTTCCTTACCGAGAATCTCCATAATTTCATAAGCTCCTCCCGGTGTCATCTGTTTTCCGGAAACAGCTGTACGAAGCGGCCATAATGCCTGACCGTTCTTTATCTCTTTTGCTGCAACGTAATCCATTGCAATCTTTTCTATATTTTCGATTGAAAAATCAGCGAGTTCCTCGTACATAACTACCAAATCATTTAATGCTTCAAGCGCTTTTTCAGAATTGGTCTTCATTTTCTTATGGGTATACATATTTACGTCATATTCAGGAAGCTCGTCAAAAAAATCAATCTTTTCGCAAATATCAGGAAATGTCTCTATACGGCTCTTGCACAGATCAGCAATTTTTTTAAGGTCCATATCCTTTTTGACTACTTTTTTAACCTGTGGGAGTGCATATTCGTAATACTTTTCACTATCCATTGCCTTAATATATTCACTATTCATCCATTTAAGCTTCTGAACATCAAACACTGCCGGTGCTTTATTAATACGTGAATAATCAAATATCTTAATAAGTTCATCAAGAGTGTATATCTCTCTGTCTTCTGCCGGACTCCAGCCAAGTAATGCAACGTAGTTTACAACTGCTTCCGGAAGAAAACCAAGCTCCATAAGATCCTCAAATGAAGCATCTCCTCTTCTTTTTGAAAGTTTCTTATGATTCTCATCTGTTATTGTAGGACAATGAATATATACCGGAACTTCCCATCCAAATGCCTCATACAAACGGTTATATTTAGGAGCAGATGAAAGATACTCGTTTCCTCTTACAACATGTGTAATCTTCATGAGGTGGTCATCTACAACATTTGCAAAGTTATATGTCGGATATCCGTCAGATTTGATAAGAATCATATCATCAAGCTCTGAATTATCTACGGTTATGTCTCCATATATAATGTCTGAAAATACGGTGCTTCCGGTGTCAGGATTGTTTTGTCTTATTACATAAGACTCTCCTGCCGCAAGTCTCTTCTCAACCTCTTCCTTTGAAAGATTAAGGCAGTGCTTATCGTATTTTGCAGTCTCTTTTCCATTTTCATTAACAGATGCTGCACGAAGCTCATCAAGTCTTTCTTTACTACAGAAGCAATAATAGGCTTCACCCTTTTCAACAAGCTGTTTTGCATATTCAAGATATAAACCTGATTTTACACGCTCACTCTGAACGTAAGGACCGTATCCCCCGTCTTTGCCCGGACCTTCGTCATAAGTAAGTCCTGCCATGCTCATTGTATTATTTATTATGTCAATTGCCCCTTCAACGTATCTTTCGGTATCAGTATCCTCAATACGAAACAGGAAATCCCCATCCTCATGCTTTGCTATAAGAAATTCGTATAAGGCAGTTCTAAGATTACCAACGTGCATCTTTCCTGTAGGACTTGGAGCATATCTTGT
Source organism: Lachnospiraceae bacterium (assembly GCA_015057375.1). GTDB lineage: Bacteria > Bacillota > Clostridia > Lachnospirales > Lachnospiraceae > V9D3004. The sequence continues at coordinate 62,197 of SVEM01000005.1, forward strand.
TCTAATCTTCATTATCGTTCTTCCTTCCTTTATTTTTCTATCACACCAAGAATTGCAAAATAACATGGCTTTGCAGAATTATCTTCATTAAACATAAGCGGATAACTCGTCTCTTTCCTATGTCCCGTAAGCCAGGTTGTCCTATCATTAAGACCCCACATGGTTACATTACTGATTTCTGCATATCCGTTGTCTTCCATATATATAAGCTTCTCAAATATTTTAGAATATACATCTGCCTGTTTTGCAAAACCCGCTTCAGAATTATCATTATTATGTATATCCATCTCTGTAAGCTGTATATCGATACCTTCTATCTGCGAAAACAGAAACAGCGCTGTCTCAAGTTCATCTACAGATACGTTCATATCGTAGTGTGACTGCATTCCGATTCCATCAAGGACTCCCAATTCAGCAAGCTTCTTAGCTTCTTCAAATATTGAATCCCTCTTACTCTTTGACAGACAGTTATAATCATTAAGATAAAGCTTTGCACCATCTTCCTGATATTTTCTTGCATATGTAAATGCCTTCTCAATATAGTCTTCACCTATTGTCAAATACCAAGGACTGTCTCCTCTGTACCCACCGATTTCTGAATCTGAAAATGCCTCATTTACAACATCCCATGCAACAATAACTCCCGGATGCTCTTCTTTACAATAAGTCATAACTTTCTCAATATATGCTTCCATACGTTTAAGCATGGTATCTCTGTCAACATATTCTTTACTTGTATCATAATCCTCATAGAATAACCACTGCGGAGTCTGGCTGTGCCATACAAGTGTATGTGCTCTCATCTTAAGACCGGCTTCTTCAGCCATTGTCATTATGTTATCCAGATTATCCGTTCTTATTTCCGGCATACCATCGTCTGATGCCATAGTAGCATCATAGTCCAGAATGTAATCCGGCTTCATTTCATTCTCCATTGTTATAGTACTAAAGTCTTTAGTAATAACAGCAAGTGTATCCTTATCTGCAAGCTGCCAGCTGTTAACTGCAACACCTATATCAAATTTCTCTGAATATGTTTTATACAGACTGCACTCTGATTCATCTATATCACTATAATCAATTATTGCCTGTGTAGGCATAGGTGTTACCGGCTGTTGCTTACGCGGAGCATCAGTACTCTCCACCTGTGTATTCCCAGTTTCATTATTATCTTTTCCGCACCCGGTCAATATAGCTGCAGCCAACACTCCGGCCACAAATAATACCGCTATTTTCTTCATTCTCATAACAATAACCTTCCCTTTCAAAAGCACTTTTGGAATAACGTACATTTTATATAAATACCCACATATTAATATATCTTAGTTAGGAATTAGTATCAAGTAATTAATTCTTATAAAATAATGATATGAATATAAAAAGCCCGAAACAAATAAATTTCGAGCTTTCATTACCCATATATGGCTGCACTTACAAGTGCCTCAACTTCTTCATATTCTTTATTCATTACAAATGACAATTCGTCATATAATCTGGTTGATACTTCTCTAAGATATCTTTCATCCGATGTTGTGAGTTTCTTGCCGTTCTTTTCTCTCTCATCGCGTTTATGGAAAATGGTCTTTATAATACTTACCCACATGTGCCAGTTACCGGTTCTTATACGTCTTTTATATTCTGCATCAAGCTCCCGTGGATTGACAATATCAATAATCTCTATGGATGCAATGTCTTTCAAAAGTTTTTCTGCTTCAGAAACAGTTATCAGTTCCCTAATATAGACCTTGTCATTATCAATCGGTGTATATATCTTTCCCGACTCGCTATTGATAGGCTTTAATATATAATACTGTCTGTCAGAGTCATCTGCTCCCTGCATATTGGTAATCTCTGCAACCTGACAAATACCATTATTTCCATATGATACATACTCCCCAATATCAAACAACCAATTCACATCCTTTCTATCTAAATTTCGTCGTAACTGCATTTCTTTCTTATGTTTATTGTACCAATTTTTGTGCCATGTTGTAAATAAATAATTCGTAAATTTTAAAAAAAGTCCGAAACAATGTCCGGACTTTTTCATATTAAAATGCTTCCTTTATACTATCATAATGAAGGAATATTCCTTCGCCTGCAAGTCTCTCTATTTCATTAAGACCACATATCTTATATCCAAGTGTTTCTGACTCCTGAGGTTTTACATCACTCTCGTCAAAATCCAATGTAAATCGGTATACATCAACAAAATAATTATCTCCGGTACCCGGATTATCTCTCTTATAAGTCAGCATATATTCGGGTTCACAATTACTTACATCAAGTCCTGTCTCTTCCATAACTTCACGCTTTACGGCATCTTCTGACTTTTCTCCCGCCATAACTGCACCGCCTGATACTTCCCACCATCCCGGTGCCCATGACTTTGTCATAACACGCTGTGTGATGAGGTACTTTCCGTCAGTACGCTTTACTATTCCAAGAACCGTAAGATGGTATTCTCCGTCTGCCAGACACCAATCATTTCTTTTCATGGTTCTTCCCGTAACTTTTTTATTGCTGTCATATATATCCCAGTATTCCATGTGTATACCTCATTAATTATTTTTTGAATTTCTTTTTATGTTTTTTCTCTTCTCCTGCAGTTCCCTCTGTTGCCGTCTCCAACTCATCCGGTCCGTTAAGCGAAAGCTCAAATTGCTTAAGAAGTTCTTTCTGATCATTAGTAAGTTTTGTAGGAACCTCTACAACAAGTGTAACATAGTGATCACCACGCACATTTTTGTTACGAAGCGAAGGAACACCCTTGCCGCGAAGTCTTACTCTTGTATCAGTCTGTGTTCCCGGTTTAACTGTATAAATAACCTGACCGTCTATAGTAGGAATTTTCATATCTCCGCCAAGTGCTGCCTTTGCATATGAAATAGGGACGGTAGAATAAATATCATATTCCTGTCGCTTGAATATCGGATGTCTTTCTACAATCACTTCTACAAGTAAATCGCCGCGTCCGCCACCGTTTATTCCAGGCTCACCCTTATCTCTTATTCGGATACTCTGTCCATTGTCAATTCCGGCAGGGATACTAACCTGTATCTTCTTTCTGCTTGATGTATATCCGGTTCCGTTACAGCCGGTACATTTATCAAGAACAACCTTACCTGCTCCACGACATTCCGGACATGTCTGTACATTTCTTACCATGCCGAACATAGAGTTCTGTGTATATACCACCTGTCCGGTTCCGTTACATTTACTACATGTAGTTGGTGATGTTCCCGGTTTTGCTCCGGTTCCGTGACAGGTATTGCATTCATCTTTCAAAGTAAGCTCAAGCTCTTTTTCTGTTCCGAAGCATGCCTCATCGAACTTAACACGTACCGAAGCACGAATATTAGCTCCTTTTCTAGGCTCATTATAACTGCTTCTTCTGCTTCTTCCCCCTCCGAAAAGATCACCAAAGATATCACCGAATATATCGCCCATATCTCCAAAATCAAATCCGCCCTGGAATCCTCCTGCACCGCCATTTTCAAACGCAGCATGACCAAACTGATCATACTGACGGCGCTTTTCAGCATCACTAAGAACAGCATATGCTTCAGATGCTTCCTTGAATCTTGCCTCAGCTTCTTTATCTCCCGGATTCATATCAGGATGATTTTTCTTGGCAACAGCTCTGTATGCTTTTTTTATCTCAGCCTCTGTGGCACCTTTACTAACGCCAAGGACCTCATAATAATCTCTTTTATCAGCCATACTTACCTCCAAAAGGGATACACACAGAAAATTCGTGTGTATCCCCAAACTTCATTATAACGAATATATC
>SVEM01000044.1 GCA_015057375.1 Lachnospiraceae bacterium
AACATAAAAACACTTAAGAGCCTTACTATAGGAAAGAATGTAACAACAATCGGAAACAAAGCATTCTTCAAATGTAAAGGACTTAAGAAAGTAGTAATCAAAGCAAAGAAACTTAAGAAAGTAGGAGCCGGTGCATTTAAAAAGGCAAACAAAAAAATGACCGTAAAGGCACCTAAGAAGTTGCAGAAAAAATACAAGAAACTGATAAAGAAATAGGAGATGGTTTACTATGAAAAAATGTGTATTTTTATTATCAATTCTTTTGACATTGATTTGTTTATTACCTAAAAATGCTGATGCATCAATAAGAATGATGGTTGATGTGGTTGGTATAGAACTTCCTGTGCCTGGCAAAACACCGGATATGACTGCAGAGTTTATGCATACTACTACAGACATTGAAATAAAAAGTGTAGAGTGGATCGAGTACGATGAGGGTTGGGAATGGAAAAGAGATATGACAGCAACAGATACCTTTAAAGACGGATATTGGTATGTTGTAATGGTAAAACTTGAGGCTACTGAAGGCAATACATTTGGTACAGATGCTACCGGTTATATTGACACGGTTAAGGTAAATAATTATAAACCTACCGACAACAATACAAAGTTTACAATCTACACAAGTTATCAGTGTTCTGAAGCAAATGCTACGCTGGTAAAAGTAATAGATAAAATTGATTTGACAGTTGTAAAGCCGGTAATCGGAAAGACACCTACTTTTGCTAAAATAGATACAGAACAGTTTGAAAGTGCAAATTATGGTCAACCTATTCCAGATCAGACAAATGGAGTGCAGTGGTATAATGAAAAAACAAAGTATAGTTTAAATGTTAGCAATGCATTTAAAGAAGATTGTACCTACCGCCTTACTTACATTCTCCATTCAAAGGACGGCTATATTTTCAACACAGAAACTACTACGGCATATGTTAACGGTGTAAAAGCAGAAATTTCAGCTGGAGTTAATTTAGGAAATAACCGAACAAACTGTTTGTTTGTAGTACTTAGCGGAATTGTTCCGGGAGATGGTAAAAAAGAGATTTCTTCACTTGAACTTTTGCTTCCAGCTCCAAAAGACGGAGAAAAGCCAACATTTGATAAAATCGACGAAGTAGGCTATTACAGCGATAACAATAGGAATAATATTGCTGTATATAAAAATGGTATCGCATGGTATAAAAATGAGTTTTCATATATCGGCGCAGGAACTACTGAGGTATTCAAAGGCGGAACTGATTATATTGTAAAGATTTCGCTTTTGCCAAAGGATGGATATAAATTTACAAACAGTGTTAAGGCTACAATCAATGGTAAAGAAGCCGTTATGGAATATTTTGAGGATGGAAGTGTAAATGTATCAGCAACTCTTACCGCATTAAACAAGGAGCATACACATACTGCGTCAGACTATAAAAATGATGAGAACTATCACTGGAAGGTTTGTATGGATGCTATGTGCGGTACTGTTATCGGTAAAAAGGAACTTCACGTGGATGCAAACAAAGACAGTAAGTGCGATACATGTGGTTACAATATTGTTATAGCTGATAATAGTGAAAAACCAAATATAGATAACCCTGGTAATGTTACTGTAACCCCTGCTCCTGCTTCATACACAATCGGCGGTCTTATATACAAGATAACAAGTGTCGAGAATAAGACGGTAGAGCTTTGCGGCACAACAAACAAGAAACTAAAGAAGTTAAATGTAAAAGCCACTGTCACAATAGACGGAGCCGTATATAAGGTGACATCAATCGGAAAAACTGCATTTAAAAACATAAAAACACTTAAGAGTCTTACAATAGGAAAAAATGTAACAACAATCGGAAATAAAGCATTCTTTAAATGTAAGGCACTTAAGAAAGTAGTAATCAAAGCAAAGAAACTTAAGAAGGTGGGAGCCGGAGCATTTAAGAAAACGAACAAGAAAATGACCGTAAAGGCACCTAAGAAACTGCAGAAGAAATACAAGAAGCTGATAAAGAAGTAAGAAACTGTGAAAGGGATATGTTAATGTACATATCCCTTTCTATATTATTTTATCTATCTGTTAACTTCCTCAAGCTTTGCTTTCACAGTTTTAACATGTTTATGTACTTCCAGAAGTTCTTTTCGTGAAGACACTCCCAATTTTCCATAAAGATTTCGGTTGTGATATTTTAGGGTGTTTTCCTTTATATTCAGGTTTGCCATAATTTCTTTCGTCGTAACTCGTGCTATATAAGCATCATAGACAGCCCGCTCAGTTGGAGTCAGGGTGTTCAGTCCATTTATAAAAGTTTCGATACGTGACGGATCAATTGGTTCTGTTTCCAGAGGATTTTCAAGCATTACATTGGTTGATAAAGTTGTATCTTCAGAATAGTTTTTAGCTGATTCAACTTGTTTTACAATTTCTCGCAAACGTTGATTTTCGTTCATAACAAGGTGAATACTTAATAAGAATAGTTCGCTTATTATGTACGAAATGGAGAGAAATTCAAAGTCAATACTCGAGAGCTGTTCAATAAACCACACGCCGATATTTACAAATACGGCAATTGCCAGTATGACAGCATGCGCAGTTGTATCAATTTTTTTCTTAGTTTGTGCACGGATAATTACTGTAACCATAGCGGTAAAGTATCCAAGCAGATATACTAAATACAACGGATGCAACGGACCATAAACTTTAACGAGAGTAGAGGCACCGTTGACAACCTCAAAAGAAACAGATTTATAATAAATGTTCAAAATGCCCGGACTAGCAGTAACAAGGAAAACAAGGAATGCAACACAAATTAAAACAACCGGCAGACGTTTTTTGTACGTAGTGTTTGTTACATTTAAAATTATCATCAGCATCGACAATGGCAAAAAAACCGAACCGAGATATGCGATACGATTATACCAAAGTGCCGCTTCAAGGTTATATGAAAATGCCAGGAAAGTATATCCGATATTTACGACTAGTACTGATGAAAATAATAAAATAATCCAAGTTCTCTTTTTGCGCACAAAAAAGAGGCAGCCAATTAAAAGTAATAAAGATAAAACGGCAGCCACACCATAGATGAATGACAGGTTGGCGCTTTTATCGCCAACAGAGGTACATCCTGATATATTCAAAAATATAAACAGCAAGACAGGTAAGCTTGCAAATAATTTTTTCATATAGTTTTTTCCTCTGAGAAAATTGTTAGTTATATAGCCTAAATATTATAACATGAAACCATGGTTCAATCAATGTTGTTCCTTTATATGCATTAGATAAATGTTTGGAACGAAAGTAAATACTGAAAACTTATTGAACTTACTACCACAAACCTTGAGTATTGTATAATATTTTTTAATAATGAAGTATAAAAATTGTTGCATAAAAATATGGTTTTTGTTAAAATATTGTTGAAAAAAATATTAAAAAGGAGAAGAAACATGGACAAGTTTTTTAAAATCTCTGAACGTGGTTCTAATGTTAAAACTGAGATTATTGCAGGTTTAACAACATTTTTTGCTATGGCATATATTATTGTTGTTAACCCTAATCAGATTATCGGTTTTAGCTTTGATGTTCCAGGTGCAGGGCAAATCTGGAATGCGGTTTATATCGCATCAATTTTAGCGGCTGTAATTGGTACTATGCTTTATGCACTTTATGCAAATTTACCTTTTGCACAAGCTTGCGGAATGGGACTTAACTCATTCTTCTTCACATCCTTCATTCTTCCACAGATTATTATTGAAGGAGATGTAATCAAGGGTTATCAGGCAGGTCTTATAATTATTCTTGTTTCCGGTCTTATATTCTTGATTTTATCAATTACCGGTGCTCGTAGTTATATTGCAAAAGCAATGCCAGAATGTATTAAGAAATCTATTCCGGCAGGTATCGGTTTATTTATTGCTTTCATTGGTTTCCAGAATGTTGGCATTATTCAGGCTAATCAGTACACATTAGTTCAGTTTGTAAAACTTAATGGTGTTGCTTGGGCTGATGTTGCTCCGGCAGTTATAGCTCTTATTGGTTTTGTTATTATTGCTATTCTTTCAAAACTTAATGTTAAGGGTGCCGTTCTTCTTGGTATTTTTGCAACAACAGTTATTTACTATCTTGCAACATGGCAGTTACCAAATCTTGATATGAGTTCAGTTACTCAGCCATTCAAAGATTTTGGTGAAATCGGTATCACAGCTGTATTCCAGGCAGATTCATGGAAGAACGCTTTTGGTGGCGAAATGTTTGGTAGCATATTCACAGTTGTTATGCTTATCGTTACATTCTGTCTTGTTGATATGTTTGATACAATTGGAACTCTTTACGGAGCTGCTTCAGAAGCAAACATGCTCGATGAAAATGGAGATCCGGTTGATATTGATAAAGCAATGACTTGTGACTCTGTTGCTACTGTAGCCGGTTCAATCTGTGGAACATCAACAGTTACAACATTCGTTGAATGTGCATCAGGTGTTGCTGCCGGAGGAAGAACAGGTCTTACAAGTTTAGTTACATCACTTTGTTTTGTAGTATGTCTTTTCTTGTCACCACTTGCAAGTATTATTCCATCAGCTGCAACAGCTCCGGCACTTATCTTTGTTGGTGTTTTAATGCTCAAGAACTTTGCAAAAGTTGATATGGAAGATATGAGAAGTGCAGTTCCTGCATTCCTTACACTTGTTATGATGCCTCTTACTTACTCAATTGCAAATGGTATTGGTATCGGTGCAATGGCATATGTTCTTATCACATTATTTACAGGTAAGTTCCAGAAGAAAGATATTGCTGTTACAGTTATCGCAATTCTTTTTGCTTGTAAGTTTGTATTTGGTACAATGTAAGATTTAAATTTATAAAGTTATATAAAAAAACTACGGCGAACATTTGGGTTTGCCGTAGTTTTTTGTGTAAATATGTAAATATAAATTTAATATAGTGCGTAATTTATAAGGCCTATTCCGGTCATTCCTAACAACCAAAAACCGAAAATGAATATAATAACACATAAAATAATGCCGACAATAACAGAAGCAAGTGCGCCAATTCCAACCGCTTTTGCTGTTTTTGGTTTTGTGTCCATCCATACAAGGTAAAGAATAAGACCAACAATAGGAACGAACCATCCTAATAATCCCCACAAAAATCCACCATTATCAACTGTCTGAGGCTGTGGGTTTTGTGCAACACCGCAATGTACACATACAGTTGCTTCATTAGGAATTTCCTGGCCGCAATTTCTACAAAAAGCCATAATATCTATCTCCATTTCGTGTTAATTTATAGTTTATCATCTATATTATATAGTGGTAATTAATTTAAAACAAGAAAAAAAACATTTTATTACATGTCATTTCGGCTATAGGAATATTTGTTTTGTTTTATAAATTGATATTTTATAAAAACTGCTGTATACTGTATTATAGTATTAAGTTTTTTTAGGGAGAAATGACATGCTGGAGCAAATGAAGAGAGTTCTTAGAAAAGAACAAATACTTACAATACCGAATTTGCTGAGTACAATAAGAATTCTTTTGATACCTGTTATTGTATGGCTCTATAACGTACAGCAACAATATGAGTGGACGATTTTCGTAATACTTGTATCAGGTGCAACTGATATGATAGATGGGTATATTGCCAGACATTTTAATAAAATATCCGATTTTGGAAAGATACTTGATCCGGTTGCAGATAAGCTTACACAGCTCGCTATAATCATATGTCTACTTTCCAGATATAAGCTGTTATATGCACTTATAATTATATTTGTTGTTAAAGAACTGCTTATGTTGTTATTAGGATTTATCGTATTTAAGAAGGATGATTCCGTAAACAGTGCAAGATGGTTTGGAAAAGCCAATACGGTTATTTTATATATGACAATGATGATCCTTATAATGTTTCCGGGAATACCGCTTGTAGCAGCGAATATTTTAATAGTAGTCAGTGCAGTGATGATTATAGGTTCATTTATTTTGTACATAAGGTTTTACAATAAGATTCTTGCAAAAAATAAATAATAAATATTAGATTTAAAATGTCTTGCGGTTATGTCGCAGGACATTTTTTGTATCAATGCCTTCTCACGAGTGATTGTAATTGCCTTGCTGTTATTGTATAATTAACAATAATTTGTACAGTAAAAAAGTGGGAAACAGTAAATGAAATTATATGTATTCAATATAAGCAATCTGACGGATATGAGCGCAGAAAATCTCATTGATGCCACGCGCCGTAAGCGAATGGAGAGATATCAGAATATAGATGACCGTAAAAGATGTCTGGCAGCAGGTCTTATGCTTCGTAAGGCACTTGGAAGTGACTGTGAAAAGATAAAGGAAACTTCCGAAGGAAAACCATTTCTTCCTGACGGGCCAAGTTTTAATCTGTCACATTCAGGTGATTATGTGATTTTGGGTGTGTCAGAACATGAAGTCGGAGTTGATATTGAACAGGTAAGAACATATGACGAACGTGTTGCACAAAGATGTTTTACCGAAGATGAATTAAAGTGGTTGAAAGAACAGGACAACCCGGATGCTTTTTTTAAATTATGGACTGCGAAAGAAGCAATAGTAAAAGCAGATGGGCGCGGATTTGGAATTTCACCGCATAGTTTTTCGGTTTTGCCGGGTGAAGGTAGTGAACATATAATTGACGGAAAATCATGGCACCTTATATGGCAGCAGTTAAATGGTTATGTAATATGTACGGCATGTGAATGTCAGGAAAATATAGAGATTATTTTTGAGGATGATTTGTATGGATAAAAAAGAATTGCGAGATATACTCACCGATGTTTCAAACGGAAAACTATCTGTTTCAGAAGCAGAGCTTAAGTTCAAACTTGAACCATATACGGATATAGATTGTGCAAAACTTGATATACACAGGGGGATTCGTCAGGGTGTAAATGAAGTTATATACGGTGCGTCAAAATCTGCAGAGCAGATACTTAGTGTGGCAGAAAATCTGTATAAAAACGGACAGAGGATGGTTCTTATTACAAGAATGAGTAAAGAGGCTGCGCAGGTAGTGGGAGAGAAGCTTCCTTTATTTTATGATGAAGTAAGCAAAATAGGTATTGTCGGTGAAAAAAAGGCGCCTTACGGACATGGGAAGATAGTTGTTGCTACAGGAGGTACAAGTGATTTGCCGGTGGCAGAGGAAGCAGCTCTTACTGCGGAGGCACTTGGAAATGAAGTTGTAAGACTTTATGATGTGGGCGTTGCCGGACTTCACAGACTGCTTAATAACATGGACGTAGTAATGGATGCGCAGGTTGTCATAGCTATTGCAGGTATGGAGGGAGCTCTGGCAAGTGTTGTCGGAGGTCTGTGTGACTGTCCGGTAATTGCAGTGCCTACCAGTGTGGGCTACGGTGCATCATTTGGCGGACTTTCTGCACTTTTATCCATGCTTAATTCCTGTGCAAGCGGAGTCAGTGTTGTAAATATAGATAATGGATTTGGGGCAGGATATATAGCATCAATGATCAATCATCAAAATTGGGGTGAAAAAAGTTAAATATGAGTAACAGAACTTATATAGCCATAGACTTAAAATCTTTTTATGCATCAGTTGAATGTGTTGAAAGAGGTCTTGACCCGCTTAATACCAATCTTGTTGTGGCAGATGAGAGCAGAACTGAAAAGACGATATGTCTTGCGGTTTCACCCTCCTTAAAGGCACACGGCATATCAGGCAGGGCAAGGCTTTTTGAAGTTGTGAGCCGTGTAAGAGAAGTAAATAATATAAGAAGAAAAAAAGTGCCGGGAGGCAGATTTACAGGAAAGTCCTATATTGATTCTGAGCTCAAAGAGGATATTGGTCTGGAACTTGATTACATCATTGCACCGCCTAGAATGACGCATTATATAGACTACAGCACAAGGGTATATAACACATATCTAAAATATGTTTCGTCGGAAGATATTCATGTGTATTCTATTGATGAGGTATTTATTGATGTAACCACATATCTTAATTTTTATCAGCTTACGGCACACGAACTTGCTATGACGATAATCCGTGACGTACTTAAGACAACAGGTGTTACGGCGACGGCCGGTATCGGAACAAATATGTATCTTGCAAAGATTGCCATGGACATAGTTGCAAAACATATCGAGCCTGATGAAGATGGTGTGCGAATTGCTGAGATTGATGAGCAGTCGTACAGAAGACTTTTGTGGGGACACCGTCCGATAACAGATTTTTGGAGAGTTGGGAAAGGATACGCGAATAAACTTGCCGATAACGGAATATTTACAATGGGAGATGTTGCAAGGTGTTCGCTCGGAAAGCCTGATGAATATTATAACGAAGATTTGCTATATAGATTATTTGGTATAAATGCGGAGCTTCTTATCGACCATGCATGGGGTTATGAACCGTGCACGATAGCTGACATAAGAGCATATAAGCCTAGTACAAAAAGTGTGAGCCAGGGACAGGTGCTTACGTGTCCGTATACAAATGAAAAGGCGAGGCTTGTGCTTCACGAGATGGTGGACCTTATGGTGCTTGATCTTGTGGATAATAATTTTACTACAGACCAGATTGTTCTTACTGTTGGTTATGATATAGATAATCTTACCGACCCGATAATAAGCAGAGTGTATCATGGGCCGATAGAGACGGACGGCTATGGGCGCAAAGTGCCTAAGAAAGCTCATAAAAGCACTAACCTTGGCAAATTCACGTCGTCATCTAAGTTGATAATAGACAAAACACTCGCTTTATTTGACGAAATAACGGATTCTAATCTTTTGATAAGAAGATTGACGATATCTGCAAATCATTTGACTAAAGAACAGACTTATGAACAAATGACTTTATTTAGTGAAAATGATGCGGAAGCGGAAGCTTTTTTTGAAAGAGAAAAAACAGTACAGAAGACAGTGCTTGATATCAAGAAAAAATATGGAAAAAATGCAGTATTAAAAGGCATAAATCTTGTTGAAGGCGCAACTGCGATGGACAGAAATAATCAGATCGGAGGACATAGAAAATGAGTGAAGAGGAAGTTCTTGCCGCTTATGGGGATATAATTAATCTTCCTCATCCCGTGTCGGTAAAACATAAGCAGATGTCGATGATTGACAGAGCTGCTCAATTTTCTCCGTTTGCAGCACTTACAGGACACAGTGATGCAATAGAAGAAACCCGAATAGAGACAGAGTCTAAGGAAGATGTGGAACATATTGTCACTTTTTAGTTAAAGGAGTATAATTATTACAATTATATTTTGGAGAGGAATGTAAGATGTTTAAATCAAAGGCAAATAATGTAAAAGGTCTGGATATAATTATTGTCGGATACGGCAAGGTAGGAGCGACACTCACAGCACAGCTTAGTAAGGAAGGGCATGCTATTACCATTGTTGACAAAGATGCCGAAAAGGTTAACGAAGCCACCGGAATGTATGACATTATGGGAATTGTCGGAAACGGTGCAAGCCATAGTGTTTTACTTGAAGCGGGAATCGATAAGGCAGATCTTATCATCGCTGTAACCGAATCGGACGAGCTCAATCTTTTATGTTGTATAATTGCAAATCAGACAGGTGACTTATCTTCAATTGCCAGAGTAAGAACGCCTGATTACAGCAAGGAATCATTGTATCTTAAGGACAAGCTCGGACTTGCTATGATTATTAATCCAGAACTCGAGGCAGCAAATGAAGCTGCAAGAATATTATCTCTTCCGACAGCTCTCGAAGTCGATACATTTGCACACGGTCATGCTGAGATGATAAGATTCAAAGTTCCTGAAAATAATGTTCTTTCAGGAATGGCAATATATGAGCTTGGCGCCCGTGTAGAAAACAGCCTTCTTATATGTGCGGTAGAGCGAAATGGTGAGATAACTATTCCTTCGGGAAACTTTGTTATTGAATCGGGAGATGTTATATCATTTGCGTCTCCTCGTGCTGTGGCAAAGAAATTCCTTGAGAAAATAGGAGTAATATCCGGACGTGTGAAAAACACTCTTATAATCGGTGGCGGAAATGTTGCATATTATCTTGCAAAACAGCTTATTGCAATAGGTATATCTGTCAAGATAATCGAAATTAATAGGGAAAGATGTGAATATCTGAGTGAGATATTGCCGGAAGCAATTATTATAAATGGTGATGGAAGTGAGCAGGAGCTGCTTCATGCACAGGGGATTGAGGAAGCAGATGCAGTTGTCACACTTACAGGAATTGATGAAGAAAATGTTTTCCTTACGTTATATGCAAGGCAGGTTTCAGATGCTAAGGTTATAACTAAGATTAATCATATCACATTTAACGATGT
>SVEM01000045.1 GCA_015057375.1 Lachnospiraceae bacterium
GAACACCATACGACCCAGAATTTGATCAGAACCTCCTTGCTGAGATCGCTGACTACTTTAAGCCAATGCGTGAAGAGTGGATTGAGAGTGGACGTTACAGCACTAAGGTTATGGGTGTTAATATCAATACACTTCGTTATCAGGTGCCTGGCGGAATGCTTAGTAACCTCGTATCACAGCTTGCTGAGATGAAGCAGGAAGATAAATTTGATCAGGTTCTTGAAGAAGTGCCTAGAGTACGTAAAGACTTTGGTGAGCCACCACTTGTTACACCATCAAGCCAGATTGTTGGAACACAGGCTGTTCTCAATGTTGTACTTGGTGAGCGTTACAAGCAGTTCACAAAAGAAAGTAGAGATCTCCTCGCAGGAAAATATGGACAGACTGTTAAGCCTATGAACCCTGAAGTTCAGAAGAAGGCTCTTGGTGATACAGCTCCTATAACACACAGACCTGCTGATGATCTTGAGCCGGGACTTGCTAAGTTTGAAGAAGATATCAAACAGTGGAAGAGACAGGATGAGGATGTTCTCTCATACGCACTTTTCCCACAGGTTGCAACAGAATACTTTGAATATCGTGATGCTCAGTCAACAGGTGTTGATGCAAGCATGGCAGATAAGACTGACAAAGTATATCCGGTTTAATATATTGAGTGTTAATTGAATATATGATAAAAAATAGCAGGTGGATAAAAATCCATCTGCTATTTAAATATTAGTTGATTGTTTTAGTGAATTAAAATGATTTATATAAGTCTTGTGGTCCACTTTGAGCAATCCCATACATCAGTTGCAATATCTTCATAGAATTCAGGTTCGTGGCATGTCATAAGAATACTTCCTTTATATTCTTTAAGGGCACGTTTGAGCTCGTCTTTTGCATCCTGATCAAGGTGGTTGGTAGGCTCGTCAAGGACAAGTATATTTGTCTCTGTATTTATAATCTTGCATAAACGTACCTTGGCCTGTTCGCCACCGCTTAGAACTTTTACCCTGCTTTCGATATGCTTTGTTGTAAGACCACATTTTGCAAGAGCTGATCGTACTTCGTATTGTGTGAAAGAAGGAAATTCCTCCCAAATGCAATCTATACAAGAAATGTCAGTATTTCCTGATATTTCTTGTTCGAAATAACCTATACTCAGATAGTCTCCGAGCACAGCCTCGCCTGACAATGGTTTTATAATTCCGAGAATACTCTTAAGAAGAGTTGTTTTTCCGATTCCGTTGGCGCCGATCAATACTATTTTACTTCCACGTTCCATAGAAAGTGTAAGAGGAGACGAAAGTGGTTCGTCATAACCTATTACAAGATTATCGGTTTGGAAAATATATTTCCCCGGAGTTCTTGCTTCTTTAAAATTAAATTCAGGCTTAACTTTTTTTGCGGCCAATTCAATTATGTCCATTTTGTCAAGTTTCTTCTGGCGTGACATGGCCATATTTCTTGTTGCAACTCTAGCTTTGTTTCTGGCAACAAAGTCCTTAAGTTCAGATATTTCTTTTTGCTGTTTGTTGTAAGCAGCTTCAAGCTGAGCTTGCTTCATTTCATATACTTCCCTGAATTTGTTATAATCACCTACATAACGATTGAGTTCTTTGTTATCCATATGGTATATGAGATTAATTACACTATTTAGAAATGGAATATCATGTGATATTAAAATAAATGCATTTTCATATTCATTGAGATATCTCTTGAGCCATTCTATATGTTCAACATCCAAGTAATTGGTAGGCTCGTCAAGTAAGAGAATATCAGGTTTCTCCAGAAGAAGTTTGCCGAGAAGAACTTTGGTTCGCTGTCCTCCGCTAAGGTCACTGACATCTTTATCTATTCCGATATCCATAAGACCGAGTGCTCTGGCAACCTCATCAACTTTTGAATCAATCATATAAAAATCATGCATGGTAAGAAGCTCCTGAATGGTTCCGAGCTCGTCCATATATATTTCAAGTTCTTCTGCCGAAGCATCCCCCATTTTCGCACAGATATCGTTCATTTGTGTTTCCATATCTATAAGAAAATCAAATGCAGAAGTGAGGACATCCCTTATAGTCATTCCCTTTTTAAGTACAGTGTGCTGATCGAGATAACCTACACGCACATTTTTTGCCCATTCAATTTTTCCTTCGTCAGGCATAAGTTTTCCTGTGATTATATTCATAAAGGTTGACTTGCCTTCGCCATTTGCACCTATAAGCCCGATGTGTTCGCCTTTTAACAGACGAAATGATACATCATCAAATATTGCTCTATCTCCAAAACCATGTGTAAGATGTTCAACGTTAAGTATACTCACGGGAATCCTCCAAAAATTATTTGTTGTTTTTTGTCTCCCTGAATTGTTTAGGAGACAAGCCGGTATGTTTCTTAAACTGTCTGCTATAGTGCTCAGCACTGGAATAACCACATTGTATGGCAATCTGATTTATTGAGGTGTTAGTATTCAGTAACAATTCTTTTGCAAGACTTATTCTATTGTTAATTACATCCGACATACATGAAATGCCAAACTGTTTCTGGTATAATTTCTGTAGATGTCGGGGTGATATGTACAGTAGATTGGCCATTGAAGTAACACTCCATGGAGCTCCGGGGTTGGCCTGAATGTTGTTGCGGAGCTGTTGTAGAGACATGTTAAGAAGATTATCTGTATTATTTGTCAATGATTCGCTCAATTTATAAAACAGTATTCTGAACAGATACTGCAATGTAATATCCTTATGCTTGTTATTATGGAAGTTTTCCGTAGCAATAAGATTTACTATATCAGTGACATATATATTATCAATTGTGTTAAAAGGTGTACATAATGGAACAGAACCATTGGTTATGTAAGCCTCATCAGTGTGGAATCTTATCCAGTCGTCACTGTATGGTTCGGAGGATGCTCCTCCATAAAGACACTTAGCGTTAGGTGGAAGCAGTATACACGCATGAGCAGGAAGTATGATTCTCTTTCCGTCTATTTCGAAGAAGCTTCTGCAGTGTGTCTGAATAAAAAGCCACCAGCCCTGAGTTCCTGAATGTTCATATTCAAATCCCGGTATATGTTTAGTATTTGCTTCGGCATGAATTACCTGAATCATTAGTAACAAACCTCCTATTTTGAAAAAACCCTTTTTAGCATACATCTTTATTAATAAAAAAACAACTAAAAATTGATTTATTGTGATACTTTTTGATATATTCTCATTTTAAATACATAATATGTCAATCGTATGACATCATAAATCATGGAAAAGATATGTTATAAAAATTAAAATAATAATATTAATGTAAAGGAGAGATGTCTAAATGAGAAAGAATAGAAACTTACTGTTTATAGGTATGCTTATTCTTGCTGTTGCATTGGGTACTTCATATCAGGTATCTGCTGCAAAGAAGACTAAGCTTGCATCTAAGAAGATGACTATTAACGTAGGCGCTAAAAAGAAAATCAAGGTAAAGAACAAGAAGAAGAACAAAAAGTATGTTTTTTCTTCAAGTAAAAAGAAAGTTGCAAAGGTTAACAAGAAGGGTGTTGTAACAGCAAAGAAAAAAGGTAAAGCTGTTATAACAGTAAAAGAGCAGAATAAGTCAGGCGGTAAGAAGAAGCTTATCGGTAAGGTGAAAGTAAAGGTTAAGAAGAATGTTCCTAATCCGGACAATCCGCCGGTAGTTAACCCTACGCCTGGACCTAATGATCCTTCAATAACACCAGAACCAACACCGGCACCGGAGGCAGATGTTTATGTATCTCCAAATGGAGATGACAACGGAGACGGATCAAAAGCCAACCCATTCCGTACACTTACAAGAGCTAAAGAAGCTGTTGCAGGTATGGATAAGAGCAAGGATATCATTGTAGAGCTTGCAGACGGATTCTATCCTGTTCAGGAGACAATCCAGTTTACATCTGCAGACTCAGGTAATGAGAATTGTACAATATACTACAGAGCTGCAGAAGGTGCAACACCTATCGTCAGCGGTGGTATTATGATCCAAGATGAGTGGGAAGAAGCTACAGAGATCAACTGGTTACAGGGTGGTCGTACAGCATATAAAGTTCCTCTTGAAAGAGAAGGAAAGCTTCGTTCAATATATGTTAACGGAGAGCGTGCTGCCATGACACAGAAAAAGATATGGCCAGGTGGTGGATTTGGTAACTATGGTATTAACAAAGGTCAGTCTGATTGGGCATGGAACAGCAGATACGGAATGAGAGAAGGTACATTATTCAATGGTAATTCCGGTATCAACATGAATACACGTAATGCTCATAACATAGAGCTCGAATCATCATCAAGATGGGCTAAGCAGACAGTATGTGTTGATCGTTTTGAGGATAACGGAAATGGTCAGATTAAAGCATATTTCCAGATGCCATATGGTGCATTTGCACAGAACCTTGGATGGGGAACAGCATATTCTTCAGATTCTGAGAACACTGTTGTGAATGTATATGAGTGGCTTGCTAATCCTGGTGAGTTCTACTTTGACGAGCAGGGACAGACATTGTATTACATACCACGTGATGGTGAAGATATTAATAATGCTGAAGTAGTTGTACCTTGGGTTGAGACTATTCTTGACATGACAGGTGATGATCCTCTTAATGATTATGTTCAGGATATCGTATTTGACGGTATTGAGTTTGCATATTCAGATTATAACCTTCAGGAAGTAGATGGTTCTCATGGTTATGCGTCAGTACAGGGTGCTATAGTTCTTAAAGCATTCGGTCTTGAGAACCAGCATGATGATATCTATCGTACATATGATATTCCGATTGCAGCAGTTCATGTATCATCTGCAAGAAATGTTAAGTTCTTAAATGGTGCTATTAGACATACAGGTTCTGTCGGAATGCATGTTGAGAATGATGTTATTGATATTGATATTACAGGTAACTATTTTGGAAAGACAAGTGGTGCAGGAATTGTTATCGGACATCCTACTCATGTATATGAGAATGATGGTCCTGAGCATCATGTAAATGCTAATAATTCAGCAGGCCCTGACAGAGAGAAGTTCCCGGCAGGAACAGAGGGAGTACCTACTAATATTAGTCTTACTAACAACTATTTCCTTGAGAACTGCTATTTCTTCTCAAGTCATTCACCTATAACTTCATTCTATACTTATAACCTTCAGGTACTTCATAATTTTGTTTATAAGTGCTCTTACAGTGGTATGAGTATTGGTTGGGGATGGTGTAACTTTGACGGACACTACGGAAGTGATTCGCAGCTTCCTGGTATTCCGACAAGAACATCAAAGAACAATCACGTAAATTATAACCGTGTAGAAGAGATTTGTTCACTTCTTCAGGATGCAGGTTGTATTTATACTCTTGGACAGCAGGGTAACGACGACTGGACCGAGTATTCAGAGATGAGTTATAACTACCTTAATGCAAAACGTGAACGTCAGAATCCTGACGGAAGTCGAATGGTTAACGGATTCCATCCTGATGAGGGAAGTGCGTACATTAAGTTTGACAGTAACGTTATTACTAATACTATACGAAACGTATACGAGCTTAATGACTGGAGAAGAAAACACGATATGATCGTAACAAACGGATTCTCTAATACAGACCGTTCAGAGACAACTGCTCCTAACTGTACACTTGATCAGTATGTAAATGGTGATTATATCTGGCCTCTTAAGGGATATGAAACAGTTCTTTATTCAGGTCTTGAAGATGAATATGTATACATGGTTGGAGAAGATGTTATTCCTGCTACAGATTATGAGCTTGCATCTAATGTAAGACTTTCAGCAGGACAGCAGCTTCCAAGAAGAGGACTTCTTTCAGCAGATGATACTGTATGGCTCGCACCTGCAGGAACATCATCTTTTGCAGAAGGTTCTAATATGACTTGTGCAGCTGGTAATGAGAAATCTATGGATATTCCTTCAGATCCGGGTCAGTATAAGCTTTATATTGTATATTCTGACGGATATGTATCAGATGCATCAACATTTACACTTCATGTAGGTGAAGCTAACAACGCCGCTAACGTATCAGATGGTGGTAATTATAACGTATCTAAGCTTCGTCCTCTTGAACTTGAACTTGATGAATCTAAGTATTCATACAGACTTAATAATGGTAATGTTGGTAACGGACACGCTATTGATACAGAAGGAAGATGGACACTTGTTGCAACTCCTCACGGAGGCGGTCAGGCAATTACAATGTTATTTACAACATCAGTAACACTTGCTAACAGACTTCTTGAGTATGATGTAACAGTATCGTCAGGCGGTAAGGTGAACTTCAGCAATGCTATTTATGATGGTGATAAGACTATTTGGCTCGGACCTTCAGGTTTATCAGCATTTGCAGATGGAGATCCTACAATGTCAAGAACATCAGGTAATTCAACAAGTATGAATGCTCCTACACAGCCTGGTAAATATATTCTTACTGTTGTTAATTCAAAGAATGAGATTGTTTGTCAGTCTGATGCATTTGTAACAGTAGAATAATTAAAGCAACTTAATTTAGTACATATATACAATTGCATGCAGATTTGCATGCAATTGTGTGTATAAAATAATAATTTGGAGGAAGTATAATGAATATTAAAAAGATTGCAACTCTTGCTTTATCGCTTGCGTTGGCAATTCCTATGACAGGTCTTGTTGCAAAAGATGCTAAAGCAGACAATCCTATAATACAGAACATATTTGCGCCAGATCCTGCACCTATGGTTTATGACGATACAGTTTATCTTTATACAACTCATGATGAAGATCAGACTGTTGGCGGATTCTATACAATGCTTAACTGGCACTGCTTTTCAACAAAAGACATGGTTAACTGGACCAGTCACGGACAGATATTCTCATTGGATGATTTGTCATGGGCAAATGACAGGGCATGGGCAGCGCAGTGTGTAGAAAAAGATGGTAAGTTCTATCTGTATGTGCCTGTAAAAGCTACTAATTCAGGGATATGTATTGGTGTAGGTGTTTCAGATTCTCCGACAGGACCTTTCGTAGATGCTATCGGAGGACCTCTTGTAAATGAAGGAGATTGGAACGATATCGATCCTACAGTATATATTGATGATGACGGTCAGGCATATCTCTATTTTGGTAACCCTGAATTAAGATATGTTAAGCTCAATGATGACATGATATCTTATGATAAGTCTCTTGGTGTTGTGAAAGTTCCTATGACTGAGCAGTCATTTGGACCGGGAGCAGACGGAAGAACATGTTCATATGCAGAAGGACCTTGGTTCTATAAGAGAAATGACCTTTATTACATGGTTTATCCTGCATTTGGAAAGACCGGTGGTGAGAATATTTCTTACTCAACAAGTGAGTCACCTACAGGACCTTGGGAGTTTGGTGGAGTAATCCTTTCACCTAATAACTGTTATACAATACATCCCGGTGTGGTTGAATTTAAGGGAAGAAGCTTCCTTTTCTATCACGGAAACACACTCGATAGATATTCATCATTTCATAGAAGTACATCTGTAGAGGAGATATTCTATGAAGAAGATGGCGGAATTCCACCAACAGATCAGACACAGACAGGTGTAACTTCTGTACAGAATCTTAATCCTTATGAACGTGTTGAAGCAGAGACAATGGCATGGGAGTCGGGTGTTGAAGTACAGAGAAATGATGATGGAAACTGTGTTCTGTATTCTATCCATGACAAGAACTTCATTAAGTTAAAGGATGTAGATTTTGGTGAAAAAGGACCTATCGGACTTAATGTAAGTGTTGCTTGCAAAGATGAGAATGCAAAGGGTACTATTGAATTCCGTATTGGTTGTAAAGAAGATATTAACAGTGTTAATTCTAATGCAGGAGACTGGCAGGCAGAACATTTTGATATTCACAATACTGATGTTGAATCAGGTGAAGTAATTGCATATGTGGATGTTGAGCCGACAGGCGGTGCGGATGAGTTCCAGACAATTTCTGTAGTTCCGGAAGTTGCTGTTACAGGTGTACATGATGTCTTTGTAGTATTCAGAGGCAATACAAGTGATGAACTTTATAAAGTTGATTATTGGCAGTTTGAGAAAGAGCCGGATCCAACTCCTGCTCCGACAGCAGAGCCAACAGCAGCTCCGATTGTAACACCAACAGTTGCACCGCAGCAGAATGCGCCTATTGTAAATGAACTTGCTAAACCTGCAAAGGTAAAATCTCTCAAGCTTAAGAAAAAAGGTAAGAAAGCAGTTGTTGTATCATGGAAGAAGATGAAAGCAGATAAATTCCAGATTGTATATGGTACAGACAAGAAGCTTAAGAAGTCCATAAAAGTTAAAACAACAAAGAAGACTTCTATTACCATTAAGAAGCTTGCAGTAAAGAAAACATATTATTTCAAAGTGCGTGCTTATAACGATAACGGAACAAAGCAGGCATACGGAGCATATTCTTCAAAGAAGAAAATTAAATTATAAAATGCCTTGACATTAGGAGAAGGTTATTATACAATACCACCTGTAAAGAAAATTACTTTACAGGTGGTGTTCTTTTTGAAGCAGGTTGATAAGATATTTGAATATACGATTCTGTATGATTTTTACGGAGCATTACTAAAGGACAAGAACAGGTCAGTGTTTGAAGACTATATGTTTAATGACATGTCTTTGTCAGAAATCGCAGAAGATCTTGGGATAACAAGACAAGGTGTAAGAGATATCGTTGAAAGAAGTAAGCAGAGTCTTGTAGATTACGAAGATAAGCTTGGACTTATTAAGAGATTTGAGATTGTAAAAGAGAATGCGTCTGAGATTAATAGTACTCTCGATGATATAAGAGAGTATGTGTCTGTTTATGACAGTAAAGAGAAAATAGAAAATATGCTAAAGGATATTGGCGACAGGACGCATGCTATTATAGAAGATTTTTAATTATAGACGGAGGAGTATATGGCTTTTGATAGTTTGACAGATAAATTGCAAAATGTATTCAAAAACCTGAGAAGTAAGGGCAGACTTACAGAAGAAGATGTTAAAGCTGCGCTTAAAGAAGTTAAAATTGCACTCCTTGAAGCAGATGTTAATTTTAAAGTAGTTAAGCAGTTTATAAAGAGTGTACAGGAAAGAGCTGTTGGTCAGGATGTACTTAACAGTCTTACACCGGGACAGACTGTAATAAAGTATGTTAATGAAGAAATGGTTAATCTCATGGGTAAAGAAACGGTTGAGCTTAAGCTTCAGCCGGCAAATGAGATTACAGTGATTATGGTTTGTGGTCTTCAGGGTGCCGGTAAAACAACTACAATAGCTAAGCTTGCCGGTCAGCTCAAGTCAAAGGGCAGGACACCGCTTCTTGCTGCATGTGATATATACAGACCTGCAGCCATAGAACAGCTTCAGAGAAATGGTGAAAAACAGGGTGTACCTGTATTTTCAATGGGTACAGGAAACAGTCCTGTAAATATTGCTAAAGCGGCATATGAACATGCAAAAAAGAATGGAAATAATGTACTGATTATAGATACGGCAGGACGTCTTCATGTAGATGAGGATATGATGGAAGAACTTGTAAATATCAAAAATAATCTTACAGTACATCAGATACTTCTCGTTGTGGATTCCATGACAGGACAGGATGCAGTAAATGTTGCATCATCATTTGACGAGAAACTTGATATAGATGGTGTTATTCTTACAAAGCTTGATGGTGATACACGAGGCGGTGCGGCACTTTCAATAAGAGCAGTGACCGGAAAACCTATAATGTATGCAGGTATGGGTGAAAAACTTTCGGATTTAGAACAGTTTTATCCTGACAGAATGGCATCGAGAATTCTTGGAATGGGAGATATTCTCACTCTCATTGAGAAGGCTGAGCAAGAGATAGATGCTGATAAAGCAAAAGAGATGGAAAAGAAATTTAAGAAAGCAGAATTTGATTTCAATGACTATCTTGAGCAGATGCAGCAGATGAAGAAAATGGGAGGATTAAGCAGTATACTTAGTATGCTTCCGGGAATGGGACTACCGTCAGATCTTGAGATAGATGATAAAGCACTTTCAAAAATAGAAGCTATCATATATTCAATGACTATAGAGGAAAGAACCAAGCCTGCTATACTTAATCCAAGAAGAAAGCAGAGAATAGCAAAGGGTGCCGGAGTTGATATAAGCGAAGTTAACAGACTTGTTAAGCAGTTTGAGCAGAGCAAGAAAATGATGAAGCAGATGAGTGGAATGATGTCCGGCAAAAAAGGCAAAAGAGGTTATTTGGTAA
>SVEM01000006.1 GCA_015057375.1 Lachnospiraceae bacterium
TTAGGCGCTGCAGCAGTATATGTACTGCCCGTACTAAAACCTGTAACAACCAGTGCGGCTACAAGTGATAATACTATTAGTTTTTTCATGCTTTTTTTCACTTGCTCAACCTCCATTAAATTATATTTTATTTATTATAATATATGCAAAAGCAACTAATTATTAGCTGCATATGCTTCCTCTGTTGTCCACATATGAATGTTAAGTTTTTCACCCCAGCTTACAGTTCCGTGAAGCGGTGCTGTTTCAATCCATGCATAATCCGGACAATCTGTGATAATAATCGGCTCTGTTACCATTCCGTTATCATCAATACCATTGTTTTCCACATATACTTTACATGGTTTTCCGTTTTTATCAGTTCCCTGAAGTATGTATCTTGCAGAAAGCGTCTGCACCTGTCCGTCAAACTGCTTTCTTGTGTCGACAAATCTGTAATCTACAACACCTGATCCCTTAAACATATTTGTATTTGAAGAACAGGAGAAATAAATCATTGATCCGGAACCAACATTACCATCTACACCTACACTGCCGCCTATACCAATATTAAATACAAACAATTCCTTATTATAATTCTTTGTTGTATCCGGTCTTACAACAGGCGGTGGTGTTACAGTTGCATTAGGATTTCTCATAATATCAATAGTCATTCCATTGCTTGTCTCTGTAACAACCCCTTTAAGGTCTGCTGTCTCAAGAAACTGTAAAGCTGAACTGTTAGTATAGATAATAGGTTTAGTTGTTATTGTTCCATCTGCATTTCTTGTTCCATTGTCCTCAATGAATATCTTGCAGTCATTACCATTCTTATCTTTTCCGGCAACTATATATCTGTTACAGTATTCTTCACTGCCATTTTTATATTTCTTACATACAACAGATGAAGCGTTATCACTTCCGCCGTAGTTAGAATCCTTTCCGGTAAAATAACTTCCGCTAACTTCAACATCAACAAATGTCATTGTTACATCACATGTTGCGCCGTTAACCGTATAAGTTCCTCCGGTTTCATTTGTAAGCTGTACTGACATTACCTTTTCTGTATACGGGTCAGAACTCTTAAATGCATTTCTAAGGAAATTATACAATCCAGGTCCCCATGCATTCTCGTCATGACCGGCACCTGCAACTTCAAAATAAGTATGAGGCACACCATTATTTGTAAGTGCAGTATGGAATACGTACGGCTGTTCATGAACTGTTGTATCTTTCTCGCCTTTTACTATCATTACCTTTGTATTATTCATATACTGTGAAGGCAATGTAAATGCTGCTTCTGAAGCAAATAATCCGTCTTCTCCAACTCCTGTCCAGTTAGGAGGATAAGCAAATATTCCATATGTCGGACAGAATGCTCCAACATATCCGAAGTATTCTGATTTAGTGAATCCTATATAAAGCGATTCACGTCCACCCATTGAGAAGCCTGCTACTGCTGTATTTTCTCTGCCTGTAGCAACATTATAATGACTTTCAATATATGGCATCAAATTGTCAATAAGGTCTTCACGGAATGCATCATAGCATTTGTAGTTAGCTGCACTAAATTCATCTTTTATAGAAGAATCAGCACATACTCTTATGTTTGGTATTACAATAATAGCTTCTGTTGCTTCGCCTGTTGCAAACAGGTTACCTGCTATTCTTACAATATTACAACTTTCTGCACTTGAACCAAATGAATCTTCACTACAGAAAATTCCATGAAGCATATATACTACAGGATATTTCTTATTTGAAGATGCATCATATCCCGGTGGGAGTATGATATTAAATGGTCTGTTCGAATTAGTATAGTTTGAATAATACTCTCCGCTTTCAAATCTTCCGTAACTGTTTCCTGCAATATTTTTATTATAGTTTGCAGCTACAGGATTAATTATATCATCCTTTACAGTGTTATCTACTTGAGGAGTATCCTTGCTAAATACTATTGATTTGACTGTCATCTTCTTCATGTCGCCGGTACCAAACAAGTCAATAATTGTAAACTTATTTACCGGATATGTGCCGGCATCAAACTCAATTGTCTTAGAAGTCTCATTAGCATTTATATACCACTTATTATCATTGCTGAAATTCCACCATTTCTCGTCACCTGTTCCCTGGTATTTATAGGAGAAATTTCCGCTTGGTATTGATACATCAGCATAATTTATAGTAACTTTCTTGTACTCATTTGCTGCTATTTCATCAGGAAGAGTAACTGTAATATAATCTTTATTTATACCTGTTGAAGAAATGCTTACGCTTCCGTCTGAATTTAAATATGCACCATTTTCTAATGTCACATAATCTGCACTTAAATCTACCGCAAAGTCGCAACTCAAATCCGGTGTCGGTGCAGTAGCCGCTGAATTTTCTGTGCTGATATGAAGATTGTCCAAATAAAAATCTCCATTTCTGTCAGCATTATATCCAGGACCTTCTCCTATGTATATAGTAAGTTTTTCTGTGTTTGCAGGCACAGTGTAGCTTCCCTGAACTCGTGTCCAGGTTTCCGCTTTACCATATACTATATTATTATTTGAATCATAACAACGATATTTATCACCTTCTGTTCCGGCTGCATCTGCAAACCAGTATATGAATGAAATATCTCCGTTTGATGCATAATTTTTTGCAAGCTTTACATCAAATGCAAAATTCACAACTTCTCCTGCCGCAAAGCTTCTGTTAATCGTATATGCTGCAGCAGAATAATTATTCCAACGTCCACTGTACACACCATATCCGTCTCTAACACTTGGTGTGTATCCGCCATAATTACTGCTCCATCCGGTATTGCCATTAGAGAAGTCACCGTTTGCTATAATGTTGGTTGCAGGATTCTCTGTTGGTTCGGCTGTAGGCACCGGTGTCGCCGGCACTGCTGTAGGTCTTACATATGTACCATCAAACATTGTAAGATCGATTGCATTTGCCATAACATCATAGCCTTCATATGGATGAAGTCCGTCACCTAAAGTATATTCATATTTAATATTCTTTGGATTTGCAGGGTCTGCAAGCGCACTCTCAAAGTCTATTATTCCGTCAAATCCTGATTCTTCTGAACGCATCCAGTTGTTAAGCATGGTTCTTACCTGCTCGGAAGCGTCGCTGTAATAGTCACTTGTTCCGAACGGAAGGATTGGTGCTGCATATATCTTAATTCCATTCGCATGGGCGAGTGCTACCATCTTCTCATATTCAGGCTTAAGCTGATTATATTTAGAGGTATCACTTAACTTATTAAGATCATTTACACCAAAAAGTACTATACAATAACCCACATTATCATGCTGAAGCAAATCTCTTGCAAATCTGTCTTTTCCGGCATCTGTAGGATATGAACCCATCATTGAGTTTGCTCCGATACCTTCATTGATTACAGATATGTTCTTAGTTGATGCATTTGCTTGAAGTCTCTTTGCAAAATAATCTCCCCATCTTGTATAACTGTCAGGTTTCTTTCCAAGATATCCGGCATCTGTTCCGTAACCATCTGTGATAGAATCACCAAAACATACAACCGCCTTAGCATTCTCAGGCTGCATAAGCGAAACATCTGCAAGGAAGAACCAGCTTGTAGTTGTTTTGTAATTACTGAATGTTCTTGCAGAAACATTGTTTCCGGACATCTGGTATGTAGTTGCTCTTGCTCCTCTGTGTCCTGTTATGTTATTTGTAGGAGTGCTTCCGAAATACATGGATATCGCAACATTTTCAAGTGCATTTACAGGGAAATACACCGGATCTGTCACAATAGTCTGTCCCGCAGGGATTGAGAAGGACTCACTTCCATTTACTTTTACTACTGTATCTGTTGATGTATCTATAGTGGATTCATCAGCCTTTACCTGCTTTGCGATATGGAGTGACCTTACTGTTACCGCACTTCTTCCGTACTGGTTAGACAATTTAAGCTTCATCTTATTACCGGATGTTGTAACCTTAATAATCTGTCTTACAGTAGATCCTTCAAGTGCCATCTGAGGCATAGCAGTATCTGTAGTATCACATTTTTCCTCTGCTGTTCCCCATGTAGCCACCCAAATATCATTATTAGGGTCTTCTGTCGGTGCAACTGTTGCTACCGGAGGTTCTGCATTTTTGTTACCTATATAGAGATTATCCAGATAGAAGTCGCCTTTTCTGTCACCATTATATCCGGGACCTTCTCCAATATATATAGTAAGTTTTTCGGTATATGCAGGTACTGTATAGCTTCCCTGAACCCTGGTCCATGATCCTGCATTACCATATACAATATTACTGTTTGAGTCATAACAACGATATTTGTCGCTCTCTGTGCCGGCTGCATCAGCAAACCAGCATACAAATGAAATGTCTCCGTTTGATGAATAATTTTCTGCAAGCCTTAAATCAAATGCATAGTTTATAACTTCGCCTGCCGCAAAGCTTCTGTTAATTGTATATGTTGCTGCAGAATAGTTATTCCAACGTCCGCTGTACACTCCGTATCCATTTGTAACCGCAGGTCTAAATCCACCGTAGTTGCTGCCCCACCCGGTGTTGCCGTTGGAAAAATCACCATTTGTTACAAAGTTGATGGTTGGCACTACAGTTGGTTTTGCTGTTGGCGCCTGTGTTGGTGCTACTGTTGGCGCCTGTGTTGGTTTCGCCGTTGGGGCTACCATAGGTTCTGCTGTCGGTGCCTCTGTCGGCTCTACAGATGGCAAGCCTTTAAGCGTAATGGATTCAATAGTTACTTTTCCTCCCTCAACACCACCAAAGAATCTTGAGTTAGCATAACCACTTCCATCTTCATTATTATAGTTAGGAACAAGTGATAACTCTCCACTTCCTGTAAAGTTTGCACCACCCCAGTGCGCTTCTTCACCCGGCATCCATCCAATGTTATCAGTTCCGTAGTGTACTGTATATCCTACTGTTCCCAGATTAGCATCACGATACTTTACAACAACGTCTGTAAAGTTGTAATTATTGTATATCGATGCCGGCACACTAAAACCAAATTCTCCATTTGCTCCTCTGGTATATGTGTATGAACCATCTCCGTTCTTTGTCTTTGTAATGGTTCCGCTTTCAAACTTAAAGCAGTCATCAAGATTAAGTGTATACTCTGTACGAGATTCATTCCATCCCCAAGCAGGAACCGGTGCCTGTGTTGGTTCTGCTGTCGGTGCTACCGTAGGTTTTGCTGTCGGTGCCGCTGTCGGCTCCACAGATGGCAAACCTTTAAGAGTAATAGATTCAATAGTTATTTTTCCTCCCTCTACACCACCAAAGAATCTTGAGTTAGAATAACCATTTCCATCTTCATTATTATAATTAGGAACAAGTGATAACTCTCCACTTCCCGTAAAGTTCGCACCACCCCAGTGCGCTTCTTCACCCGGCATCCATCCAATGTTATCAGTTCCGTAATGTACTGTATATCCTACTGTTCCCAGATTAGCATCACGATATTTTACAACAACATCTGTAAAGTTGTAGTCATTGTATATCGATGCCGGAACACTAAAACCAAATTCTCCATTTGCTCCTCTTGTGTATGTATATGAACCGTCTGCGTTCTTTGTCTTTGTAATAGTTCCGCTTTCAAAAATGAAGCAGTCATCAAGATTAAGTGTATACTCTGTATGAGACTCGTTCCATCCCCAAGCAAGAGTTGGAGCATTTGTCGGTATAACTGCTGATTCATCATCACTTAAAATAATAGAATTAATCTTAAGGGATGTAAAAGATGCATCATAAGTAGCAGCTTTCACAAATATGTAATTAGCATTATCATCTGTTGCTGTTAACATACCCTTTATTGGCGATGAACTTGTAGGAATAATATTAGTTACTGCAGTATCAACAGCATCCTTTACAAGATATAATCTTGGTGTGCTTCCCGCCGCAGTATAATCCATAGTAATATAGGCCGACTGAGCATTGTCTAAAACATATTCTTCAGGAACAGGAATCATTAAACCTGAGAATCCTTCTGCCCTTTCAAATGATATACTTCCATCCGAATTAACAGTTGCTCTCGCACCATCTCCTCCATTAACAACTACAACTTCATTTGCATCGAATGTTAATGAAATCGGAGTTCTTGATGATGTGGATGCAGATGCCGCATTAACCACTCTCGAAAGTGGAGCATCTGAGATAACCATCGCTACGACAAGTAATAATACCACTAATTTTTTCATCATTTTTTTCACTTGAACGACCTCCATTACTGAAAATAGCTTTAGTTTGTATGCAAGATACATAAAATTATACTAACATATAAAAAATAATCATTCAATAAACATATATTTTTTATTAACAAAATATATGTTTTATGTCACAAAAGATAGCAGGGAATTAGCTGCTGCATTTACTTTGTACATAAAAACCAGTTGCGACATTATTTATCGCAACTGGCTTTATATTACTTAATATGTATATTTCTTACTGTACCTTGAATATTCTGGACACGAAGTTGTAGAATCCAAACTTAAATACATCATCTCCATGATCTCCGTTTCCAGTCTCGTTATATCCTCCCATAGTTTCATAATACATATGAGGAACACCATTATCAGTAAGTGCATCATGATAATCTTTAGGGAACTTATGAACCATTCCATCATTTATTCCTTTAATGATCATTACAAAAGTATCGTCCATATATTTATCCTTAAGAGTAAAACTTTCTTTTGTAAATAATCCAACATCTGTAACTCCCTGATCAGTATAATCAAATATTCCCGGTGCCGGACAAAAAGCACCAACATATCTAAATGTATCCTGAAGTGTAAATCCAAGGTGAAGTGATACACGTCCTCCCATTGAAAATCCACATATTGCTGTGTTGGCACGGTCTGTGAGAGTTGAATAGTGTTCATCTATATACGGCTTAAGACACTGTTCGAAATCATTAAGGAAGTTATTATATGCCTTATAATGTTCAGTATTAAAACCAAGCCCGTTATCTTTTCCCGATTCATTGGCACAGCCGTTAGGAAATACAAGAATCATCTCTTCTGCATCTCCGTTTGCAATAGCATTCCAAAGAACATTCTGAACATGACATCCATACATAGTTGTTTCATTTCCAAATATACCATGGTTCATGTATACCACAGGATATTTCTTGCTTTCATCATATCCCTTAGGAAGAATAACATATGCTTTTCTGTAAATGGTGCGACCTTCAACAATAGCTGTTGAAGGATATGTGATATGTTCAACAGTTCCTTCAACGCTACTGTTAATTGTCTCAAAATTCTGTGGTACTGAGTAATTAGTATTCTTCAGTATCTCACTTATAGGTACGTAAGCAGTATCATTATTTAGTTTTTTTTTCCGTAGAAGATTACGGATTTAATATTGCCTGTTGATACATTATTAAAAGCTCTTATTATCTTTACAGCCTTAATTGAATCTACTTCATTACTAAATAATGCATATGGAGTATAGCCTAAAATCTTGTTCTCACTTTCTGACTTAGATTCAGTTGGAAGTTTATCAGATAACCCTGGGGCACCATTTCCAATATTAGCTCCATTAAATTCTTCTCCAAAAAGATAGAAATGAAGATTTCTATTGTTTTCAAGAACAACATCTACCTGTGTATATGTCACACCGTTATTAGGTGCCAAAATTGCTATACTCTGTCCATTATTTGCTCCAAAGTTTAACACTCCATTGTTATAGTTTGCTGCTGTTTCGAGGTTATCTGTTATGTAGTTTGACGGATTAGACAAATCTACTTTGTGGTAATCAAGAGCTTCTACAAGTTTAAGGTCACATGCATAGACATCACCAAGACCATAATAACTAGGTCTACTTGTTACACTACTGTAGTATATCTCATAATTTCTAGTAATAGAGTCACTATCATTTACCATCATATCAAATGCCATTGTCTTATTCAAGCGACCGCCATTATTAAATGGAATTTTGTACTCTATCATGTATCCTTTTCCATCGCTATCAATAGAATATCTTGCACAGTCACTAGTGATATTGTTTGCAAGACTTCCCGGACCACCAACACCTATTTGAAAACCATTATTGTCAGCTTCAAGATTAGACTGTCCTAACAATCCTCCGTCAAGTCCTGAAATACGATACTGGAAAGCATCTGTATTATTGTCATATCCCGTTTCTCTGCTAGCATTTTCATCAAGGAAAAACTCGATACCATCTTGAAGATGTGCAGCAGTATTTGCTTTAGATATCTCAGCATCCTTTACATGAACAAGACAATATAAGTTATTCTCATCCCATGCAATTTTTGTGTTTGCAATTGTAGTGCTTGAATTAGATCCTTCCCCTGTTGCCAATTTAGTATCCATCGGAGTCCAAGGAATTGATTCCCATATTTCATCTGCAACACCGTCGATATTAATAGGTGTAGTTACCCGATATGCATACTTAGTTTCGTATGGGGAAGGCGTCGCTGTTGGTACAGGTGTAGCCACATTCTCATAGGATAAAAACTTCACCGACTTGAAATTAATGTCTGTTGAACCATCCATTGTTACAAACTTAATAGCTCTTATAACATCTTCCGGATCAGTCCAAATCTGAGTTGTCTCTCCGTTCGTAGCTGTTATCTTTTGATTAGCTAATCTATCACTCTGACCTGGAGAACCATTCGTTATTTGGCCATTAAATGCACTACCAAACACGAACGGATTAAGATTATAACTACTTGTGTATGTCACTTCAACCGCAGTAAAATCATAGCCAGTCGGAGCTATAAACGCCACACCTTGATAGTTAGCAAAACTCGCTTCCAGCAACCCTGTTTCTGAATTATAAGCCACTGTACCACCATCTGCGTCCCAGGTGTCTTCATCGGAAAGATCAATTTCGTACACATATGTTGGTGTTGGCACTGATGCACCACCTTCAACAAGCTGAATTGTTCCCATAAGACCTGGGTTGTTGTAAAGATTACCATTGGAAAGAAGATAAATCTCATTTCTTCTTTCGTTTGCAATACAATCCATTACATATATTTCAAATCCCATTCCTACTCCAGGCTGAACAGTTAAAGGATTAACAAATGGAATATATGCCTCTACTATATATCCACCAGTAACCATTGTATGCGCTGTTTCAATACCAGCGTATAATGTGCTAGCATCATTTCCTTGCGAAGCTACACCATTAGTAATTACACCATCTTCAGAAAGCTGAGTATAACGATACTGGAATGCATCCGCATTGCTAGCATATGAAGTTTCTTTCGAAAGATCTTCATCCAAGTAGAACTCAATACCATCATTCTCCCATGCGTTACCATTACTAGCAATAACCGTATCGTCTTCAACATTTACAAGCAAGTAAATTCCTAAATCATCCCAAAGAACCTTTGCAGTAGCAGTTGTATTTGTCGATGTACCACTACTATATGTTTCAAGTTTGAGAGTCTCTGCATCAGCCCATGCTGCATCATCAGCACTACCATCTACTTCAATGTCTTTATCTGTCTTATATACCTGAAGATCCGCTTGATCAGCATTAATTATCGGACGGAATGTAGGTATAGGTGTTGGTGGAGCTGTTGGTGGAGCTGTTGGCGCAGCCACTATACCTGAAAGTGTAATAGATTCAATTGTAACAGAGCCTCCAACTGTTCCATCAAAGATTCTAGAGTTGGAATAGTTAGCATCATAACAGTATACATTTCCTCCGTCTGCTTCCGCATATTTATAATAGTAATCCGGATTAATTACCCACTCATCATCTCCAGCCAATTCATAAACATTCCATATACCATTGTCAGGATTGACATGAGTAACCGTGTTAGTTCCATAATGAGCAGTGTGACCTACCCTACCATAATTTGCATCACGGTAATCTATAACCACCTTAGTAAATCTATTATTTTTATATTCTTTTTCAGGTATCTGGAAACCAAACTCTCCTCCATCTCCTCTTGTAAAGGTATATGTACCATCCTCATTCTTAACTTTAGTTTCATTATCATTATTCCAAAGGCAATCATCAAGATTAAGAGTATATTCCGAATGATCCTCATTCCAGCCCCAGAAAGGTGTTGGCACAGGCGGTTCTTCGTTCTCAGTACTAATGTGGAGATTGTCTACATAGAAAGTATTCGTCCTGCTTGAAGTATAATTAGGTCCCTCTCCAATATATATCGTAAGACTTTCTGTATATTCTGGTACTGTGAATGTTCCCTCAACTCTCGTCCATGATTCTGCATTACCATATACTCTGTTGCCTTCCGAATCATAACAAATATATTTACCTTGATAATCACCACCAGAAGTATATTCACCTGAATCAGATGCAAACCAACAAGCAAACGAGTAATTAGTATCGTTATAATTCTCTTCAAGTTTAACATCAAATGCATACTTTACGACATCCCCTGCAGCAAATCTTCTGTTAATTTTATACCATGCTGGAGAATAGCAGTTTACGCGGTCGTCAATAACACCATATCCATTTGTAACACTAATACCTGACCAACCATCCCATCCAATAGTTCCTTCAGAGAAGTCACCATTTGTTATAATGTTAGTTGCAGGATCCTTTGTTGGTATCGGCTTAGCATCTAATTCGAATACTACAGACTTAATCTTGATGTGGAAAGATTCATTTCCACTGTATATCTTATAGTATTCAAGTTGGCGATATGCATCAAATGTTTCGTCTTTAGTACCTGAACCGGCAGATTCATTAATACTTCCTGTTTCACTTCCACCAACATAACGATAATTTCTTGTAAAACCATCATTTGCATCCTCATATGTGATACGAATGCCTGTTATAGCATAGTTGTTATCATATATTTCTGGAGGTGCAAAGAATGATATTCCTGCAAAACCTTGTCCTGCATCAAATATACACTCATTATTATAATTAAATGTAAATGTACCTTTTTTATAGGCGCCTGTTGTTTCATCGAAATCTATTTTAACGGTGTCTGCATTCAAATCTAACACATACTCTGATTTATCAGCATTAAATCCTGTCTCAGGAGGAGCTCCAAGTGTAGAAGGATATTTTACGGTAATACTTGAAATTACCCATCCCTCTATCTTATTACCTTCATTATAATGATCTGGTTTAAATGTTAAGAAACTACATTCTTCTGTAATATCTTCTTTAACTTTTATTGTGACTTTTCCTTCATATGAGTTGTCTTCACTTATATCCACATTTAAATACGAACTAGAAGCATTCTCTGTATATTTACTACCATTATTTATATCCGAAGAACCGACAGCCCATACTCTAATACCTTTTCCAGGCCAATTCTTACCTGATACGGTTACTTCAATCTCCTGTCCCGGTTTAACTGAAGGGTTCAAAGGAAAATGCAACTCTGTCGTATTAGTATCTTCTCTAACATCATTAATTATTAAATTGTTATTCTCATCAAAAGTAGCAATATCTGGATTGTTTAATTCTTCTAATTCTTTCAAGTCAATAACCACAGTATTCTCAAAATCTTCAAGATTCTCCTGTGTAAGCAATTTATTTCCAATATATAAGTTGCCGTCTTCCTTAAGGTTCAACCCCTGATAATCAGCTTCCATAGCTTCCACTAATCCTGCAACAGTTCTGGTTTCTGTGTTTGAAGACGGATTAATAATATTATCAGATTCGCCTTCAGCAACTTCAGCTTTATACTGAACATGACCTTTTATTGTTATTTCTGTATCCTTATTAGCATAAGGAATTCCACTAAGAACAACAGCATATATTACGGAATCATTTGCAACATTCTTAGAATACACCTTGTTATGTATCTGTTCACTATTATTACCTTCAAATGATGAAGTACGGACAAAAACAGACCTTCCTTCAACGGTAATCTCTATAGCACAACCGTTAGCCGCACTTGCATTATTAATCTGTATTGCCATTCTCATAGACTGTCTTCCGTTAGTTTCACCCAATTTAAGTGTAGCACCGAGCACTTCAGCTGTCGGCACTTTTGAAGGATCAGCAGCTTTAGCTGCCTTAGGTGAATAAACCAGTCCTGACAATACAATGGCTACTGCCATAATAAATGCCAGTAATTTCATTCCTCTTGTTGACATTGTCATAGTAACTTTACCTCCAATTCACGGCTCATAAACATTGATTGTTTATGAAATTTTATTGTTTTTTTATTAGATTTGATTATAGTAACCCTCAGAATAGTTGTATCACAATGAGGTCAAGTAATCAATAACCTAATTAAATTTTTATAAAAATATTATATTTCCCTTGTTTGTTTTGTAATTATTCTACATTCATCCCCTCATATGCAACTATTGCAGCCTCCTTATTCATACTGCAATACATTTCATAAGACGGAATTTCTGTCAGAAGTCTGTCAATAAGGTCCAGATATTTTATTATCTCTGTTTGATTTTTAGGTAGAATTACCTGATGCATAAGTTGTGGTATTGCTTCTTTGGCTACAATCCTTTCGATATGGTTTTCACCTCTTTTCAAAAAACATATGGCATTCAGCGGAGCACATGTGTTTATATTCCAACCTTCTTTGCCGCACCACGGTGTTCCGTATACCATAAATGTATTATCAACAAGTCTTATAATAGGTTTATCTCCGTTTATTATATGGGCTTTGTCACCATATACCTGTTTCCAATACATGAGGTGCGTGCTTTTTCCGGTCCCGCTTTTTGCACAGAATGCATAAACTCTACCACCCATCTCTATACATGCTCCATGCATGAGAAATGCATCATAATGTATAAGCTGTCTGCTTATCTCACGATATATACAGATGCTTTCGCAATACGGGAGCGGATATTCGATTCCCTGTGATTTGTATGAGTCTTTCTGTTCTTTCTCGATGTCGCCATCCGATACACTTACCTGCATGGATATATCGTCCGAATCAGTTATGTATTCTTTGCACATATTCCGGACGTATTCGTATTTATTATCTATTCTTATATTAATGTCTGCCAATCTTATGTAAAACATGTCTCTTTACCTTTACTAATGTTATTCGAACTCATTTGTAATATGTGTAATCACAGTTAATTTTTGATAAATCAGCACTCATAGCAATTCACATATTTTATTAGTAATTACACTTTCTTCCACTTGCCCTCATTCGCATCCCACTGATTCTCAAATACTTCTCCATTCATAACAGCAGTATACGGTTTACATAAAAATTCCTGTATACTCTGCAAAATTACCGAAAACTCATCCATTTCTATATCAATCTTTTTTGTAAATGTTTTCCACTTCTTCTGCATTCCGTCATCTTTATCAAACGTCATAATCTGTTCAAACTGCTCCATCGTAAATTTATGCTCACGATTAGCAAATGTTTTACTTAATGCTTCACACAAAACTTTTCCTTCAAAATCAAACTTATGTGCCAAATAATAGATATCATAGTAATCTTTCATTCTACTTGAAAACTCCATTAATGAAAGAATTGCATCTATTTTCTCAGCCACCGTTGTCTCTATTGAATACGTATTGATAACCGGAGCATCAAAATCGTCCAACTGTGTTGGTATTTTTCGTTTTTCCTGTTTTGGAACAATAACGTCTCCAACACCAAAATCAATACTAAAAGGCGTGCGTGTATTTTTTATTTTCGCTATCATTGTAACACCAACACCAACATATTTTTTAGCCACAGCTATCGGGGCCACGTCTTTTATTTCAAAACTCACGAAATCATTTCCTGTTTCTACTGCAATAATTTCTTCTACAACACTTCTTAACTGTTCTGGTGTATTTGGTATCTTTCTTAAAAGAAAATCTATATCCACAGTCACCCTGCTATCAAACTCCGTCAAAGAATATATGAACAATCCTCCTTTTAATACTAGATTTTCTACGTGTCTTGACTTTTGAAGCCTTCTAAGAAATTCTTCTTGGCAAAATAATTGCAGACATAACTGATAACTTCTACCACTTTCCTTTGCCTTATTTTTTAGTCTTGCAAGCACCGAACTAGCTATGTCACCCATTCAGCATTACCTCCATCAATTCAGTAACTTTTTTATATACCCTCATTTCCTTTGCATACTTTGACAAATTGCTCAAATTTTTATTATTATCTGCAACATAAGCATTTATTGCTTTATTAAACATTTCATTATCCATTTTCGATTTATGTTTAAAACAATCGCAAATTGTTCTTTCTCTGTCATATACCGGAAGTTCTATTCCATTAAAAATACCTTCCGTTTTTCCAATAGCGAGTTTATCTTCTTGTACGTAATAAACTTTGCATGGAAAATTATCAATCTTTATTTTGGTGCGAGATATTTTTCTTGGAACAGCAATGGTCCACACCAACGGTGTTTTATCACTATACCCATAATAAAACAATGCCGATTCCATGCACACAACTCCTTCTTCTAAAAAAACAGAAATCATCTTTTCTTCTGAAATTTCCATATGATTAGCTACTTGGTAATATCCATGTTTCACTCTCTCGATTTCTCCACTTTCACACATTTTCTTTATTTCAGAATTTTGTATTCCAACTTCATTCAGTTGTGCTGTTTTTGCTATTCCACCATTATTTTTTATAATTGATTTTGCAATATCTGACTTCTTCATAAATTCACCATTTTTACTAAATTATTTTATACTATTGCCTAGTTTACTAGTATATATTATTTTATATAATTTTTCAACCACAAAAATTTGATTTTGTGTATCAAAAATTATATTTATTAAAAAGTGCCAATGCTCTTGGCATCATCATTAATATATTTATGGATTTTGATATAGAAACTGTATCGGATGTTCTCTCATTATTATTTAAAACGGATGAACAATTAGACTTGAAGCAGGAAGAAAAGAAAGGATCCTAAATAAAATGTTGCCACTAATATATGTGTGAAAGTCCTTATATTCTGCGCCTTGCATGGCTTGTAACTATTCTGCCTCTATAATATATATACCTGAATGGAAATATCATGTTCCATATACGCACATATAATCTATATAATCTGTCTGTATCTTTTATTGTCCTGTTCTTTCGATATATCTGCGTTACTGCTCCAAGTATATTTTCGCGTTTTATATGTTCACAGGTTAAGCAATTGTCTCCACGGGTTATCATGTTGCCGTCTTGTTTTATCTTTATAAGGCGGTGAATTATAAACTTGCCTCCGTGCTCAAATAAGATTAGATCGCCTTTTCTTATTTCTCCGGAAATAGGCTCAACAAGTACTTGTGTTGCTTTTTTATTCAATTTGTCATACAAAAGCGGCTGCATGCTGACGCCGGATGTTGATATGATTACAAACCGACCTTCCTGCAGTTCTTTTTTTACGTTGCTTGTTTCCGGGAGCATAGTGTATACCTTTTCTTTCTGATAATATTCTTTGTCACGACTGTCCATATTCAAGTCTTAACTTCTTAAAAATTTACAAAAGGGAATGTTCATGCCGCAACACCAAACATTCCCTTATCATGGTTCGTTTTTCTAATTATATTCTATACTAGAAGCAGAAAAAAATCAAATATATTTTTGTTATATAACATGGTATTGAAAAGCAGGCTTCGTCTAATATCATTGGATAGAATTTTTGTCCTAATAATTTCAAATCTTAGAAGAGCCAGTAGGGTGGTGAGCAGCAATCTTGTCCTAATAACCTCAATCTTTAAAAGGTTTAGTAGGACGCCGGACTTGTTTTTCACCCTACTGAACTAAGTACAATGCAAGATTAGTAGGACAGCGAACTAAAAACACAAAGACTGCCACCTTGCGAACTCTAATTCGCCTAAGTGACAGCCTTATTAAAACGGAGAAGGAGGGATTTGAACCCTCGCGCCGCTATTAACGACCTACTCCCTTTCCAGGGGAGCCCCTTCAGCCACTTGGGTACTTCTCCATGCGCCTTATTTTCTTATTTTCCTATATTTTGACATAAAAAAAGCGGAGAGGGAGGGATTCGAACCCTCGGTGCCTTGCGGCACGCCGGTTTTCAAGACCGGTGCACTAAACCAGCTATGCGACCTCTCCTTAACTGCTCGACTAGTATAACACTATTCAAACAAGCATGTCAAGCATTATTTTTAATATTATTTGAAATTATTAACATATCTTCCGGAGTTGTAAGTTTGATGTTTGAATAATCTCCCATCACAAGCTTTACTCGTCTATTATCATATATCTCCCATATCATAGCATCGTCTGTTACCATTGCTGCTTTTTCTTCTTTCATGTAACTGTCAAACGCTTTAACAAGTCCTTCCATCTCGAATGTCTGTGGTGTCTGCATGTTCCACACACTTTTTCTGTCAGGCGTACAGGTTATATAGCCGTCCTCATCAGCCAGCCTTACAGTATCTTTGCTCGGCACTGCAGGCACAACCGCTTTGGTTTGTTTAACTTCTGTAATAATTCTGTCCAAAAGCTCATTATTTATACATGGTCTTGCTCCGTCATGAATCATTACATAATCATGCGGTCCAAGATTCTGCAGTCCGTTATATACGGAGTTATAACGTTCTTTTCCGCCCTCTGCTATGGCACGCACTTTTTCTATGTTATACTTTTCAACAATCTCTGTGCGGATCATTTCATGATACTCAGGCGCAGCGACAATAACAATATCATCAACCTCTTCATGCATGTCGAAACATTTTAAGGAATAATACAACACAGGTTTTCCCCATACATCCATATATTGTTTTGGCATATCGCTGTTCATTCGGCTTCCGGTTCCGGCCGACAAAAGTACAACTCCTATACTCATGTTTTTTCTCCTTTAGTCTCCGAACTTAAGGTTTGCAACTGCATTAAGGTCATGTCCGTGGCGGACACCCTGCATGTATTCGTAATATCCGGCCGCACCAATCATTGCCGCGTTGTCTGTACATAAAACAGGATCAGGATAATACAAGTTGAATCCTGCTGCCTCACATGCCTTTTTCATTTCTTCACGAAGAGCTGAGTTGCAGGCAACCCCTCCTGCCATTGCTATATCTTTATATCCATATTCTTTTGCAGCCTCTATTGTATGTCCTACAAGCACATCCGTTACTGCCTTTTGGAACGATGCTGCAACGTCTGCCTTGTTGTATGGTTCATTTTTCATATTACAACCGTTTACATAGTTAAGTACCGCTGACTTTATACCGCTGAAGCTGAAATCATATTTATGTCCATCGATGTGGCCTCTAGGGAATTTTATTGCGTCTGCGTTTCCTTCTTTTGCAAGCTTATCTATCTTTG
Organism: Lachnospiraceae bacterium; assembly: GCA_015057375.1. Classification (GTDB taxonomy): domain Bacteria; phylum Bacillota; class Clostridia; order Lachnospirales; family Lachnospiraceae; genus V9D3004. Next base: position 17,174 of record SVEM01000006.1, read on the forward strand.
CGCCTCCCGGATATGTAAGCCCTATGGTTCTTGCCACTTTGTCAAACGCTTCACCGCAGGCATCATCTCTTGTTCTTCCTATGATGTTATAGCGACCGTAATCGCTTACTTCTACAACATTGGTGTGGCCACCGGATACGACAAGACAAATGAACGGCGGTTTAAGCTCAGGATGACATATATAGTTAGCCGATATGTGACCGCCGATATGATGAACTCCGACAAGCGGTATGTTCTTTGCATAAGCCATTGCCTTTGCTGCTGACACTCCGACGAGAAGCGAGCCAACAAGGCCCGGTCCGTATGTGACGCATATGGCATTTATACGGTCAAGTTCTACATCCGCCTGCAAAAGCGCCTCTGTTATAACAGGATTAATACACTCTATATGTTTTCTTGATGCAATTTCAGGAACGACTCCACCATACATTGTATGGATGTCTATCTGTGATGCGATTATATTGGAAAGAACATCCCTGCCGTTACGAACCACCGCAGCCGATGTTTCATCACATGAGCTTTCTATTGCAAGAACATATATATCATTATCATTTTTTTCTGTTGTATGCTCTACTGCCGCATTATAAAAACTTATATTTTCATCCATTTTCATGATTAATCCTCAAATTCAAGTGTAATACTCTTTCTGTCTTTTCCCGGTTTCGCACCAGGGAATATTTTTCTTACTTTATCCATGTACTGTTCAGGATTTATGAGTGACGGACTGTAATGTGTAAGCCACATTTCTTTTGCTTCCGCTTTTTTTGCAAGCTCAGCTGCCTCATAAAATGTCATGTGCTTTTTCTCTTTTGCGTTGCTAAGCTTATCCTCTTCTCCGTACATACCCTCGCATATAAACAGATCCGAACCGCTTGCTTTCTCCGCTATAACCGGAACCGGTCTTGTATCTGTACAATAAGTAAGCTTAATACCTTTTCGAGGCGGTCCGAGAACCATGTCAGGCGTAAACACTTTATCATCACATACAACTTCATTACCATTTTGAAGTGCATTCCAATATTTCACAGGAATCTGCGCTTCATTTGCACGCGCCACGTCAAACATTCCTTTTCGTGGTATGGAAATGCTGTATCCGTAACAGGTTATTCCGTGATTAACTTTAAATGCTTCTATTATCATTCCATGAGATGTTATCGTATGTTCATTTTCCGTAAGTTCCATAAACTCGATTTCAAAAGGAAGCTCCGGCGCTATCACCATAAGCGAGCGCACATATTTTTCAAGTCCTCTCGGGCCCACAAGTTTCAAAGGCTCGGTACGGTCTGAGTTGCCCATGGAAAGGAGCAGTCCCGGAAGTCCGCTTATATGATCACCGTGATAATGGGTAAAACATATCATGTCTACAGGATTGACGCTCCATCCCTTCTCACGTATGGTAACCTGGGTTCCCTCACCGCAATCTATCAAAAGACTGCTGCCCATATACCTGACCATAAGCGCAGTAAGATACCTCTTCGGGAGCGGCATCATACCTCCGCAGCCTAACAAACATACATCTAACATTCTCTATCTCCTCATAATACTTCTGATTTTTCTTCTTCCTTTACCGGCACGGAAAATGATTTGATCATTTCGTCATAGCAAGACTCACAAAGTGCAAAGCTGTGAACTGCCAAATCTTTCTTTGAAAAGTATCCCCATTCTTTTCTTACTTCACACACATCTTCCAGCAATATGCCGCTGTCATCTTCTATTATTTTTCTTCCACATTTGTTACATATCATCCTCTGTTCTCCCCTTTATCTCATATTCTTCCGATATATACTAATAGTATAGAAGAAAACTATGATAATTCACAGTGGTAAATCATGGGTTCATCATGACAAGGGCATCCTCCGTAGGACTTGTGTAATACCCTTTCCGTCTTCCGATAGTCTTAAACCCCATTTTCTCATACAAACCGATGGCCGGAGCATTTGACTCTCTTACTTCAAGAAGAAATGATTCTACGCCTTTATTTTTTGCATACCCTATAACATCCTGCATCATAAGACCTGCTATGCCCTTTTTTCTATACGACGCAGCAACCGCAACATTCATAATGTCGGCACTGTCATAAGTAATGCGCAGCATAAGATATCCGCAAACTCTGCCGTCGCAAACAGCAACTACCGAATAATCCGACTCCGTGTCTACGGAATACTTAAATGATTCTTTTGTCCAGGGTTCCGTAAAGCATTCGGCTTCTATCGCAAATATTTCTTCTATGTCATTGTAATCCATCATTCTTATGGTAATATTGTCAGCCATCATTTTTCTTTCTCAAGCCTTTCTCTCTCAGCCTGCGACATGCGAAGATACACCGGCGAGAAATCCAAGGCATTCATATATTCTCCGCGCTCATACATACTTTCTGCAATTTCACAGATTGCGGCTGCATTCTGGTATCTGAGATGAGCTGGCGCAAAGTACGCTCTTTCGCCCATTTTTTCAATAATAGCATCTTTGTGAACGGCAACACCATCACCGGCAAATGTCACTTCATCTGAAGCAAGTATCTCTAAAAGTTCATCTATACCCATTGCACAAGGTTCTGTAATAACATTCATATCGCTGTCATAGACAGCTGTGTACACCTGATTTCTTCTGGCATCCATGATAGGGCATATCTTTGTACTGCAATTGTAAAGGTTGCGCGCGATAATCTCCAATGAAGATATAGGTATAACCGGCTTATCTATCGCAAGGCAAAGTCCTTTTACGGTTGCGGCCCCGATACGGAGTCCCGTAAATGAACCGGGACCTGCACCTACCGCAACAGCGTCAAGTTCGTCAGGCTTTATGCCCGCTTCACTCATAACACGATCAATCATAGGAAGCAGTGTCTGTGAATGTGTAAGCTTATTATTAACCTGTGATGATGACTTGATAATGCCATCCGAGTATACTGCTGCCGTTGCAACTATTCCTGAGCTGTCAACTGCAAGAAGCTTCATAATCCACATCTCCCTTCACACTGATTGTTCTGTAATCAAATCCTTTTTCAAGGTCCTTTTCTATAAGTATCTGAATGGCATCCTCCGGAATAAGACCTTCTATAAGCTCAGCCCATTCTATGAGGCATACTCCTTTTCCGAAAAAATATTCTTCATAACCAAGCTCATACATTTCCTCTTCATCACCGATGCGGTAAACATCAAAGTGATACAATGGAAGTCTGCCACTCTCATATGTCTGCAATATGGTAAATGTAGGACTGTTCACTATCTCATCAACTTCAAGTCCCTCAGCAAAACCTTTTGCAAATACTGTCTTTCCGGTCCCAAGATCTCCGGAAAGAAGATATATCTGACCTGCCTTTGCACCTTTTGCAATCTCTTTTGCAAATTCGGCTGTTTCTTTTATATTAAATGATTCTTTTATTATATTCATTTTCCTGTCTTCTCACGTATTAAATTCACAACGGCATCAGCATCTTCCATCTGATCTTTCGGAAGAATAAATGCCAAAAGCGGGGATGTGTAAATCATAACTGCTTTTCCTGTGATGCGAAGTCTCATAACCCCTTCCCACGGAACATTTGCATACTCTTCATCCTGCTTTATAACGATTCCTTCTTTGCACAGATAATAATCTATAGGTTTCTGGAACATTTTCTGTTTCTTAACCTGGCGGCGTGCCTGGAATAAAATCTGAACAGGTCTTATAACAGTAAAAAGCAAACCAAGGAATAATAAGATTCCTGTCTCGATTTCAGAATACTTATCACGCCCCATGTATACCATCACAAGTGCTGCTACACTTATCACAACTCCGAACCATCCGGATATGGATGAGTAATTATGCTTGAAAAGAAAATGTCTCATATCCTTTACTCGCATTTTTATCTTGCACAAAATGCTGTCTGTTGTATCATAAGGTGCTTCTCTTTCTGCTTCTTCTTTCGCTGCAGCTTCAGCTTCCTTAGCAAGTTCTTCCTCAGTAGGCTCTGCCATCTCTTTTAATTTGTCCATATAATCATTATTTTTCATATGCATATCTCCTTGTAAAAACAATATATCACACTATTCATAATAGTATAACAATCATTGACTGCACATGGCAAGAAAGAAATGAAAAAATGTATCGATATTGCATATTTTGCATGCATATGTTACGCTTGCATCATATAAAAATAACTATTTTGAAAGGTAAAGTTATGCAGATAGATATTATAATTCCTCACTATACGGGAACGCATTTTTTGAGCGATGCATTTAAGAGTATAATTCCGGCTATATCACCGGAAGACGATGTAAAATATAACATTATTCTTATCGTGGATAACTGCGAAGGAAAAGACCTTAAGGACATTCCGGGCTATACGCATCCGACTGATGAAGAAAACAGAAATGATATTAAAAAGCTTGTTGCAGAAACTGATTTCGGAAGTCATGTAAATGTTAAGACAGTATATCCAAGCGGCAGGCAGACTGTTGCATCTTTAAGAAATCTTGGATTAAAGCATGCTTCGGGCGATTATGTGTATTTCATGGACAGCGATGACTACCTGTACCCTCAGGCATTATCACTTCTTGCCGCCAAAGCCCGTGAAACAGATGCGGACATTGTACACGGTGCAATGTGCAAGAGCAGATACAAGTATAGCACAACTGTCTCCGCCGAACCTGCCAATGTTTCGTCAGAGCTTGTAGATGTTTTGTGTTTCTATAACTTCACTGCTTTACATATGCTTATAAAAAACAAACCTGATCTTGTTGGTTCTTTTGACGAAAAAAATGAATTGTATCCCGACTTATTCTTTACAGCTGAGCTTATTGCACGTACCGATAATATCGTTATGGCGACGGATTCTATCTATGTTAAGAGACTCAGAAACGACAGCATAAGATATCCTGCTCTAAGTCAGCTTGCCCGCTCAGACAGAAAAGAAATTCTTCTGGGGATCTACAGAAGACTTAGCAGGAATTATAAAAAGCATCCTGTTATAAGTAAAGCACTTAAAATGATTACAAAGACAAATCGCGCAAAACGTTTGTCAAACATCAAAAAACGTATAAAAGCATTTATTAAAAAACCGATATTTTTATACAGAATGATTGAAAAATATATTTTCCGCAGAATGAGCATGAAGGACAACTGGATTGTGTTTGAGAGTTTCCTCGGAAAGAATTACAGTGACAGTTGTAAATATATTTACAAATATCTTGCCTGTACAAGAGGACCTGCATACCGTTATATATGGGTGGTTAATGACAAAAACACCCGCATCCCGGGCAGGGTTACAAAGGTTAGATATTTAAGTCTTAAGTGGTTTTACTATACTTCGCGCGCACGCTATTATGTTAACAACATGCGCCAGCCGAAATGGATGCACAAAAGGGAAGGAAGTACGCTTCTTGAAACCTGGCACGGAACACCGCTTAAGAAGCTTGTATTTGATATGGATGATGTTCATTCCGCAACACCTTCTTACAAAATGGATGTGTATAGCCAGTCAAGAAAATGGGATTATCTTATATCGGACAATCCATTTTCAACAGAGACTTTTGAACGATGCTTTTTGTATCCAAAGTCAAAGATTTTAGAGACCGGTTATCCGCGAAATGACATTCTTTATGCCGAGGAAAAGGATCTTGTTGCCGGATCAATCAAACGCGAGCTTGGTATTGCAGCAGACAAAAAAGTTATTTTGTACGCTCCTACCTGGCGTGATGACGAATATTACGGACCGGGTTCATATCAATTTGCGCTTAAGCTGGACCTTGAAAGACTTAGAAAAGAATTATCCGATGAATATGTAATACTTCTTCGTACACATTATTTTATCGCAGATGCGATTGATACACAGGGCATGGAAGGATTTGCATATAACGTCAGCAGATATAACGACATTGCGGAACTGTACCTTATTTCCGACATATGTATCACGGATTATTCGTCAGTATTTTTTGACTTTGCAAACCTTAAACGCCCGATATTGTTTTATGTTTACGATTTTGATAAATATAAAGACGAGCTTCGCGGCTTTTACATCGATATGCACACAGAAATTCCGGGACCTCTTCTTTATACAGAGGACGAACTTATACACGCAATCCACAATATTGACAGTATCAGCGAAGAGTTTGCTGTAAGATATGACAGGTTTTACGAAAAATTCTGTTGCAAAAGCGACGGACATTCATCAGCACGTATTGCAAATAGTGTATTTCACATGTAAAATAATAACATCAATCATACGTATTTAACGAAAGGAGATTTTTATGGAGTACAGAAAAATGCAAACATGTGGTGCTAACACCTCTCTTCTCGGTTTTGGATGCATGAGATTCCCTACAATTAATAAGGACGGAAAAGATGTTATTGACAGGGAAGCCGCAGAAGAAATGCTCGACCTCGCATACAAAGCAGGCGTAAATTATTTTGACACCGCATATCCTTACCACAACGGTGAAAGCGAATTGTTTGTCGGCGAAGCGCTGAAAAAATATCCGCGTGACAGTTTTTATCTCGCCACAAAACTTCCGATGTGGGACGTTCACAGCGCAGATGACGTAAGAAGAATATTTGAAAAACAGCTCGAAAAGCTTCAGATGGATTACGTTGATTTTTATCTTCTTCACGGTCTCAATGACGGCAGTTTCAAAACTGTTGTTGAATTTGACATTGTAAGCATTCTTGAGGAACTTCGTGGCGAAGGAAAAATAAGAAATATCGGTTTTTCTTTCCACGGCGGATATGATACATTTGAAGAAATTATCAACTACTATTCATGGGATTTCTGCCAGATTCAGTTTAACTACATGGATCAGGACGAACAGGCAGGAATGAAGGGTTACAAGCTTACTGAAGAACGTGGCATACCGCTTGTAATCATGGAGCCTGTAAAGGGTGGCTCACTCGCCAACTATTCCGACGATCTTAAGGAGCAGTTCTATAATTTCAAACCGGGATATTCTGTTGCTTCATGGGCTCTCAGATGGGTAGGAAGCATGCCTAACGTACATGTTATCCTCAGCGGAATGAGTACAAAGGAACAGGTTCTTGACAACCTTGATACTTTTAATAATTTTGAATATATGTCAGATGAAGAACTTGCTTTTATTGATGAGATGATTGTTAAGATCCGCGCACATGTTAATAACGGCTGTACAGGGTGCAGATATTGTATGCCTTGTCCTCACGGTGTTGATATTCCTCGCAATTTCCGTCTTTGGAATTCATATGCGATGTATAACAATCCGGGCGGACTCAACTACGAATACAATGATATGCTCAAGAACAAGACAACTGCTGATATGTGTAAGGAATGTGGTCTTTGTGAAGGCAAATGTCCTCAGAATCTTCCTATCAGAGAACATCTTAAGGCAGCATTTGCAGAGCTTAGCAGCGTAGTTAAGTGATTTTGTACATATTATGTAGTGCAAACAAGTTATGAGTAGAAATTTAGTTGTAGTTTAAGCGACCGTTTCACGCGGCAAGTATCTATACAAAAAAATCTTTCTATCAGAACCACTTTTTGACAAAAAAGTGGTTCTATTTTGTTACTTTTTCCCCATAGATACTAATCAGAGCAAAAAAGCACAAAAAACCAAAAAAAGTGGATCTAAATCAGAAGTTTTCTCATATAGATACTCACCACCACAAAACACTTACCAAATAACATTCCCCATGACAAGCACCTGCACCAAAAAAGAGCCATCACAATGTGACAGCCCTTCATATCAAATGTCTTTATTATCTTCCGCAGCAGAACTTATATTTCTTTCCGGAACCACATGGACATGGATCATTACGTCCAACTTTCTTGTCTTTAACTACTGTTCCTGAAGCTTTCTGCTCCTTATATAATTCTTTACGTCTTTCTTCTGTAAGAAGTGCATCCCACTCAGGAAGTTCATAAAGCCAGTCAGCTTTACAATCTACCATGTTACGGTACAACTTCTCAATATCAAATCCAAGATTAACTTCTGTATCTTCAGTCATCTCTTCAATAGGATTAGGCTCTTTAAGACTGTCATTGATTCCATCAAGGAAACCTACCATGTAAAGAACAGCAAGATCATACTTTTCTGCAAGTTCTTTTACAGTTCCTTTAACAACATTATCAGGATCAGCAAGAAGCCCTTTATATATCTCTTTCTCAAGAACGAAGTACTCGCCCCAGAATCTCTCGCCTTTCTTTCCTCTCATTTCCTGGCCGTATGCCAGCTCTCTCCACTGTTTTAATAAACTGTTATTGCTCATTTTTTTACTCCTTGTACAACATATTCATATTATCTAAGGTTTTTCCACATGTTAGAATAACACTTTTTTATCCTGCAGTCAATGTTATGCTTGCATCAAATATCACACGGAAGTATATTTGTATTATAAAAATTATTCAAGAGGAAAATATTAACATATGAAACTTTTTTACTCCGTATTTATATCCATCGTGATTGCGCTTTTTATAATATCAACATCCATCGCACTTCCGATAGTTGTTCGTCCGTTTTATTATTTACAGATTGAAGATTTAGAACTTGAGGAATTCAGCGGCTATAGTGAAACTCAGATTCGTATGGCTTATGACGAAATGCTTGATTACTGTCTGTATCTGACCAACGACTTTTCCACCGGAGACCTGGCATGGTCCGAATCAGGGAAGAGTCATTTTGATGATGTGCGTAAGCTCTTTGCATTTGACCTTATAGTTGCTGTAACTTCTGCTGTTATTCTCATGCTTACTTTTATAATTAACAGAATAAGACGCACAAAACTACGTCGCATATTCGGACTTAGCCCATTATTTTATGGCGGTATTATGCCCGGTGTAATTTTTTCTGTGCTTGCTGTTTTTATTGCAGCAGATTTCAACAGCGCATTTACCATTTTCCATAAACTCTTCTTCCCGGGTAAAGATAATTGGATTTTTAACCCAAGAACAGACGCCATTATAAATATACTTCCTGAACAGTTCTTTGCACGTTGTGCACTGTTTATAGGGATAAGCATAATTATAATGTGCGCCTGCTTTATTGTTGTTTCGATATTAATTACTCGCCGCGAGCGACTCTCTCATAATCGTAACCACGGTCACTTGTAATTTCTGATTTCTTACACTCAAAATATACAACACCGGATTCCTTTACTTCCTGAGATATACGGAGAACTCCGTCGTTTGCATCAATTCTGCCCGATTTTACAAATGGCACTGCTGCCTGTCTGAGGATAGCTTTTTCATCCTCACTTAATGATGACGGTTCACCAAGATCATGCCATACTTTCAGTGGATTACAGGTTTCAGGATCAACGACTCTGTATGTTATGCTGTATTCACCGCATGCATCTTTCGGCAATTCTATCTCATAATCAAGATTAAGCGTTTCACCACAATCTCTTAATGTGCTGTTCCACATGATACCTCGGTATTCATTTTTCTTATCTGATACGATAACGGTATTGTTACTTCTATAAATGCAGTCAAAGCCTTTAAGCTTTTTGTAAAATGCAAAGGTCCACAATGTAGGCTTTGGAATAACACCGTTTGCCACCATACCGAATCCGCCATGGAATGGAGTAAACGGAACCCCGCGCTCCTCAAATATATCACCAAATGTCCAGTAAGAATATGACTCATTATCATCTCCGAGCCATGAAAGCTGTCCGGACATATATGCTGCATTGCGGTTTGTATCATGCAATGGATTGTTTGGTATGTATGATGTATTAAACTCTGTTATGTGTATCTCGCTTCCTTTGTATGCCGGGAAGCTGTCGATAATCTCTCTTGTAACATGCAGATTATTTTTTCCGTACTCCGGATCGCTAAGCTCCTGATAACCGTAATGTCCCACAGGTTTAGGAAACTCTGTTGTATAATGATGTCTGGAAACAAAATCTATCTTAAGTTTTCGCTCATCGCAGAACTCCATAAACTTTCTGATCCACACTTCATCATTGACTCCGCAGATTGCAGGCCCACCAACGCGGAATCTTTCATCAACCTCTTTAATTGCGTTAAAAGATATTTCAAAAAGTTTGAAATATTCTTCCATATCAGCACCCTTAAAGAATCCCGGAAGATTAGGCTCATTCCATACTTCTATCGGCCATGTAAGAACTTCTTCTATTCCGTATCTTGCTATAAAATGTCTGAGCATATTCTGCAAAAGATCTGCCCATCTTTCATAAGAACTTGGTGGAGTAACATTTCCTTTCCAGTAAAATACTGTCTGATCTCCGCTTGCAAGTTTTTCAGGCATAAATCCGAGCTCAAGAAATGGTCTTATTCCTACTGAAAGATATGAATCCATCACAAGATCAAGATATGTATAATTATATTCTACCGTAGTAGTTCCGTCTTCTTCCTTATATTCCTGATATATAGCCATATCATCGGTCAAAAGTCCGTGACCTCTTATGTACTTAAATCCAACCTGCTCCTGTACAAACTTGAGCTGCTCAAAATACTCTTTTCCGAGTGCCAGCCCGATACGGCCGGTGCCAACACAAAAATCAACATTGTTATTAAACTTTACATTATCCGAATAAGATATTCTCATCCCATTTGTTCTCCAATCCAATACATTATTTATATCGCAGGAATTGCCATATATAAATAATGTTATCATTTTTTGCCATGTATGTCTATAAAATAAATGTATCACTAAGAAGCAGCCAGTTGGCCCTAAAAAGCCTCATTAACTGCCAGTATCCGACACCTCTGAGATTATATTCAGACACGAGTGCAAACTTAGCTCTCATACTCCGCACGTCTTCAAACCACACCTCGTGTTCTACACCTGTATCATCTTGATAATTAAAGAACGGTGACTGTGCAGTTTCGTCAAATATTATCGTTGCGCCATACCTGACTGCTATCTCAATTGCCTCTATATTTCCTATGGTTCTTGCCTTTGTCACTCCTCTTTCATACGGCAGTGGCCAGTCATATCCGTAGTTTGGTATTCCCAAATCTATCTTTGCAACAGGTATCTCTGTAACTGCATATTCTACAACTTCACGCACTCGGTTTATCGGCGCAACCGCCATGGGCTGACTGTATGTATATCCCCACTCATAGGTCATAAGAAGAACACTGTTTGCCGCAACCCCTAGTCCCCCGTAATCCTTACCCTCATACAAAAGCCCCGGCTGGTCTGCCCTGACCTTCGGCGCAAGTGCAACAGAAACGGTATATCCGTTTTCATTCATTCGCTCCGTCAGTCTCGCAACAAATGTCGTGAAATTATCACGGTCATCCGCAAGAATAAATTCAAAGTCCACATCTACTCCACCAAAACCGCGCGACGATACTTCTGTGAGAAGTTCTTCTATAAGATTTTCCGAAGCTTTGGGATTGTTTACAACGGCACTTATAAGATTATTATTAAACTGTCCGTTTACATCAAAAGGCGTAAGTGTGAGTATCGCTCTTACGCCTGATTCATTTGCCGCTTCAATCATAAAATCATCCGAAACAAAAGGAGGTATCAGTTCTCCTGCCGCTGTAAATCCATACGAAAATATAGATAAATCATCCAGATACTCAAGAGTCTCATCTAAAATCTCTTCATTAATAAATGGATATGCATACCCATTCACATTGATACTACGGGTTCTGTCATATCCATTTCTTATATATAATGCCTGCCCCACTGCAAGAGCATACGGATACGCAATCTGATTGTCATAAACAAGCTGCTCTGCAGATATACCAAATGCTGCTGCGATAGAATCAACATTATCACCGGGCACTACAACATATATCATATATTTTCCTTATGGTTTAAGCTTTCTTATATATATTCAAAAAATTACGCAAATATTCTTATTCATTTATAAGCTTTGCTATATCAAGCAGCGAGTCTTCAATATAATCTGCTCCGTTTTCTTCAAGCTCTCCGGGATCCGCAAAGCCGCATCTTACACATGCGGTCTGTATGCCAAATTCCCTTGCACCGAGTATATCATGCTTTCTGTCGCCGATCATGATTATTTCTTCCCGGTCATATGACGAAACATAAGAAAGAGCATTTCTTATAATATCAGCTTTGGAATAATACAAATTATCAAGTCCGCTTCCACAAATGTGGTCAAAATACTTTGCTATACCGTAATGCTCACATATCTGTATCGCAAACGGTTCCGGCTTGCTTGTTGCCACCAAAAGCGTAAGTCCTTTTTCCTTAAACAATTCAAGCGCCTTACATGTATCAGGATATAGTCCGTTTTCAAATATTCCTTTTTCGGAATATCTTTCCCTGTAATACAACACCGCCTCATGGCATTTTTCTTCATCAAGCCCGTAAAAATCATGAAATGACTCTGTAAGCGGCGGTCCGATAAATCTGAGAAGATTTTTCCTGTCTTCTTCTATACCAAGCCTGCTGAGTGCATATTGTACACATTTTGTTATTCCTTCACTCGGATTAGTTAAAGTTCCGTCCAGATCAAACAATGCTATTTTTTTATTTTTCATACTCATTTTCTTCCTTTTGTTCTATATAGTATACTTTTTTGTGCTCGTAGTCGTACAGCACCCATTTGCTGTCTTCAAAGAACTCAGGCGTTCCATTCAACACATCATAATGATACGGCTCTAAATGACAATATCTGTGGTCGCATCCAAGCTCTTTAAGCTTAATTCCGGTGTCGGCATGTCTTTTATTTGCAAAATAAGGACGAGCCTTAGATCTTTCCCTGACATACAAATCATGCACGAGAGCTTCTTCATAAAGCTGTCTGTCCGATTCGCACACTGACAATGCAAACTCGTAAACTATCTCGGTACGCTTAACCCTTGAATAAACCGGATTAACATATCCGTTTTTCTTATACCAGTCCGCCAGGTCAAGATACATCTCAAACGGACTGTCAAAATGTCTCACAAGAGCCCTAAGAAATGTAAGAAACTGCCCACTATTATAATGTATCTCAAGCATCTCTTCGACTTTCTTAATCTCTATCATTTCATCATAACTAAGCCATTTGGTTGCCATGACTTCGTACGGCGGTTTGTCGTGATACAAAAGGCCGTATTCCCTTGCCATATTATGCATATACGAACCCTTAAGCACCTTAAGGAATCCAAGCTGCAGCTGCTCGCAGCCAAGTCTGTATATCTCATCAAAAGACCTTCTAAAGGACTCATAATCCTCATACGGAAGTCCTGCAATAAGGTCAAGGTGCTGATGGACATTATGGGCATTATGTATCCTGAAATAATTATCTTTAAGCTTATCAAGATTCATTCTGCGCCTTATCTCTGTAATAGTCTTTTCATTTGTTGTCTGAACACCTATCTCAAGCTGCACAAGACCCGGGCGCATTTTATTTAAAAGTTCGATTTCCTCATCATTTAACAAGTCAGCCGATACTTCAAAATGAAAATTAGTCACACCATTATCATGCTCATAAATATATCGCCATATGCTGATGGCATGTTCATGACTGCAGTTGAATGTTCTGTCCACAAACTTTACCTGCTTTACACGATGATCTATGAAAAATTGCAATTCTTCAAATACAAGAGACAAACTTCTGAATCTTACTTTTTTTTCTACAGATGAAAGGCAATACGAACACGAAAACGGACATCCTCTGCTCGTTTCATAATATATGATACGATTAGAAAAGTTTTCGATATCACTGTAGCAAAATGGCAGCTCGTCCATTGAAAGAAGCTTCGTCTTTTCATTAATATGAAGATCTCCATGCTCATCACGCCATGCTATGCCGTCCATTTTATACAATTTGTCCGAATCATTTCTACAGCAATAGAATACGGAAACCCGGCAAAAAGTATCCTCACCCTCACCAATCATTATTCCCGTAACCATAGGATATTCTTTCAGAAAATCAAGCGAATCATATGAAACTTCAGGTCCTCCAAGCCATATAGGAACATCAGGACAAAGCTTATGATATTCTGTTATAAGCTCTTTTATAAACTCAATATTCCATATGTAACAGGACAGACAAAGAACGTCTGCCTGCTGTTTATATATGTCGCTCAGCACATCGCCGACTTTTTGATTAATGGTATACTCCAAAGTCTGCACATCAATTCCTTTATTCTTCGAATATGCTTTAAGCGAATATATTGCCAGATTAGAATGTATATATTTTGCATTTACTGCTACAAGTAATATGTTTATATCTTTCATTTTTTTCTGTTCTTTCTGTATGATTATATATAATACAGTTAATCAGCGAATAAGTAAAGAACCCGCATAGTCACTCATTGTTCCAAAATAGTAACATTTGTTATATTCTTTGTCTTTAGAGTAAAACCATATAATTATAGGCCTATGGTCCACATACGGATACATTTCAAAAAAATCTCTGTCCGCATATCGTACTGCCATTAATGCCTTATCCATTTCTCTTAAAAATATATCATTACGAAGCTTTTTTGTTCCGATTCCATTCGGCGGATCCACAAGAACTACTCCTGATATGATAAGTTTGTCATCGTCATATTTGATATTAAGAAGAACTTCATCACGCATCTTTGTTATCTTATCTTCCGCATATGAAAGTCCTACAACAACATTTATTATTGCTGTTTCATCAGAATGTGTTACTGTATATTTTCGTCCTACGATAGGATATTCATCCGTCACGTCGTCACGAAATTCGCTTGTTGTTTTTTTCACGTCAAAATCTGCGACATTGTTTTGCATGAACTGCCACCAATATTATATTTTTAATATATGATATGAGGGATATGTTATTTGGTACACAAAAAAATAATCAATTCAAAATATCCCTTGACATAACTTGTCGTTAGATATAGAATATATTTTGTTAGATTATAGTTTCCTTATTATATTTTGTTTCAGAAAGGCGGGACAGATTAATAATGAAAAAAGAATATCTTGATTTTGAGATTTCTGTAATTGTTTTTCAAAACGAAGATATCGTAACTGCATCAGGTGGATTATTAGATTTTGGAGCCGATAACGAAGGTGATTTTGACTTTGGCAATTTGTTTCCTGAATTGTTTGGAAATTAATATCACTTAAATTTTGATAGCAGTACGCTATATTCGCATGATATATAAACAGAATATGGAACCGGTGATTTTTGTCACCGGTTTTTGTCGTGCCTTTTTTTATTTGTTTCATTTTGACGATATGGCTTACTTACTTTCTATGATATATTTTCACAAAAACAAGCTGCACACTATAAAATGTGCAGCTTGTTTAATAAGACTATTCTGTTATCTAATACTTAACAATTATATTTTCAATTGTAAGACCATTTATTTTTGCACTACCAATACTCTTAAATGTAAGCATTGAACAAACATCTTTTGTTACCAAATTAAATGATTCTTCAAATTCTCCACTAGGAAGATCGGAGTGATTAAACACCTTCACGTCATTAACTAAACTATTATGACCATTGCCCAGCCACACTCTAAATCCGTTTGTTCCTGTATATGAACCTTTAATAGTTACAGTAGCTGTAGTGTTTGTCGGAATCTCACCATTTAATGGAATAAATACTAAACTGGTTCCATCATCTACTGCATCAATAATAAGTTTTCCTGTTGCCATATCATATGAAGCGCCATTTAAATTATTAAGTTCTGCATTACTCAAGTTAAGACTTCCTTCAGGTTTCTTTATCGATTCTTTTATGGTAATCGAGTTAATCTTAAGTGATGTAAATTTTGCACCATATGTATGTGATTTAACATAAATGTAATTAACATTATCAGTTTTTGCAGTTAATGTGCCTACTAATGGTGAAGGTCCTGCTGCAATAATATTACTCTGTGCATTATCTGCAGTTCCTGACAAAAGATATATTCTGGCATTATTTTCTGCAGATTCGTAATCCATTATAATATCAAACGATTCTCCATTATTAAGCACATATTGCGAAGGAATAGGAATTATAAATCCAGTAAAGCCTTCTGCTCTTTCATATGATATACTTCCAGCTGCATTAACTGTAACGTTTGCGCCGTCTGAGCCACCCACTACTATAACATCACTTGAATTAAGTGCTACTGTTGCAGGTTCTCTTGTTGGTGTAGGTATCGCATTTGCATCATCAGCTAATGTTATTGACTTAATCTTAAGTGATGTAAATGTTGTATCCCATGCTGATGCTTTTACAAATATATATTTCGCTCCGTCTCCTGTAGCTGTCATTTCACCTTCCAAAGGCGAAGCTCCCGGACCAAGTTGATCACTTCTTTTGTTTTCACCACTATCATTTGCACTATTAAGAAGATATACTCTTGCATCACGACCTGTTCCTTCTGACTCATAATTAATATGAATATAGAAAGACTGTCCGGTTCCTATTACATATTCCGCTGGAAGTGGAATCATCATTCCACTAAATCCTGATTCCTGTTCATATGATATACTTCCATCTGTATCAAGTGTGGCCTTTTCTCCCTCAGGAGCACCTACTATAACAATACTTGAAGGATCAAATGTCATTGTAACAGGATCTCTAGGTGGTATTGCTGTTGGTACTGCTGTTGGTACAGGTGGTTCTGCATTCTTTGTACCGATGTGGAGGTTATCTATATAGAAAATACCATTTCTATCAGTTGGCCATTGACCAGTGCCTTCTCCAATATATATAGTGAGATTATCAGTGTATGCCGGTACTGTATAACTGCCCTGAACCCTCGTCCATATTTCTGCATTACCATATACTACATTTCCTTTAGTATCATAGCAACTATATTTTGTTCCCTCTGTTCCATCACTAAATTCAAACCAGTATGAAAATGAAGTATCACTATTTTCCTCATAATTCTCTTCAAGTTTTACATCAAATGTAAACTCTACAACATCACCCGCAGCAAATCTTCTATTAATCGTATAAGTTGCTGCAGAAAAACTGTTCCAACGACCACTATATACACCATATCCATCTACAACAGTTGGTGTATATCCACCATAGTTACTTGTCCATCCGGTATTTCCGTTAGAAAAATCACCATTTGTTGCAAGGTTAGTTGCAGGATCTCTTGTTGGCTCAATTGTCGGTACCGGTGTAGCCGGCGCTGCTGTAGGTCTTACATATGTACCATCAAACATTGTAAGATCAATCGCATTTGCCATTACATCATAGCCTTCGTATGGATGAAGTCCGTCGCCTAAAGTATATTCATATTTAATATTCTTTGGATTTGCAGGGTCTGCAAGTGCACTCTCAAAGTCTATAATCCCGTCAAATCCTGATTCTTCCGAACGCATCCAGTTGTTAAGCATGGTTCTTACCTGTTCAGATGCGTCACTGTAATAGTCACTTGTTCCGAATGGAAGAATTGGTGCAGCATATATCTTAATACCATTAGCATGAGCAAGCGCTACCATCTTTTCATATTCAGGCTTAAGCTGATTATATTTAGAGGTATCACCTAACTTATTAAGATCATTTACACCAAAAAGTACGATACAGTATCCTACACCATCATGCTCTAACAAATCTCTTCTAAATCTGTCTTTTCCTGCATCTGTAGGATATGAACCCATCATTGAGTTTGCTCCGATACCTTCATTGATTACAGATATGTTCTTCGTTGATGCATTTGCCTGGAGTCTCTTTGCAAAATAATCTCCCCATCTTGTATAACTGTCAGGTTTCTTTCCAAGATATCCGGCATCTGTTCCGTAACCATCTGTTATGGAATCACCGAAACATACAACCGCCTTAGCATTTTCAGGCTGCATAAGCGAAACATCGGCAAGGAAGAACCAGCTTGTAGTTGTCTCGTATGAACTAAATGTCTGAGCCGAAACATTATTTCCTGACATCTGATATGTAGTTGCTCTTGCTCCTCTGTGTCCTGTTATATTATTAGTAGGAGTTTTTCCAAAATACATGGATATAGCAACATTCTCAAGTGCATTAACAGGGAAATCAACAGGATCTGTCTCAATAGTCTTTCCTGCAGGGATTGAGAAGGATTCACTTCCGTTTACTTTTACTACTGTATCTGTTGATGTATCTATAGTGGATTCATCAGCCTTAACTTGCTTTGCAACATGAAGTGACTGTACCTCAACTGCACTTTGTCCGTACTGATTAGACAGCTTAAGTTTCATTTTGTTACCTGTTGTTGTAACCCTAATAATCTGTCTTACAGTAGTTCCTTCAAGCGCCATATGTGGCATTGCAGTATCTGTAGTATCACATTTTTCCTCTGCAGTTCCCCATGTAGCTACCCAGATAGCATTATTCGGATCTGCTGTTGGTCCCGTGTAATTCCTTATATCCTCTAAAGTAAGCTTATCAGTTCCATTATTTTTGTATAAAACACCATTAATGAGACTTATATTTAATCCAGGAAAATCTCTTTTTATTTCAGAAACAATTCCGTCTACTGTTCTAGTAATACTCTCTGAAGATTTTGTCTCAGGAGACGCAATTAATTCCGCATGTCCCTTTATTCCGATGTCTATTGAAAAACAATTCTGAGGAATATTACTAAGAATTACAGCATATACAACAGAATCGTTTTCCGGATCCTTTAAATACATCTTATCATGTATAACCCTTGTAGCCGAAGCCACTCCGTCAGTTGCTATTGTCACTGTTTTATTTCCTACAGTAAGATCAATAGAACAACTCTTTGCCATACTCGCATTATCTACGGTAATGGCTATTCTCATAGACTGGTTTCCATTTGCATTATAATCGCCATCAAGTTTTAAGCTTGCTCCAAGCACACTTACCTGAGGTTCAGCAGCCGCTGCTGCCGATTTTGGCGAATACACAAATCCTGTCAATATAAATGCAACAGCAATTATAAATGACAATATTCTTTTGCCTCTTTCTGACATTAACATTTGGTCAATAACCTCCATTTAAAATTTTGTTAGTTTCCATTATTATTGTTTCTTATGTTTCTTGTGGTATGAAATATAATATATACTATATAAAAAGCATTATACATACCCATACATGATGTATTATATCATTAATATATTTTTATATTCATTATTACGTTATTGCGTGTTTGCTTTTTGCAATAAAATACCATCATTTTGCAATGTTTTTTGCTGTTCATTTTTTACAGGTTGACTAAAAGAAATATGAAATATATAATTATATAGTCGCAGTTATACTTTAATCTAAATATGATAGGAGTTTTTATATGAAGCGTAAAAATAGTTGGCTTACGATAGTTGTATATGTTATTGTCGCGTTAATATTGCTTTTAACAGTTATAGTTATTGTTGACAGCATTATTCCTGATAAACCTAAAAATGAAGCGACTTTTGAATTAGATGAAGACGACTTTACATTAGAGAATCAGGAAGACGGAACAAGCAATTCAGGAACAAGCTCTGATAGCAATAATAATGCTCCTTCTGATCCTGATACACCTGTTTCAAACAACAATTCAGATTCTAACGAGTCGTCAAATAATAACACTGACGATAACAGTAGTTCTAACAGCAATAATAGCAACAACACAGATTCTAACAATACTACGGACTATAATGAGACTGTTGTTCCTGATAGTAATAACTCTGATCCGGGAACCGATCCTAATCCGGGAACGGGCGAAGATGAAACTCTTACCGATATGGATGTTACCGGCCAGGAATTTGAGATTGATTTTGAAGATTTGTTAGATTAATATTTTTAAGATTCATAAATTTTATAAGTGATAAGTATCTATATTAAAAAAGGCTTTATAAGTTCCAAACTTATAAAGCCTTTTCATTTGCAATTAATTATTTATAAGATTATTTTACAGTCTTTTTTGCCGCATCTACAACATGACTTATAAGCACGGATGTTGTAACACTTCCTACTCCGCCCGGAACAGGTGTGATGGCATCTACTATTTCAGCAACTTCGTCATATGCAACATCTCCCACAAGTTTGCCCTCGTCATTTACATTGATTCCTACATCAATAACCGTCTGACCTGCACTCACATAGTCTTTTGTTACAACTCCTGCTTTGCCGGCTGCCGCAATTATTATATCGGCATTTTTGCTAATATCACTCATATTCTTTGTCTTTGTATGACAGATGGTAACAGTTGCATTTCTCGCAAGAAGCATCATAGATACAGGTTTTCCTACCACAAGCGAACGTCCGATGACAACAACATTTTTTCCTGTTATGTCAATTCCATAGTAATCAAGTATTTCTATACAGCTCTGAGGTGTACAGGCAGGATATCCTGTATTACTTCCCGTAAATATACCCGACAAAGAACCCTCCGTCATGCAGTCAACATCCTTCTCTGGGAGAAGTGCATTCTCAACTTTCTTACTGTCAATATGTTTTGGAAGCGGTCTGAAAAGAAGCACGCCATGTATACCCGCATCATTGTTAACCTCTTCTATAACCTTCAAAAGATCTTCTTCTGATATATCTGCCGGAAGCTCGTATTTCTTGTATTCTACACCTGTAAGCTCACATCTCTTGACAGCTCCTCTTTCATACGAAAGATCACTTGGATTTTCTCCAACTCTTACAATAGCAAGACATGGCGAAACACCCTGCTCCTTTAACATAATCACATCTTCTGTAACTTTTGCGCTTATGGCATCTGCCACAGCTTTTCCTGATAATATTGTTGCCATATAAACCTCTACTTTCTTATTAACTTCATTACTTTATCATAGGTTTCATCCGCAAGTGCACAGTATTTCGCAAGCATGGAATCCGCCTTATCATTAAGCTCATTTGCAAGTTTCTCATCCTTCATTGATGCTGTGTTTATATACACATTAAATGATGCGCCGCAAAGTGCAGCTTTCGCACAGGCTGCCGCCACTCCTGCATCAGATATTGCAAGTCGGCTTCCTTTGTCTGCAAACTCACTTATAACCTCTATCGCTTCGCAGCATTTCTCCATAATAGCAAGCGGCACATTGCTTGCAATAAGAAGTGCTTCTGCCATTATCTTATCTCTTTCTTCTATTTCCTCCGGGGTGTTTTTCGGAAGTCCGTATGCTTTTGACAACGGCTCAAATGCAACAGCATCTTCGTCCACAAGCTCTATAAGACAAAGTCTTATTTTTTCAGCCCTATCCATAAGAATACGTATGTCTTCCTCTACATCCTGATATTTCTTTTTGCCGAGTGTAAGACTTCCAACCATACTTCCAAGTGCCATACCTACCGCACCCACAAGAGCAGATGCACCACCACCGCCCGGAACAGGTGCCTTTCCTGCAAGTTCTGTCAAAAAATCTTCACAAGATTTTTTACAATATCCCATAACATTTCTCTCCTATATCATCATTCTATGTCTGTTACAATATCACTAAGCCATATGCCTTTTTTAAGCATAACAAGCCCGATAACAGTTTTTATAATGTCAATCATCTGTACTATAAAATAAATACTAATGATAAACAATCCCGTATATTTCGTTATTGCAAATGCAATCGGTATTGAAATGACCCATACATAAGTACTATCAAATAAAAATGTAATGAACGTCTTGCCACCTGACCTTATAATAAAGTATGTTGCATGAAGCACAGCCTGTATAGGCATGGCAATCGCAGTTATCCGTATAAAACTTGTTGCAAGCTCCTTAACTTCATTTGTCGTATTATAAATATCCGGG
Organism: Lachnospiraceae bacterium; assembly: GCA_015057375.1. Lineage (GTDB taxonomy): Bacteria > Bacillota > Clostridia > Lachnospirales > Lachnospiraceae > V9D3004. Next base: position 38,706 of record SVEM01000006.1, read on the forward strand.
AATAATGGAGCTACTATAAATAATATTGCACCTATGACCACATTACTTACAAATGTAAGCCAAACACATTTTGTTGCGCTCTCCATTGCCTCATCAAATCTCTGTGCGCCAAGATACTGTCCCACTATTATCGCAATCGCTGAACCTACGGCAATAAACATTATGTTAAACAGATTTGCAATGGTTGAAGAAATACTTAGCCCTGCTACAACCGCAAGTCCTCTATTAGAATAAATCTGCGTAAGCACAGCCATTCCTGCTGCCCAAAGACATTCATTAAACAGAAGCGGCGTTCCCTTTATAATTATCTTCTTAACAAGCGCACCCGGTATTGAGAAATTGCGGTATGCACCAACAATAAACATGTTTTTCTCCTTATGAGTATGTGTCCATATAACAACTATCAGACACTCTACCACTCTTGCCGTAACCGTAGCAATAGCCGCACCCTGTACGCCAAGCTCCGGTGCTCCGAACTTACCAAATATAAGTATGTAATTAAGTACGGTATTGCTAACAACTGCAATTATACCCGCTTTCATAGGAAGCACGGCCTCATTGGTTTCCCTGAGTGTTCCTATATAACACTGCTCAAATGCAAACGGTATAAGTCCCAAAAGCATGATATGCATATACTGCATACTGTACTTAAGTGTTTCTTCCACACTTCCGGTATCACTGCCCTGATGCATATAGAGCATAGCAAGTTCTTCTCCGAACAGTACAAATACTCCTATGCCCAGACCCGCTATAATGGCACATACTACAAGCTTAAATCTAAAAGAATGACGTACACCTTCGTGATTCCCTTGCCCAAAGAACTGTGCGCCAAATATCCCTGCACCGGATATTGCACCAAATACACATATATAAAATACAAACATAAGCTGATTGACTATCGATACGCCCGACATCTGATTGGTTCCGACAGCACCAATCATAATATTGTCAAGAAGCGCCACAAAATTTGTTATGGCATTCTGTACCATAATCGGAACAGCTATTTTAAACAACGCATTAATTAACTTCTTCATTATTCCTCTATATGTTCTCTGCCTGTTGCAATTATTGAACGCACATGATCATCCGCAAGCGAATAAATAATGGATTTTCCATCACGTCTGCCTTTTACAAGCCTGCTCTGTTTCAATATACGAAGCTGATGTGATATCGCTGACTGTGTCATATCAAGCGCATTTGCAATATCACATACACACATCTCAGTCTCAGATAATTCAAACAAAATTCTTATTCTGGTCGAATCTCCAAACACCTTAAAAAGTTCCGCAAGCTCGTCTGCGCGCACTCGTTCTATCATATCATAACTCCCTTCATTTATAAACCTGTTATCAGAGTTTTTTTACAAACAATGCCCTGATTGCATTAAGAACTGCTATTACCATAACTCCTACATCGGCAAATATTGCAAGCCACATATTTGCTATTCCCATCGCTCCGAGTATAAGACAAATAAACTTAATTCCTATTGCAAAATATATATTTTCATATACTATGCGGATACATTTTTTTGCAATTCTTATAGCCTTTGCTATCTTAAGCGGATCATCATCCATAAGCACAACATCTGCCGCTTCAATGGCAGCATCAGAACCGAGTGCCCCCATTGCTATTCCTATATCGGCACGCTTAAGCACCGGAGCATCATTTATTCCGTCACCGACATATACAACTTTTCCGTTTCCTGTCTTATTCTCAATTATTTTTTCAAGAAGACTTACTTTTTGATCAGGAAGAAGCTCAGCATGCACTTCATCAATCCCAAGCTCAGCACATATATTCTCCGCTACCAAATCCCTGTCTCCCGTAAGCATGACGGTCTTTTTAATACCTTCTTTTTTTAGTTTTCTTATCGCTTCTTTTGCGCCTTTTTTTACTACATCAGATATAAGAATATATCCTGCATACACATCATTTTTTGCAATATATATTACCGTGCCAGTCTTATCAGTCTCGTCACAGACAATATTTTGCCTCTTCATAAGCTTATAATTGCCTGCACATATCTGTGTGTCATCCGAAAGCGTTGCTATTACACCTTGTCCGCTTATCTCCTGTATATCATTTATAAACGAGAGGTCAATATCACGTCCATATGCTTCTTTTATACTCTTACTAATAGGATGTGACGAATGGCTTTCGGCATAGGCTGCATATCTGAGCAATTCTTCTTCACCCATACCGGAAGAGTATATCTCTGTCACACGAAATGTCGCTTCTGTTACAGTTCCTGTTTTATCAAATACTACATATCCCGCTTTTGCGAGTGCTTCAAGATAACTTGAACCTTTTACAAGCACGCCCTCTCTGCTCGCCCCGCCGATTCCTGCAAAAAACGAAAGCGGTATACTTATAACAAGCGCACATGGACAGCTTATTACAAGAAATGTAAGCGCCCTGTAAATCCATCCAGAAAACAGCGGTGCATTTCCGGCAAAAATATTTATGACCGGCGGAACAAATGCAAGGGCAAGAGCTAGATAACATACAACAGGAGTATAATATCTTGCAAACCTCGAAATGAAGTTTTCTGATCGCGACTTCTTTGATGTTGCATTCTCAACCAGATCAAGTATTTTGGAAACAGTTGATTCTCCAAACTCTTTTGTTGTCTTAACCTGTAATACACCGGTCATATTGATACAGCCGCTTATAATCTCATCACCCGTCGAAACATCTCTCGGTATGCTTTCTCCTGTCAGTGCACTTGTATTAAGCGAAGAACTTCCCTCAATTACTATACCGTCTATCGGACACTTTTCGCCCGGCTGAACAATAATAATACTTCCCGGCTCTACTTCATCGGGATCAACTTTCACAAGCTTATCATCCTGCATTATGTTGGCATAATCCGGTCGTATATCCATGAGCTCGCTTATGTTTCTTCTGCTCTTTCCTACCGCATAGCTTTGGAACAGCTCACCTATCTGGTAAAACAACATTACGGCAGTACCCTCAGTGTATTCACCTATAATTATCGCTCCGATTGTCGCAACCGCCATAAGGAAATTCTCATCAAACACCTGACCTTTGATAATTCCCTTAAATGCCTTACGGAGTATGTCATATCCGATTATAAGATACGGAATCATGTATAAAATAAAACGGACATATCCATAAACCGGTATAAAATTGAGCACTATCATAAGCAATACGCTAATGATTATTCTTATAAGAACCTTTTTCTGTTTCTTAGTCATATATCATCTATCTCCTACAGATATATCTCACAGTCATCCTCTACCTTTTTACAGTTTTTAAGAACTTCTTTCATAACTGCTTTTATATCTGCATCTTCTTCAAATTCAACATTCATCTTAAGCATCATAAAATTAACGGATGCATCTTTTACCCCTTTTGTATTCTTAGCTGCAAGCTCCATCTTATTGGCACAGTTTGCACAGTCAACTTCAATTTTATAAGTCTTTTTCATTTCAAAAATCTCCTTTTAATATCTAATCATATAAACATATGAATTATTATTCATATGTTTATGTTTCATTATACTATTATTTACAGATATGTCAACAAATAATTATATATGTTTTCACAAAAACACAAAAGCATTTGTCGCGTCAACGACAAATGCTTTTTAAGTTTTTTATTTATTTGCAATCACTCTTGCGCCTGCTTCAACCGACGAAGTGATAAATGCATTACCTCCGATAATAGCATTTTTACCGATAACGGTTTCGCCTCCGAGTATTGAAGCTCCGGAATATATCGTAACATAATCTTCGATAGTAGGATGTCTCTTTTGACCTCTGATATCCTGTCCGCCTCTGGTTGATAATGCTCCAAGTGTAACACCCTGATATATCTTTACATGTTCTCCTATTTCCGTCGTTTCTCCGATAACAATTCCGGTTCCGTGATCTATGAAGAAATATTTCCCAAGCGTTGCTCCAGGATGTATATCTATTCCGGTACGGGAATGTGCATACTCAGTCATTATTCTTGGAATAAGCGGCACGCCTAAGAGATATAGTTCATGAGCCAATCTGTTCACGGTTATGGCATACAGTCCCGGATAGCAATAAATTATCTCATCATAACTTGTTGCTGCAGGGTCGCCTTCATAAGCGGCAAGCACGTCTGTTTCAACGTACTCGCGCACTTTTGGAATTGTCGCCAAAAACTGTGTGGTCAGCTTGTGTGCCCTTGCTTCTATCCACTCAGATTTTTTTGATGTATCATCATTTACACTTTTTAATGTAACTGCAATCTGCTTATTCAGGTTGTAGAGTATATCTTCAATAATGACTGACAGATTATTTTTTACATTATATATTTTATATTTGTTGTCCTTGTAATAACCCGGATACACTACCTGCATAAGCTTCTTAAGTAAATCAAGAATCTCATCTTTATCAGGCTGGTTAAACACATCCAGCTTATCTATCGTTCTTTCCCTGCTGTAATCTTCAAGTATATATCCGGCAATTGCATCAATCTCTGCCAATGTCCTACTGTTCATATATCTCTCCTATCAATCTATTTTACTGTTACATTAAATGTAAGTTCCTTATACTTAGGATCAATGTCTCTGTCCTTTGACATGTTATATACAGGATCTCCATATACATCAAAATGAACTCTTCTGATAGCTGTACTTCTTGTAGCCCAGCCCGGTGTGAGTTTTGCATGATATGTTATCCATGTATCACCATTTTCATCCTTGTAAAATCCATTATGTCCAGGTCCGTACTCTCCCTCTACTGAATGAGCCGAAAGAAGCGGAGTTACTGACTTGGTCCACGAATTAATATCGAGAAGGTCAGCATCTATATCTGCTGTCATGTTTGCTACTACATATGAGTAACCACCGGCAGAGCCGCCTGAATAAGCAATATGTACTTTATTATCAGTAACAAGAGGATATGGTCCTTCGTTATTGATTGTTCCGTACTGATGCTCCCAACCGTAAAGCGGTCTTGTGAGAAGCATAGGCTCGCTTGTGATAACATATGGTTTTTCTTCATTTGTCTCTGCAATGTATATCATTGAGCCTGAATCAAGGTCGCTTCCGATATGATATCTTTCAGACCATACAAGGTATGATTTATTATTTACCTTAAGATATGTCATATCGAGTGTAATGCCACCTTTTTCTATAGGTGAACCGTCTTTTCTTACAACTTTTACAGGAGTCTCCCAGTCATTTGCATTAAGAATATTTCCACCCTCTTTAAGCTTCATCATGTGACTGTGTGGTCCCCAGCTCTTTGGTCCGACTGCAAATAGGATATAAACACTTCCGCCTATCATATGAAACTCAGGCGCCCAGAATGTCTGTATAAACTGCTTTTCCTCATCATAATCAAGAATTACATGTTCTTCTACATCCTTTGCAAATAATCCGTCAATGGTATCCGCTCCTCTTACAAAAAGTCCTACATCGTCTGTATTATCATTTGTTGCGATGAAATACCATTTACCCTCATAGAAAAATACAATCGGATCAGCATAGCCTTCAGCAAGCGGGAATTTATATTCAGGCTGAGTCATAACTCCTTTAACTGTATATGTTCCACCTTTTGCAAAGTCGATCTGTGACGCATCAATACTTACATATTTATCATGGTATGAACCATCTGAATATAATGCTCTAACCTTTATGCCCTTAAGGTCATCTTCAGAGCTTACAGTTAAGTTTTCACTATATTCTACACCTGTATTATAAATAGGTATCCAGAGTCTTCTTATAGCGTTATATTCCTCTTCGGATATCTCCATCTCATATGTATCATTTTTCTGTGCACAGAGTTCTTTAAGTGAATCTGCATCTACTCCTAGGTCTGCTGCCGCCTCGTCGTAAGACATAAGTCCGACATCTGTAAAATGTTCCATGTCTTCAGTTTTCCAGTACAAAATCTTGTCTGCTACAGCTTCATCAACATTTCCGTCTTTATCTACACGATGTGCAAGGAAACCATAACCGCCTGCAGCTCTTTTTGCCATAACAGGATACATAGCTCCTCTTTCATCTATTGTATTATTTTCACGGATATTAGCCTCAGCAAAAAGTATTCCGTAATTCTGGTTAAGAATCTCATACTCATTTCCATCTTTACTTACTTCCATATGAATACTGTATGCAAGTGCTGAAGGATATTCATCTCCTTCTCCCGGTGTTCTTGTAAATAATCTGATATAACTCATTATCTGTCTCCTTTTCTTATGAAATTATTATGATAATTCAAATGAACCTAAAGTTGCATTTCCATGTCCGCGGTATGTGATATAAATTGCATGGATTCCATCAGGAATTGAAATGTCTGCACTATATTTTTCCCATACATTACAGTTAAATACAGGAATCGTAGCAAGCACTTCTCCATCATATGATGTACGGATCTCAAAATATCCTCCTGACATATAACCTCTTACCTTCAATGTGATTTTGCTCACATCTTTTATGTCAAGATATTTGAAACCTGCTGTCGCATAATCTTTCATATTACATACATATCCGTATTCCTCATCTCCGTCACGGCCGTCCTGACTTACCTTAGGGAAACGGTCGTCTCCCACATACATCTGAGGAGTATTATTGAACAAATGACATGCAAGATATGCCGGGTATTCACATTTTCCTTCTAACGGTCCGCCGTTAAGACCGCATGAAGTAATCTCAACCTGAGGTATGCTTCCGTCAGCAAGTACCTGTATTTTCTCAGCGCATCCCTGTCTGCTGTACCATGTTCCGTTTGTCTGTCTGTGATAGAAAATGTACCAGTCATCATTTATCTGAACGATACTTCCGTGGTTGTTTGCTCCGTATGCCATCGGAAGGTCAGCCGGTTTATATGTGTCAATATGAAGATCACAGTTGCTGACTATGACACCGCCATATGTAAACTTTCCTGTCGGTGTGTCGCTTGTTGCATAGCAAAGTTCATGCATAGGTGTTGATGAATAAATAAGATAATATGTATCTCCTATTTTACGGATTGAAGGAGCTTCAAAAAATGCGTGTCCCTCGTATCCTGTTCCTGCTTCATATTCAACTCCCGGTGCTACAATTACAGGGTCTTCTATAATAGTAAGCATGTCAGGTCCAAGAACTGTTGCCTGTGTACCTGTTCTTGATTTGTCACCTCTGCCACAGAATCCTGTATACAAATATGTCTTATCGCCTTCTGTGAGCACACCCGGATCAAACTGCGGCTCATCGCCTTCTCTGTCTCCGAGTTTCGTACCGTCTGCATAATGAACATATCCGTAGAATTCATATTTTCCTGCCGGTTCATCACATACAGCTACCGACACAACTGATACATGGTCTAGTACATAGTAAAGATAATATCTTCCGTCAGGTCCTACTGTAACATCCGGTGCATACAGACACATTTTTCCGTCTTTGTTAAGCGGATCTTCTGTCTTGTCATATATCACACCTTCATAACGCCAATCTGCGAGGTTATCTACCGGCGCAGACCAGCACACATAATCTCCCATACAGAAAACATATCCGTTAAAGAAGTCATGTGATCCGTAAACATATACTCTTCCGTTAAATACATACGGTTCACCGTCAGGTATGTACTCCCATGACGGAAGGTAAGGGTTAAATGCCTGTTTTTTCATTATTTTGCGTTCCTTTCTATTCTTTCTTTTATATGATTTGCAAGAAATGCAATAAATTCATCTTCTTCTCCATTAATAGAAGATACCACGCCACCTTTGCCAAATAAAACGCCATTAGGATTTTCCTTTGTATACGGAAGCCACTCAGGCATATCAGTGCCGTCTGCATCTTTTCCGTTAGGATTTCCTGTCTTTATGAAATTCGACCAGTAGTTACACATAATTCTTGCCATATCGTAATGGTATCCCTTAAACGGTCTCCAACATTTTGCGAGTGTCTCAAAGAAGAACCAAAGCTCAACTGAATGGAAATTGCCCGGATTATCCCATCCCGGAATATCTGTATCAAATTTGTAATAGAAGCAGTCAACATCATTTCCAAGTTCTTTATTAATCATGGAAATTGCTTTTGCAGTACACTCAATTCCGTTTACAAAACCGTACTCGCCCGGCTTCATATTGCCTTTTTCTTTACAAATGCGGATAAATTCATCGCCTTTGTCGCCAAATATTTCACGTGCTTTTGCCTCAAATTCTTCGTCATTTGCTACATTTATCATGTTAGGGAACTCATCGGAAGTATTTCCTGCCATGATAGGTACCATAGCTCTCTTATTCTGTGCAAATAATGTCATTGGATCACCAACGCAGAACTTATCATCCTGAACAACGAAAAATCTTTCATGATTTTCCGCATATACTGCATAACGGTCACGAATATAAAATGCATCGAGCTCTCTTGCTTCTTTAAGAGACTTAACACCAAGGAAATCAAAAAACTCCTCTCCATGCTTTTCTTCTTCGCTAAGATGCTTAGGTATACCTACTCCAAAGCCTGTATACGGATCTCTTATCATTGCGCTCTGAACAATCGCTTTTTTAATAAGCGGGAAGTTTGCTTCACAAGTAATCTGACTCATAACGCTTCCGCCGCCTGCTGACTGTCCTGCGATTGTGATGTTCTCCGGATCACCACCAAATGCCGCTATATTACGGTGAACCCATCTGAGACCTGCCTGCTGGTCAAGGCTTCCGAAGTTTGCAGGAGCATCAGGTGCTTCCTTTGTAATCTCAGGATGTGTAAGGAATCCGAACACACCTATTCTATAATTAACAGTTACAACAACTACACCTCGTCTTGCAACTCTCTCCCCGTCAAATTCCATCTCTGAAGGATAGCCCCACTGAAGTCCTCCGCCAAAATACCATACAACTACAGGAAGCTTTTCATCCGGACTTTTCGCATTGGTCCATATATTAAGATATAGGCAATCCTCATTCATAGGCACATCCGGATCTACGTGCCACTCTCTGATATAAATGTTATCTCCTATACCAGGTGTATCCTGCATTGAAATAGGTGCAAACTTGTATGCCTTTAAAACCCCGTCCCAATCTTTGCAAGGCATTGGTGCACGCCATCTGTTTTCGCCCACAGGCGGTGCTGCAAACGGAATTCCCTTGAAAGAAGTAATTCTCGGATCAGCTGCAGGAAGGCCTTCAACTAAACCATTTTCTGTCTTTACTACCCTAAGCATGTTTTATACCTCCGATTTTTTTAATCCATTTTCCACTCTTAAGACGCCAGATACACCAAAATGCTTTTACAAACTGGTCGATCTTTAAGAAGAAATATATCCAGAACGGCGGAAGATGAAAATACAGTCCTGCCAGATATCCAAGCGGTATGGATAACACCCACAGGAATATATTATCGGCTATCATGAGACACTTCGTATCTCCGCCACCCCTAAGAACACCTTTTGTCATAATGGAATTAGCCGACTGGAATATAACGATAAATCCAATCGCATCCATAAGCTGCCTTGCTATAAGCCTTGTTTCTTCTTTTATGTTATAGAAACTTATAATATAATCACCTGTAAAGATAATGAACAGACCGGCAAAGGTTCCTACCAAAAAACCTACAAACATAAAAGTCCATCCATATTTCTTTGCTTTGTCAATTCTGCCTTCTCCAAGGTAATGTCCTGTCACAATACAACCCGCCTGCGAGGTTCCTGAAATAATTACCGTACTAAGCTGCTGTGTTATAGTTGTAATTGAATTTGCCGCAACAAATTCCGGTCCTATTCTTCCCATAACCATTGCAACAACATTGGTTCCGAGTCCGAGAATGAGGTCACTTATAAGTACAGGTATGCTGATTGTAATATAATCATGAATCATATCACTGCATTTCATAAACAAATGCTTTATTCTGTAGCATGCTTTTTTCTCGATAAGAACAAGATATCCGCAGTTAACACCAAATTCCACAATTCTTGCAATAAGTGTTCCGAGAGCCGCACCGGCAATTTCCATCCTCGGTGCCCCCAGATTACCGAATATAAATACCCAGTTTGCAAATATATTAATACCAAATGAGATGCATGACCCTATAAGAGGAACCCTGGTCTGTCCCATACTTCTCATGGCAATGGTACATGTTGTCGTTAATCCCATAAGAAGAAAACAAGGTATTGACCATCTCAGGTAAATTGCTCCCTGCTCAATAATCACAGCATCATTCGAGTATATCTTCATAATACCTGTCGGTGTAATGATATCTGCCACCGTAAAAAGCAATCCGATAATAACGGTAAATCTTATCATAAGTGTGATAGTCTTTCTAAGAGCTTCAAGGTCTTTCATCCCCCAAAATCTTGATACAAGCACAGATGCTCCCATACCAAGTCCCATACAACAGATATGATAAAAACTTATGTATGATACCGCCAAAGCAGATGACGATAACGGAATCTCCCCAAGCTTACCAAGCATAATGTTGTCAACCAGATTAACACCTATTGTAATAAGACTTTGCAGTGCAATCGGAATTGCAATCAAAGCAGTATTTTTATAGAATTTTTTATCACCGAGATACTCTTTTATATTCATGTATTCTGCCTCTTGAAATGAAAAATAAGATATGCTAAAATGTAGCACATGCCGTTATAGCACAGTAGGTAGTGCGACGCACTCGTAATGCGTAGGTCACCGGTTCGATCCCGGTTAGCGGCTTCTGTGGTATGTAGGCGTCAGCCTACATATCACGTTACTAAAAGGAAGCGTCAGCTTGCTTTTAGTCTTGCTTTAATAAGGAGTCGAAGACTGCTTTTAGTCTTGTTATATTTAGTCTTGTACTAAGGAAGCGTAGCTTGCTTTTAGTCTTGCATCAAGGAAGCGTAGCTTGCTTTTAGTCTTGCATCAAGAAAGCGTCAGCTTGCTTTTAGTTGTACCCAGTAGGCAATGCCTGCTTTTTTTATTTTATAAAACAACAACCCCGGCCATATTACCTCTTTTGCCGTCCGTTTCCCTGTGCGATATCATAAGCTCAGGATTATGATAAGTACATATACCACTCACTTGTATATGTTCATCTTTTATTCCCGCACTCTTAAGCACATACCTGTTAGCTTCCCACAAATCAACCAGAAACTTACCATCTCCGTGCGGACTGCTTATACTGTTTGCCATATCCTTACCATATGCATCTGAAAATCCGTCCACGACATCACTGCTAACCTCATAACAGTTACCACATATCGAAGGACCAACAACAGCAAGAACATCTTCTCTTTTACACCCGTTATCACCGACAAGTTTATCAACCATAACACGGCCTATACCTGCCACGGTTCCCCGCCATCCCGAATGTGCTGCTGCCACAACCTTTTTCACAGGATCATAGAAAAACAACGGAACACAGTCTGCATAAAATGTCATAAGCGGCACACCCGGAACATCCGTAATAAGACCATCCATTCCGGTGATACCCTTTTTGCTGTAAAATCCTGAATCTTTCTCTGTTACATGAGCTATATCTGTCTTATGAATCTGATCTGACAAAACGGTTTTCTCATAATCATAACCTACAGCCTCTGCAAATCTTTTGTGATTCTCCACAACACAGGCCTCGTCATCTCCTCTGTTGAACGAGAGATTCATACTCTTATAAATGCCCGAACTTACGCCACCTACTCTTGTAGAAAAACCATGTGTAAGCCCTGCTCTGCTAAACAAATCAAATGTAATATATAAAACACCGTTATCTGCCAAAACAAATCTTGACTTCATATTACTTGTATCCAAAATACTTATCAACTCCATTTGCCATTCCATATGCAAGTTTTTTCTGATAACTACTATTATTCAACTTCTTATCTTCTGACGGATTCGTAAGGAATCCCATCTCAATCAATGTAACCGGGATAGTACTCCAGTTAGTGCCTGTGAGATCATCACGCACAGATAATCCTCGGTTTCGGCAGCCTGCACTTACACACATCTTAGAAAGCACTGCCTCCGACAGCTTTTTACACTTGCCGCTTAATTTACCTATATACTTATTCGAAGATGATGGATAAAGCGCACTTGCACCACATACCGACGGATTATTTATCCCGTCTGCATGAAGCCTGATACAAATATCCGCAGACTTATTAGCCTTAAGTGCACGTTCCTTATTGCTTATATTCACATTGTTGGTCTTACGTATCATAACAACCTTATAGCCTCTGCTAACAAGTTCTTTTTTAAGTTTCTTTGCCACCTTAAGAGTAACCTTATATTCCGGGACCTTCGTAGATACACCGCTTGTACCGCCGGCAACTTTTGCTTTTTTCGTCTTTGAGCCCGGTGCAACAGGCTCTAATGAACTATCTCCCTTTGCCTGGTGTCCCGCGTCAATCGCAATGACTTTATCAGCTCTCGTACCTTTCTTAGACTTAGCACTTGCCACACTTCCTAAAGACAGCAATCCAACAATTAAAAACAAACAAAAAACAGTAAAATATATCCTTCTCACAAATCATATTCTCCCTTGTATAATCTGACCATTATTTCTTGTAAAAAATACCACAATCGTATAGAATATATAGTACTACAACTAAAGGGAGATAACAATGAACAATACTGATAATTTTACTAAAAAAGATACCCTTGCAATCAAGGCTCTTGCGGTTATGCTTATGATAATTCATCATCTTTTTGCATTTCCCGACAAGTTCTCTGAGGGTGTCAGCTTAAACAATCTCATAATATTATCCGACGGTAGTCCGCTTTCGGAAATTGCCGGTAATTACGGCAAGCTCTGTGTAGCTCTTTTTATGATGTTAAGTGGTTACGGATTGTATATAAGCCATAAGAACAGCGATGGAAATGTAACTGCTACCGTATTAAAAAGAATCAAAGCCGTTTATATAAAATACTGGCAGGTATTTTTTGTAATGATACCTCTCGGAATCATAATCGGCGTAGAAAAAGTATCCGTATCCTGGTCAACCATGCTCAAAAACTTCCTTGCAATAGAAACTACGGTAAATGATGAGTGGTGGTTTATGACCCTTTACGTGATTATGCTCTTCCTCTTCCCGATTATCATAACCTGGGTTGACAGAAAAAATGCTAACTTTTTGAAAGACTTTGTTTATTTACTGTTATTCAATACATTTGTAAATACTGCGTTACTTACATTTACACAGACAAATGCTTACATGGCGTCATTTAACGGAACATACTTCTGGCAGAAAATGAGCGTTGCACTCGTTATGCTCCCTATGTTTACAATAGGATGTATGCTTGCAAAATATGACGTTATTTCGCTTGTATTAAAGAAAGTTCCTGACCGCCTTTTCAGAATATTTCTCGGAATCGGTTTGCTTATCCTTACCATAACTCTCAGACAGTCATGGGCGATGAGAAGCAACTGGGGATGGGACAGACTTGATTATATATATGCGGCTATATTTACCATTGCATTTACCCTCATATTATATAATACAAAGAAGATTAAAGATGTCCTGGCTTTTATAGGAGCTCAGTCAACAGGAATCTGGCTTATACACACATTCCTGTGCTACTACTATTTCCATGAAGTATTTTTTGCAGTCAAATTCCCGATACTTGTGTTCCTTTTAACATTTTCGGTATCACTTCTGCTTTCATGGGTAATTTCATATGTGTGTCACCGCGTGTGGTCTATATTTTCAAAGATTTCCTGATTAATTCTTGCAATCTCATCTTTAAGGCCATTTGCAGATAAACGGATTGCACCGGAACCGAATATTATTATCTGCTCCGTTGCATCTGAAGTTGCTACAGTTACATTATAATCACGGCTGATTCTGTGAACAGTTTTTTCTATATAGCTGTCTGCAGTTTCAGCCTCTTTTGTATAAACGATGTGAATATTATTATATTTTATCGTGCTTCCCGGATTACCTTTTACACGGTATGCATCAAAAACGAGTATGACCGTACAGTTTTTATAGCCCTGATAATTGCATAAAATCTCAGCAAGTCTTATTCTTGCACTTTCCAGATTGTCTTTCGCAAGTTCTTTAAGTTCATCCCAGGCATAAATAATATTATATCCGTCAACAAGCAGGTAATCGTCCTTTTTTTTCTTTTCAGTTTTCTTTTTCAGATACTTCGGGTCTCCGGTATATTCACCGGTTTTTTTCTTATTATAATCAATAACACGTCTTGTATCCGTCTTTCTTTTTACCGCACCAAATGTACGCTCAAATATAGCATCCAGCTCATCATCGGATACTTCCTTAGTGCTTCTTCTGTGTACAATAACCGGTTCTGAAATATCATTTTCATAATCATTTTCCGGAACCTGTCTTGTGTATGGCAAATGCATATACTCCTCAACCTGCTCCCAGCTCACATAGAAACCTGCTCCATGTGCACAGAAAATGGACGCAGCAGGATTAGCTATATCACACACAGGGTCATAGGCAATTTTTTCTATAACCTCATCGGCATTATGACACGGAACATATCCTCCCTGCGTACAAAAAAGACTGCCTTTACCTTTTGTATAAGACGCCAGGGTGCTTTGATAGCCCTGCATACATTCTACGGGAACAGTTCCGGACAATATAACAAAATCTCCGTCTGTCACGGTAGTATCGGTACTTCCGTTCATACCTGCGATATCATTTATTGCTCGTCCGAGATTCTCTGCCGGAACGCGAAGCCTGTAATTATATATTGGTTCAAGGAGCACAGACATGCCTCTCATAAGTCCGTGTCTCACGGCACGATAAGAAGCCTCTCTAAAATCTCCTCCCTCAGTATGTTTCAGATGCGCCCGTCCGTTTACTACAGTTATCTTAATATCTGTAATCTCAGAGCCGGTAAGCACACCGAGATGCTTTTTCTCCTCAAGGTGTGTCATAATCAGTCTCTGCCAGTTTCTGTCCAGTATATCCTCGCTCACATCACTTGTTATCTGTATTCCGCTTCCACGCTCACCGGGCTCCATATATATGTGAACCTCCGCATAATGCCTAAGCGGCTCATAGTGCCCGACACCCTCCACCGGTGCTGCAAGAGTCTCTTTATACACTATACTACCCTTGTCGAATGACACTTCAAGATCGAATCTCTCTCGTATTATTCTTCTAAGCACTTCGAGCTGAATCTCGCCCATGAGTCTGAGATTAATCTCTGACATTTTTTCATTCCAGACAATAGAAAGTTCAGGCTCTTCCTCTTCAAGAACCCGAACTTTTGTATATATATCATGTGCATTAACATTCTCAGGAAGAATTAGTCTGTAATTAAGAACCGGAGCAAGCACACGCTCATCCGAATCTTTAGCATCACCTATTCCCTGTCCCGGCATAATTTCTGCAAGTCCTGTGACAGCACACAAGGTTCCGGGCAAAGCTTCGTTTACAGTTACATATGAAGCCCCCGAATATATTCTGATTTGATTGATCTTTTCTTCTCCGATAACCTGCTTCGGTCTTAACACTCCTCCGGTTATCTTCATATGCGCCTCGCGCATTCCCTTGTCATCTCTGGTTATCTTATACACTTTGGCACCAAATGACTCTGAGCATTCCGGATACTCCATGTAATTATCAAGTCCGAGCAGAAATTCTTCTACACCTGTAAGCCTTAGTGCAGAGCCAAAGAAACAAGGATATATACTTCTGTCTTTTATGAGTTTTCTTATTGTATCATCACTTACAGAATCACTGTCAAGAAACTCTGAAAGCGCATCTTCACTTCCGGTTGCAACATCCTCAAAAAAGTCATCATTATCTGTAAAGCAGACACAGTTTGCGCTCAACTCTTTCTTAAGTGCATCCATAACCTTGTCACGGTCTGTGTCAGGCATATCCATCTTGTTTACAAATATGAACACCGGGAGCTTATAAATGTTAAGAAGCTTCCATAGGGTAAGCACATGGCTCTGTATACCCTCGCTTCCATTTATAACAAGAATAACATAATCCATTACAAGAAATGCACGCTCGGTTTCCGCAGAAAAATCCACGTGTCCCGGTGTATCAAGCAAAACTATATTTTTATCTTCAAGCTTCAACTCTGCCTGTTTGGAAAATATAGTAATACCACGTTCTCTCTCAAGTTCATTTGTATCAAGAAACGTGTCTCTGTGGTCAACTCTGCCAAGCTTTTTTATATTTCCGCTTGCATAGAGCATACTTTCGGCAAGAGTAGTCTTTCCCGAATCCACATGCGCTATAATTCCCGTTATAATTCTGCCTGCCTGCATTAATCTCTCCTTAATATCCTATAGCCTCAAGCACAGCATCGATTACCTTTGCATTTCTGATACTGAATTCCTTCGTAACGTAAGGAACTGCTTCGCCACGGACACATTTTGATAACTGCTCAACCTCAAGTCCGTAGTTGTCTTCTACATCCATCTCAACAACTCGCACACCTTCATCAGTATAAACCTCATAGCTCATTTTTCCTGACAAATTGTACTGATAAATTCCGGATCTGATATATCCTTTGGTTCCCATAATCTCAAATCTGTCATGGCGGTTATTAGTTTCCGGCTCATACAACATACCGCATGTAAATGCAGCAGTTTTTCCACTTTCAAACTCTATTACTGCATGAGTGTAAAGGTCAACTTTTTCATCAGAAAATGTCGCAACAGCCTTTATGTCTTTTATCTCATCTTCAATAAATCTTAAAATAAAGCTTGATCCGTAAACTCCAAGGTCGTATGCACTTCCTCCGAACATTTCTTTTCTCATACGGATATTAGACATATCATAAAATGTTGTTATAAATGCAGTGTCGATAAATGTTACATCTCCGATTGCGCCGTTTTTTATCTCGTTTGCAAGAGCCTCCATGTAAGGACTGTGCTGATATGCAAATGCTTCCATAAGATACACGCCGTTTTCTTTGGCAACCTCATACATCTTCTCAGCTACTTCACAAGACTCGGCAATAGGTTTCTCACAAAGCACATGCTTTCCTTTTTTAAGTGCCGCTATTGTCCACTCATAGTGAAGATTATTTGGCAACGGAATATAAACCGCTTCAACCTCATCATCTGAAAGAAGCTCATCATAGCTAAGATATGTCTTTTCAAATCCATATTTCTTTGCATACTCTTTAGTCTTTGCTTCATCACGACCGGCTATAGCATATGGTATACAATGCTCTGCCTTCTGCATACCCACTCCCGTACATGAAAGAATTCCTGCGGTTCCGAGTACTCCCCATTTAACTTTTTCCATAAATATCTTCTCCTTTTTAAAAATTGTCTTTGCCGTTATCTTTTCTCCACTCGATATATTCTCTAACTTCTACATCAATATAAGTCAAACAAACAATCAAAACAATCGTATCGTCAATATAACCTAGAACGGGTACCCCATCTGGGATAATATCTATTGGACTTAATACATAAATCAGCGCACTTACAGTTAATACAACCGATGCCCAACTGATATTAGTATATTCTTTTCTGATATAGCTTCTTACCATTGAAATCAAGATTGGAACATATGATAATTTTTCTCCTGTATGCGGAATCTTTTTAAATTTGACTTCCAATTCCTGAAGAAATTTTTCTGTTTTATCCACATCTTTTAATAACTCTTCTGCTTTCACTTTATTGCTTTCCAACATCTCATCAACTTGTGTGATTTTAATATCTTTTTCCATAGTATACAAACTCCTTTTCTCTTGCATTTAATGAAATGCGTAAACCATGCAAAAACTAATTATTATTTTGTGTTTCAATTTATACTCTAAAAGCTATTTTAGTTTTCTTTTCAGAGCTCTTTATTTAGTTGATTTTTATTTATCTGTTTCTAACATAAACTCATAACCCTTTTTATCATTTCCTAATAAAAGTAGCCCTAAATCTGCGTAATAATACCCATTAGCTTCTTTATTCTCTTTTATATAATTCACTGTTTCCTTAACTTCATCATCAGTTACTGTATTATCCATAATAGGCGAGGCAACATTAATCATATCAACACATTGCTGAAGATTAGCATCATCCATATATAAACGCATATCTATATCCCCAAAATAATCTTCTCTTACAACGATATCAACAGTTGCATTTCCATATAAATAACTCTTACCAATAGCATTTTCATACGCAGCAAGTCTAAATTCAGTTCTATAATGAGGGTTTTGTTTGTTAGATGGCACGAAATCTTCTACATACTCTAATGTACTATCATTATTAGCATTAAACTCATCTACAAATGTTATTATATTATCCTCAATAGTTATATCTGTAGCATCTGATTCATTCTCGTTCACTTCAACTTCTTCCATATTATCTTTTGTGGTCACACTATCCGTTGACAAAACAATCTCGTCAGAATTTACAGACTGTCCATCACAACCAGATAATAATACACATGATAACGCTAAAGTTCCAAAAAACTTCTTCATAAACCACTTCTCCTTTTCTTATTACTATTTTGTTATATAACCCATATCAAATGTAAATTCTATATCCATATCTGACTTTATAATAAATTCCTCATGTGGTCTTGCTCCCCAACTGTCATCACCTGCAACACCCATCTGCTTCTTTGCAAGCTTGACAACCGAATAATTGTGTGGAGGAAGCTCATATATATGTCTTGCATTTTCAAGCTCGTGCGGTGTATACGGAAGCACACTTCCTTCCATATATGAAGGCGCATCACTACTTGCAAAATACAAACCTGTTCCTTCGTTGTCTATAATTGTAGTATAGCGGATTCCCGTATGATTTCCGCATTCCTGAGGATTAAGATACGGACTCAAGCTGTCTGCAACCATAGCCTCATATATGCCAAGTTTATAACCACTATTTCTGTCAATATAATTCTCTTCCGGACCATAACCATACCATATCTGTCTGTTAAGATACGGAGCAGTTTTAAGAACAACGCCAAACTCAGGTGTCTCAGGTCTTTCAACCGCGCCTTTATAGCTTAAAGTCACATTTATTCTTCCCGACTTATATGCCTTGTAAGACATCTTTACCGAAAGATCCTTATCTATAGGGAACTCGTAACGATATACAACAAGCACATGATCTTCCATAAGTTTTGCTTCTTCAAATATAGCTCTCATGTACATACTTGCAACTTTCCAGTAATAGTCCCTTGCACACATGCCGTTACCGTTGTCATTATCTGTAGGCGCTCTCCAGAAATTCGGAGTCATATTGCTTCTGAGAAGTTCCTTCCCTTTGTATGTATAAGAGATAAGCCCACCGGACTTATTAAACATTGCGGTATAATCATCGCCTCGTACTCCGATATTGTTATCGCAGAAATCCACTTCCGGTGCTTCGTCAATTACATTCTCACCTGTACCAACTACAAATGAGTACTGATCAAACGCAACCTCATGACCTTTTTCTGCCCATGATTCATCTTCTTTTAATATAAATGAAACCTGATAAGAACACTCGCCTTCAACCTGCATGATTGATGCAACAAGCACATCCGGTATCTCATAAACCCTTTTACCAAGCGGTTCTACATCTGTCTCAAGAATAACCTCCCCTATCTTAATTCCGTCTGAATACATGCTTATAATACAGTCATATTCTGATGTATTGGTAAATAATGAGTAGTTCGTTATAGTAATCTTTGACTCTGATAATACACAGTCAATATTCTGATAGTTATGCTTTATCTCAGGCATCTTAGGTGACCATGTTCTGTCGGCAGTTACGATTCCGTCTGTGCAGAATCCACCATCATTAGGTCTTTCATTAAAATCTCCGCCATATGCAAGGCAGGAAACTCCGTTATCATTCTCATGCAAAATAGCCTGGTCTATGAAATCCCATATAAATCCGCCCTGATATCTCGGATTATGCTTTGCAAGTTCACTATACTTTCTGTGACCACCGCAGGAATTACCCATCGCATGGCTGTATTCGCATAAAATAAATGGTTTATCTGTATGCTCTTTAAGGAACATCTCAATATCCTTTACTTTTGAGTACATCTGACTTTCCATATCAGATGTTTTCTCATATTTTCTGCAATGGAATATTCCTTCATAATGAACAAGCCTTGTGTCATCAAGCTTCTTCATATGCTGCGACATTTTATAAATATTTTCACCGCCATATGATTCATTCCCGCATGACCAGATAAGAATTGCCGGATGATTTTTCTTGCTTTCAACAAGCGATGATGCACGGTCCAAAAGCACCTCAAGCCATTCCGGCTTGTCACCCGGCACAAGCTTCGGAGTATTTCCCCAGCCACCCGGATAACACCAGAGTCCGTGTGTCTCGAGATTATTTTCCGCAATCATATACAGACCATATTCATCACAAAGCTCATAGAAATACGGCTGATTAGGATAGTGGCTTGTACGCACTGCATTTATATTGTTCTTTTTCATGGTTAATACGTCCCAAAGCATCTCCTCTTTGGTAACCGCACGACCATTCACATGGCTGAAATCATGTCTGTTTACACCTGAAAACATAATACGTTTTCCATTGATGTGCATGATTCCGTTCTTCATTTCAAACTGTCTGAAACCGATACGCTCCGCAACTTCTTCTACAACTGTATCATCCTCAGAATACACGGTTATAACGAGTTTATATAGGTTAGGTTTTTCTGCACTCCAGAGCTTAGGAGCCTTCACTTCGCTCATTACAAGAGTCTCGGAAACATCACCGATATCTGCCGTCATCTCATAAACACATGCATCTGTTTTAATATCATTTACTGACATATGATATTTACCGAAAACACCCTCAGGTTTCTGCCAGGTTATGCGTACACTGAGCATGGCATCTTTATAATCATTGATAAGTCTTGTCTTTACAAATATATCATTTACATGTATCTGTGGCACAGAATACATATATACATCACGGAATATACCACCGAGTCTCCAGAAATCCTGATCTTCAATCCAGCTTCCCGATGACCACTTAAACACCTGAACGGCAATACGGTTACTGCCAGGTCTTACAACATCTGATATATCAAACTCTGATGCGTCAAAGCTGTCCTCGCTGTATCCTATAAATGTACCGTTAATCCAAAGCGCAAATGCACTTTCAACACCTTCAAACTTTATGTATACCTTTTCTCCAAAATCCTTTGGTACATCTATATCTCGAACGTAACTGTATACTGAATTACGCTTCTCCGGTATCTGTCCCGGAACGATATCCTCATGCCCGTCCCACGGATACATAACATTCGTATATATAGGCACTTCAAGGTCAGGTCTAAGAATAGGAACATTGCCCGGAACTTTAATTTCATCCCAATCACTTACATCGTAATCTTCCTTATAAAAATCCTTAATACAATCCGCTATACATTTATCAAAATGAAACTTATATGTTCCGTTCAGGTCAATATAATTACACCCCTTTGTATAGTGATTGTCGCTATGAGGTTTACATCTGTTGACCTCAAATATCTCCGGATTTTTTATTATCCCGTAATCAAAATTATTCATGTGTCTTTCTCCCAAATAATCATTTGTTATAGTCTAAAATATTTTGCTTTTTTTTGCAATATAAAGTATAATAATTGTTGGCAGAGAACATAGGTTCACACATGTCTATTTTTATTATTTTTATATATGAATGGAGTATGTATTAATGGAAAGTTATACAGGCAGTCAGATAGTAGTTCTCGAAGGTCTTGAAGCTGTAAGAAAGCGTCCCGGTATGTATATCGG
The DNA here is from genome assembly GCA_015057375.1 of Lachnospiraceae bacterium. GTDB lineage: Bacteria > Bacillota > Clostridia > Lachnospirales > Lachnospiraceae > V9D3004. The sequence continues at coordinate 60,297 of SVEM01000006.1, forward strand.
AAGCACCGGAAGCAGAGGCCTTCATCATCTTATATGGGAGATTCTTGATAACGGCATAGACGAGCATCTTGCCGGTTTCTGTGACAGCATCTCTATCACACTTCTCAAAGACGGAGGAATAAAGATTCAGGATAACGGACGTGGTATCCCTGTGGATATTCACCCTGTTAAGAAGATTCCTACAGTCCGTGTAGTATATACACTGCTTCACGCAGGAGGAAAGTTTGGCAACTCAGTTTATAAAGTTTCCGGCGGTCTTCACGGTGTTGGTGCATCAGTTGTAAATGCACTTTCAACAAAGCTTGTAGTTGAAGTAAGACGCGGCGGACTTATTTACACTGATACATATAAAAACGGCGGTAAACCCGTTACAAAACTTGTGAACGGTCTTATTCCTGCAACAGGCAAATGTAACAAGTCTGATACAGGTACATGCGTAACCTTCTATCCGGATCCGGAGATATTTGACACGATTGATTTCAAGGCTGACACAATCAAGAAAAAGCTTAAAGAGATAGCCTATCTTAATAAAGGTCTCAAACTCATTTTCAATAATGAAAAAACCAAAGAATCATTTACATATTATGAGGAGCACGGTATAAAAAGCTACATTTCTTATATCGTTAATTCCCTTAAGGAAACATCCCCTGACATCACTACTCTGCATGACGAGCCTGTTTATATAGAAGGCAGCAGCGGTGATATCGAAGTAGAGATTGCTTTCCAATACACAACTAACTATAACGAACAGATTAATTCATACTGCAACAGAATCAATACTTCTGAGGGCGGAACTCTTGTAACGGGATTTAAGACTGCCCTTACCAGAGTTATGAATCAGTATGCAAAAGAACTTAACATGATAAAAGATAAGGACAAGCCTGACGGAAGAGACTACCGTAACGGTATGATAACCATTATCTCCATCAAGCATCCTGATCCTCAGTTTGAAGGCCAGACCAAAACCAAGCTCGGAAATTCCGATGCACAGCTTGCGGTTGATGAAGTGTTCACACGTGAGGTTCAACTTTTCTTTGACAAAAATGTTGAGATATTAAAAAAGATTCTTGAGAACTCGCTTCGCGCATACAACGCACGAAAAGCAGGCGACAAAGCAAGAAATGCGGTTCTGAAGCAGTTAAATGACGTAGACGTAAAAAGCAAGCTTGCTTCCTGCTCATCAAGAAAGCCTGAGGAATGTGAGCTTTACATCGTCGAGGGTGATTCTGCCGGCGGTACTGTTAAAACTGCAAGAGACAGACGCACACAGGCGGTCCTTCCTCTTCGCGGAAAAATACTTAACGTAGAAAAAGCCGCACTTGAAAAGATTCTTATGAATAACGAAATAAAAAATATGATTGCCGCATTCGGCTGCGGAATCGGTGATGATTTCGACATAAGCAAACTTAAATATGACAAAATCATCATCCTTACCGATGCGGACGTGGACGGTGCCCACATAAGCACTCTCCTGCTTACATTTTTCTATCGTTTCATGCCGGAGCTTATTACACAGGGCAAAATATACCGCGGACTTCCGCCACTTTATAAAGTGGATTATTCAGACGGCAAAAAGAAAGTTTCAAAATATCTTTTTGACGACCGCGAGCTGGACCGTTTCAGAAAAGAATCCGGCAAAAAAATCATTTCTCTCCAAAGATACAAAGGTCTTGGAGAAATGGATGCCGATCAGCTTAAAGAAACCACGCTTGACAAGTCATCACGTATACTTGCCCGCGTAGAAATAAATGACACTATAGAAGCCGACCAGATAACCAATATCCTTATGAGCAGCAGCGTTCCTCCAAGACGTGAATTCATAATGGAAGAAGCAAGATACGCTAATCTGGATATATAAAATTTCAACGGAGGTTATGACAAATGGCTAAAAAGAATAGTTCTACAGCAGTAGTTCAAGAGAATATAATATCCATGGATTTTACGGAGGAAATGAAAAGCTCTTACAGAGATTATGCTGTCAGCGTAATCATCTCACGAGCACTTCCCGATGTAAGAGACGGTCTAAAACCGGTTCAGCGAAGAATCCTTTATTCGATGCGTGAGCTTGGTCTGTCTCCTGAAAAACCACACAGAAAGAGTGCCAGAATTGTCGGAGATACGATGGGTAAATTCCATCCTCACGGCGACAGTTCCATTTATGATGCACTCGTACATATGACCGAAGATTATTCCCTTTCCGTACCTCTTGTTGACGGACACGGAAACTTCGGTTCCATAGACGGCGACAGCGCTGCTGCCATGCGATACACGGAAGCAAGATTATCTCCGGGTGCCATGACACTTTTATCAAACCTTGATAAAGGGCTTGTTGATTTCATGCCTAACTTTGATGAAAGTGAAAAAGAGCCTGTCGTGCTTCCTGCCATGCTACCTAATCTTCTGATAAACGGAACAACAGGTATCGCGGTAGGTATGGCAACAAATATTCCGCCACATAACACAGCAGAAATTATAGACGGAGTTATCGCCTGCATTGACAAACCACGTATTACACTTCCTGAACTTATGGAATATATACCGGGTCCTGATTTCCCTACAGGCGGCACAATAATCAACAGAGAAGAAATTGAAAACATATATGAAACCGGCGAGGGAAAACTTCGTATACGCGGAAAATGTGAGATTGAACCGGGCACACTCGGAAGAACCAATATTATCATTACCGAAATTCCGTACACCATTGCCGGAAACAAAATGAAACTCGTTGAAAATCTTGTTCAGCTTATGAAGGACAAGGTATTTGACGAAATATACGATGTTCGTGACGAGTCTGAGAAAGACATCCGTATAGTTGTAGAAGTAAAGAAGGACCGTGATGCCAACAATCTTCTTAACGGACTTTATAAGAAAACTCCTCTCGAAGACACATACGGAGTAAATCTTCTTGCAGTAAAGGACAAGCAGCCTATACAGTTTGGATTAAAATCTATTATAGAAGAATTTATTTCTTTCCAAAAAGAGCTTTATACTAAAGAATATACACATTTACTCGACAAGGCCGAGAAACGTCTTGAAATCGTGGGCGGTCTTATAAGAGCAACAGATGTTATCGATCTTATTATAGAAGTACTCCGAGGAAGTACATCACTCGCTCAGGCTAAAGGATGTCTCATTCACGGTGATATTACCGATATTAAATTCAAGAGTGAAGCTTCTAAAAAACAGGCAAAAGAATTTGACTTTACCGAAAAACAGGCCGATGCCATTCTTGCAATGCCTTTATCAAGACTTATCGGTCTTGAGATTATCAAACTTCATGAAGAAGAAGAAACTCTCGCATCAGAAATAGAGAATTACAAAAAAGTTCTCGGAAGCGAAAGAGAACTTCTTAAGGTTATCAAACAGCGTCTTCGCGGATATGCAAAAGAATTTGCCGAGGAAAGAAAAACTGTTCTCGCTTCTATCCAGAATGCTGTATACGAAAAGAAAGTTGTCATCGAAGATATATATGTCCTTATAGACAGATTCGGATACACCAAAACAATTGATGCTGCAAGCTATCAGAGGCTTACTCCGGATACACTGGCAGAATATCCTCACATTGTATCCATGAAGAGTGACGATAAGTTATGCGTATTTACCGCGCAGGGCAATATGCACCAGGTTAAGGCTTCTGCACTTCCACGTTGCCGTATCAAAGAAAAGGGTACATTAATACATTCTCTTTGCAAGGTCGGAAATGACGAGCTTGTCAGATATGCAGCATTTGATGAGTTGTTTGACTCCATACTTTTATTTGTAACTGAGCACGGATTTGTAAAACTTGTATCCGGGGCAGAATTCGAAACAAACAGACAGACTATTGCCGCTACAAAACTTGAAGCTGATGACAAGGTTGTATTTGTAGGTCAGATGTCAGCATCAGAATACCTGTCCGGACACAGAAGGGTTGTTATGCTTACCGCTAAAAATCTTTCTCTTGGTTTCCCTCTTTCAGAGGTTAGTGAATTTAAGAAAACAAGCCGCGGTATAAAAGGCATCTCTCTTGAAAAGGGCGATAAAGTTATATTTGCAGATTGTATTGATAACAAAACCGAAACCGGAATATATAACGGAAAAGAAGTCAATTACAAGAAAATAAGGACGAGAAAGCGCGGTGCAAAAGGCCAGCGTGCTACAGGAGTAGTGTAGCGGGTTTCATGTTTTTTTCTGCCCTACAAAACTGACTATAACCTTTGTTTAATAGGGTGGCCCATTGTTTTTTTGCCCTACTAAACTAGACTTTTTGCAGGATTAGTAGGGCTGCGAACAGATTTTTTGTCCTACTAATCTTGGCTTTTTACAGGATTAGTAGGGCCGGGAACAGATTTTTTGTCCTACTAATCTCGGCTTTTTGCAGGATTAGTAGGGCTGCGAACAGATTTTTTGTCCTACTAATCTCGGCTTTTTACAGGATTAGTAGGGTCGGGAACGAATTTTTTGTCCTACTAATCTTGGCTTTTTACAGGATTAGTAGGGTCGGGAACGAATTTTTTGCCCTACTAATCTCGGCTTTTGCTGGATTAGTAGGGCCGGGAACGATTTTTTTGTCCTACTAAATCAACTATATCTTTCGTTTGATAGGGCGGCCCATTGTTTTTCTGCCCTACTAAACCGACTATAACCTTTGTTTAATAGGGTGGCCTACTGACTTTCTGCTATCACACGATTATAATATACAAGAACAGCCTCGACAGACAATACCGCCGAGGCTGAATTTGTTTTACTAGAAACTTCCTTTTCACACATATTGCTTAATAATCTATTATCTTTGCACTCTTGCTCCTTTGCCACCCATTATGGCTTCAACTTCTTTCTTGCTTGCCATGGTTGTATCTCCCGGCGTTGTCATCGCAAGTGCGCCGTGTGCTGCACCATATTCAACGGCGAGCTGTGCATCTTCTGTTGTCATAAGTCCGTATATAAGTCCTGATGCAAACGAATCTCCACCGCCTACTCGGTCCATAATCTCAAGTCCCTTGTAATCCTTTGCTTTATAAACCTCGCCGTCAGCATAACAGATTGCACTCCAGTCATTTACTGTAGCTGTCTTCACTTCTCTGAGTGTAGTTGCCACTGCTTTAAAGTTAGGATACACTTTT
>SVEM01000046.1 GCA_015057375.1 Lachnospiraceae bacterium
AAAGTGCCAAGAAACGCCGTATTTTCGGCACTTTTCAGCACTTTACTAATTTACCAGGGGAAGAGGGATTCGAACCCCCGTGAACGGTTTTGGAGACCGTCATACTGCCACTGTATGATTCCCCTATGACTTTATCAAAATTAAAGCCGAGATTTATCATACCTCATGTAGCAATTAATGTCAAGAGAAAGTTTAATAATAAATATCTATTTGTCTTCTATTGTAATAACAATCTTTTTCCCAACTGCATCCGCATATTTTAATATAACATCCAAGCTGGTTATATGCTTGCATGCTTCCACTCTTGTCACATTAGGAGCTTTCATGCCGATAAGGTCGGCAATCTGCTGTTGGGTAATCTTTTGTTTCTTACGTTCTGCCGTAAGCTTACGTACAATATCATCTGTATATTCCTTTGTGTTAATCATAGCAAACCCTCTTCTCGAAATTATTATTTTTCTATATTTAATCTTATATCAATAAAAATACATTTTCAATAATTAATAGCAAATCAGGGCATTATTCTTTGACTTTGATTTGTCTATAAGTTATAATTATCCAGAAGATGGTACATCCTGTCTTCATTTTATTTAATTAATTTTTAGGAGGATAATATCCATGGCAGGACAAATAACTGCAAGCATCATTTTTCTTATAATGTTTGCTCTTATTATCAGCGACAAAATTGAAAGACACATTGTAACTCTCGTATGTGCATGTGTAACCTTGATTGCTGTTTTTGGGGTGTGTATGCAAAGCCCTGCTGCAGCATTAGAAACTCTTAATGTAAAATCTATTTTTACAACTGAATTCTGGTATCATGTAGGCTCTGCGGAAGAGATAACCGTCGGAATCAACTGGGCTACTATTCTATTCATCGCCGGTATGATGGTAATGGTTGAAGGTATGGCTCATAATGGTTTCTTCAGATGGCTTTGCCTTATGATTGCTAAGTTAGTAAAGTATAAGGTTATTCCTATTTTTATCACATTTATGATTATGTCAGCAGTATTATCAATGTTTATCGACAGTATCACTGTTATACTGTTCCTTGCTGCCGTAACTATCGAACTTGCTCACCTGTTAAAGTTCAATCCGATTCCTATGATTCTTGCTGAGATTTTCTGTGCAAACCTTGGTGGTTCTGCTACAATGTGCGGAGATCCGCCTAACATAATTATAGGAACTTCTCTCGGATACACATTTACTGATTTCCTTTGCAATACAGGTGTGATTGCCGGCATTTCATTAATAGTTATTCTTGTTTACTTCTATTTTGTATTTAGAAAAGAATTTACACAAACTACTGATTCAAATGAAACTATTACATATCCAAATCCTGCAGAGGTTATTACTAACAAGGTCGGATTTGCAATAAGCAGTGTAATCTTTCTTATAGCCGTAGTACTTCTTATTACACATGCTGCTACAGGACTTACAGTTGCATTTATAGGTGTATTTATTGCAATTATCACACTGATAACTTCTTATAAACACTGCATTACCTTACTTAAAAAAGTTGACTACAAGACGTTGTTATTCTTTGTCGGTTTATTTGTAGTTGTAGGTGGTCTTGAGCAGACACATGTTCTCGAGCTTATAGCTCATTGGATTCAGAGTATAAGCGGCGGAAACCTTATGCTTATGATTGCAATTATCATATGGATTTCAGCTATAGCTAGTGCATTTGTTGATAACATTCCGTTTGCAGCAACCATGGTTCCTGTAATAAACAACCTTGCTTTAGGCGACAGCAAGATGCTTGCCGTACTTGCATGGTCACTTTCAATGGGTACCGATATCGGTGGTAGCGCAACTCCTATCGGAGCCTCAGCGAACGTTGTAGGAACTTCAGTTGCTAAAAAAGAAGGCTACAATATTACATGGGGTATGTATTGTTCAAAACTTGTAATTCCGACAGTGATTGTTCTTATTATTTCAACAATCAGCATTTGGGTTAGATATCTGTAAAAGCTTTATATCAAGCAACATATTTTACTAAAGAGAAAATGGACCAGATCCCGATTTATTATGTAGGATTTGGTCCATCTTACGTTTAGCAATAAATGCCATATGAGAAAAATTGTTTATTTGTATGAATTAATCAAACAGGGATATTCCGTATCTGATTTTTCTATAAAATTTAAATATGATTGTTCCAATAAGCATAATAGTTGCTCCTACAGTGGATATAAGTCCTATACCTCCTCCGATTATGATAACAATCATCATTATTACATCATACATGTTTATATATCCTCCAAAATTATGTTAATTTAGTCATTTTTATTATTTTCTTTGTTTAATTCTTCTAACTTTTTCTTACCGGAATTGTCACTTTTCCATGACCAAATGGCAGCTGCTCCTATAAGCACAACTGCTATAACTAAAAAGATAATTTTAAATAGCATAAAAATTCCTCCTTTTGAAATATACACATCAAAACTAACCTATGCTATCACATAGGCATACATGAAAATATTACAAAAGAAGATATTATTTTTTTCCGTCCTTATTATGGATGTAGTTTAGAAGTACGGTATCAGAACAAATCTTCTGAATCTGTACCGTATAAAGAAGCTTGTAAGAATTGTCACAGTTAATGCTGCATTCATCAACATTAACAATAGGACTATACAAGTCAGTTTTCTGAGGCTTTTTGTGGGTATAGTGATTGGATGCAACCTTAGTTACTCCTGCAAATTGTCTGATTCCAATCATGTCTGATGTACATGAATCAGTCTGAGTTATAACTTCTGCATCAGAATCAATGGCCTTTATAGATTCATTATTCTCATCACAAAAAAGAGTATATGCACTGTCCGGCACAAGTTCCATACCCTGAACCTCGACACCTTCAATACATATTCCCTGAATAAGAATGACTATGAATAATATAAGGCTTAGTATTCTCTGATTCTTATTAAACACAACGACACCTCAAAATATCAGCAATTCATTTCTGATGCAACTTATTTTAACATATTTACATAAGAAAATAAATTAAATTTCTATTATTCTATGTTTTATTACTAAATATAACAAATCAACCCTTGAAAAACATTGACTTTAAACGTGTAAATTGTTAAACTATTACGGATAAGTTTTAATAATATAAAAGCGGAGGATTTTTAATTATGAAAAAGTTTCTTGCACTTGTTTTATCAGCAGTAATGGTTCTTTCTCTTGCAGCATGCGGCGGTTCAAAAAACAGCGACAGCGATATGGCAAAGATAAAAGACAAAGGAAAATTAGTTGTTGGTATTACTGATTTTGCTCCTATGGATTTCCAGGAGAATGGCGAGTGGGTTGGTTTTGATGCTGATATGGCAAAAGCATTTGCTGAGAGTCTTGGCGTTGAGGTTGAGTTCGTTGAGATTGACTGGGATAACAAGATTATGGAGCTTGACAGCGGAAGCATCGATTGCGTATGGAATGGCATGACATTGACAGACGAAGTTACAGCTGCTATGGATTGTTCTAACGCATACTGCAACAATGCACAGATCGTTATCGTTCCTGCAGAAGGTTCTGAAAAGTACACAGATACTGACAGTCTTGCAGGATTAAAGTTTGCAGTTGAGGCAGGAAGCGCAGGAGAAAAAGAAGTTTCTGCACTTGGCCTTGATTACACACCTGTTAAATCTCAGGCAGATACACTTACAGAAGTTGCTGCAGGTACTTCAGATGCTGCTGTTATCGATTCACTTATGGCTGCTGCCATGGTTGGTGAAGGAACAGGATACGAGAACCTTACATACACAGTTGGACTTAACAGCGAGCAGTATGGTGTTGGTTTCCGTAAAGGTTCTGATCTTTGTGCAGCACTTAATGATTTCTTCAAGAAGTCATATGAAGATGGAAGCATGATTTCATGCGCTGAGAAATATGGTGTACAGGCTGCTTTAATTGCACAGTAAGATATTATTTGTACTACATATCAATTGAAATAGAGAGCGGCAAGTGCCGCCCTCTATTTTTCAGTATTAACAGGGAAGCAGGTTTAAACAAATGGATATAATAATCGATCAGTTACCTATAGTAATAAAGTCCTTGAATATAGGTTTTATACAGACATTAAAGCTATTTTTTGTAACTCTTATCGGGGCATTTCCACTCGGTCTTATAATTGCCTTCGGATCAATGTCACGCTTTTTGCCACTGCGTTATCTTACAAGATTCATAGTTTGGATTATCCGTGGTACTCCGCTTATGTTACAGATGCTTATTGTATACTATTTCCCGGGACTTGTATTCCATAACAACATTTGGGGAAGCGGCGAGTTTGGAAGATTTTTTGCCGCATCAGTTTCATTTGTTATTAATTACGCCTGCTATTTTTCAGAAATATACCGTGGAGGTATACAGGGTGTGCCTGTAGGTCAGGAAGAAGCCGGTCTCGTACTCGGCATGACCAAATCACAGATTTTCTTTAAGGTCACTCTGCTCCAGATGATAAAACGTATTGTTCCACCGATCTCCAACGAAATAATAACTCTTGTTAAGGATACATCCCTTGCCCGTATAATCGCACTTCAGGAAATTATCTGGGCAGGCCAGGCATTTATGAAGGGCTCACAGGGTATATCCGGACAGATATGGCCACTGTTCTTTACCGCCATTTATTATCTGTTATTCAGCGGAATCTTAACCGTACTGCTTTCCAAACTGGAAAAGAAATTGAACTATTTCAGATAGGAGGAACAATCATATGGCTATATTAGAAATAGAAAACATCAGCAAATCATTTGACCGTACCAAGGTACTTAAGGATATAAGCTTTAACGTAGAACAAGGGCAGGTTACATCAATTATCGGCTCTTCAGGAAGCGGTAAAACTACTCTTCTGCGTTGTCTCAACTTCCTTGAAAGACCTGACGGCGGAATTATCCGTGTAAATAACGAAGTACTTTTTGATGCAAATGATCCTGAGACATACAAAGAATCAACTATCCGTACAAAAAGACTTCATTTTGGACTTGTATTCCAGTCATTCAATCTTTTTCCACAGTACACAGCGAAAAAGAATGTAATGCTTGCAAAGGAGCTTCTTGCTAAGGCAACTCCTGAATACAAAGAACGCAAAAAAGAAATTCATGAAGAAATAGAACATCAGGCAGAAATGCTTCTTATACAGATGGGTCTTAAAGACCGTATGAACAATTATCCGCACCAGCTTTCCGGCGGACAGTGCCAGCGTGTTGCGATTGCAAGAGCACTTGCTCTCGAGCCAGACATTCTTTGCTTTGACGAGCCTACATCGGCTCTTGATCCTGAGCTCACAGGCGAAGTCCTCAAAGTAATCAAAGGACTTGCAGACAAACGCACAACAATGATTATTGTTACACATGAGATGGCATTTGCCAAGGAAGTTTCAAATCAGGTAATATTTATGGATGACGGATATATACTCGAGCAGGGAACACCGGAACAGGTATTTGACAATCCGCAGATGGAAAGAACGAAACACTTCCTTGCAAGAGCGCATATTACTGAGTGATATTGGTATAAATATATGAGAAGCTGTCGCATCGCGACAGCTTTTTTTGTGTGGGCGGGGTATGGCTTGTAGAGGGCTGGACGAAATCTTGTCATACTAAATTATGTTCTTGTTTGATTAATAGGGCGGTTTTTGTAGCCGGCTCCCTACTGTTTCTATCTTATTGCTTGTTTATTAGGGCGGTTTTTGTAGCGGGTGTCCTACTAAATCTATCTTGCTGCTTGTTTATTAGGGCGGTTTTTGTAGCGGGTGTCCTACTAAATCTATCTTGCTGCTTGTTTAATAGGGCATTTTTAGTAGCTGGCGTCCTACTAAATCTATCTTGCTGCTTGTTTAATAGGACGCCGAACGCATTTTTTGTCCTATTAATTCTTTTCTATTGTGTGTTTAATAGGGCACCATGGAGAATTTTTGCCCTACTAATCCTATCCTGTTTCATGTCTAATAGGACATCGGACGGAAAAGATGCCCTATTAATTCTATCTTATTTCATGTTTATTAGGGCGAGAAGACATTTTCACATATATCCACGCCGCAATGAATGACATCAATACTCCGCTGAGCACCCCGGCAATTACATCTGTCGGATAGTGAACCCCTATATATAGGCGCGAGAAACTTATAAGTACTGCAAGTATAATCGCCGGAATTCCATATGCTTTAGGCAGATATCTAAAAAATGATACTCCGGCCGCAAACGAACTTGCCGAATGCCCCGACGGAAACGAATAATCCGAATGTCTTTCAACAATACATATAAGCTCCGATACTGCATCATATGGCCTTGTTCGGGCTATAATATTTTTCAAAAACAAGTTATTAACTACAAGCGAACACAACAAAGCGATTAACGATACTATGCCCGCTTTTCTTGTCTTCTTGAACAACAGACATACAATCGACGCTGTAATCCATACAAATCCGGCATCACCCAAGTGTGTTATAAACAAAAATATATTGTCAAGAATATCGCATCTAACGTATTCCTGAATCCACAAAAGAAAATCCATGTCTTCTCCTTTTTTATTTTTTATAAGTCATATAAATTCTATTAGCAGGGCCGGGTTTTGTCAAGGAAAGGCCCGTTTGTTATAATGACTTCTCTATTTGGGCACTGGCGACTCTTTTCTTACTCTGATGCCTAATCCACGGCCGTTGCCGGCGTAGCAAAAACCTTTTTATTTATTTGCTATCAAATATTTATATTTTTTTACTGTGATTGGTCTGTGATTTCAGATAATATATAATCAGCTTACAAATGGAGTGATTGCTATGTTATCTATGATTAAAAAAATGATCAGTTATTACAGACCGTATCTTAAAATATTTTTTGCAGATTTATTCTTTGCTACTCTTTCTGCAGCGGTTGTACTTACTATTCCGCTTGTTGTTCGTTATGTGACATCTACACTTATATACATGGAACCAGGCGCAATTATGCATAAACTTGCCATTATTGCTGCCGTATTAGCCGTGCTTCTTGCCATTGACTGCTACAGCCGTTACTATATTGGCAATTACGGGCATGTCATGGGCGCAAAGATTGAATATGACATGCGTAAAGAAATATTTGAACATATGCAGCGACTTTCATTCTCTTTTTATGATAATGCAAAGGTCGGCCAGCTGATGAGCCGAATCACGTCTGACTTGTTTGATATTACCGAGCTTCTGCACCACGGCCCTGAAAACATAATACTCTCAGTGCTTAAACTCACCGGTGCATTTATCATTTTATACAATATAAACGGCTACCTTGTGCTTGCGGCATTTGTCGTGCTTCCGTTTATGTTTGCATTTGCATTTCATCTTAACAAAAAGATGCGCCATGCATTCAAGACTAACCGCGAAAAAATCGCAGAAATAAATGCTCAGATTGAGGACAACCTCTCCGGCATCCGTGTTGTGAAATCGTTTGCAAATGAAGATATTGAGGGTGAGAAATTCAAAATAGGAAATGACGGCTTCCTTTCAGCCAAGAAAAACAGCTACCGTTACATGGGAACATTTCAGGCAGGTGTCGGAACATTTACCACGCTGATTCAGGTTAATGTAATCATTGTGGGCGCCGTTCTCATTGCATATAAGCGCATAAATATAAGCGACCTTATTACTTTCCTTTTGTATATCGGGGTATTTACAGATCCGATAAGAACACTTGTGGACTTTACCGAGCAGTTTCAGAACGGATATACAGGTTTTGAACGTTTCCGCGAGATCATGTCCATTGTGCCGGACATAAAAGATGAACCTTCTGCAATTGAGCTTCCGGCAGTGAAGGGCAATATAAAATTTGAAAATGTATCATTTCAATATCAGGAAAACCAGGAAAATGTGCTTAACCACATTAATCTGACTGTAGACAGCGGTGCCTATGTCGCTCTCGTCGGTCCTTCAGGCGTGGGCAAAACTACTCTCTGCTCACTTATTCCGCGTTTTTATGATGTGACAGACGGACGAATACTCATTGATGGGCACGACATACGAAACGTAACCCTAAAGAGTCTTCGCAACCAGATAGGAATCGTTCAGCAGGACGTATATCTCTTTGCCGGAACCATACTTGAAAACATCCGTTACGGACGCCCGGACGCAACCGATGACGAGATAATAGAAGCCGCTAAAAGTGCAAATGCACATGAATTTATCATGTCATTTCCTGACGGCTACAACACAGACATCGGCCAGCGTGGAATCAAATTATCGGGCGGACAGAAACAGCGTCTGTCAATTGCACGTGTGTTCCTTAAAAACCCACCGATACTTATATTCGACGAGGCAACCTCTGCGCTCGATAACGAAAGCGAGCATGTTGTGCAGGAGTCGCTTGAAAAGCTTGCCAAAAACCGCACCACATTTGTCATAGCACACAGGCTCACAACCATACAAAATGCAGAAAGGATTCTGGTCCTTACCGAAGAAGGAATCGCAGAATCCGGAACGCACAAAGAGCTACTTGAAAAAGGCGGGGTTTATGAGCATCTTTATAATATGCATATGTGATGAACGTTTATAATTTTATCAAATTTGCATCTATCACAGAATTAATATACTCATAAGTCTTTTCCTTGATTCCGACCTGTTCGGCAAAAGACTTAAAACCACTTACAACAGTTCCAACTTCACCTATGATATCCATACAACGCTTATTCTTTATTCCCATCTTTGTACCTGCGGCAAGAATATCTGATAACCCTATCCCGGTAGTCTTTCCGTTTATGGTCATCTGATGTGCACGTAACCATTTGTTTGAAGGATTATATGAAAAGGTAACATCATAGGCAGGTGAGAGCATCCATTTTCCAGTTTTATCCATGATAAAAGATATATTTTTAACATGATCATCCTGATTAACTGCTAGACAATTAAATACCATTCTTCGATAAAACTGCTCTATCTCTTTATATGAGAGTCCTATTTCTTTCATGTACATAGCTGCCAGTTCATATCCACATACTCCTGGCTCCTGGTAACTAATATGTGCCAATGCTCCAAGTGACTGCATGTGAAGCTTCTTTCCATTCTCACGATCAAATCTCTTTGTCATAAAATGGTGATCACCTTCTGAATTGTATATCCGGCATTCATTCATCGTAATTCCACAAGACTTTGCCATAAGATAATATGCATATTCTATTAAGGTATATTCAGGTTTATCTTCAAGTCCATGATCACCGTTTTTGGAAACATTGTCAAACTTCATCAACCAGTAATCATATCCTGTGCCTAATTGCATTTGTCCAGATCTTACTTCATTTGTCTCTTCATTCCATGCAATAAGTACTTTTGCATGGAATGAAGAGACAAATGAAG
>SVEM01000047.1 GCA_015057375.1 Lachnospiraceae bacterium
TCGTAATTTGCCATCAAATAAATCCTCCTAAATAATATTTATCAACACCAGATGTAATTATTTTACAACACTTTCAGACTTCTTTCAAGAATTCCTTTCATATATGCAATAGCAATTCCGTAATTTGTTACAGGAACTGATTTTTGTATTGCTTTTTTCATACGTCCGTGCACTTCTCTCTCATTAAGCATACAACCGCCACAATGAATTATAAGATTATACCCGGTCAACTTCTTAGGAAAACTGCCGCCGCTTGTAAATTCAAATTTCAAATCAAGACCTGTAAATTTTTTAATAAGCGCCGGAATTTTGACTGTTCCTATATCATCACACTGTCTGTGATGTGTGCAGCCTTCAGCTATAAGTATCACGTCTCCGTCCTTAAGCTCCGAAAGTTTTTTTGCACCATCAATTGCCTGGTCAAGAAATCCTTTATACCTTGCCATCAATATACTGAAGGACGTAAGAGGAATATCCTCCGGTGTAACACTCGCCACTTCATCAAACACCTGGCTGTCGGTAATAACAAGTGCCGGTTTAACCTTTATATCCTCAAGTGTATTTTTCAATTCTGTTTCCTTAATGATTATCGCTCTTGCATTCGCATCAAGCACATCTCTTAATGTCTGCTGTTGCGGAAGAATAAGTCTCCCCTTTGGTGCTGCACTGTCTAACGGTACAACAAGCACCACATAATCACCTGCAGATATCAAATCTCTAACTATAGGCATATCTTTTTTTACATCACATATTTTACCTATAAGCTCCCTAAGCTCATATATATTGTCACTGTTCTTTGCACTGACAAGAATCTCATTTTCACTGCCTAAAACTCTTGAATTAAGTTCCTTATACTTTTCCTCCGACAAAAGATCAAATTTGTTAAATGCAATAACAAACGGAATACCTTTGTCCTCAAACATCTGAACCAGTTTCAGGTCACTCCCTGCTATCTCTCCCTCAAAATTCTCGGCATCAATAACAAGTACCGCTACATCTGTAGAACGAAGTGTTCTAAGCGTTGTTTCTACACGCTTTTCACCCAGTTCCCCATCATCATCAAACCCGGGGGTATCCGTAATCAGCACCGGTCCTATAGGAAGTATCTCCATAGCCTTTTTCACAGGATCGGTAGTCGTTCCTGCGATATGTGATACTACAGAAAGCTCTTGTCCCGTAACCCTATTAACAAGACAGGACTTGCCTGCATTTCTTTTTCCAAAAAATGAAACATGCACTCTTTCACTACTAGGCGTAGCATTTAATCCCATATCTATCTTCCTCTCTGATTACTATTTAAAATCTGAAATCTCTGCTCCCGTTTTGTATATTTTCAAGATTAGCCTTACATATTTCTCTCACTTTATCCGTTCCTATATTAGCAAGCTCCGCCTGAATAAGCTCTTCTCCTATTTTCCTTGTTTCCTCAGAAGCATAATCCATGAGGTATTCCTTAAGCGTCATAAGCGCATTAGGATGACAGCAGTTAGATATCTGTCCATTTTTAAGAAGTGTCATAAATCTGTCACCGGTTCTTCCTTCCCTGTAGCAGGCTGTACAAAACGAAGGAATATAACCCTGCTCCATAAGCCACTTAACCACCTCATCAAGCGTTCTCTGATCTGACACATCAAACTGCTCAGTATCATGCGGACGTTCTTCATCACAATACCCTCCGACACTTGTTCTTGAACCTCCCGATATCTGTGAAACACCTAGCCTAATAATCTCCGAACGTACCTCTTCGCTTTCTCTTGTGGATATAATCATACCCGTATACGGAACCGCAATTCTTATGAGCGCAGTTATCTTACAAAAAATATCATCACTTATCGCATTATCAAATGCACCCGGGTCTATATCATCGGCATGTTTTATACGAGGAACCGATATCGTATGCGGTCCTACACCGTGCACAGCTTCAAGATGTTCTGCATGCATAAGAAGCGCACAATACTCATATCTATAAAGTTCAAGTCCGAAAAGCACACCAAGACCTACATCATCTATTCCACCCTCCATGGCACGGTCCATAGCCTCAGTATGATATGCATAATCATGCTTAGGGCCTGTCGGATGAAGTTTTTCATAACTTTCCTTATGATATGTTTCCTGAAAAAGAATATAAGTTCCGATTCCTGCCTCTTTAAGTTTTCTGTAATTCTCTACAGTTGTCGCAGCAATATTTACATTAACTCTCCTTATTGCCCCATTCTTATGTTTTATACTGTATATAGTATCTATACACTCAAGAATATATTCTATAGGATTATTAACAGGATCTTCTCCCGACTCAATAGCAAGCCTCTTATGTCCCATATCCTGAAGTGCGATAACTTCTTTCGCAACCTCTTCTTGTGTAAGTTTCTTTCTTGGAATTTTCTTGTTCTTCAAATGATACGGACAATATACGCAACCGTTCACGCAATAATTAGATAAATAAAGAGGGGCAAACATTACAATTCTATTACCATAAAAATCCTTCTTTATCTGTTCAGCAAGATCATACATCTCCTGAACTTTTTCCGGAATATCGCATGCCAAAAGCACAGAAGCTTCTCTATGTGTAAGCCCTTTTCTTTCAGCAGCTTTCTTTAAAATAGAATCTATAAGTTCAATATTATCTTTATTGGCATCTGCATATGCAAGACTTTCCATGACCTCATCATGGCAGATAAACTCTTCAGCTTTAAGTGATTTTGGGTTGTACATACAGCACCTTCCTCCCATAAATATCTGTTAATCAGTTCTTATGATATCATACACCTTAAGCACATCTTCATCAACAGTAAATCTTATCCTGTACTCGCCATATTCAAAGCTATATATTCTGTCCGGCAGATGATGATACCCCGGTCTCGGATCAAGAGATAGCAGTCTCAACAAACCTTCTCTCTTACACTCCGCCACCTTTGAAATCAATTTCTCATCACAACACACTGATAAAGTTTTTACATTCGGGCTTACAGATAGTCCTGAACTCGCATAGGTTCTGCAATCTGTATACGGAACATATGGCTTAATATCATATATAGGCGTTCCGTTCATAAGATCCGCACCTCGTACATGTATAACCGGACCATACATTTCACTATATTCTACAGTTGCAATATCAACACAAGAAAGCCCTATCGGATTGGGCCTGAACGGAGACCTTGTAGCATATACACCTATTCTTTCATTACCTCCGAGTTTTGGAGGTCTTACAACCGGTTTATATTCCTTGCCTGCATTTTCTGAAAATTTCCACAAAAGCCAGAGACAGCTATACGACTCAAGCCCCCTTACAGAATCCGCACTTCTGTAAGGGGGTTCAAATATAATAACCGACTCAACTTCATTTACCATTCCGCTTTGTCTCGGTATGCCAAATTTCACCTTAAAATCATTGTATATTCTGGCAATACACACAAAGCTGTCTTCATTAGTCCGGTCCATATCTACCTGCCTTTATATATCTTCTTTCTTTACATTTGTCTTTTTCCTCTTTTTCACACATTCGGTAAGGAGATATTCTATCTGACCGTTTACCGATCTGAAATCATCTTCTGCCCATGCGGCAATCTCGGCATAGAGTTTTTCAGACAGTCTCAGAGGAATCTGTTTCTTATCAGCCATTAATAAAGGCTTCCCGAATTAACAACCGGCTGAGCATCGTGGTTGCCGCACAGAACCACCAACAAATTAGAAACCATAGCAGCTTTACGTTCTTCATCAAGCTCAACCAACTGTTTTTCATTCAATTTATTAAGAGCCATCTCAACCATGCCAACAGCGCCATCAACAATCATTTTTCTTGCATCTATTATAGCAGATGCCTGCTGTCTCTGAAGCATAACTGATGCTATCTCCGGCGCATATGCAAGATATGTTATTCTCGCTTCGATTATCTCAAGTCCCGCATTATCAACCTTGCTCTGAATCTCATTTTTAATCCTTTCAGCGACAACCTCCGCTGATCCTCTGAGGCTTCCCTCATCTGCCATGCCGTCTCCCGTTGTATCAACATCAACAGCTACATCATAAGGATATATTCTTACAATATTTCTAAGTGCACTGTCACACTGAAGTGATAAATATTCTTTGTAATTATCTACATTAAATACAGCTTTAGCAGTATCAGTAACTTTCCATATTACAGCAATTCCTATCTCAATAGGGTTGCCAAGACAATCATTGATTTTCTGTCTTCCATTGTTTAATGTCATGGCTTTAAGCGATATCTTCTTACTTCCTCCAAGTTCTAAAGAAGTCTCTTCACTTCCAATCTTTAAAGAAGCAAGTGCTGAACTTCCTGCAGCATCCCCACTCTGTGCAAGCTTTGTTCCTGAAGCAGGGTTAAATGCAGTTACAAAAGGATTGACAAAATAAAATCCATCTTCTTTCAAAGTTCCGATATACTTTCCAAACAATGTAAGCACAAGTGCTTCCTGAGGTTTAAGAATCTTAAGTCCGCAATATGGAATCCATCCTACCAAATCAATTAAAATACCTGCCACAACAAAAAATACACCAAAATCATTACCGCCTTCTATCATCACTGCGCCTAACACAATGGCAACAATTCCGGCAAGTAACAATAAGCTTGTAAGTATAAGTACCATAAGCCCATTCTTCTTTGCTACATAAATCTTTTCTTCCATAATATTATCCTCCTCTTTTCTTTGTAATTGTTATGATATCATTATGATATCATTTTGTCAATATTTATTTTAACAAAAAACAACACTGCCCGGTTTTCCCAAAGCAGTGTTGCCTATATTTTTTAAATATTCTTGTCAGTATAAATAAATATTACTCACTTAAAATATTAAACGCATTTACAAATGCAGGTTTAACTCTGTATACATCATCAAACATTCCACTAAACGGAGCATACTGCCAATAGTCAAATGACTCATCAACCTTGTTCATGATAGGGTCATCAATAAATGCCCACATTGACATACTTGTAAATGAATTGTTAGTTTCCTGATTGATGTTAGCAAGTCCGTTAAACAGGTTAGCTGCAAATGTTCCGTGATCATCAAGGTAATCCCAGTCAAAGTTACGCATAGCCATCTCTGTAAGCTGTACATGTACAGGAGGATTCATAGATGAGAATTCCTTAATAGTTGTTGTTGTCTTATTAACCCAGTCAATTGACAGACATCCCTGCTGTTTCTGATATGCACCAAGATATCCCTGACATCCTACTGCATCAACGAGCTGAACTCCGCCACTGTTAAGAGTTTCAACAAGTTTCTTAATATGCGGACGCTTATTAGACTCAATTACGTTATAGTCATTATATACAAGTTCAATCTTGCTTCTTTCTGTAAGAAGGCCTTCATTAATCATAGCTTCACGAGTATCATATGCACACTGGAATGTGAACTTAACATAGTTTTCATTTCCGTTACTGCAGTGATAATAGAAGTAGTTCTCTCCACCTCTGTGTGTTCTGATTTTAAGCGGATCACCACTGTTCTCATCAATACCTTCGTTTACAACGTCCCAACAATATACAACATCAGGATACTTCTCCTGGAAGTGTCTCATAACCTGATCAATATAGTAACGAAGTCTCTTACGGCAGATATCATTAGATGCATAGTCTGAACTATTTTCCTGATATCCTTTTGTAAAGAACCACTGCTTCATTGCATTATCCCAAACAAGTGCGTGTCCTCTTACCTGAAGTCCGTTATCTCTTGCCCATTCACATATGTAATCTGCTCTTTCATAATTCATAACAGGCATTGATGTTTCGTCATTCTGGAAAGCAGCTCTTGTAGCTTCTCCGTCAAGAAGTGAATATGCTTTAAACTCATTCATTGCTGTAATACTGTCACAGTGGTGTGCAAGAAGTTTACAGAATTCAGGATCGTTTACAAGCTGATTATATGTTACACATGTACCAAACTTATAACCTTTAGCTGCTGTAAGTTCTGCCATACTTGTATAGTCATTAATAGCTGCTGAAGCATCTTTATGACGTGATATAAATAATCCATCAGGAGTATCAGCTACATAACCTTCAAGTGTTCCTGTAAAGTTCTCACTTGCATTTTTGTCATTTTCATATTTAGTAGCTGCTGAACCGATACCGGCTGTAACAACACTTATTGCAGCCTGATGATTAGATACATGCTTTTTATTATTATTCCAGTAATTTACATACATATCATGAATAATAAACTGGCCTTTTCCATCTGTAGGTGCAAAACCAAATGAAATTCTTCCGTTATTTGTTGAATCAAGTCTTGCTATTGCCTGATTGCCTTTTATCTCACTTGTAAGACTGATGTTCTGTCCCATAGTTCCGTCAGTACTGATAGTAGCAATCTTAGTAGCATTATTAGCAATATCACAATGCCACTCTGTTACATATATATCGATATCAAATGACTCTGTAGTATCAAGCTGGAAGTCTAAAGACTCAATAGCTGATACTTTTGTATTAGTCTGCCATGAATCAGATATAACAAAGTCTATGTAGAGATTCTCTTTACCTGAAGCCTTATCACCATTGAATAATGCAAAATAGTCATAGTCATAATAATATGGTGCTTCTGTAGGTGCTACAGTAGGAGCTGTTGTAGTATCAACTACTGGTGGAGTTGTAGGATTAACTCCTGCCGGTGTATTAGTAGGTACTACTACATCCGTATTCTTATCAGTAACCGTAACTTTACATTTAAGCTTCTTTGTTGCACTCTTGCTGCCTACAGTATATTTTACTGTTGCAGTAATCTTTGCTGATCCCTTTTTCTTACCTGTTACTTTTACAGATGTCTTTTTAGCTTTAGATATAGAAGCAACTTTTTTCTTGTTTGTCTTCCATGTTGTCTTCTTAATCTTTATGCCTTTCTTTTTAATCTTAATAGTTGCAGTGCTTCCTACCTCAATAGTCTTTTTTGACAAACTGAGCTTAGGTGCTTTAGGTGCTGCGCTTGCATCCTGTACATAACAGCCGCTTACAACAACCGCTGCTGCAAGTGATATAGCCACAATACGTGAAAATATCTTTTTGCTCATAATGTTCCCTCCGTTTTCTGTAAATCATGATTTAAATTTTCATAGACTTTATTATTATATACTAAAACTCTACGCAGCATATATATTTTTTATATACATTTCATAAACATTTCATAAAATATAGCCCGAAATATACTATTTTACAATAATATACTCCGGGCCAAACACTTTTTAATAACTTTATCTGCTACTTATTTCTTCATATTCCTTATGTACACCTACAAATTTGTATGCAGGACGTATAATCTTTCCGTTGTTTACAAGCTCTTCTAATCTGTGAGCACACCATCCTGCCACACGCGATATTGCAAATATAGGAGTAAACATCTCTTCCGGTATCTCAAGCATTGTGTAAACAAATCCGCTGTAGAAATCCACATTGGCACAAACAGGCTTGAACAAATGTCTCTTTATGGCTATCTGCTCAGATGCAATTCTTGCAACCCTCTCATACAGCTCAAATTCCTTTTCCATACCTTTCTCACGCGACAACTTTCGTGCATAATCCTTAAGCACCTCTTCACGCGGATCAGATATTGTATAAACCGCATGCCCCATTCCATATATGAGTCCTGCACCGTCAAATGCTTCCTTATTAAGAATCTTCACAAGATAATCTCTAATCTCATCTTCATTTTCCCAGTCAGAAATGTGCTCTTTGATATCCTTAAACATCTGCTGCACTTTCATGTTGGCACCACCGTGACGAGGTCCCTTAAGAGAACCTATAGACGCTGCAATAGCAGAATATGAATCTGTTCCTGTTGTACTTACAACATGTGTGGTAAATGTTGAGTTGTTACCTCCACCATGCTCAGCATGAAGCACAAGAGCAACATCAAGAACTTTTGCTTCAAGCGGTGTGTATTTTCCATTATGTCTCAACATCCTGAGTATATTCTCAGCAATAGAACAATTCTTATCAGGATTACGTATAACAAGTGTCTCATCATTATGAAAATGCTGATACGCATGATAAGCATATACAGATATAAGCGGAAGCTTACATATGAGCTGAAGCGACTGTCTAAGTACGTTAGGAACCGATGTATCATCAGAATCCGGATCATATGAATACAGCGTAAGAATACCTTTCTGCAAAGCATTCATAAGATTGGCACTCGGCGCCTTCATAATAACATCTCTTATAAACTGTCCCGAAAGCTCCTGCATCTCACCAAGCACTTCTTTAAAATGATCTAATTGTTCTTCAGTAGGTAATTCACCAAATAAAAGCAAATATGTAGTTTCTTCAAATCCGAACCTTCTGTTTTCAAAACCTGCAACCAAATCTTTAACATTATATCCCTGATAATACAAACCACCTTCACATGGTGTCTTTCTTCCACCAACTGTCTGGTATGCAACTACATCTGATATCTCCGTAAGTCCGGTAAGAACTCCCTTTCCGTTTACATCCCTGAGACCTCTTTTAACATCGTATTCTTCATACAAGTCCAAATTAATGGCACCTGAAGTCATACAATATTTTACGAGTTCATCAAACTGTTCTGCTGTCTTTGGTCCAAGTTGCATGATTGATTTTTTCTGCATGCAATCACCTCTTTCTTGTAAAAAGATGTGCATTGAATACACCAATGCACACCATTGTTACATTTAATATATCATAGAATAAAATTTGTGTCAAACCACCAATAAAATTACAAATCATTCTTATATACTGTATAGTTTATCCTATTTTGCGTCATTTTTGCGAAGCAAAACCCATAGCAAAATAGGGTAAACTTTACTCCTTTACATGTTGCACTTTGCAAGAATGCCTGCCCAGTTTTTATCGATTTCTTTCTGGAATTCTTCAATAAGATACTCGTTTCCCGGCTTGAAAAGATGCTTAAATCTTCTCTGTGGTCTTAAGAAATCTTCAATTGGAAGTTTTTTCTTTGGATTATAAGTAAGTGTCCATGTTCCATCCACAACTTCAAACATCGGCCAGTAACAAGTATCAACAGCAAGTCTGCATATCTCCATCATGTCAGATGTCTCATAACCCCATCCTCTCGGACATGGTGCCATAACATTAAGAAATGCAGGGCCCGGTGTGTATATAGCTCTTTCAGCCTTAGTATATATATCTTTAAAGTTCCCAAGAAATGTAGTCTGTG
>SVEM01000007.1 GCA_015057375.1 Lachnospiraceae bacterium
CACTTTTTGACCCCAACATCATATCCAATAGTATAGCATACACAGTCCTTGGAGAGGGACTATAAACACTACTACTATATAATATGTAGGAGGGTATGGATGTATTTCAGGAGTAAATACACCATGCAAGAATTTTATGAAAATTACGAATAAGTCAAATGAAAAAATCGTTTGTAATATTGACGATAAATATGCTTGTTTAGAGTCAGGGCAATTTATCGAGATAACAAATGATAAGTTTAAAATATTATCTTTTAAGAAAACAATGGGAAGTTATTCAGTTTTAGCTACGAAAGATTCGAAAATATTAAAAATTCTTAGTTTGTTTGACGATCCGTTTAAATTAATGAAAGAATATCATTTGGTAATAGGTTGTACATTTGAGAAAAATTATATATGTAGTTTTCAGGAAATTGAGATATTTACTCAATGTTTATATGTTGATTGGGATATACAAACATATTATGATTACGTGCTAATAAAAGGCAACGGGCAAACAGTAAAACCTTCATTTGCAAATGTGAGTGGTGAAAAGGAAATCGCAGATGATTTTTCAAGAAATAATAAAAAACTGAACCGATGGTTAGCTGTTTGGAATGTCCTTATTGAACCGATTGTATTGGAAATTGTAGGATACATTGCAGTTTATTGGCTTTTCTCGGTATGGTTGGGAGCAAAAGCATTGTATTTGGTATTGGCATTATTGATGGCAAATGTTTTGATAGAAGTTTTAATTGTGTTTATGAAACGCAAAAAACATATTAAACAGGAACTTCAATTTAAATCACTGCTTTCAAAGCAAAGTATTATGGAAAAATGTTATATTAAAAGTTGACAATAACACTCCAATTCGCCAATTTATATCGAAAGCGCAAACTGAATTGCGGTCTTGGGTAAAAACCAAAAATGTATTTGTATATAATTTGGAAAAATTAGGTATGGCGGAATGTAATCCGTAAAGTATATTTTGAATACGAACACAAATATTTTACAATAAATAAAAAATAACTATTGACATAATTTACCAAGTATATTAATAATATACTTGCAAAAGACAGAAGTTAACAGCAATAAGATGCAAAAAAACAAAAATTTATACTAATGATACTGTATAAAATCCGAAGATAAAGGCAATCGTACATTAATACTAATGGTAAAACTAAATAATCTAGGATATATGTATATTCTATTTAAATAGTATACATTGAAGATGGCCATAGCAAGAGTTTTATAGCTTCTTGCTGTTTCGTTGAGCTTGCTGCCGCCGCTGCCATAGAAATTTGTTTCGATAGCATAGATCATAGTCGGAGTTTTGACTACAAAAATTTCGCTGGAGGATTTTGAAAATGAAATATAGTTAACTGCCACTACTCAGTTAACGGAGCATGGATGCATCGTAATCAATGCCCTTAGTTTCCAATGTATAAATCACACGCACAAATTTCTTTGCAGTATGGGAAAGTGCTACCCGGTGAGGTTTTCCCTCCAAATGTTTCTTATGGTAATAAGATGCAAATACAGGGTCAAAACGAATGAGCGGTACAACACAGTTCATAAGGATATACCGAAGTTGTGATGAGCCACGCTTTACCATTTTCTCACGGAACTCCATTGTATCGGACTGATAATATCCGGGTTCCAAGCCTGCAAACGATAACATCTTGGACGGCGATGAAAAACGATTAAAATCGCCATATTCAGAAACAATCACAGCAGCTGTAATTGGACCGATTCCGGGAATGGTAAGCATGTGTGGATTAAGTTCCGATATAAGCGGAATAATCTCTGCTTCAAGATGTTCAACTTCTGCATCCGTAGTTTTGTACAGTGTCAGAATACTTTGTAGTTTGTTAGCTTGACCATATATAAGCTGCGTTGACGAACAACCGAATCACGCAGTCTGGTTAATGACTTTAAAGAATAGATGTGATAAAATCCTTTTGGATAGGGTTTGTACTCAACTGTCATTAACCAACGGACAATAGTGCTTTAAGTATTATACAGGAACATATGAGTTCCTTGATATAACCAAAAATAAAAAAGGAAAAAGTAAATCCAATCACCCATAAGGGATAATTGGATTATACGAGTATATTATGAAAAATAAGATTATTGTGGCAGGAATTTGTATAGTTTTAATTATAATTATTAGTGTAATTTTATTGATTATAGGAAAAAGGAATTATATTGATACATTGTTTGCATCGAGAGTGTCTCTAAAATATTATTATAACGATAAGCAAATTGATATAATAGTTACTGATGAAAATGATATTAGAATAATTAAAGAAAACTTGAAAGGCATATCATATGAAGATAATCCCTCATGTGGATTTTCTAGGGATATTTCTATTACATTTTCCGACGGAGATAATGAACTTGTTGTGTGCCCAGCATGTGACGGCTGTTCAAAGGCAAGAATTGGAGTTTCAAACAGATATATATGTATTAAGGACATAAATGCATTAAAAACTGTATTAGAGAAATATGGTTTTTGTTTCCCGTGTATTTGATTGGTTTGTAGAGCATATATATTATTTGGTATAGATACAAAAAGAAGGCTCGCATAATGAACTAATTAGTGGTATTCCCACTCCAAGAAAATATGCACACCTGCACACCAATAACAAAACGAAAACTGGTGGGTGTTTCTAACATTGATGTCGGGATGCCATAATACTTAAGAAAATTGTATCACGAAAACTTGAAAGTGTAAAACACTTTCATTACTAGTTGTGCTACCAACCGAAAGGCAGCGGAATGGAGATTTATATGATAAACAAAAAATGGCTCTATATATTCATTATATCATTAATAATATTTGTTATTATGACAATTAAGGAGAGAATATATGATAATTCATCTGCACCAATTTCTCTTGATGCGGAATATCTAAACCAAGACCTTTTCATGTCTTCAACTTTTGTCGATGAAGTAATTTCTTCTATTAAATTTGGAGAAGATGGGGCTGTATGTTTGTATACAACATCTAATTCATTAGAAATTGTTTATTTAGAAAAAACAAAAAGTGGATATAGTTGTAGTGTAAGACATGGAATAGACACAGAATTATTAACAGAGGATTTTAAGAGCTATAATGACATTACGCCAATTATAGGAAGAGTGAAAAAGAATATTTATTACAATGTATTTTTAAACCCGCAAATAGATGAAATTACGGTAAATGGCACTGCCTTACCAGTCAATAAGGTTACTGTAGATATTTGCGGGACGAAATACGATTTAGGATTTTGGAGTTTGGCACTTCCGTCTGGAACAGATGTTTTAATTGATGGCTAATTTTATATAATAAATTAGTTAATCAAGTGATTTAATTAATATGTATTTTTTGGCATCTCTTATGAGATGCCGTTTTTTAGCTTGCGCCATGGGCGCGCTCTAATGGGTGAAAGTCCCGAACATGCCCAAGTAGTGGGAAGTGTATAGCCGAACAGCAAGGGTGTCCATCGCGAGGTGGAATCTGAAGGAAGTTGTAAGCAAACCTCTGGTTTGACGAACAGAAATCACATAAAAGGCTGGGTTCAGTGAGATAAGTTGGCTAGAAGCAATGAAGTCTAATGACTACTACGAACTGTGAGAAGTCAGCCGAGTCCATAGTAGTGAAGAAGTTTCTATAATGGAAATGGAGTGAAAGGGCAAACAATCAATAAGTTTGAGTATATGTTGGTATTCTGTGAATACAATTATAACACAGGAACAGCATACTTCGATGACATCCAGCTTATAAGAACCGGTATAGAGACAGGCCTTTCAGAAGAAGACTTTATGGGAGTATACGAAGATAAGCTATGCAAACGGTGATTACATGCAGACATCGTATAACAAGGAAGGCCAGCTGGTATCAGAAAAATGGCATGACGGAGATAATAACCTTAAGGCTCATTATAAGTATGTGTATGACGGACAGGGAAACATTGTAAGGTCTGTTGATATTTTTAGCAATAAGGAATATAATTACACATACGAAGACGGTCGCATAATGCGTGCCACTGAAAGCACGATAGTACTGAACTCTTCTGAAATGGTCATAAGAAAGACGCTTGTAAACTCAATCTTTTACAGTTATGATGAGAACGGAAGACAGACAAAGAAGAGAGTAATCCCGGCTTCGGGCAGTGAGCGTGTCACAGAATATGAATATCCAAGTGATAATGCACAGGTAGCAAGATTTTCCGTCGGGGAAAGAATGATAATGTCCCATTCAAGGACTGACAGTTTTGGAAGAAAGGTATTTGATGAGCTGCAGCTTGGAGGCGGAGTTCTGTCAAGACAGTACAGCTGCCATACCGGAGAGTATACGGCTGAACATCAGGAAAATGAAAAAATCAAGTCAAGTGCCGTTACGCAGCTTGTAAGAGAGGTAGTATTTGCTGACGGACGCACACTCTCGTATGAGTATGATGCTGAAGAGAGGATTACAAAGGTTGTTGACTCTGAAACAGGAACAACCGAATACACCTATGATGCACTCGGGCAGCTCCTTACTGAAAAGGTAAATGATGTAACAACAGGATATGCATATGATAATTACGGAAATATCATAGAGAAGGGTGTATGTGATGAAAACGGTAACATTACAGAGGCAACAAAGCATACCTACACATACGGAGCCAATGCCTGGAAGGACCTTCTTACTGCATATGACGGACAGAGCATAACATATGATGCACAGGGAAATCCTACAGGCTACATGGGACACAGCCTTACATGGGAAAAAGGCCGCCAGTTAAAGAGTTTTGATGCGAACACCTATACCTACAATGCGAACGGAATAAGGACATCAAAGACCGTAAACGGAGTAAAGCATACCTACATGCTTGAAGGAACGAAGATACTTCGTGAAACATGGGGAGCAAACACTCTGATACCGCTGTATGACTGCGAAGACAGTATATGCGGAATACTGTATAATAATGCACCATACTATTTCCGAAAGAACCTTCAGGGAGATGTCATAGCGGTTACTGATGCGGATGCAAACGATGTATGCGGATACAGCTATGATGCATGGGGAGTATGTACAGTAATTTATGACAGTTCTAATTGTGGAATTGCTACTATCAATCCGTTTAGATATCGTGGCTATTACTATGATCAGGAAATTGGTATGTACTATCTCCAATCTCGTTATTATAATCCATTAATCGGTAGGTTTGTGAATGCGGATGAACCAGTATTTGCTTGTGATTGTTTAGAAAGTACATATATTAATAAATACATGATGCATAATTTATTAATATATTGTTATAATAATCCAATATGCTTATCTGATTCGAGTGGTTATTATGCAATGTATCTTTATGGTGATGATCAAAGAATAGCAGCAGATATTAATGTCAGAGAGATTAGAAAGAAGTACTTAGTATATAAATATTTCATATCAAATGAAAATGATTTTACAAATGTATGGAATAGGAAATGTACTACTCAAGGTGGAAAACTTGCTAAGATTGATATAATGATAATAAACCTTCACGGAAGTCCACATAGCGTATCACATATTAATTTTAGTAAATTAAAAAAAAGAAAAATTGATACGTTAATACTGTTATCATGTAATGCTGGACATATAGATTATATACGAACTAATCCTGCGACAATATTTTATTTAAATCATGATATACGACAATTGGTATGTTGTGATGGAACACATTATAGAGACCCACATCAAGAGAAAAAAATACTTTTTTTCTACAAAAAAAAGGCAAGAACTGAACATCGTGTTATAGGAGATGATACATACAATAGATTTCTTATTAATAATAAAAATAGACCATCACAGGGATTTATTCTTTATAGAAGTAAACTTAATAATCATATAAATGGTTGGATATCAATAGGACATACTTTCAAAAACATATCTAGTTTATTAAAAAAAGTTGGAAAGTGGTAAGTATGAAAAAGATAAAGAATATAAATCACATGGTAAAAAGAAAACTTGGGCACATGATGTGTCAATAACTTTCACAGAAAGACTTTCTATTAAAAGGCATGTCTAAAGATGATATAGTCTGAATGAATTGCAGAAATGCATGCATTTAAGATATAGTCGAACATTGAAAACTGCATGACAAATAAAGCATCTTTGAAGGTGCTTTATAAGGAGATATTGGATTTGGAAAAGATTTGACGCTAATATATATGATTGTTAGGATTTCTCAAGATAAATCGTCATGCGGTACTAATTGATTAACAAATATTTAAAGATACTGTGATTGGAGCTTTTCTGTAACAATAGAGTGATATGAGAAAAAAAATCAATCCACAGTATCTTCAATAGTATAGCATAAAGTCCTTGGAGAAAGACTATAAACACTACCAAATACGAGTAGGAGGTTTAGAGAAATGAAGAAATTTGTATTGGTAATAGGAGGTATTGTAATATTATTAGGTGGGATATTTTTAGGATTGGGTTTAATAACTAAATCTAAAGTTATAGAAATTACAACAAAAAATGAATTGTTAGAATTGCTTAGAATAGAAGATTTAGATTGCGAAATAGTTAATATTCAATATGATGACTTTGTCGATGAAGAACTAGACCATGAATTAGAAGGGGTAAATCTTGTAGTTACAATTAAAGCTTCGAAATCGAGTATTGATAACAATGAGAATTTTGTTGTTTCTCAGGAATATGATGATAGTGGGTTTATCCATATTTTTAATAACTATTTTCGTCATTTTTCTTTTACAATTGACGACTTTGATGTAATTGGTTCGTATTTTAATGAGTTGGTTATCAAGCACTATAACGGAGCATTATATATACCTTATGAACTATGGTGGGGAATTACATATGGGGAAAATGATTCTTGTGATGTAACTATATTTACAGGATTTCCGCGAGATATAGTAATTGATAAAGAATCTATTCTTGAGCAATAATTGTTGCTTGTGTTGTAGAAGCAATTGTGAATATTGTGCTCAAGGTGCGAGATGAATTCTTTAATTTAAAAACCAATTCCGTAAGGCTGGTAAATCTACTGTCAAGCATGAGGACAAAGAACCGCAGAATCTGTGGCTGGTTGAGGGCAGGTCTTTTGGTATGGGAGTAAAAATGGGCAAGGAAATTCTAGACAGAGTCAAGATTCTTGGTATGAGGTATTAGTAGATTTTAGTCACCTGACTTTTAGATAAATTTTATTTAAACAGATTGTTGAGGGTTGATATGAATGTATACTTATTGCTACATAAGTGATGTATAGTAGGCGGTAAATATAGTATGTAATTTGATGTTTAAAAGTCAAAAATATTTCGGTAATAGATATTAACTGTAAATGTATTTAACAGGAAGGAGTAATATATGAAGTATATTTTATACAGTGGTATTATAATTATATTGATTTCGTCAATGATAGGATGCAATCAGTCTTATTTAAGACACGGAATAAAGCTTCCAAAGGCAATAGATGAGAAAGCGTATACTGCTACATCATTTCAAGATTATTTTGATTATTATAAATATTATTATGATGAGAATACAATAAAAGAATTTTATGAAATGTCAGAATTTGTCGAAGTAACTGAAGCTAACATTGATAAAATAAGTCGATATATGAATAATATAAAAGAAGGGATAAAATTACACGAACTACCATGCAAATATAAATATAAATCATTTCTTGAATGCGGTGATTTGTTTTATTTGGTAGAGTATCGTGAAGAAGGACATAATTATCCTTATCAAAGATATGATTTGTATTATGTTGATATTTCAGAATGTATTCTTCATGCGCATAATGTATGTAGATAATATTTAAATAATTAATTAGTACATGAGATATTTATTTTGTTATTGAAATATTGCAGAATGTTTTGTTATGAGTGTATAGGTATAAATATATTCCCTGTTATAGGTATAGTTTTAATTAAAAACTGGAAACTAAACTTGAGCTGTCGCGCTAATTATTTGAGTGTGTGAAAAAAACTCTGTAAATTCAAATCTTCTATGATAATGAAGGTCGGAAGGAACTCAAAAGAGAGACTTCCGACCTTGTTTTATATATAACAGTTGATTCTTTGCATGTCAAGCACAGACGCATCTGCGTCTGTCTGATTATTTAATGATTAAGGGGTTATTCGGGTAACCGTCCTTCGTACATGATGCTTAATTCACCATATACCTGCCCCCAATTTCGAATCGTAACAGTCCATTTCTTGGTTGCTTCAAAAGTTGCCAAATAGAGTGCTTTCAGTAAGGCTGTGTCACTCGGAAATACGCTTCTTTGTCGATTTAACTTACGGTATGTAGAATTCAAACTTTCTATCGCATTGGTCGTGTAAATGACTTTTCTGACCACAGGTGAAAATTTAAAAATCGGGGTGATTGCATCCCAGTTATCATACCAACGTTTCATGGAATTTGGGTATTTCGGTGTCCATTTTTCATTTACCCGGTCCAAAGCAGCTTTTGCTTTCTGTTCATCGGCTGCATGGTAAATCGTCTTTAAATCCGTAGCAAAGGCTTTTCTATCTTTGTCTGGAACATATTTCAATGTATTTCTGACCTGATGGACAATACACCTTTGATATTCTGTTTTAGGAAAAGCGGTGGATATTGCCTCCTTGATGCCAGAGAGTCCGTCTGCACAGATAATCAAAATGTCTTTTACACCTCGGTTTTTCAATTCATTTAATACAGACAACCAATATTTGGAACTTTCATTATCTCCTACGTTGATAGATAAAACTTCTTTTTTTCCTTCTGCATTGATTCCAAGAATGACATAAGCAGCTAGTTTGCGGATGATTCCATTGTCACGCACAGAATAATGAATTGCATCAATGTAAAGGATCGGATAAACCGCATCTAACGGTCGATTTTGCCAATCTTCAATCTGCGGTAATATTTTGTCTGTAACATCGGAAATGAAGCCTTCAGAAGTCTCGAATCCATAGATATCTTCGATGGTTTCGGAAATCTGTCGTGTTGTCATTCCCTTTGCATACATAGAGATAATCTTTTGGTCAATATCAGAAATGTCTTTTTGACGTTTCTTGACAACCTGTGGTTCATATGTAGATTTTCGGTCTTGTGGCACGCGGATTTCCATAGAGCCATAGCTACTGTTGATTTTCTTGCTCTTGTAACCATTACGATAGTCATCACTATCAGAACGTTCGGATTTTCCATATCCGAGATGGTCATCCATCTCGGCTTCCATCATTTCTTTGATGGTGCCACCAAGAAGATCTTTGAGAGCATCTTGGATGTCTTCAGCCGTTTGGATATCATATTCTTCCAGAAGCTGATGGATGATGTTTCTTTTTCCTTCTGTCATTTGTACTTTGTGTACAGGTTTCTTTTCTCTTGCCATAATAAAAGGCCTCCTATGATTTTATATTTTATCATAGAAGACCTGATATACATATTTAATTTACAGAAAAACTTTCACAGTCTCAAAGGAGCTGTGCATCATCGCACAGCCCTTTTTGTCGTACAGCTTATTTTGCTGTCAGAACCTGTTCTTAGCAGAAGTTTCCGCCACCACAGCATGAAAGAAGGAGAATTATCCAGATGATGCTTCCGCAGCCGTTATTTCCGCCACATCCGCAGTCGTTTCCGCCTGAGAAGAAACCTGAATTATTTCCGCATCCTCCACATAAAAGAAGAAGAATAATAATCCAACAGCTGTTATTTCCTCCACAACTACATTCTCCACCGCAGTTAGCCTGTGCTAAATCACTCATGTTTTTGCCTCCAAATTATCTTTACATCACTATCTTATGGGGTAGGGCATGTCATTGTTACAAAGTTTTAATGTTAATGCTATTTTTTTATGCGAGTGTTACACAGATAGTAGTTTTTTAGTTTTATTTGTTTTATTATATAAATAGTAGATGTTTGGAGGGAAGGCATATGACGCTTAAGGATATCAGTAATGGTCCTGATTGGATTATGTGGGTTGTTTTTACCATTATGGCGTTGATGAGCGTTTTGTTGCTTTTAGGCAGAGGGTCGTGGCTGATTGCGGGTTATAATACGGCAAGCAAAGAAGACAAAGACAAATATAATCAAAAAAAGCTTTGCAGGGTTGTAGGTGTTGGAATGTCTGTGATAACTATTCTGATTCTTATAATGACAATATGGCAGGAAGTTTTGCCGGCATCGTTTGCAACAGTATTTGGGGTTGTGACATTGGTTGATTGTGTTGTTATGATTGTGATGGCGAGTACTGTTTGTAGGAGAGGGTAGGAGAAAATTATCGATATTCTCTGCAGAGTTTTTCTAATAACTTGAAATCGTTTGTTCTTTTGGCAAGTGGTGTAGAAACACCGTTGAACTTTTTGTGAGTGTACACAATTTCGGCATTTTTGCGTATTAGACCCTTTTGTTTGTTAACTTCACGACTTTCGGCTTGAAGTAGATATCTATAACTTGCATTTTTTTCTTTGTTTATATCAATATTTATAATCTGACTATCTGGAACTGGTATCATATTGTTTAGATTAATAACGGCATAAGATTTTATCTTAATGATGTCCACCCGTTCTTTCATTTGCTTGTGTTTATCCTTGTACGATGATAACGGTGCAAAATATTTTATGCCCTTTATTTCAAAAATAATACCGATATACTTTCGGTTGCTTTTTTCGTCTGTTTGAGAAAAAATATGTTTTTGATAATTACTTAAATATTTTATGTATTCACTTTTAACTTCGTAAATTCTTATGTTATTTCTCATATACCTGCCTTTCTTTGTAAAAAAATAGCAGAGACCAAGTAGCCTCTGCTATCTGTTAAATCGCTCATTTTAGGGCTGTGCATCACCCACTTATAAATTGCTCATTTATAAGGCTGTGCATCACCTTCTATAAATAATATACAATTAGGTTAGTGTATTAGTCAAGAATATTTTCAAAAGAATGCTTTTCATCTTAGAAGTATGACTTCAAAAATAAATTGACATCTGTCGGACGGGAAGAATACAATGAAAATGAAATATGGTAGTGAGTAGGTATATTAGTTTTATTTGGAGAGGGTGAAGCTACGGTAATATGAACAAAAAGATTACTTTAAAATATCCGGCTATTTTTGAAGTCGACTCAGATGGAATATCGATTTCGTTTCCGGACATACCAGAATGTTTATCCTGTGCCTTTAGTAAAAGACAAGCATACAAAATGGCAAAAGAAGCGTTAATGTTAGCGCTGCATGATGTTAAAATTCATGAATTACCTGCGCAAAACTATTCCGTAAAAAGATTTACTTCTAAGGAACTTTATATCCGAACAATAGTTGTTAAAATGAAAATTAGAGATAATCGTTTGTTTGATAAAGACGTTATAGTGTTCTCTGAGAAACAGGAAGATTCGTCTTATGACACTACCGAATAATAAAGCTTTTGCATTGTCTTTGTGAATTTAGCTGTTTAAGTAGCGAGGAGGTATTAATGGAAATACAAATTAAATATTTCACCAATGACCTAATAGATAAATTGGTTGTTGAAAGTAAGCTCCCGACAAATTCATTATCTATTCAAATTCCTTTTTCATATGCTACAGAATTAGTGAATATAAATTGGAATGATATTTTATTTGCTGTCAGTAATGGATATTTTGATAAAAATTCAGCAATTGAATATGCCGTTTCATTGCTTGGTAATGAAACAGTTGAGGAAGAAGTAACAGAACTAGCAATCTCAAAAGCATTTGAGGTGACAAAGGAAGAAATACTGGAAAAGTATGTTGCTAAACTTGCATGTAAAGAAATAGAGAACGAGAAAAAAGAGGCAAAAGATAAGATAATGTATATATTGTTAAGCTTGCTTTTTGAAAATAAAGAAAAATTTGAAGATCCACTAAGAGCAGTTGAAATAGTATATGCTGATTTCGGTTTTCCAAAAAGCGTTGAAAAGTTTGTTCGCTATATGCCAATAGAGGATGGCGAATCAATTGGTGCAGAGCAAATGTATAAACATTGGGAGGATTATTTGAATAGTCAAAAAAATAGATTTCGAAAAATAAAAATTATGTGGGGTGTATAGTATGATTGATATTGAAAAAATGTTGTACGACAAAGTTAAATCTGAAATGCTAAATTGGTATGAGGACGGCATATATGCTATTTCATTCTTCGTTTATTCTAATGAGGCATACGAGTTCAAGAACTTTACCAATGTCTCAACTTGGGCTATTAGTTATAACACCGAGGAGGATTGCGGAGGAGCAGGTCCGCTTGACGAGGAAAGATGGAACTATGCTTTTTGGAGACAGGACGAAACAAGCATAATTGACATAGATGAATCTGACGAATGCACGGAAGCTTTGTATCAATGGTATGCGGAGCAAGGTATCGAAAATATTGGTTTTGAAGATACGAAAAATATGTATGATGAAAAATACAACTACATCGGAAAAGGCCCTGTTGGTCACTATGAATTGCTTGGAATTGCTGCCAATGTTGCAAGGAAATTGCAAGAAGAAGGTTTTGTATTAAATAAATTTAAAAAACCAATTCCTATCATAATTCATGGACTTGAATATGCGTGGTATGATATTGAGGCAACCCAAAAAGCAAACCCTAATGGAGAAGCAGATACATTTATCAAAGTAATGAAATAAATTGGAGCAATTTAACTTTCTTAACAACAAGATATATTATTCATAAATAAAGGTGATACTTATTATGCTAATACACGATTTTATTATGTCGGACAGAGAGGAAATCCTTAAGTATACTTATATTGATCCCGATGACAATGATATTACATTTCTTAATCCTATTATGGCTGAGCATCGAAAACTCAAAAAAATTTTCAGTAAAAGGTGCATAAGTATATCCGATGATATAATATTAGATAATGTCGAAGCTTTTGCCCATATTCCGACATATTGGGATATACTGGACAACAAAGAACAGGGATTATTTTACCATGGTATTACAATTATAGAGGCGGAAAATGTACCCGAATTGGTACAAGTGCTTTTGACTCTTGAGGACAAACCCAAAATAAAGGAACTAATAAAGCTTTGTAATATTGCAATTGATGAAAATAAATATATAGTTCATTTTGGTATTTAAATAATATATGTAGTTACTATTTGAGAAGGAGGCTGATATATAAAGAAATATATAAATTATTGACAGATGCGAGGTTTAATAGATAATGAAAAGATTACTATGTTTTTTAGAGGAGTTAGATAAAAGGAAAATATATTATCGTATTAATAAAATTCGAGAAAGTATAT
The DNA here is from genome assembly GCA_015057375.1 of Lachnospiraceae bacterium. GTDB lineage: Bacteria > Bacillota > Clostridia > Lachnospirales > Lachnospiraceae > V9D3004. The sequence goes on from SVEM01000007.1 coordinate 13,213, forward strand.
TGATAGAAGTAGCTGTTCCTGGTCAGCGTTGGGAAGTTGAATTTTTTGAAGACGACCATGTTGAAATAGAAAAATTTATAAGTGATGGTGTTCTTTACGGGCAGGATGAGATAGAAGTTTTGTTTACAGAATTTGCTGATTAAAAACTGGAGTGCGGCGAAAATGATAGACACGAAATGTGGTATCATATGCATAGAAAGTAAAGTAGAACAGACCGGACAAGAATTGCCATTTCCGCGAAGCATTATACAAAAAATTAATTTTTCATACTCTTACCAGGCGGATAAGGTCTTTTCGCATCCGTCCTTTCCACAAGATAATCTATACTTGTATTATAATAGGCGGCGAGTCGTTTCAACACATCTATTGGCATGGCTCTGTCGCCATTCTCGTAATGAGAATATGACCGCTGGCTTACATGCAGATGTTTTGCCAGTTCCTTCTGAGACAGGTCATTATCTTCTCGCAGGTCGCGAATTCGTGAGTAATCAGTCATGAAATCATCTCCAGAGCTTTTTGTTTATAATAGAACGGAATGTTCTCAAAAAATAAAGTTAGAACATATTGGGCTAACATGATATAATAAAAAGGAACTACTGGATTTTAGAAGAGCATATGAAAGTAATTATGCATTACAGATAAATTAGAAGGATAAAATATTATATACGTACACAGCAAGCCAACACTAAATATGTGCAAGAAATTAGTCATTATAAAAGGAAATATAAACAATTTAGCCCAATTTGCACTATTTTTAAAGTTTTTGTCATGAAATCTCCTTTTCAATCGTTTATATATATAGAACGGAAGAAAGGAGGAATCCAATTACAGGATAATTGGACAAAAAGCAAATGAAAAAAACTATAATCAAAAAAAGAACCCGTTCATTGTTGTGTGTATTAATTATATGTGGCCTGATAGGTCAGATGTTAGTTAGTGCAAAACCAGAGGCTAAAGTTAATGGGGTGGAAACACAGTTACCGACTCAGCAGACACCGGCGGAGGTGATGCCGGAAATTGTTGAGGAGGCAGAGGAATTCAGAACTGAGTACAGCAAAAGCTACTTGCGCAGTGACGGAACTTATGTGCAGGTAACAGCAATGAAACCTATTCATTATAAGAATGGGGACAAGTACGACGAAATTGACAACCGGTTACAGAAAGTAATCAGGGGCGAAAAGACATTTTATGAAAACCGCAAGGGAAATTATCAGGTGTCTTTCCCTGAAGAATTACAGGATCCTGTAGAGATTGAGTACAAAGACTATACACTTTCAATGCAGATGATAAATGATGAGGTTGAACAGGAAGAAAATGAGCCGGATGTAGAAGAAAGTATAGAAGATGTTACAGCTATCACAGAGGAGAATGCAGGAGTAGCGGAGGGAAACGAAGAAGAAGCTCCTGACATTGCAGAGCAGACCGTAGAAGAGCTTTCAGTAGTAAGCATAGAAGAGCTTTCACAGGAAGTAGAAACCTTAGAAGAAAGTGCAGAAGAAACTACAAATGAAATAGTATCAGAAACTGCAAATGAAACAGCAGTAGAAACAGATGTAAGTGTAGAAGAAGAATCAGAAGTTGCATTCACATCTGCAGGGGAAACACGTGTGTTTACAAAAGCGAGTCTTCAAAACAGGGAAGATAAGATTGCTGCAGTGCTTGAAGAAAATGTAAGTACTTTAGAAAAGGACAAGCCTAATAATGACATCCTTCCGGAGTATAAAACCGGAGAGATTACATATACAGATGAAGAGGAAGATGTTTCGATATCCTACCAGTCATCTTCAGACCGAATAAAGGAAAGTATCATTATTAATAATAAAGATGCGGTACAGGAGTCATATGTATATCAGATTGATGCAGGAAAGTTAAATGCTGATAAAACAGAAGACGGCAGAATTTTGTTTTATAAAAAATCAAAGAAAAAACCGGTGTTTGCTTTAGAAGCTCCATATATGTTTGATGCTTCGGGAGAAGAAAACATATCTTATGATATTGAAACATCGCTTGTCGAAAATGAAGACGGGTATCAGGTTGTATACAGTCCTTCTTCCGAATGGATGCTTAGTGAAAAGCGTCAATTTCCTGTCACTATAGATCCAACGGTAACCTTGTTAAAGAGTGATAACCAGTTTACAGACGGATATGTATTTTCAAGATTTGCTACCTCTAATCTTAGTGGATCTGCCAGTGTACCTCTTTATGCAAATTATATGTCAGCGTATTATTTCAAAAGTAATTCGCTTCCAAATAGTGATACAGCGATAATAAGCTCCAAACTATATTTGAATGCAGAATCTATAGAGGGTAACCCTATAATACAGGTAAAGCGTGTTACATCAGCATGGGATCCGGCTACGCTTACATACAGTAACCGTCCGACTACCGAGTCGGATATATTGGATTATGCCACTGTTGATTCGCCAACAGTTTTAGACATTACTCCATATGCACAGGACTTTTCAAAAAAAGTAGAGAACTATGGGCTTGAGATAGGCATATTTACCAATAATGGGTCATTTACAATCCCTACAATAAATGCCACAAGTAATTGTCCATCTATCGTAACGGAATATTCCATACTTGCAGGAGACTATGCTGACATGAGTTGTCATACGGCATCTGCAGGAAAAGCGGGAACTATAACTGTTAATGACTTTACCGGATATATGCAGTATGAAGCAGAAGACCTTGCAATTCCTGGGAACCGAATGCCTGTTTCGATTAAAAGAGTAAATACTGCCGGAGGTGCTGATGCAAGCGCAGGCTTTGGTGGGGCATTCTTTACCAACTATCATCAGAAATTGATGTGGGATAGTGCAACAGCCAGGTGGAAATTCCGTACTGAAAAGGGAGGCTATCTGTATTTTAAAAATGATGAGGATGGCAAAATAACAGATGAACAGAATGCAGGATATGAGTTAAATGTCAGCGGGACGATATTTAATGATTATACAGCAATGTCTATCACCAATCCTGAGGGGCATAAGCTGTTCTTTAACAGTGACGGTAATCTTATCCGCATAGAAGATGAGGCACAGGCAGAAACATCAAAAATAGAAATAACATACCTGGCAACTGATAAGATAAATCAGATTACAGACGGAGCAGGCGGAAGATACAAGTTTGTCTATAATAATAACAACCGTATAACAGAAATACAGTACTTAGGCAAGACCGGAACTACTGTTATCAAAAAAGTTTCCTATGAATATTATAGTCCGGTGAGTGTCTATGTTCAGGTAAAGGTAAAGTATGATGATGAAAACTATTCTGTATGCGCTGTTGAGGATTCGCGTATCGAAATACTCAGTAATGATGACGGCAGTGGAATAGATATCAGTTATTATAATTTTAATGAGAATAATTCAGCAAATCCATATTACTATACAAAAGTGAAAAAAATTACCGAGTATGGAAGAAACCGTACAAAAGGTGACGAGCTCACTTTTACGTATGATACCATGCAGACAACGATTGCTGATTTAAACGGAAACAAGGAGATATATCAGTTTGACCGTTATGGAAAGGTAACATCAGTACGAAATCAGGAAGGTGAAGCAGTTTTCCCACAGTACGGCGGAGAGCAGGGACAGCTTTTGGGCTTTTCTGATATCAGATCAACAGTAATCGGTAATAACCTTGCCTATATAAGAAATTATGACTCTTTGCCGCTTGAAAGAAAAAATCATGATAACAGCATTCCTGTTCTGAGTGGAAAAGTATATGATGAATTAACCACTGCATACGATCAGGATTATACAATGGAGTATGCCGTTACAGATACAACTTTATTTAAAAAGGGAGACACATTACTTTTTGGCGCATGGCTTAAGGGCAGTTTTCAGGGTGAAGGAAATGGTCCTGAGAGTGACCGTGGTGTGACAATAGAATTACGCTTAGGTAGCGGAGGCAGTGATGGTGAAACAGAAACAATTGAAATAAAGCCTAATCTGTATGTTTCAGACTGGCAGTACATACTTGGTGAGGTTACACTTGAGTTTGATGCACCAATCATAGTCATGTACTTAAAAATAAACGGTCAGAAGAATAATGTATATATCAGTAATTTTGAATTTAAGAGAATTGCAGGAGAGGGAGCAGAGGGAACACCTGTGCCGGGAGCAACAGCGACACCGATTCCAACAGCGACACCGGTACCAACAGCAACGCCTACACCAATCCCAACACCCGTAACAGATTCCTATGGTAACATCTTAAGTGAAACGGATGAAAGGGGAGCTGTTACAACATATACATACGATGCGGCAGGAAATGAGCTGACACGCAAGATATCTGCTGACGGGAAATATCTGTATTCGTATAATTACTATGATACTGATAAAAACATGCTTATGCAAGAAACAGACGCATCCGAAATAGGATATTCATATACCTATAATAATGATAAGAGCTTACAGATTATAACAGATAATGGTTCAACATTCGAAACCAAAGGAACTGTATATCAGTACAACTCAATGGGAGAAGTGACCAAAATACACCAGTCAAATATAAAAACAGGTTATTTTGACACTGCCCTTAGCGAGGAGGTTACTTATACATATGAGGATGACAGTCAGACAATAACCACTGACAATAACACATATACCATTTTGTATAATCCGTTTGGTGATGTAAGTGAGATAAAGCATGGAGAAAATTCTCTTGTTTCTTACGAATACGAGTCAAACAGTAACAGAATACCTAAAAAAGTAACTTACGGAAATGAAGATACCATAGAGTATACTTACGACTCCAAAAACCGTTTGACAAATGACGGTCAGGGAACTTACACTTATAATGAACAGGGAGAACTTGCGAGTGTAGAAGATAATGTAAATAATACAACAACACTGTATGAGGATGATAAGACATCTGTATACAGTACTGATGATTCCCAGTTGTTATATAAGTACAAAACAACTGATGATGGTTTCAGATTTGAAAGACATCCGCAGACTGACGGTGAGATTGTACAATGGATAGCGGAACATTATCAGGATGCTGATTATGCAAACGGAGTATCACAAAAAAACATTTTATTCAATGGTTCAAATATTGTAACCCATAAGGAAACGACGGACAGGCTAGGAAGGTTGTACCAGACCAACTTAATTAAACCAAACAACAGCAGTGTGCTTAAAAAGACCTTCCAGTATAAGGATCTGTCCGGCAACCGTACCACGGAACAGGTATCAGGGATAGACTATACATATGGAAACGGTGCAGTCTATAACGAAGACTATACCTACAATAATTATGGGCAGATTGAAACCATTACTGACAGTGAGGGAAATGTAAGACGATACAAGTACGACGGATTTGGGCAGTTAATACGTGAGGATGATCCTGTAAAGAATAAGACTATATTGTATACTTATTCAGAAGGAAACATTACAAAGAAACAGGAGTATGCTTACACAACTGCAGATGCAGTCGGAACATGCACTAACGAAATTAATTACACATATGGTAATAATAACTGGAAAGATCTGCTTACTTCGTACAATGGTCAGACCATTACCTATGATGCGATAGGAAATCCTACAAATTATAAGGGAAACACCCTTACATGGGAAAAAGGAAGACAGTTAAAGACCTATGACAGAGGTTCGCTTATAATTGATTATAAGTATGATGTGAACGGACTTCGAACTGAGAAGAAGGTTGGAAACACAGTACATAAATACACATATGTAAATGGTCAGTTATATGCGTATGAGGTAAATGGTCAGCAGATGTTCTTTAGCTATGACGATAATGGAAGTCCGTTAAGTTTTACATGTAACGGTGCGGTATACCATTATCAGACTAATCTGCAGGGCGATGTTATAGGCATTATAAACAATTCCGGTACAAAGGTTGTATCATACAGCTATGATGCATGGGGATGTCCTACAGGAAGCGTGCCATCAAGTGGAGTAGGATATTATAACCCACTGAGATACCGTGGATATGTATTTGATTATGAGACCGGATGGTACTATCTTCAGAGCAGGTACTATGACCCTAATATGGGAAGGTTTTTGAATGCGGATGACCCAACGATGTTGGGAGTGAGCGGTACTGTTTTAGGATATAATCTGTTTGCGTATTGTGATAATAATCCAGTTAATATGATAGATGAAGATGGTGAAGCATCAAAATATATTAATGATCAGTCGGATAGCAGCATAAGGAATATTAAATGGGGATTATACGGAAAAACAGGACCAAATGGATGTGGTTGGGTCGCTGTCTATAATGTTATGGTAAGTTATAGCAATAAAATAACATATAGATATGTTATTGATGGATTGGGATTAGCAGGAGGTGTTTTGGGATTTGGAAAGTTAGGTACAGCTCCTGGGGCAATTACAAGATATTTAAAGTCAAAATTTTGGTTTGTTCGTACCGCTGGTCCCATAACAAATTTGTGGGGAATCAAGGCAGAATTGTCTGGTTGTGTTATTGTGTTGTATCAGCATAGGGGATGGAACGGAAATTTGCATTATGTTGCTGGAATTAAGGTTGGAGGGGGTGTAGATGGAAAATTTGACTTTTATAATGATCCATATACCAAAGGTAAGCGAAGGATATCGATATGGAAATATATTGATATATTAAAAAAGAACGGATGCAAAATATTGATGTTTTGGGGAGTAGCTGGAAAGAAAGGATGGTGGTAATTATGCATAAATTACTGATAGTCGTTTTGTCCATTGTATTAATTTTTGTTATAAGTGGTTGTAATTATGATTTATATTATGGTAAGCGACCTTTTGATTATGGTGCTGCCACATGGGTTTGTGAAGAACCATCCGCATGGTTCGTAGTAAACCCAGATGATGATGAGTACTATTATCCTAAAGGAGAACTCGTTGTTGATAATCAAACACATCAGGTTGGATTCTGTTTTGTTCATGGAACTAATCAGGTTATAGTCTATTTTCGCAATTCTAACAATTCGTCAAAATATTCTGGGTATGATTATGTGCTTAGTGGCGAATGCATATTTTCTTCAGAAGAATTTGTGATAAATGTTTTCAAAGACAGGGAGGATTCTTTGCTTAATGACTATTATGACAAACTGGTTTTCATACGAACACCCACTAAAGATGAATAAAGCATAATTTAAACTAATAATGCAACAGAATGGAATGTTCTTAAACAAGTAAATTTCGAATCTATTAATTTGGATATGACACAATTGACGAAATATGTGTATGGAAGATATGGTAATATAATGAATAATAAGTTTTAAAGAGATACTACTTCATGCCTTAACAAAATCTAAAGTGAGGGCGGTTGGCAGAAGTCAGCCGCCTGTTTCAACTTTGCCAGATTAACTAAGGATATTAAAAAACTATCAACTTTGCACATTCTTACCCGGCGGATACGCTTTCTTCACATCCGTCCTTTCCACAAGATAATCCATACTCGTATTATAATAGGCGGCAAGCCGTTCCAATACATCTATTGGCATGGTTCTGTCGCCCTTTTCATAGTGAGAATAAGAACGCTGGCTTACATGCACCTGTTTTGCCACTTCCTTCTGAGACAGGTCGTTATCTTCTCGAAGGTCGCGTAATCGTGAGTAATATGCCATGAAATCAACCCCAAAGCTTTTTGTTTATAATAGAACAGAATGTTCTCAAGCAAATAAATGTGGAACATATTGGGCTAAAGTCGGCACTCTAATGGTACAGAAATAAATACATGACTCCAAAAACCGTTTGACAGATGACGGGCAGGGAATTTACACTTATAATGAAAAGGGAGAACTTGCTAGTGTAGAGGATGCCGTAAATGAAACTATAACCCGATATGAGGATGATAAAACTTCTGTATACAGTACTGATAACTCCAATCTGTTATATGAGTATAAAACAACCGAGGATGGTTTCAGGTTTGAAAGACATCCGCAGGCTGACGGTGAAGTATCTCAATGGATAGCGGAACATTATCAGGATACTGATTATGAAAACGGAGTATCACAGAAAACCATAGCATTTAATGGTTCAAATATTGCAACCATTAAGGAAACGACAGATAAGCTTGGAAGGTTATCTCAGACCAATATAATCAAACCAAACAACAGTAGTGTGCTGAAAAAGAACTTCCAGTATAAGGATTTGTCCGTAAACCGTACTACTGAACAGGTATCAAGGATAGACTATACATTTGGAAACGGCTCAACCTTCAATGAAAACTATACTTATAATAACTACGGACAGATTGAAACCATTACAGACAGTGCAGGAAATGTAAAACGATACAAGTATGACGGCTTTGGACAGTTAATACGTGAGGATGATCCCGTAAAGAATAAGACTATATTGTATTCATATTCAGAAGGAAACCTTACAAAGAAACAGGAGTATGCCTACACAACTGCAGATACGGTTGGAACATGCACTAACGAAATAAGTTACACATATGGTGATAATAACCGGAAAGACCTGCTTACTTCGTACAATGGTCAGTCCATTACCTATGATGCGATAGGAAATCCTACAAGTTATAAGGGAATCACGCTTGAATGGGAAAAAGGAAGACAGTTAAAGACCTATGACAGAGGTTCGCTTATAATTGATTACAAATATGATGTGAACGGACTTCGAACTGAGAAGAAGATTGGAAACACAGAACATAAATACACATATGTAAATGGTCAGTTATATGCATATGAGGTAAATGGTCAGCAGATGTTCTTTAGCTATGACGATAATGGAAGTCCGTTAAGTTTTACATGTAACGGTGCGGTATACCATTATCAGACAAACCTGCAGGGCGATGTTATAGGAATTGTAAATAATTCCGGTACAAAGGTTGTATCATACAGTTATGATGCCTGGGGATATCCTACAGGAAGCGTGCCTTCAAGTGGAATAGGATATTATAACCCACTCAGATACCGTGGGTATGTATTTGATTATGAGACCGGATGGTATTATCTTCAGAGCAGGTACTATGATCCTAATATGGGAAGGTTTTTGAATAGTGATGATCCAACGATGGTCGTGTTTATTATGCAACCATTGGGAGCAAATTTAGGTGCCTATTGTAATAATAATCCGATAATGAATGTTGATATATATGGTCTTTGGGCAGAGGATTATCCAGGATTTAAATGGACAAGTAAAGGTTTTAATCTTAACGTGCATAGGAACTTTCTCTCAAAATCTTTTTGTTTAAAGTATGCAAAAGATATCATACGACTAAGAGGTAAGAAGTATTGGTGGGGAAAGGGATATAAAGATATGGGTGAGTATAGAATTGCTAAAGAATTGTGGTTTCATGCACTTGTATATTATGTTGGACCTTCTATAAAAGGTATATTTAATAAAATAGGTATTCCTAATGGGGTAGTTGATAAGCTAATGGATAGGGCTGGATATATGCAAATAAATAATAATGATTGGAGGGTAGATTTTTATACAAAAGCATGGACAATGTCGTTTCTTATAGAAACATTTGTGTATTTGAAATTAAAGTACTTTCCATATTTTTAGAGGAAAAGAAGGAGGATGATGTATATGTTTAAGAAGTATATAGTTACTTCTGTGCTTATAATTAATATGGTGTTTATTCTTACAGGTTGTTATATAGCATTTAAGGATTATTATCATGAAGAAGATTATAGGGAAATATGGGAGCTTACGGGATTTAGACATGGCTACGAAGGTGTTTCACCATTTTTTCCTGAAAGGATTGATAACTTAGAAGTAAAAGACTTTTTATGCAGATATGATCAACAGATACCATTGGGAGAAGGTGTTCAGCTTTTTATGAAAATTCAATACATAGATAAAATGATATTTGATAAGGAGTATGATAAAATTAGATCAATGGCATTTGATTGTAATGATTTTTTTGAGGTGGATGATTTATCGGCTTATGCAGTGCGTCTCGGAGAAGAATGGTCGACAGAATATGCTTTGATAGATGAGGAACAACAGATTATTTATTATATATTTTTATATAGTGTGCCTAAAAGCCAGATAAGATTTAACCATCGACTTTTACCTGCAGGATACGAGGATTATTGGGATAATTATACTAAAAAGATATACGATACAGAATGAAGTTCTGAAAAAATTAGGGAGTATATCTTTTGTTCAATAAAAAGTTTTCAGGTGTAACGAAAGATGATATAATTTAATATAAGTATTAGTTTAGTCGTATTTTATAACTAACAAAACATTTAGATTATTTATTTGGAATGGGATGGTTTTACGTTTCGAAAGTTTTTCTACGGCAAAATAAAAACCTTGGAAGACCTTTTATTATGGCAAGAAAAAAACAACCGAATACAAATTGTCATAAATAGAAGATTGCTTTTATATAGCTAATAATTTGGTGAAAATTTTAGATGTTATCATTTTTTCGTATCTTTCCTTTCAACAGAATAATCTACATATGAATTACACTAGGCGGCAAGCCTTCCAATACATCTATTGGCACGGCTCTGTCGCCATTTTCATAATGAGAATAAGAACGCTGGCTTACATGCAGATGCTTTGCCGGTATTTATGACTCAAAAAACCGTTTGACAAATGACGGGCAGGGAACTTACACTTATGATGAACAGGGAGAATTGGCAAGTGTAGAAGATACCGTAAATGAAACTATAACCCGGTATGAGGATGACAAAACTTCTGTATACAGTACTGATGACTCCAAGTTGTTATATGAGCATAAAACAACCGAGGATGGTTTCAGGTTTGAAAGACATCCGCAAGCTGATGGTGAAGTTTCTCAATGGATAGCGGAACATTATCAGGATACTGATTATGAAAACGGAGTATCACAGAAAACCATTTTATTCAATGGTTCAAATATTGCAACCCATAAGGAAACGACGGATAGGCTTGGAAGATTATATCAGATCAATGTAATCAAACCAAACAACAGCAGTGTGCTGAAAAAGAGTTTCCAGTATAAGGATCTGTCCGGCAACCGTACTACGGAACAGGTATCAAGGATAGACTATACATATGGAAACGGTGCAGTCTATAATGAAGCCTATACCTACAATAATTATGGGCAGATTGAAACCATTACTGACAGCGCGGGAAATGTAAGACGATACAAGTATGACGGATTCGGACAGTTAATACGTGAGGATGATCCTGTAAAGAATAAGACTATATTGTATACTTATTCAGAAGGAAACATTACAAAGAAACAGGAGTATGCTTACACAACTGCAGATACAGTTGGAACATGCACTAATGAAATAAGTTACACATATGGTGATAATAACCGGAAAGACCTGCTTACTTCTTACAATGGTCAGTCCATTACCTATGATGCGATAGGAAATCCTACAAGTTATAAGGGAATCACGCTTGAATGGGAAACTGGAATACAGGTCCTGATAATGAATACAGCAAAATTGTTAAGTATTTAACGCGCCATATAGGCATGCCGTAAACAAAGGGGGTTATTTAAATATGATGCTTTTTCTTTTATATCATAGACATTGGATGGATAATGAATATTACGATACTAAATTTATTGGCATATATTCATCAAAGACCAATGCTCTTTGTAAAATGGAAAGGTTTTCTAAACTTCCTGGCTTTTGTGATTTTAAAACGGGATTTCATATTGAATCCGCTAAGGTCAATTTGAAGAAAAAAAAAGGAATAGTATATCTTTTAACTATCACAAAAGTATTGGATGAGGGGGATGACGAGATAACAGTTGCATATTATGTTTGTTCGAATGTAATTTTTGCAAGGTTTCTATGGATAGTAAAATCTATAATATTATGCGTTAAGCACAAAAAAATTTATATTAGTAAATATAATATTGATGAAGATAATTGGTGTGAAGGGTTTGTGAGTATTTAAGCTAAGGGATGGTTGTCGCTTCTATAAAATTATAAGAGATAGATATAATAATCCTAAGTCCTTAAAGCCTTTAGTAATATTCTTGACGAGACTATGTTAAGGTGAAAAAAAACGATGCTTGCCAGTACAAAACAGTTAAAATTTCTTTTGCAGTTTGTAATAGAGAAAACTGAAGTGTGACTAAAATGCTAAACACGAAATAGTGCATCATATACATAGAAATTAAAGGAGAATAGACCAGACAAGATTAGCCACCCCGCGAAGCCATATATAAAAAAATATCTCCATATTTTGCGTTATTTTTGCGAAGCAAAACCCATAGCAAAATATGGAGATTATTTTTTGAAATTGCGTCATTTTTGCGAATGCAAAACCAACAGCAAAAATAGGATTTATTTTTATTTAATCATTTGCATAAGGATTTATCGTCTGTATACTTCCATCCTCATTATAAGTAATTTCAGTATATTTTACGCATCTCATACTGTTTACTCCTCTTGAATATGAAGAGTCGTGGTAGAAGAGGTACCATTTGCCGTTTACTTCTACGATTGAATGGTGTGTTGTCCATCCGATAACAGGCTCGAGAATCTTTCCGCCGTATGTAAATGGTCCGTATGGGCTATCGCCTACTGCATACACGATGTTACAGGTTGTACCTGTTGAGTATGAAAGGTAATACTTTCCGTTGTACTTGTGCATCCAAGGACCTTCGAAGTATCTTCTTTCTTCATCTGAAGCCTTTAATGGCTCGCCGTTCTCATCGAGAATAACGATTTCCTTAGGATCTTCTGCAAACTGAAGCATGTCATCTGTAAGCTTTGCAACTCTAGGTCCGAGTGCGTTCATGTCGCCCTCTACAGGAGCAGGATTTTCTACATACTCGCCTGTCTGCCATTTCTCAAGCTGTCCGCCCCAAAGTCCGCCGAAGTATACATATGCTTCGTTATCATCATCTACGAGAACTGCAGGGTCAATACTGAAACTTCCTTTGATATAATCAGCTTCAGGAACAAACTTTCCTGCAGGTGTATCGCTTACTGCAACACCGAGACGGAAGATGCCGTCTTTGTCTCTTGCAGGGAAGAAAAGATAATATTTTCCGTTCTTGTAAGCACAGTCAGGTGCCCACATCTGCTTTGAAACCCAAGGAACTTCGTCCTGATGAAGAACCTCTCCGCAGTCTACACAATCTGAATCAACATCGTCCATACAGAGAATGTGATAATCCTCCATAGTGTACTGGTCTCCGTTGTCGTTGTCATCGCATTCATGCTCAAGGTCGTGTGACGGATATATATAAATCTTTCCATCAAATACATGAGCAGAAGGGTCTGCTGTGTAAATGTGTGTTACTAAAGGTGTGTTCTTTTTAATAGTAATCAGTCCTTTCTTTATTTATTAAAAACCTGATAAAATTATAATTTATAGAGTATACAATGTCAAACCATATTTAGCTATCGCACATCGCTCAGATGTCAAGCAAAATACGCCATACAGAAGTTAATTTCTCCAAAGAAAACGCAGCATTTGCCGGGCTTGTAGACGGAAGAACAATAACATCACGGCCTGTCAGGGGAAGGGTATATTTTCGGTATAATTTCTCTGCTGTTTTTCCATTTGCAAAAATGTATTTTATGTTTGAAGTTTCGAGCAGTGATTTAATGTCAGCAGGCGTTACATTTTTAATGCTGCTGTCAGAAGAACCGATTATGTCGCACTCGGCAATGACATCCCATATTGCAACGTGATTAGACAAAAGCATTTGCTTCTTTTCTTCTATGGTTTCAGGAACGTCACATTCGAAAATATTTGCAAGCACTTTCCAGAAACGGTTATAAGGATGACCGTAATAAAACCCATGCTCCCTTGATTTTACAGACGGAAAGCTGCCGAGAACAAGAATCTCGGAGTCTTGATTGTATACAGGTTCAAATGTGTGCTTTATATGTTCGTATTCTGCCATGTTCGTTCCTTTGTCCGAGTAAGATTTATTTAAAATATATCCCAATTCCGTTGCAGTAGTCAATGGAATATATTATAATAAATCTATATGGATTTTGAAGGAAGATGTACTAATGAGGGAAAAGATTACGCGGTTTGCACGAGGCAACTTTAGCAGCGCGAAAGCGAAGCTTACGGTGTCGGAAAAGAGTATCGTGATAAAGACCGAAGAAGGAAGGGATTATCACGGAAGTATCATTATAAGTAATGATATGGGGATATCAATGAAAGGTATCCTTTATTCCGAATGCAGTCACATACATCTTTCACATCTTCAGTTCGACGGAAAGTCTACAGAGATTGAATATACATTTTCCACTGAGGGACTCAGTGTTTCAGACAAAATAAATGATAAGATTTATATCATATCAAGCTGCGGCGAGGTTATTATTCCATTTGAGGCAGAGGTTATCATACCGACTGTAAGTGCACAGGTGCAGAGTGGTTCCGTGCGTAAAATAAGTAACCTTAATGAGTTTGCAGAACTTGCAAAAACCAATTCAAAAGCAGCTATAGAAGTATTCTGCAGCGATGATTTTGTGCCTGTTTTTCTGTACAGGGACAATGTCAAAGAGCTTCTTTACAAATCTCTTATCAAGGATTCACTTCCGCTTGTTGCAATGGAAGAATTTCTGATAAATACTAACAAAAAGAACAGAGTAGTCATAAGCATAGACCGCAACAATTTTGTTTACAACAATTGTGAGCGCAATATTTATGACGGAATAACCATAAAGAGAAGTACATGGGGATATTGCGAGATAAATGTGTCGACGGATAAGAGCTACATAATGCCTGAGCGCAAACATATTAATACGGACAGGTTTGCCGGAGACAGGGAGACGCTTAAGTTTTGGATTGATTCGCGCGCGCTTAGTCCGGGGACTAATGTGGGACATATTTATCTTGATACTATTAACAGACATATTGAGATTCAGATAACCTGTGAAGTACATAAAAATGATGAGCAGGTCGAGAAAAAACCTGCTGAGGTATGGGCAAAGTATCTTCACGCATATGTAGATTATATTACTTCTAACATGGATAAGATGTCATATATGGAAGCTCTTGATGAGGCTACGGTTCTTGCAAGAAGATATGACATGACAGAGGTTTTGGATGTTATCAGGGCATATGACAGATGTCTTGTGGACAAACAGTATACCGACGAAGAATTGGAAGAAGATCTTCGTGCGGCAGAAAATTATGATGAAGCCTGTGCGGAACATTTTATATTAAATACAGATGAAAAATATTCAGATGACAGGTATGCTTACAAAGAAGTTTTAGCGCTTCTAAGAAGAGGCTCGGTAAGTCCGCTTTTGTATTATGATTGCTGTAGGATTTTTAAGGCCAATCCGGAACTTATGCATAACTGGTCAGATATATATATAAGACCTCTTGCTTGGGGAATTAAAAAGGGCATGTTTAATGCAGAGATGGCTATGACATTTACTTATCATGCCGGCAGGATGAGACAGCATAATAATATTATTATGAGTAGTCTTATGCTTCTTTATAAGCAGTTTGGTACGGATGACACCCTTGAAGTGTTATGCAGTATGCTTATAAGAAATAACATAATATCGGAAAGTGCTTCACAGTGGTACTGTCTCGGAATAGAAAAGCAGCTTAAGATTACTAGAATATATGAATCTTATATGGAGTCGTTGTCTGAAAATAAAGAGTATCATTTGCCGCCGCAGGTAATTATGTATTTCATGTATGACAATACTCTTGGCGATAGAGAAAAAGCTATTCTTTATGCATGCGTTGTCAGAGATAAGTTTAACAATTCATCGGCATATGATTTGTATTATGACGGCATAAAAGAATACGCGTATGAACAGATTATGTATGGCAGAATGAACAAGAGTCTTGCCGTTATATATTCTGATATTATCAAACCGGATGAGATAACTTCTGATATAGCATACAAGCTGCCGAATATTATGTTTATGCATGAGTTTGAGTGCATTAATCCGCGCATGAAGAAAGTTTGTGTTGTGACAGAAGAAGTGCTTAAGGAGACGATTACCCCGATAAATGACGGTAAGGCACTCATTAATCTTTACTCGGATAACAGTTTTATTTTCCTTATAGATGAAAAGGGAAACAGATACTTAAATGATGATTTTACGATAAACAGTCTGATGAGATACGGAATGTACACAGACAAATGTTATGAGATTAATAAAGAGGATGCGGGTCTTCTTACATATATGTACATAAGATGTCTTAAGGAATATCACACAGACGATAAAGTAATTGATATAAGACATTGTGTTGCTGACAGGCTTGAGCTTTTACAGTATAGCAAAAACCGAAACATGTCAGTGCTTATCGATTATTATTATAACAATTCGGACAGCGAAAAGCTGGATATGCTGCTTGAGAATACTGACATAAGCACTATGGACAGTAAGAGAAGGGCATCTATTATTGAAAAATACATTGTCAGGGGAATGTACGACAAGGCTCTTTCTGCACTTTCGTCATACGGAATACGAGGAATAAGTCTCGATATACTCAGCAGATTCTGTAATGACATGATTGAGGACAGAGGAGTAGGCTGTTTTGATGATGCAATGGTATTTGCTTCATACAAGGTATTTGACAGCGGAAGATATTCCGATAACATACTCCGTTACCTTGTAGCATATTACATCGGGCCTTATGACAATATGATGAAGCTGTATAAAGCGGCAAAAGGATTTGATATCAGCACCGGTGCACTTGCGGAGCGTCTTATAGTGCAGTCGGTATTTTGTGAAATACAGTGTACTGAAGTTGCATCCGTTCTTAAGAGTTATTTTGAGACAGAATGGGATAAAGATGTTGCCAGGGCATTTGCGTGTCACATGGCATACAGATATATAACTGACGATTGGGAGATTGATGATTTCCTTTGGTATTTCATAAGAGACAACATGATAGTGATGCAGAATACCTGTTGTATTCTTGCCGCGCTCAAATACCTTTCAAAGGAAGAAAAACTGACTGCGGCAGAGCAGAAGTTTGTGAGCAGATGGTTGTCTGAAATGTATTCCAAGGGAATAGTTCTTGACTTCTTTGCATCATTTGCCGGAGGACTGGGCGTATCGCCAATAATAACCGATATGCAGATTATGCAGTATACAGATACACCGGGCAAGAAAATCGGACTTATGTACTGCACAAATAACAATACGCCGGACGTTGCTGAAGCGAAGGAAGTATATTACGGAATATATGTAAGTGAGCTTGCTGTATTTGTTAATGAGCAGGTAGTGTATGAGTTTTTCGAGGAAAAGGGCGGAAAGAAGGAAGTTCTTAAAAGCGGAAAGCTTATGTACAGCGAGGCAAAATCAACTGAAGTGTCACGTTTCAGAATGATAAACGACATGATAATCAGCCAGAAGTCAAATGATATAGAAGGATTATATGACAGGATGGAATGTTACATCCGTCTGGACGAAGCAGCGAAAAAACTGTTTCATATGCTATAGAAAAGGAGGTGCTCCGGGTGGAGGAATATTCACTTATTGCAGGCTTTGACCTTGGAAATGAATACTCGCAGATAAGTTATTTTGACGATGAAAAAGCGATGCCGGTATGCATAGGTAAAGATGATGAAGAAATGTATATCCCTACCGTGCTCGGAGTTAAAGATACCGGAGAATGGCTGTGCGGACGTGAGGCATTGTATTATAACGAGCTGGGAAGATGTAAGCTTGTGAAAGATTTTGTAAGTCTTATTTCACAGGAACAGCCGGTATACCTTGATGACAAAGTGCTTGATCCGTCGCTTTTGCTCGTTACATTTTTCAAGAAAACATTGTTTAAGCTTAAAGAGTATGAGCCGAATAAATCTATAAGAAAAATAGTTGTTGCGGTTGAAAAGCTTTCTGAAAAGTTTGCCGAGTACATATATCTTGCTCTTGAATCGATGGGAATAGCAAGGTCAAGAGTTGAGGTTTTAAGCTACAAGCAGAGTTATCTGTATTATGTGCTCAGCCACAGCAGCAATATATGGGTAAATGATGTCGGAATGTTTGATTTTAACAAGAGAGGTCTTAAGTATTATCAGATAACGGTTGACAGACAGAGAACCCCTCATATTGCCGGAATTATTGAAAAAGATTATACGGACAGTCTCAATTATGAAATGGTAAATGATGAAAAGTACAGAGACAGTCTTGGATATATATTTGAAAATGTTGTGCAAAATGCCATACGCAGACAGATTATTTCAACCCTGTATATGATTGGCGACGGCTTTGCGGACGGATGGGCAGAACTCGTCATGAAAAAATTGTGCGGAGGAAGAAGAGTATTTGTCGGCCGAAATCTCTATGTTATGGGCGCATGCCTTGCCGCAAGAAAATACGAAGGTCTTGGTACCATGAAAGACTTTGTGCTTATTGATGAAGACATGATAGCGGCACATGTGTCGGCAAATGTATATGTAAACGCTGTTATGCAGGAGGTTATTCTTGCAAAAGCCGGTTCAATATGGTTTGAAAGCGATAATACGATAGATGTAATTCCTGATGATGAAAGCGAGATCATGATAAATGTAACAAATGTTATGACACGTGAGGTGTCGCGTCATTTCATATCGCTTGAAGCACTTGGGTTAAGGGAATTTGACAGGCGAAACAGAATAAGAATACGTGTGAGATTCCAGAGCGTAAACAAATGTATTATTACTATAAAAGATGAAGGCTTTGGGGAGTTGTTCCCGTCAAGCGGAAGGATAGCAGAACGAATCATAGAAATATAAAAGGAGGTGCAGAACTTGGGCAGGTTCATATTATGTGCGAGCAGAGTTGCGAAGAAACCATATGTGTTTCCGGTATCTGATACAAAACTGTATTCAATAGAAGAACTTTGTTTTTATATCTACAACAACATATATGAAGTATCTGCAGACAGCTTTGATGAGACACTCGTGAACTGGCTCAGGGAAGAAATCGGACTTAATGTTATAGCCGATAAGCTGCAGAACCTCATTTCCATTCATGGTTCGCTTAGAGATATCGTTGTGACTATACTTTGTGGCTGTGATTATTATTCAGAGGCAGAGATAAAAGCCCTTGTTGTAGTTATGTCTGAAATTGAAAGTCTGTCCAGAAACGGACGAAAGAAGAAGCAGGCTGATGCTTATCTTAAGTACGGCAAATACGTTCCTGCAAAGAGATGCTATGACACAATCCTGTCAGGAGGACAGATGGTTGGTCTTTCTGATACTGAAAAAGGAGATTTACTCCACAATCGTTCCATTGCATGTTTTTATATGGGTGAATACAGAGAGGCATGCATGGGATTTAAGAAGGCATTTGAATATAACAAAAACGAAGAATCACGCAGACATCATCTGCTCGCGCTTCTTATAAATAATGATCAGGGTACATTTGATATAGAGGTAGCCAATTACGGGCTGTCCGATGAAGATGCACAGGCACTTGTGGCAGAAATGTCTGAGGCATATATGCAGGCAAATGAATCCGAGAAGTTTAAAGAAGCAGAAAAATACCTTTTATATGCGGGTAAAGAAGAAGCAGAGAAATATGCCGCAGGTATGATAGAAGAGTGGAAACGACAGATACGATATGGTTACAGCTGAAAAGCGATAATAAGAGTTCCTAAAGACACACTTATCTGAAAATCTTTTCCGATGTATTCATTGCTTGTTCCGAGCACCATACTGTTAGTCATTCTGATATTATCAGTTTCGTATTTTAGTCCTGATATGGTAACACCGAGAGACTCGTTGCTGTGAGAAAGTACAGATATATAATTGCCTTTTTCGGGTTTGATAAAAGGCACATCATTTATATTAAAAGTATCATTTTTTATCATTGTTACGACATAATGGTCGGCATAAAGGTATGCCCTTTTTCCGTTATCGGTTATATATGATAAGAGCTGTATATTAGAAAGAGTGTGGTCTATTCTGCCACCGCAACCGCCGTATATGACAAATGTATCGTAGCCGGATTTCATGCCTTCATCGGCAGCGAGATACATGTCGGTATAGTCTTTATGCGTCGGAAATGTTAATGTCTTAACGCCGGTGTCTGATAAAGAAGATATAGAGTCGAAGTCACCAAGAAGCAAATCAGGCTTAATGCCGTGACTGCATAAAAAATCATAGCCGCCGTCAACCGCTATTATCATATCACCGGTATTGTGAGATGTAACTGTGTCCGGATAATAGGTTCCGGCACCGTACAGATAACATATTCCTTCAGACATGAATATTCCCCTTTCTTCTGCTAATAATAGCATATGTAATCTGTCTTGACAAATACTTTGATTAGATGAATAATGATAAAAGTATTATGTACATTTATAAAGGAGATTTTTAATAATGAGCGAATGTAATCACGATTGTTCATCCTGTGGATCATCCTGTTCGGAAAGAACATCACCACAGAGTTTTCTTGCAGAACCTAATCCAAACAGTAGTATTAAAAGAATAATTGGTGTTGTAAGCGGAAAGGGCGGAGTAGGTAAGTCCCTTGTTACGGAACTTCTTGCAGTTGGTATGAGTAAGCGCGGCAAGAAGACCGGTATACTTGATGCGGATATCACAGGACCGTCAATACCAAAGGCTTTTGGCATAACAGAAAAAGCAATGGCAGACGGTAACGGAAATCTTCTTCCTATAACAACAGCAGGCGGTATTGATATTATGTCCATCAATCTGCTTCTTGATGATACTTCCGATCCTGTTATTTGGAGAGGACCGGTTATAGCAGGAGCAGTAAAGCAGTTTTATACAGATGTAATCTGGAAAGATATAGACACATTATTTGTTGATATGCCACCGGGAACAGGAGATGTTCCTCTTACGGTATTTCAGTCGCTTCCGATAGACGGGATTATTGTAGTTGCATCTCCGCAGGAGGTTGTGTCAATGATAGTTGAAAAGGCTGTTAAGATGGCTAAGATGATGAATATTCCTATACTCGGTATAGTTGAGAATATGAGTTATGTGGTATGCCCGGATTGCGGAAAGCATATCAATGTATTTGGTGAGAGCCATATAAATGATGTGGCGCTTGCTCATGGTTTATCAGTGCTTGGTCGCCTTCCGATTGACCCTTCTATTGCACAGATGGTAGATGAAGGAAACGTAGAAAGTTTTGATAAGGACTGGCTCGTGCCTGCACTTGATGCAATACAGTCAGTATAAAACAAGAGATGAAGAAAGCTTAAGGAGGATTTATATATGACCTCAGTTAAATTAAGTAAGTTAATATCTAAAATGAAAGTTGAGAATCTTACACCGGAGATTGATTGTGATAAGGTTCGCATAACACAGTACGACCTTAACAGACCTGCACTTCAGCTTACAGGATTTTATGAGCATTTTGATAATCAGCGTGTGCAGATTATAGGACATGTTGAGCATACTTACATGGAGCAGAAAACTGATGATCATGGTAAAGCAATGATTGAAGCGCTTATGAGTCATGATGTTCCTTGTATAATTTATTGCAGGGGTATGTCGGTATCAGATGATATAGTGCAGCTTGGATATAAGTATAATGTTCCGGTGTTAAGAACCAGTGATATAACTTCTGCATTTATGGCTGAAGTTATAAGATGGCTTCGTGTGTCACTTGCACCGCGTATTAGTATTCACGGTGTTTTGGTAGATATTTACGGTGAAGGTGTTCTTATAATGGGTGAAAGCGGAATCGGTAAGAGTGAGGTTGCGCTTGAACTTATACATAGAGGACACAGACTTGTGTCGGACGATGTTGTTGAGATAATAAAGGAAAGTGATGAGTCACTTATCGGAACTGCACCTGACATAACAAGACATTTCATAGAACTTCGAGGTATAGGAATTATTGATGCAAAGACCCTCTTTGGTGTTGAGGGTGTTAAAGATACACAGTCAATAGACTTGGTTATAAAACTTGAAGAGTGGAATAAGAACACTAAATATGACCGTATGGGACTCGAAGAGAAGTATATAGAATTCCTCGGCAATAAAGTTGTATGTCATTCCATTCCTGTTAGCCCGGGACGAAACGTTGCCATTATATGTGAGTCGGCAGCAGTAAACTTCAGACAGAAGAAGATGGGTTACAATGCGGCTAAAGAGATGTACAACAGAGTAATGGAAAATATGATGAATACAGGAAGAGATGACTAATTTCAGGAGGCATATATGGAAAAAAGATGGTATGTTGGAGCAGATGTCGGAGGCACTACTATAAAGCTCGGTATATTTGATACACAGGCAAACGACTTTTGTAAAAAGTGGGAGATACCTACCAATACGGAAAATAACGGTGAATCTATCGTATCAGACCTTGTTTTTTCCATAAAAGAGACATGTTCTGATATTGGTATATCATATAATGAAATATGCGGAATCGGAATTGACGTTCCGGGACCGGTAAATGATGAAGGTTTTGTATACGAATGCGTCAATCTGGGCTGGAAGGAAGTGGACTTATACACGGAACTTAAGGCCTTATCGGGAATCAGTAATATTGTGATTGGAAATGATGCAAATGTTGCAGCTCTCGGAGAAATGTGGCGTGGTGACCTGGGCGGTTGTGACAGTGTGGTTATGGTAACGCTTGGAACTGCTGTCGGAGGCGGAGTTATAATAAACGGAAAGATACATTCGGGAAGCAAAGGTGCAGGCGGTGAGATTGGACATATGACGGTTAATCCTGATGAGCCTGATTCATGCGGATGTGGCATGCACGGATGCCTTGAACAGTATTCATCAGCTACAGGAATTGCAAGACTTGCAAGACAGATGATGAATCTTGATAAAGACAGTAAAATCACTGCAAAGGACATTGCAGACGCGGCAAAGGCAGGAGATAAGGAAGCCGGAAAGGTATTTGATACTGCCATGAAGTATCTTGGAATAGCTTTATCAAATGTGGCAAATGTTGTTGATCCACAGGCATTCATAATCGGCGGCGGTGTATCAAAAGCCGGAACCATGATAACAGATGCAGTCAGTACATACTATAATATGTATTCCATGAAGTCGCTTCAAGGAAGAAAGTTTTTCCTTGCAAAGCTTGGCAATGATGCAGGTATATACGGATGTATTAAACTTGTTTTGGAAAATAAACAGTAAGTATAATTCAGGAGTTGTTTAATGAGTATTTCATTTGATGTAATTAGCGAAGTTACAAAAGTTTCATATAGTGAAATGATGAGCAGACATACAACATTTTCTGCAGGAGGTCCGGCAGACGGATACGTAGAAGTTTCCTGCGCGGATGAGCTTGTCAGGCTCGTGTCATTGTGCCATGAAAATGATATTCCGTATATTGTGCTCGGAAACGGAAGCAACGTATTATTTACTGACAAAGGATACAGAGGACTTGTTATACATGTAGGCAGGGAAATGTCTGATATAACGGTTTCGGGAAATAGAATTACTGCAGAAGCAGGAGCCATGCTTTCTAAGGTTTCAAGTACTGCACAGGAAGCAGGGCTTTCAAGACTGGAATTTGCGGCAGGCATACCGGGAAGTGTCGGTGGCGGCCTGTACATGAATGCAGGTGCGTACGGCGGTGAGATGAAAGATGTCGTTGTGTATGCGGATGTATGCGATAAATGTGGGAATGTCATAAGATTGACAAAGGATGAACTTAAACTTGCATATCGAAGCAGTATTATAGAAGAAGAGGGTTATGTAGTTTTGTCGGTTTGCATGGAACTTGAACCTGATGACAAAGAAGCAATACTCGCAAGAATGCAGGATTATAACACTCGCAGAAAAACCAAACAGCCGCTTGCATACAAAAGTGCGGGAAGTACATTTAAAAGACCGGAAGGACATTTTGCAGGAGCGCTTATTGAACAATGCGGTCTTAAAGGATATGCATGCGGAAGTGCGGAAGTGTCAGAGCTTCACGCAGGATTTGTCATTAATAAAAATGATGCAAGTGCACAGGACATACTTAATGTCATAAAGCACGTTCAGGATACTGTATTTAAGGAAACAGGAGTTATGCTTGAACCTGAGGTTCAGATAATCGGAGAATAATATATGTCTTTTTCAATGCGGGTTAAAGAAGAGCTGCAAAAGGAGATAAGTACTGCGAGACATTGCAGGATTGCGGAAATAGCGGCAATAATTTTGTTTTGCGGCAGATACAACAGCAGCTGTATAAGGGTTAATACAGAGAACTTGACAGTTGCATCAAAATACTATATCTTATTAGAGAAAACGTTCAAAATCAGTGCAGAGGTTTCTGTAAGATGCAGCGGAAGTTCTACATATTATCAGGTTGTCATTTGCGACAGAGACAGCGTGAAAAGGGTGCTTCAGGCCATAAAGGTTGCTTCTGATTCAGGGGAAATATCAGAAGACGGACGTATAAGCGGACTTATTATACAGAACACATGCTGTAAAAGAGCATTCCTGAGAGGGGCATTTATGGCAATCGGTTCGATAACGGATCCGAACAAGTCATATCATTTTGAGATGGTCTGTACTGATAAGGATAAAGCGGAAACAATTACCTCTATTCTTGGTGCATTTAATATTGAATCAAGGCATATAATACGTAAAAGATATTATGTGGTTTATCTTAAAGAGGGTTCGCAGATATCGGATGTTCTTAATGTTATGTCAGCTCATGTTGCACTCATGGAGCTTGAGAATGTAAGAATAGTTAAAGAGATGCGTAACCAGATCAACCGCAAGGTGAATTGTGAAACGGCTAATATATCCAAAACGACAGGCGCTGCAAACAGGCAGAGACAGGATATAATGTATATACGGGATAACATGGGATTTGGCAATCTGCCCGAGCAGCTTAAGGAGATTGCAGAACTTCGGTTAGAGAATCCGGATGTAGCATTAAAAGAATTGGGGACTCTTTTACATCCGCCTCTTGGTAAGTCCGGAGTTAACCACAGACTGAGAAGACTGGGAGAGATAGCTGACAATCTGCGAAGGCTGGAAGGAGGAAAAAAATGATATCTAAGGTTATTAATATCAGCGAGAATAAAAGCAAGGAAGAAAGACCTGTGGCTGTATTAGTTCAGGTGGCAAGCAAATATGATTGTCACATTGATGTTGAGTATGAGAACAAGAAGGTTAATGCAAAAAGTATAATGGGTATGATGTCATTAGGACTTATGCTCGGCAAGACAGTAACTGTATATGCGGATGGCATTGATGAGCAGACGGCGATAGAAGATATCGAAAAGTTTCTGTGTACATGCTAATCATTTGTTTTAATAAATAAATCGGATTTTAATTTAAAGGAGGCTTTTACAGTCTCCTTTTTTTTGGTATACTGTTTGATATAAGAGATACGTTTATAACTACGGAGGAGAACAATGGCATTCAGACATTTACATGTACATACACAATATAGTTTGCTTGATGGTTCAAGTAAGTTAAAAGAACTTGTGCTCAGGGCAAAAGAACTCGGCATGGACAGTATTGCGATGACTGATCATGGTGTTATGTACGGCGCCATTGATTTTTATAAGATTGCTAAGGATAATGGTATTAAGCCTATTATAGGCTGTGAGATATATGTTGCTCCGGGCTCGAGATTTGACAGAGAAAAGAGTGCCGGTGAGAACCGTTATAATCATTTAGTTCTTCTTGCTGAAAATAATACCGGATATGAGAACCTGATGAAGATAGTATCAAAGGGATTCTTAGAAGGATTCTATTACAAACCGCGTGTTGATTACGAAGTCTTAGAGGAGTATCACGAGGGAATTATAGCTCTTAGTGCATGTCTTGCAGGTGCAGTTGCGACTAATCTGAGACTTGGCATGTATGACAACGCAAAAGAAGAGGCGCTTAAGCTTAACAGTATATTTGGCGAGGGTAACTTTTTCCTTGAACTTCAGGATCACGGAATTCCTGAACAGGCAGATGTTAATCAGGGGATATTAAAGATTAGTGCAGAAACCGGAATACCGCTTGTTGCAACAAATGATATACATTATATATATGCGGAAGATGCTGCCGCGCATGATGTGCTTTTGTGTATTCAGACTCAGAAAAAGGTAAATGATGAGGATAGAATGCGTTACGAGGGCGGGCAGTATTATCTCAAATCCGAGCAGGAGATGAGAGCATTATTTCCGTATGCGGCATCGGCCATTGACAATACCGGACTTATTGCAGACAGATGTAATATTGAGATTACATTTAACGAATACAAGCTTCCGAAATATGATCTTCCGGAAGAGTATGATAATGATGATCCTGCGGAAGCATACAGATATCTTTACAAGCTGTGTGGCGAAGGTCTTGTAAACAGATACGGAAGCGATGCGGATAAGCACGTTGAAAGAATGGAATACGAACTTGGCATAATCAGGGATATGGGCTTTGTAAACTATTTCCTTATTGTGTGGGATTTTATAAAATATGCAAAGGATAACGGCATTCCTGTCGGACCGGGAAGAGGTTCGGGTGCGGGAAGTATTGTTGCGTATTCGCTTAGAATAACAGATATAGACCCTATAAAATACAATCTTCTTTTTGAGAGATTTCTTAATCCGGAACGTGTTACGATGCCGGATATAGACGTGGATTTCTGCTTTGAAAGACGTCAGGAAGTTATAGATTATGTTGTAAGAAAATACGGTAGTGACAGAGTTGTGCAGATAGTAACCTTCGGAACTATGAAGGCAAAAAATGCGATACGAGATGTAGGCCGTGCACTTGATTTGCCGTATGCTTATGTGGATTCTGTTGCAAAAATGATACCACAGGATCTGGGTATTACTATAGAGCAGGCACTTAAAGTTAATCCTGAATTAAGTGTGCTTTACAGTAATGATGAGCAGTGTAAGAATCTTATTGACATGTCAATAAAACTTGAAGGACTTCCGAGACACACATCCATGCATGCGGCAGGAGTCGTAATAAGTAATGCACCTGCGATTAATTATGTTCCGCTTTTAAAGACATCAGACGATGTAATAACCACACAGTATACAATGACAACACTTGAAGAACTTGGGCTTCTTAAGATGGATTTCCTTGGTCTTAGGACACTTACTGTTATTCAATCTGCCATTAATCTTGTAAATATAGGATACAAAAAAGGGTACAAACACCTTACAACCGGTAGGGCAGGGGAGTTGCTTAAGAAAGGCGAGTTCAGTGTCAGTGATATAGATTATGATGATATAGAAGTATATAATCTTATTGGATCGGGCAATTGCGAGGGTATATTCCAGCTTGAAAGTGCCGGCATGAAGAGCTTCATGAAGGAGCTTAAACCACAGAATCTTGAAGATGTCATTGCCGGAATATCCTTGTACAGACCGGGACCTATGGACTTTATACCTCAGTATATAAAAGGTAAGAATAATAAAGATGCAATCGTATACGAATGTGAGGAGCTTAAGCCTATACTTGAACCGACATACGGCTGTATAGTTTACCAGGAGCAGGTTATGCAGATCGTACGTGACCTTGCCGGTTACAGTTACGGACGAAGCGACCTTGTAAGAAGAGCCATGTCAAAGAAAAAGGCTGATGTCATGGAGAAAGAGCGCCAGAATTTTGTATACGGAAATGAAGCGATGGGCGTTAAAGGCTGTGTGCCTAACGGTATAGATGAAAAGGTTGCTAATCATATATTTGATGAAATGACTGATTTTGCAAGTTACGCATTTAACAAATCACATGCTGCGGCATATGCAGTGGTTTCATTCCAGACAGCATACCTTAAAAAGTATTTTCCGATTGAATACATGGCAGCGCTTATGACTTCTGTTATGGATAGGACGGATAAGGTGGCAGAATATACAATGCACCTTAATAAGCTTGGGTTATCCATACTTCCTCCGAGCATTAATGAGGGATTTGCGGATTTCTCAACAAGTGAGGATGGAATAAGATACGGACTTTCTGCAATTAAGAGTGTCGGAAGAAATGTCATTGAATCAATAATTGATGAACGTAAAAACGGCAAATACACAGATTTGTCCGATTTTATAAAGAGACTGTCAGGAAGAGATGTTAATAAAAGGGCAGTTGAGAATTTTATAAGAGCAGGAGCACTTGATGATCTTCCGGGGAATCGTAATCAGAAGCTTCTTACTTATGCGAAAATAATGGATAACATTAGCAATGAAAGAAAGCATAATACCATAGGACAGATGAGTCTTTTTGATATGTCTGCACCGGAGGATGCAGAGACATTTGCAATAAGAATGCCTGATGTTTCTGAGCTTCCTAAGGATGAGCTTCTTGCCGGAGAAAAGGAAGTGCTCGGAATATATGTCAGCGGGCATCCGCTTGAAGAGTATCAGGAATCATTTAATGCAAATATAACAAGAACAACAGCGGAATTTCTTCCTGATGAGGAAACCGGAATGCCTGCGGTAGAGGATGAAGAAGGCGTAGTTATCGGTGGTATGATCATCGATAAGACGATAAAGACCACAAAGACCGGAAGCCTTATGGCATTTATAACGGTCGAGGATCTGATGGGAAGCGTTGAGGTTATTGTATTCCCGAGAGATTTTGAAAAGTACAAGCAGATGCTTGATCTTGATGCCAAGGTGTATATAACCGGACGCGCTACCGTTGAGGAAGATAAACCTGCAAAAGTCATAGCAGGAAATGTAATTGCATTTGATCATTTGCCAAAGCATTTGTGGCTCAGATTTTCTGATAAAGATACTTATCTTAAGGCAGAGGCCGACATAATGAGTATATTAAAGGACAGTGATGGCACTGACAGAGTAAGTATATTTATTGAAAAGGAAAATGCAATGAAGCATTTGCCGATGAGTATGACGGTATCTGTTGACAGTATACTTCTTGCTGCGCTTAAGCAGAGAATTGGTGAAGATAATGTAAGGGTTGTTGAAAAGAAGATTGAAAAGCCGGTGAAAAAGTGATACAGTCAATTTTAATCGGTTATAATAATAAAAGGAGGTACGGATATGGCACGTAAACAACAGACAATAGGAGTTCTTACCAGTGGTGGAGATGCCCCTGGAATGAATGCAGCGATAAGAGCTGTCGTAAGAACTGCGGTTGATCTTGGACATAAAGTAAAAGGTATCAGGAGAGGATTTACAGGCCTTATAGAAGAAGACTTCATAGATATGGATGCTATGAGTGTTTCGGATATTATTTCCAGAGGCGGTACTATTTTATATACTTCAAGAAGTAAGGAGTTTATGACACCTGAAGGACAGGCAAAGGCTGCGGATAACTGTAGAAAACACGGTATAGACGGAGTGGTTGTTATCGGTGGTGACGGTTCTTTCCGCGGTGCAGAAAAACTTGCTGAACAGGGGATAAGGACTGTAGCGGTTCCGGGAACTATTGACCTTGATATAGCATGTACAGAGTATACAATCGGATTTGATACTGCTATTAACACAGCTATGGAGGCTGCGGATAAGCTTAGAGACACATCAGGTTCCCATGAACGTTGTAACGTAATTGAGGTAATGGGAAGAACGGCAGGACATCTTGCTTTATGGTGTGCTATTGCGAATGGTTCAGAGTATGTTCTTCTCCCGGAAAAATTTAATGATGATGAGATGGATAAGCTTGTTGCAAAGGTTAAGAGCAAGCATGATATCGGAAAGAAACACCATATTGTAGTAAATGCGGAAGGTGTGGGAGATTCGTTTGAGATTGCAAAGTACATTCAGGAGCATACAGGAATTGAAACCCGTGCAACCGTTATCGGACATATTCAAAGAGGTGGTAGTCCAACATGCCGTGACCGTGTATATGCATCAGCACTTGCGTCAAGAGCAGTAGACCTTCTTGATCAGGGGCAGACTTGTAGAGTGGTGGCGTTCAGACACGGACATTTCACCGATTATTCAATTGCGGAAGCTATGTCAATGCAAAAGACTATTGATCCGGTACTTGATAAACTCATTCACAAGTTGTCACGATAATTATGCGAATAGGAAGGATAAGCAAAAATGAAAAAGATTATTACAGGTATTTTACTTTTTGTATGTGTGTGTGCAGTGACATTGTTTGGGAATATGAAACCGGGCAATGTGTCTGCAGAGAGTGATTATGATGTAAGCGGTAAGGAACCGTTGACAAAAATACTAACATTTTCGGATTATCAAAAGTGGACATCAGACTGGAAGGATGACTGGGAGGTTCTTCAGCCTCAGCTGACAGAAATATGCGGAGCTGCATATGATGCAGGATTGGTTGAGCCTGATTTCTTCCTTTTTGGCGGAGATTTCTCATGTCTTAACAGCGTGTCTGATTCTAATGCCGGAAAAAGCCAGGTGGTTGGTATAGTACAGGAAATATGGCCTGAAATTACAGATGATAATTCTTTGATACTTCAGGGAAACCACGATCCTGCCGGTACAGATGGGTTGGTTGAGACAGGTGCATATGAGTTTGACGATTTTATAGTATACATGTTGAATGAGGATAATTATCCTTCTAAGCAGGGGGATTATTCGACATATCCGATTGTTCAGCTTTCGGCATGGGATTTAGAAGACTATCTTTATGAATGCATTGACCGAGGTGAAACAAGACCGATATTTATAGCATCTCATACAGGACTTCATTATGACATAGACAGACAAGACGGTAATAATCAATATGCCTATTTATTATGTAATGCAATTAATGATGTTGCTAAGGAACTGGATATCATATTCATGTTCGGACATAACCATACAAACGGTGACGAGCAGGTGGGCGGTTCTATAACACATATTGCAAAAGGCGAGAAACTCAATGTGTGTCATGAGGATAGTATCACCAATAAAAGCGGAACACCTACAGAGATTAACTTTACATATATAAATTATGGATATATCGGATATATCGGAGATGTTAACAATAATGAGTCTGAGTATACTCCTACAAATCTTCTTACCATAAGCCGTATGGAAATATATGATGATGTTATAAAGATTGACAGATACAGTAAAAACGGACTTGAAGAAGATTTTACACAATACATTCCGCGTGACCACAGACCATTGCCTACTCAGGCACCGGTTGTTACACAGACACCACAGACTAATATGCCGACAGCATCGCCTATGCCACAGCAGACGGTGCAGCCGACTATTCAGCCGACACCGGAAGCTAAAGCATCATTTGAGATAAAAGCATCTAAGAAGACTGTGAAAGCTGGAAAGAAAGTAACTGTAAAAGTTAAAAAAAGCGGACTCAGCGGAAAAGTAAAATGGACAGTAAGTAAAGGATCAAAAATTGTAAAGCTTAGCAAAAAGACAGGAAACATTATAAAAGTTACCTGCAGGAAAAAGGGTAAAGCCGTAATAAAAGCATCTTGCGGAAAGTATTCAGCTAAAGTCACTATAAAGATTAAATAACTTTCAATCAGTTATAATGCTATACAGAAGGCAGGATAAAAAATGAAAAAGATTATTGCAGGTATTACACTTATGGCTTGCGTGTGCACAGTTGCTTTGCTTGGAAATATGAATCCGGGCAGTGTGTCGGCAGAGAATGATTATGATTTGAGTGATAAAGAACCTCTTGTAAAGATACTTACATGTTCGGATTATCAGTTGTGGACATCCGACTGGAAAGACAACTGGGCTGTTCTTCAGCCGCAGCTTAGAGAAATTTGTAACGGTGCATATGGTGCAGGATTTACAGATCCGGATTTTTTCCTTTATGGCGGAGATTTCTCATGTCTTAACAGCGTAGATGATTCCAATACCGGTAAAAGCCAGGTGGTTGGTATAATACAGGATACATGGTCTTCAATCACGGATGAAAACTCCTTGATACTTCAGGGAAATCATGATCCTGCAGGAACGGACGGACTTGCAGAGACCGGAGCATATGAGTTTGACGATTATATAATATATATGCTGAATGAAGACGATTATCCTTCCAAGCAGGCAGAAGAATCTTCATTTTCACTTGTTCAGACTACGGCATGGACGCTTGAAGATTATTTGTATGAGTGTATCGACCGCGGTGAGACAAGACCGATATTTATAGCTTCGCATACAGGACTTCATTATGACATAGACAGATTAGACGGAAATAATCAGTACGCATATATATTATGCGATGCAATAAATGAGGTTTCAAAGGAACTTGATGTCATTTTCCTATTTGGACATAACCATAGTTCCGGCGATGAGCAGGTGGGCGGTTCCATAAACTTTTTTGCAAAAGGTGATATGTTAGATATATGTCACGAAGACAGTATCAGCAATAAAAGCGGAACACCTACGGAGATTAATTTTACATATTTAAATTACGGATATATCGGTGGTTTTGGCGATCTTTATAATAATGCGACAGAGATTCCGCCTGCAGATATTCTTACCGTAAGCCGTTTTGAAATATACGATGATGTTATCAAGGTTGACAGATACAGCAAAAACGGTCATGAAGAAAATTATACCGAATTTATTCCTCGTGAACACTGGTATAAGCCTACACCAGAACCGGTTGCGACACAGGTTCCGCAGACTAATGTAGTGACAGCATCCCCTGTACCACAGTCATTTGTACAACCACAGCCTGCGCCGGAAACTGTTAAAGAATCATTTAAGATAAAAGCGTCTAAAAAGACCGTGAAGGCAGGAAGAAAAGTAACTGTTAAAGTTGTAAAGAGTGGAATCGACGGAAAAGCTAAATGGTCCGTAAGTAAAGGCTCAAAACTTGTAAAGCTCAGTAAAAAGACAGGAAACAGTATAAAGGTTACCTGCAGAAAAAAAGGTAAAGCTGTAATAAAAGCATCGTGCGGAAAATATTCAGCTAAAGTCACTATAAAGATTAAATAATAAAAAAGGCTGTTGCAAATCGATTTGAAAATCGTAAAAGCAACAGCCTTTAATTTTTACATATCAGATTATTCCTGTGTGGTTTCTCCTGATTCCATTGTTACAGGAACCTCATCACTGTCATCAAAAATAACATCTTCTTTATCGAGTTCGTCGAAATCTTCATCGAAGTCATCATCAAAAATATCATCAAAATCATCGATATCTTCATAACGGTCTTTAAGAAGGAAATTCTTAACAACATAGTATGCACCTGCAACAGCAGCAGCGATACCCACAATAGTTACAATAAACTTACCCAATTTTTTCATGTGATACACCTCCTGATAGTAATTATATGTTTATATATTTATTTTTTGTTACTTCTTCTCCAGATATTCATTTTTTCTGCTTCTTTTATAAGCTCATCTCTGAAATCAGGATGTGCAACCGATATGATTGCTTCGCACTTCTGCCAGGTTGGAAGACCTTTGAGGTTTACAAGACCGTATTCGGTTACGAAGTAATGCACATTTGCTCTTGTATCTGTTACGATTGAACCAGGTGCAAGAGTAGGTCTGATTCTGGAATTAACAGTGCCGTCCTTGGATGTAAATGTTGAAGAACAACAAATGAAACTCTTGCCGCCCTTTGAAAGGTAAGCTCCAAGAACAAAGTCGAGCTGTCCGCCCGCACCGCTTATGTTCTTTGTTCCTGCAGACTCAGCGTTAACCTGACCAAAGAGGTCGATATCAACGGTATTATTAATAGAAATGAAGTTATCAAGAGCAGATACCTGTCTGATGTCATTGGTGTAGCTTACTGCTGCACTCATACATTCAGGATTGTTGTCAAGGAAGTCATACAACTTCTTTGTTCCGGCAGCAAATGCATATGTCTGACGGAAACGGTCGATATTCTTTCTTGCTCCTGTGATTTTTCCTGCTTTTGATATATCAACAAATGCATCAACATACATTTCGGTATGAACACCGAGATCTTTAAGGTCTGACTCAGCGATAAGTGAACCAACTGCGTTTGGCATACCGCCGATACCAAGCTGGAGACAAGCTCCGTCAGGAATCTCATTAACAATAAGCTTAGCAACTGTCTGGTCAACCTCGGTAGCAGGGCCGCCTGCTCCAAGTTCTGCTATGGAAGGATTATCACCTTCAACAATCATATCTACATCTGAAATATGAATGGAATTCTCAATACCGCCAAGACAGCGAGGCATATTCTCGTTAACCTCAACAACAACTACTTTAGATGTTTCGCATGCTGCAGTCATATGTGAAGCACTTGGACCAAAGTTGAAGTATCCGTGCTCATCCATAGGAGAAACCTGGAAATATGCAACGGCATTACGGTCTTTAACTTCGCGGTAATAACGAGGAAGCTCTGAATATCTGATAGGTGAATAGAAAGCAAATCCCTGTGCGGCAGCTTTTCTTTCGATTCCGCTCATGTGCCATGAATTCCAGTCAAAATGTGCAGCCGGATCATCTATCTTGAAAATCTCAGGTACCCACATAAGAATTCCGCCTCGGATGTGAACGTCTGTGAGTTCCGGCATTCTCTTTGCAAGAGCTGCATCGATGGCAACCGGTGTACAAGCTGTCCAACCATAATCTACCCAGTCTCCGGACTTAACAATAGAAGCGGCAGCTTCAGCGGTTGTAAGTTTTTCTTTATAAAGACTCTTGTAATCCATAATAACCTCCAAAATTAACTATTGTTATTTGTAATTAGTTGTAATATAATACAAATGATTGTAGATTATTTTAACATTATGAGATATTACGGTCAAGCTGTTTCATTACTTTTGCAGTTAATGTAATATCCGTAATGTTTGAAGTAAAAAAAAGATTGATAAATTTTTGACAATGTTGTATTATGTGAAAGGTAAGATATTGTCGGGAGGTTTGTTATGGTCAAAGCGGTATATCCCGGAAGTTTTGATCCGGTAACATTCGGACATTTGGATATCATCCAAAGAGCTGCAAAGGTTGTTGACGAACTGATTATAGGCGTACTTGTTAACAGTGAGAAGAATCCTTTATTTTCTATGGAAGAAAGAGTTGAGATGATAAAGGAAGCTGTTAAGGATTTGGATAATGTTAAGGTCATGTCATTTGCAGGACTTACCGTTAACTTTGCGAAGGAAAATGGTGCGTCGGTAATTATCAGAGGGCTTCGTGCGGTTACTGATTTTGAGATAGAGATGCAGATTGCCCAGACCAATCACAGCATAGACTCCGATGTCGACACTATGTTTCTTACAACAAGCCTTGAATATGCATTTTTAAGTTCTACTATAGTTAAAGAAATTGCATATTACGGCTCGGATGTCAGAAAGCTTGTTCCGGCTAATGTAGCGGATCAGCTTGAGAAGAAGTTTAAGTAACTTCTATATTAGTAGATAATTTTTGCTGTTATTTCAGCATTATTATAAAGAACAATTTTTATTTATCTTTTAAGGAGGACAATTTTTATGGCAAAGAAAGTAGTTTTAGCTGGTGCTTGTCGTACAGCTATCGGAACAATGGGAGGTACATTAAGTACTACTCCTGCAGCAACTCTTGGTTCAATCGTAATCAAAGAAGCTCTTAACAGAGCAGGTGTTAAACCTGAGGATGTTGACCATGTATACATGGGATGCGTTATCCAGGCAGGTCTTGGACAGAACGTTGCTCGTCAGGCTTCAATCAAGGCAGGACTTCCTGTAGAGGTTCCTGCAGTTACAGCTAACGTTGTATGTGGATCAGGTCTTAACTGTGTTAACATGGCTGCACAGATGATTCTTGCAGGAGATGCAGACATCGTTGTAGCAGGTGGTATGGAGAACATGTCAATGGCTCCTTTCGCACTTCCACAGGCTCGTTACGGATACAGAATGAACAACGGAACACTTGTTGATACAATGGTAAATGATGCATTATGGGATGCATTCAACGGATATCATATGGGAACAACTGCTGAGAACATTTGTGAGCAGTGGGGACTTACTCGTGAAGAACTTGACGAGTTTGCTCTTAACAGTCAGAAGAAGGCATGTGCAGCTATCGAGGCTGGTGCATTCAAAGATGAGATTGTTCCTGTAGAAGTAAAACAGAAGAAACAGACAATTATATTTGATACAGACGAGGGACCACGTGGTAACTCTTCAATGGAAGGTCTTGCTAAGCTTCGTCCTGCATTCAAGACAGCAGACGGACAGCCTGGTAAGATGGTTACAGCTGGTAACTCTTCAGGAATAAATGATGGTGCAGCAGCAGTTGTTGTTATGTCAGAAGAGAAAGCTAAAGAGCTTGGCGTAACACCTATGGCTACATGGGTAGCAGGAGCACTCGGCGGAGTTGATCCTTCAATCATGGGTATCGGACCTGTTGCAGCTACAAAGAAAGTTATGGAAAAGACCGGTCTTACAATTGAAGACTTTGACGTTTACGAAGCAAATGAAGCTTTCGCAGCTCAGTCAGTAGCAGTTGGTAAAGATCTTGGATTTGACCTTGAGAAGCTTAATCCTAACGGTGGTGCTATCGCACTCGGACATCCGGTTGGAGCTTCAGGATGCCGTATTCTCGTTACACTTCTTCATGAGATGGCTAAGAACGAGAACTACAACAGAGGTCTTGCAACACTCTGCATTGGTGGCGGAATGGGTTGTGCTACAGTAGTTGAGAAGTACTAATTAGTAAGAAGTTATATAGGATTAAATAAAGGAGATTTGACAAATGGGATTTGTAGATTATGAAGTTGACGGATACGTTGCAAAAGTAACCATTAACCGTCCAAAAGCGCTTAACGCACTTAATGAAGAAGTTCTTACAGACCTTGAGGCAGTATTTGACGCTATCGACCTTGACGCAGTTCGTTGCGTAATCCTTACAGGTGCAGGAGACAAGTCATTTGTTGCAGGTGCTGATATCGGAGCAATGAGCACAATGACTAAGGAAGAGGGAGAGAAGTTTGGTAAGTTCGGTAACGATATCTTCCGTAAGATTGAAACATTCCCTATTCCGGTTATCTGCGCAATCAACGGATTCGCACTTGGTGGCGGTAATGAGCTTGCAATGAGCTGTGACATCAGACTTTGCTCAGCTAATGCAATGTTCGGACAGCCTGAAGTAGGTCTTGGTATTACACCTGGATTTGGTGGAACACAGAGACTTGGCCGTATCATCGGAATCGGCAAAGCTAAAGAGATGGTTTACGGCGGACGTAACATCAAGGCTGATGAAGCTTACAGAATCGGTCTTGTAAATGCAGTATATGAGACAATCGATGATCTTATGGCAGCAGCTTCTAAGATGGCAGCAGGAATCGCTGCTCAGGCGCCTATCGCAGTTCGTAACTGCAAGAAGGCTATGAATGATGGACTTCAGGTAGATATGGATGCAGCTATCGTTATCGAAGAGAAACTTTTCGGTGACTGCTTCGAGACAGAAGATCAGAGAGCAGGAATGGGCAACTTCCTTGAGAAAGATAAAGAGAAGAAGCTTAAAGTAGTTCCTTTCCAGAACAAATAATTTAAACAATAAATCATATTTAAAATTTTTAAGGAGGATTACACAATGAAAGTTGGAGTTATTGGCGCAGGTACAATGGGTCAGGGTATTGCTAAGGCATTTGCTCAGACTGAAGGTTATGAAGTAGCTCTTTGCGATATTAAGCAGGAGTGGGCTGAAGGCGGAAAAGACAAAATCGCTAAAGGATATGGAAGACTTGTAGAGAAAGGCAAGATGACACAGGAAGCTGTAGACGCTATTCTTGCTAAGATCACACCGGGTCTTAAGGAAGATCTTTGTGCAGATTGTGACCTTATCGTTGAAGCTGCATTTGAGAACATGGAAGTTAAGAAGACAACATTCTCAGAGTTAGACAAGATTGCTAAGCCAGAATGTATTTTTGCTTCTAATACATCAAGTCTTTCAATCACAGAGATTGGAAACGGACTTACACGTCCAATGATCGGTATGCATTTCTTCAATCCAGCAGACCGTATGAAACTTATCGAAGTTATCGCTGGTGTTAACACACCTGCTGAGACAGTTGAAGCTATCAACAATATTTCAAAAGAAATCGGAAAGACTCCTGTTCAGGTTAATGAAGCTGCAGGATTCGTAGTAAACCGTATCCTTATTCCAATGATTAATGAAGCTGCTTTCATTAAGATGGAAGGTGTATCAGATGTTGCAGGTATTGATGCAGCTATGAAACTTGGTGCTAATCATCCAATGGGACCTCTTGAGTTAGGAGATTTCATCGGTCTTGATATCTGCCTTGCAATCATGGACGTTCTTTACAATGAGACAGGCGACAGCAAATATCGTGCATGTCCATTAATCCGTAAGATGGTTCGTGGAGGAAACCTTGGTGTTAAGAGTGGCAAGGGATTCTATGTATACAACGCAGACCGCACTAAGACTCCGGTTGATGCAGAATAACAATTAATAGTAAATGGAGGAATTGTAATCATGGATTTTTTATTAGATAAAAAACATGAAATGGCGAGAACTTTATTTAAAGAATTCGCTGAGACAGAAGTTAAGCCTCTTGCACAGGAGGTTGACGAAACAGAAGAGTTCCCTATGGGAACAGTTGAAAAGATGGCTAAGGCCGGATTTTTAGGAATTCCTGTACCAAAGGAGTACGGCGGACAGGGATGTGATCCTCTCACATATGTAATGTGTGTAGAAGAGCTTTCAAAAGTATGCGGTACTACAGGTGTTATCGTATCAGCTCATACATCACTTTGTATCGATCCTATCATGACATATGGTACAGAAGATCAGAAGAAGAAATACGTAAGTGATCTTGCAACAGGAAAGAAGCTTGGAGCATTTGCTCTTACTGAGCCTGGTGCAGGTACTGATGCACAGGGTGCTCAGACTAAAGCTGTTTTAGATGGAGATGAGTGGGTTCTTAACGGATCAAAATGTTTCATCACTAATGGTAAAGTTGCTGACGTATATATCGTTATTGCTATTACAAGTGTTGTTGAAGATAAGCGCGGAAGAAAGAAAAAGAACTTCTCAGCATTTATCGTAGACAAAAATTCTCCAGGATTCTCATTCGGAACAAAAGAGAAGAAGATGGGTATCCGTGGTTCATCAACATACGAGCTCATTTTCGAAGATTGCAGAATTCCAAAAGAGAACCTTCTCGGACCAGAAGGAAAGGGATTCCCAATCGCTATGCATACTCTTGACGGTGGTCGTATCGGTATCGCTGCTCAGGCACTTGGTATTGCAGAGGGAGCTCTTGACAGAGCAATCGAGTATACAAAGGAAAGAAAGCAGTTCGGACGTTCAATCGCTGCTCAGCAGAACACTCAGTTCAAACTTGCTGATATGGCTACAAGAGTTGAAGCTGCTAAGTTACTTGTATACAAGGCTGCTATGGCTAAAGCTACTCAGAAGGTATACTCAGTAGAAGCTGCTAAAGCTAAGCTTTTCGCTGCAGAGACAGCAATGGCAGTTACAACAGAAGTTGTACAGCTTTTCGGTGGATATGGATATATCAGAGAGTACGACGTAGAGCGTATGATGCGTGATGCTAAGATTACAGAGATTTATGAGGGAACATCAGAAGTTCAGCGTATGGTAATTTCTGGTGCATTGCTTAAATAATAAAATTAATCATAAGGAGTGAAAATACCGTGAAAATCGTTGTTTGTATTAAACAGGTGCCAGATACCAAAGGTGGAGTTAAGTTCAATCCGGACGGTACACTTGATAGAGCAGCAATGCTCGCTATCATGAATCCGGATGACAAAGCAGGTCTTGAGGCAGCACTTAGAATTAAAGAAGAATGCGGCGCAGAAGTTACTGTTATTACAATGGGACTTCCAAAGGCTGATGATGTTCTTCGTGAAGCTATGGCGATGGGAGCTGACAATGCTATCCTTGTAACAGACAGAGTATTAGGTGGAGCTGATACATGGGCAACATCTACAACAATCGCAGGCGCAATTAGAAATATTGATTATGATCTCATTATTACAGGACGTCAGGCTATCGACGGAGATACAGCTCAGGTTGGACCTCAGATAGCTGAACATCTTGGAGTACCTGTTATCTCTTATGCAGAAGATATCAAGGTTGAAGGAGACAGCGTAATCGTTAAGAGACAGTATGAAGACAGATATCATGAGATTAAAGCTCAGATGCCATGTCTTGTCACAGCTCTTTCAGAATTAAATGTTCCTCGTTATATGACACCGGGCGGAATCTTTGATGCATATGATGAGAAAGTAGTTACAGTATGGGGAAGAAATGACCTTAAAGACGTTGATGATTCAGATCTCGGACTTAAGGGTTCACCTACTAAGATTGCTAAAGCATCAGATAAGGTTCGTAAAGGTGCAGGAGAAAAAGTTGCTCTTGACGCTTCAGAAGCAGTTGAGTATATCATGGGCAAACTTAAAGAGAGACACGTTATTTAATATTTGAAAGAAAGTGGTGAAAAAAATGGGTTTAGAACAGTATAAAGGTGTTTATATCTACGCTCAGCAGGTAGATAATGAATTAAGTA
The DNA here is from genome assembly GCA_015057375.1 of Lachnospiraceae bacterium. Lineage (GTDB taxonomy): Bacteria > Bacillota > Clostridia > Lachnospirales > Lachnospiraceae > V9D3004. The sequence continues at coordinate 53,331 of SVEM01000007.1, forward strand.
GTATTGCTTTTGAATTAATCGGAAAAGCTAAAGAGTTAGCAAAAGACCTTGATACAGACGTAACAGCAGTTCTTCTTGGACACAATGTAAGCGGTCTTGTTGATTCATTAGCTGAGTATGGTGCAGATAAGGTTATCGTTGTAGATGATCCTGAGCTTGAGACATACAGAACTGAGCCATATGCACATGCATTATCATCAGTTATCAATGAGTACAAGCCTGACATCATGTTAGTTGGTGCTACAGCAATCGGTAGAGATCTTGGTCCTACAGTATCAGCAAGAGTTAAGACTGGTCTTACAGCTGACTGTACAGTTCTTGAGATCGGTGATTTCCCAATCAATCCGGTTCCTGGAAAAGAAGATGAGCAGAAGCACAATCAGCTTCTTATGACTCGTCCTGCATTCGGTGGAAACACAATCGCTACAATCGCATGTCCGGACAACCGTCCACAGATGGCTACAGTTCGTCCTGGTGTTATGCAGAAGATTGATCCAATCAAGGGTGCAAAAGCAGAAGTTATCAACTACAATCCTGGATTCGTTAAGAACAACAAATATGTTGAGATCCTTAACATAATCAAACAGGCTAAGACAACAGAGAACATTATGGACGCTCAGATCCTTGTATCTGGTGGACGTGGTGTTGGTTCTGCAGAGGGATTTGAGATGCTTAAAGAGCTCGCAGCAGTTCTTGGCGGAACAGTAAGTTGCTCTCGTGCAGTTGTAGAGAACGGATGGCTTCCTGTAGACCTTCAGGTAGGACAGACAGGAAAGACAGTTCGTCCAAATCTTTATTTTGCAATCGGTATCTCAGGTGCAATCCAGCACGTAGCAGGTATGGAAGAGTCAGATATCGTTATCGCTATCAATAAAGATGAAGATGCTCCAATCTTTGATGTTGCAGATTACGGAATTGTTGGAGATCTTAACAAGGTTGTTCCTGCACTTACAGCAGCTCTTAAGGCTGACCTTGCAGCAAAATAATCTTGTAAAAACAGAGCTATAAAAATTGTTCATAAATTGCAGCCGCTTTACGAAAGATGAAACGTAAGGCGGCTGCGGTTAGCGGATATGGCGGAATTGGCAGACGCGCCAGATTTAGGTTCTGGTGGGAGACCGTGCAGGTTCAAGTCCTGTTATCCGCACGAAGCATTGAGAAGTGCATACGGAAAAGAAAGGCAGTCATCTCGAATTTATTCGATGATGGCTGTTTTTCTTTTTGCGTATATACGGCGAAAGCCGTGGGCCCTGCATTTCTCCGAAATGCAGGGAAGCACTTTTCATGGAAGGCGAAAGCCGTGGGCCCGTGTCGCGGAGAGACACGGTGATGCGAAATTTTCGAGGGTTGAGGGCTTTTCTTTCTTGTGGTGAGGGGTGGAAAGTATCTATATAAAAAAATTTCGTTTTTGGATCCACTTTTTCTGAAAAAAGTGGATCTGTTTCATATATTTTTATTGTATAGATACTCTGGATGGCAAAAAACCAATAAAAGTAGGCAAAAAAGTGGATCCAAATTGCAAGTTTTTTTGTATAGACCGAGGGACATAAACTATTGACCGAGTTAAAGAATTATTGACAAGATATTATGTGAGGAAGATAATATTAGTATAATGTTTTTGTTCATTTTATACTTATTGACAATAATGCAAAAAATTTAGTGTATGATAAAAAAATATATTACTCAGGAGCTAAACATATTAAACGTTTAATAGATATGTATCAAAAATGTTTTGATGAGTTAATGGAGGTTTAAAACATGAAAAAGGGAATAGCAAGAAGAGAACGTGAAGTTACCGACATCAATGAAATAATAGGTATTTTGGACAGAGGCAAGGTAGTTCATGTCGGTATGATTGATGGAGATATGCCATATGTTGTGCCAATGAATTATGGGTATGTGATGAATGAAGAGGGGCTGACACTGTATTTGCACGGAGCGAAGACCGGTCGAAAGCTTGATGTCCTTAGGAACAATCCGAAGGTTTTTATAGAGATTGATACGGATATAGTGCCTTTTGAAGGAAAGACTGCTTGCCAGTACGGAATGTGTTATTCTTCGGTTATGGGTGAGGGTATCGCAGAAATAATTGATGATATAGAAGAAAAGAAATACAGTCTTTATGCTCTTATGAAGACGCAAACCGGCAAAGAATTTGAGATTGATGATAAAATGGCAAATGTTGTGTCGGTAATAAAAATTAAGGTGCCGGAATTTACTGCGAAAAGACGTCCTATGGGATAAAAAAGTAATTAATATAAAATGGAGTGGTGTTTTTTGTGCGATAATAGTATAATCAATTTATTGCTATTTAGCGGTAAGCTGCCGAAAAAAGGCGGTTAGCATAAGAAAAGGAGAAGTTGTAATATGAAGAAATGTATCAATAGTACCTTGGCAGGATTATTGGTTTGCGGTATGGTTGCCGGACTTGTTTGTCCAATGTCCGGTGATGTGTCAGAGGCAGCAGCCAAATCCATTAAGGTTAAGAAAAAAGTGAGTATTAGTGTGGGGGAATCTTATGTTCTTAAAGCAAAAGTTAAACCTGCAAAGCTTAAGAAAAAGGTTAAGTTCACATCCAAAAAGAAGGCAGTTGCAAAGGTTACTGCAAAGGGAAAGATAACAGGTGTAAAAGCCGGAACAGCAAAAATTGTTGCAAAAGTAAAAGGAACCAAGCTTAAGGCTACATGTAAGGTTACTGTTACAAAAGATAACGTTACACCAATTGCAACGGCACCTGTAGCTACGCAGGCACCTATGGTGGATGGAACCTCGGCTCCTACAGAGGATCCGTTTGCAAATCTTACAATGCCAACTAAGGTTGATATAGAAGAAGATTTGATTACACTTGAAATAGGAAGTACATATGAAATCAAGTCATCTGTTCTTCCTGAAGATGCAAAACCACAGGCGAAGTTTACAAGCCAGAGAGATTGGGTTGCTTCAGTAGATGAGAATGGTAAGGTTGAAGCGCTTTATCCGGGAATGACATTTATTTATCTTACATCAATTGGGGATGAAACTGTTACAGACAGAATTGAAGTAAGAGTTGTGGATACAAGAATCCCTGATGATACATTTGACGATTATAGGGCAAATATTCCTCACGGACAGATGATTACCATAACTTATCCTACAGATTACAGAGATACTCCGACAGCGGAAGCAAGAGTATATTTGCCACCGGGATATTCAGAGGATGAGGAGTACAATATTCTCTTCTGTTCACACGGTGGTGGCGGAAATATGTGGGCATGGACCAGTGGCGGATGCGCTGCGGACAAGATTCTTGACAACCTGCAGGCAGACGGACTTATGGATCCGGTTATAGCCGTTTTTCCAAACTGTGCAATACCATATGATAGAAACAGAAATTATCCGAACATACCTAGCAGTGCGATTGTATCGGATTGGGGAAATGAATATTTCCTCCTTGAGTTTGAGATATTAAACAACCTGTTCCCATATATGAAGGATAATTATTCAATAGCTGAAGGTCCTGAACACGCAGCGGTTGCAGGTCTTTCAATGGGTGGAGGACAAGCACTTGATGTAGGTCTTCACAACCCTGATGTATTTAAATATGTTGCTTGTTTCTCGGCAAGCCCATTCTTAGGTGATAACCAATATTTTGTAAGAAGTTATGAAGACGCTGAGAAACTTAACAGCCAGATTAAGTTATTTACACTGATGGTTGGGTCGGAAGACGGACTCGCAAACGCGGCTGGTAACAGTAATGCTAAGAAGTTTATTGAGGTATGTCGTAAATATGAGCTCAATCACATGTTTGTAGAGAATCCGGGATTCAATCATGAAGATGCATCCTGGTGCAGAGACTTGTATAAGTTTATGCAGTACGCATATAAATAATCAAATAAACATACGTTAATATAAGAGAAAAGTGGGATGTCAGAATTGGTCTGATATCCCATTTTTGTTTGATGTACATTGACAAAATATTATGAGAACGTGATAATGTAAATAGAATGTAAGATTGGTTTTGAAGATACGAATGTGTAGGAGAGGGGCTTACAAATGTTTGAGTATGGAAGGTTGGTAGCGGCAATTATATTTTTGGCTGCAACGATAATTAGTGGTATTAGGTGGTTTGTAATACGCAAAGACTATTCGGTGAGCAGTATTTTGTTAGTTGCGGTATATTTTCTAGCGTTTGTTGTTTTTGTATTGCAATTTATCTGTCATACTGACAAAGTGAATATGGATTTTGTAACAGAAGCAGAAGCCTGTTTTGTATATGAAGACGCAGATGTTTTGCAGCCTTTAAGTGCTGAAGAATTACAATCTGTAAAAGCTATTTTTGATGGTAAGAAGATGTATAAGGACAATCCTTCCTGCGGATTTAGCGAAGATATATCGATTATATTTGACAAATCGCAGACATTTTGTCTAGCGAGGGATAATTGCGCGATAGTGTATTGGCAGGAAGAGGATAAATACATTAAATTATCGGAAGATGAAAAGGCACAGTTGCATGATTTGTTGGAATCATATGGGTTTGTTTTTCCGTGTGTGTGAAAAAATTTAAAGTAAAAAACCTTCCCTGTACTTTGACCGGTGCGGGAAGGTTTTTTCGTATAGGTCAACCACTCTGTGGCGATTGTCTTTTCAATTACATTATATCAAATTTTCTTTATTTTACAACCTTTTTCTTTTTTGGACAACGCTCAAAAATCTCCTCTTTGAATAACGTACTTCATATGTTAAAATTTCAATATTAAGACAAAAATAAACTCTCCCATAAGAAAGGAGACCTGCATATGCGTATTCTTATAGCAGAAGACGAACGTGATTTAAATAAAATTATTACAAGTAAACTTACCAAAGAGGGCTATAGCGTTGACAGTGTGTATGACGGTGAGGAGGCAATTCATATCCTGTCTTATACTGATTATGATGCTGTTATTTTGGATATTATGATGCCGAAAAAAGATGGATTTGCGGTGCTTCGTTCGTTGAGAAACGAAGGGAAAAGTACTCCGGTTTTATTTCTTACGGCACGCGATTCCGTGCAGGACAAGGTAGAGGGACTTGACAGCGGCGCAAATGATTATCTTGTGAAGCCGTTTTCATTTGATGAGCTGATGGCGCGCATAAGGGCGATGACGAGAGTGTCATTTGGCGTGGCGGACAGTATTCTTACAGTTTCCGACCTTACCATGAATTGTGCATCCAAACTTGTTAAACGAGGAGACCGCGAGATATCGCTGTCATCGAAGGAGTATGCACTGCTTGAGTATTTGATGCATAATAAAAACATTGTTCTCAGCAGGGAAAAGATTGAAGATCACATATGGAATTATGATTATGAGGGCGGAACAAATGTAGTTGACGTATACATCAGTTATTTGCGTAAAAAGATAGATGGAGATGGAGAGAAGAAATTGTTGCATACTGTCCGTGGACAGGGATTTGTTCTTAGAGAAACTAACTATTAAAAGTCAAGTCTAAAAAAAGTATTTTTATGAATGAATTGCAGAAATGCTTTTCAGATATAATTGAACAGTGAAAACTGCATGACAAATATAGCATCTTTATAGGTGCTCAAAAAGGAAATCCTAGATTTATAGAAAATTAGATTGGTTGAATGTACACTTGTCCTGATTTTTCGATTTGATAAATCAAGCGTACAAGTTTCTTTGTGGCATGTGATAAAGCGATATTGTAGTGTTTTCCTTCAGCTCGTTTCTTGGTAAGATATGTTGCAAAGGATTTATCCCAATGACGAACATATTTTGTTGCATTATAAAGAGCATAACGAAGGTGTCGAGAACCGCGTTTTTCCATATGGGCATAGCAATTGTCTAGTTGTCCAGACTGATAAGTAGATGATGACATACCTGCATAGGCAAGTATTTTGTCTGGTGAGTCAAATCGGTTGAAATCACCAATTTCGGCGATGATCATGGCTCACATTCGATAGCTGATGCCAGGTATTGTAAGGATTGGAGAATTGATTTTATCCATAATGATTTTTTTTTCGTTTTCGATTTCTTCAACCGCTGCATTTAATTCTCGAATAAGGTTTATTGTGTGTTTTAATTCCAAAGATTTAGCAGGCATATGTGAGCCAATGGAAGTTCTTGCTGTTTCACGAAAAGTAATAGCAGTATCTTTGGAATATTTTTCTCTTTAACTTTCAGAGAGCAGATTTGTAAGTTTAGTAAGATGTGCAGATGCAACAGCAGATGCACTTGGAAACTCAGAAAGTAAGGCATAAACAGAGGCTATATGAAGTGTTGGAATTAGTTTTTCTAATTCGGGAAATAAGATACACACGAGTCTGGAAACAGAAGATTTTAAGGCGGCACGTTCCTTTACTTTATCAAAACGATAGCGAGTTAATGACTTTAGTTCTTCGTTGTGATAAGATGTGTCTGAGTAGGACTTCAAGTTCACATCGAGACTGTGAAATAAAGTCTGTAAATAAGATCTTCTATGATAATTGATACGGCTGAAGGCTCGGTTTAGTAGCTTTCAGCCGTTAGTTTATATATACCAATGTTTTCAGGGCATGTCAATAACAGGTGTGAATTTTACACCTGCAGAGTCATCTTTTTGATTATTTATTCGGGCAAACGTCCTTCATACATAATGCATAATTCGCCGTATACTGCTCCCCAATTTCGAATCGTCTGGGTCCATTTTTTTGTTATTTCAAATGTTGCCAGATATAGGGCTTTCAATA
>SVEM01000008.1 GCA_015057375.1 Lachnospiraceae bacterium
TTGCAGTTGCAGTTTCTATTCAGGAAGCTGCTGATGCAGGTAAGTTCTAAGAAATCTATTAATTTCAAGGGCTTGTTAAGTCGTGAAAAGGCTTAACAAGCCTTTTTTATGGTAGTCACTCTATTGAGCCCTTACATAAAAAACTGTGAAATTCGAGACTATTTAACAATTTATTTAGTATCAAACAAAAAGCCTTCTATGATAAAATTACAAATCATAGAAGGCTTATTTTGATTTTTGTTATTCAAATATTATGAGTATACTCCGCTTGGACTGCAGTGAAGTGAAACTTGTCTATTAATTGTTTGAACAACGGTTGATCCTGAATAACGTTTTGCAGTACATGAAGCATAGGCTGTACTGCCGCTTTTACTGGCACTGCGATTGGATATTTTCCAATTACTGTTGTTTGATGCTGCAACAACCTCAGAACTATTACATGTTGCTGTTGTGCCATTGTATGTAAAATTTCCTTTAACCTTTACATACCACAATAATTCGTTGTTGCTGTCATAGTAATTTGAAGTTTTTGTTTTGTTCTCAGTAATTGTTAATTCGCGTGAATTCAAAGTGTAATCATCACAAGATTCAATAATGGTTACAAGATAGCTGCCATCTTCAAAGTATGTTATAGTAGAATTATCATTAGCATATGTAACATTGTGTGTTGAAAAAATAGATAGACACATTAATGAACATATTAATAAAACGCTCGTTATTTTAGTTTTCATAGAAAACCCTCCTTATTCTATAATTATTATTTCTCTATTAATATATGCTTGTTTCCCTTCGTAGTATGACATTATATCTAAACATGATTTGACAGTAAAAGCCGATATAGCAAGAATTAGTATGATAAAAACAACTCCTCTTACAATTTTTGTCGTATGTAATCTTTTGAGTAAATATTCTGTATCAACATTTGTATAATAGTCATTAAGTAGCTCTGTAGGAGAACCGAGTATATCTTCCAGAGTGCTATAAGTGATATTTTCATCTGTTGCTTCGAGTTCAATAATACGGGACTTTATATTCTTTAACAAATCTCGTTCGTATTTGCCCTTTGATGGAATAAGTGTCTTAATATCACTATAATATCTTTTGGATGCCTTAGTCATTACATGCGTCACCCCTTTCGCTTGAAAAGTCATGATTTAATATCATATTAATGCTGTTTATAGTACTGTAATATTCTTCTAACAGATGTTCCAGATACTGTTCACCCTTAGGTTCGAGATGATAATAAACCCTGATAAGTCTTTTTCCCACCTGCTTTTTGTAATCCGACACATATTCATTGTCAATAAGTCGGTAAAAGGCAGGATATAAAGAACCCTCCGGAAAAGAGATATCATCATCTGATAATTGTCTTATTAGCTGCGATAGCTGGTAAGCATAACAATCACCATGATGCTTTAATATAAAGAGTATTAACATTTCACATGAACCTGTTTTGAAGCTATTGCGTGATGATGCCATTTTTCTCACCCTTTCGTGATATATAATATATATCATGATTGCATGCAAAAGTAAACACCTAGATAAAATAAATTGTTATTGACAAAGTATATTAAAACGATTATAGTAAAGATAAATAAAATCAAAATATTTACTTAAAAGCAATTATAAAAATATAAAAAAGAAACTCTTATGTAACTGATAATTATTAATTGTAATTTGAGAAAGGCGTGATGGAGATGTACACGAATATGTAAAAGGGAGAATATAAGTAAAGCAGGTTGCGTAAGGGACTTATATTTTAATAAAGCCCCACTCAAAAAATTGGATGCTTCATAATTCTATAACTTTGAAAAAATATCTAAAGTTAAAAACCTAAAGTTATATACATTGCAAACGGATATGACTATAGAATTGTAAAGCTATAAAATAATTAATAATAAAAGTTTTGAAAGGAGAAAAATAATATGATAAAATAATTCAAACAGTCTATAGCATTTATTTTATGTATTACATTGATATTATCAGGCTTATCCCCTTTAGGGACATTTCGTGCATCGACATATATTGACAATAATATTATAGTTTATGCTGCAGATGCAGAAAGTATACAAGATACTACTACCAATGATGTGGATGATTCTGATAATTGGAATTTAAAAATGATTAACGCAGATTGCATTAATGATTTGGATGTAGAGCAAACCGAAACTGCTACGGAGGGCGTGCTGAACAGCACGGCAGAATTAGATACTGTTAAAGTTGCAATAATTGATTCCGGAATAGATTTTATAGATAAAGTGAATGTATCAAAAAGGATAAATCTTATTCCGGAAGAAGAAGGTGTAAATCCTTTGTGCGATGATACAACAGGACACGGCACATTAGTTGCAGGAATAATAGCAGCACAACAAACAGCAGATAGCAATTTAATTGGAATAACTGATAATGTTGAATTAATATCAATAAAAGTTCTTGATGAAAATAATCAGGCTCCTTTAGGAAGACTTATAGAAGCTATTAATATAGCAATTGAACATGATGTTGATATAATAAATATCAGTATGGGGACAACAATATATTCAAGGGTTTTTGAAAATGTAATAAAAACAGCACAAGAGAATGATATACTTATAGTTGCGTCAACAGGAAATGACGGTGAAGATGGTAATGTACAATATCCTGCAGCATTTAAAGATGTAATATCTGTTGGTGCGGTGGATTCTAATGCTACTATAAGTGATTTTACCTCTTTGGATGGAAAGGTCGACATTGTTGCTCCTGGGGAGTCAGTCAAGTCTACATATTTTTTAGATAACGAGGCAATTTCTTCCGGGTCAAGCTTTGCTGCTCCTCATATTACCGGAATAGCAAGTATACTTTGGGGTATTGATACTAGCAAATCACCGGATTTTATTAGGGAACTGATATATGCTTCAGCAAATGAAACCATCGATGGATATAAAATTGCAGATTTAGAATATGCCATTGATATATATAATGATTTTGAAGATGCTTATTATACAGGAGTGAATACAGATTCAATAGAAGAGGAATTTAATAATACAAATACAATAGAAACAACAGAACTTGATGATATTGTAATTGGTTGTTGGCATAGAAATGATCATGCCGGAGCCGTACAAGTGACAGTAAATGATACTGATATGAATGGGAACACATATACACAAGTGGCAATAGATTTGATAAAAAGAGGCCTTAGACAAAATGATATTAGTGCTAATTTGGATAGCGACTCCAATGATGAAATGTTACATCGTTCATGGCATTCCTTGGCTTATAAGAGTACATCAGGTGCAAAAACTTATATAAACTATATTGCTGCTGCTAAATTTATGCAACAGATTATTAGTACACCAAATTGTGCTACTACAAACATTAGTGCAATACAAGGACTTCCTGCAAGTATAGTAAATGCAATGAAAACGGAGATAAATGCATTTAGGAATACAGAAGCTAATACTGTCGCGAATAACGCAGGATATACACTTTCTGACAAAAATTTAAGGTATATATACATAGGAATAATGTTACACATCATTATGGATGCATATGCACACAGAGCATATGAACCGTCAGGCTCTTCATGGGTACATATAGATAGTCCGTATACTGATGAACTGGGACATATCGAGTCAAGATATAATGCTGCAAAACGATTTGTAAAACGAGTGTTGGAAAATCGTGTTGATGTGAATTCTCCGATAAATACTGTCATGTTTACATATGCAGATGTAAATAATGACATAATATCCGGGTTTAAGTTGCAGAATCTGGCTGATTTTGGAATTGAAGCAGGGCTCATTAGCTCAAAAACACCAGCGAACTCAGCGAACTCGTACACAGATGGATTTATAATATATTGGGATATAAATATTACACCTTCATCATAAAATAATTAAAAACGTAAAAACATAATTTGTCTTCAATAAATAGTCATTATATGAATAAAAAAAGGAGCTGACTTCTCATGAAAAAAACATATTTTTTATCAATAGCGCTAATTGCATTTGCTCTTATATTTATTTCGAATCCTGCAATGGCAAATGCAAAAAACACAGGTATAAAAATCGACAAGAGTAACTTCCCTAACAGAAGCATTCGTCATTATGTTAAGGATGCTGACAAAAATGGCGATGGTATATTACAGGAGAAAGAAAATCGCGAATTGAAACAAGTTGGAATTACTTGTCCGAACGATTGGAAACCTTACAAAAAAGTAGACTTAAAAGGATTATCACTTCTGAAACATGTTGAGTCATTTTATTTTGGTCTAGATAAAGAAGATTCAGAAAAAGTTGTAAACTTTAACGAACTTTATAAACTTAAAAAACTAAAAAGATTAACTCTTTCCTGTGCTAAATTAAATATTGAGACTATCGATATTAGTAAATTTCCAAATTTAGAATTTCTTTGTTTAGGAAGCTTGAATGAACTTAGAAATATCACTTTTGGAGGTAATGACAATCTTAAAGAAGTAGAAATAAGGTATACAAAAAACTTAAAAAAACTTGATTTTTCTAAGCTAACAAATTTACGAAAATTGACAATGGAGGATGTTGCAGCTGAAGATATAAAATTCGATAAGAATAATAGGACAATTAGAAGATTGTCTATATTTACTTTTTATAAAAGAAATACTCATTATAGTGAACTTGATTTGTCAAAGCTAAAAAAGTTAAAAAAACTTTATCTCCAAGATTGTAATAAAATAACTTCATTAGACTTGTCCGGAAACACAAATTTGGAAGAATTAATACTTGATGGCGCCGACAAAATACAAAAGATAGACTTTACCCATAATAACAAGCTTAAAATATTATGTCTGGCTAAAACAGGCATACATAATAGTAATATTGCGATTCCGGATGACAATTGCTTAGAGTCTGTCAAGATTTTTGAGAGTAAAAATATAACAGAATTCGATACAGATGTATTAAAAGCAGACTTAATAACGGATTTATATTTTGACAAAACTCCACTTAAAAAACTAGATGCTTCAAAATTCTATAACCTGGAAAGAATATCTACAGCTAAAAAAACTAAAGTTATATACCCTGCAGACGGTCATGATTATAAAATTGTAAATCCATAAAACGGTTTTCATAGAGGTATGCCTATACAAGAAAAATTAGCATACAAGATTTATTATCAAAGAATAGGCTACAAGTTTGTGTTGTAAGGTGTGAGTTATACACAAGTGATACGCATTTTAAGTAAAAATACCGTAAATTCGTTGGTTGTAGTTAGTATTGAAGAAGCAGCTATAGCCGGTAAGTTCTAGGAAATCTATTAATTTCAAGGGCTTGTTAAGTTGTAAAAAGGCTAGACAAGCCCTTTTTTGTGTAGGATATATCATCCCTGTCCCTGTTTCTCTTTAATTATTTTATTAATTTTTGCTGTATTTCTTTTAGTTAATATGCAAATTATAATCCATATTGCAATATAACCAACAACAAAAATAACTGTAAAAACCACGATAGGAACAAATCCCGCCTGCAGCCAGTCGTTAAGCAGATAAGTAGCCAGATAGCTGATGTATAAAACTGTGCCGTGAATTAAAATTGCTATCATCAGAGGTAATCTTTCAATCTGATAGATAATGTTCATGCCGCCTACGATAAAAGCCAGAGCGGTTAAAGTAAAAATTCCCATGCAGACCTGATCTACTGTAAGTGTCTCTATTACACCGTTATGTTTTAAAATAAGATATATGACCGCTAAAACGAGTGGCCCGAACCCACATGCAACCAATCCACGGTTGATAAATTCTAAAATAATTTTTTTCATATTCCTTCGTACCTCCTTTTGATTTCTGCGAAGCAGCGTCTGGAAACATACTCCCGATACCCACATTTGAACAAAGCATCTATACCGCCGCTGAATGCCGCATCGAAGCGCATAATACAATGCTCATTTGCGAGGGATGATTTGTTGATTCGTATAAAATAAGAAGGCAATATGGCCTCTAAGTCGCGAAGTCTTTCTTGAAGGCGATATTGGTTATTGCCGGTGTCAATGGCAATTACTTTTCTGTCAATAATGGTAATACATTCTATTTCGTGAAAATCCAGTTTTCTGATTTCATCATTCCGATAGCCCATAATGTATTTTGTGCCGGAAAAACTGCATACAAGATTTTCTATTTGTTGCGTCAGAGAAGAGGGAGCATGAACAATTGCAATTATCTCTTCTTCAGCATTTTTGTCGATAATGAGTTTATATTTCATTGTCTCAAGTCCTTATTGTTTTTTTATTTGACCAAGGAAACACAGCACAGCAATCACAGTTGTAAATACACTGTATAAAACAATCGGCAGAAGATGTGAAGCTGCAGCCTCAAAATTTCCATTGCATAAAGCTCTTTCCATTTCCACTGCGTGAACAAATGGCAGTAGGTTGGCTATTTTCTTGAAAAATCCTCCCACAAGGTCAAGATCAAACCACACTCCTGAAAGCCATGCGGAAAGATTGGTGAGCAGTGCACCGCAAATGCCGCCAACCTGTTTGACACTGAAAATACTGCCGCATAAAATTCCTAACGCGATATTGAAAATGGCCATAGGGATTATTCCTATAATAGCATAAATAATATTTATTCCAATAGTCATTCCCATAGGAATTGCAAACAGATAACAGATAATTGTTTGTCCGAGAGCAATTGGCACAATCGGGAGCATATATCCAAGGATAAAATCAAGACCGGTAAGTGGCGTTGTGTATAACCTCTGCAGGAATGCACTTTCGCGATCTTTGGAAACAAGAGTTGCTGAAAATAAGGTTATAAATGACAGGCCGAATATAGTAATTCCGGGAGTCAAGGTGTTGATTTCAAAAAGGCTTACCGGAATATTTGCCTGTATGGCACTGAGAAGTAATAGCAAGATTAATGGAAATCCCAGACCAAAAGCAAGATTGAGTGGATCGCGTAATATTTCTTTTATACATCTTTTTGCAAATGGCTTCATTTTACAGAGTCGCCTCCTTTACAATAGAAACAAATGCTGTTTCAAAATCGTCGGTTCCGGCTTTTTCTTTCAATTCTTCTGCAGTTCCTACCGCAAGAAGCAGGCCGTTTTTCATAATGCCAATACGATCAGAAAGCTTTTCTGCTTCTTCCATGTAATGTGTCGTCAGGATGATAGTCGCATTGCCTTTCAAAGAGCGAATTATATTCCAAAGCTCATGCTTTGCAATGACATCCAAGCCGAGAGTCGGTTCGTCTAAAAATAATATTTGAGGCTCGCTAATCAGTGCCATTGCGATGCTTACTCGGCGCTTAAAGCCTCCGGATAATTTGCCGGCTTTTTTTTGCAAAACCGCCTCCAGATCAAATTGCATGGAGAGTTCGTTAATTTTTTGCATAGTTTTTTGTTTGGAAAAACCATGGATGCCGCAAATAAGCTCTAGATTTTCTTTTGCAGAAAGATTAGGTGCGACAGCGGTTTCCTGGGGAGATACCCCAATTAGCGGCTTTACCTGCTCGGCTTGTTTTACAATACTATATCCGCCTACTAATGCGTCGCCTTCTGATGGATTTGTCAGGCAGGTTAACATTTTTATGGTAGTTGTCTTTCCGGCACCGTTTACGCCTAACAGTGAAAATAGCTCGCCCTTCTGGATTTCCAGGTTTAGATTATCCACAGCAGTCAGACTTTTATACCGTTTGGTAAGGTTTGTTGTTTTGATTGCATGCATTTATATTATTCCTCATATTCATTTTATTTGTGAGCATTATCATAGCAGATAAAAATATTGAAATGTGGATTCATGTCTATTCGGTCAAATTCCGTGTCTAATCGGTTTTCACCAAAGTAGATGTAAGCATTTATCCTATTGTGTGAGGCATGGAAGAAATATTATTATTGCCCGAAGACAAAAACAAATGTATAATTTTATTATTGAGAAATATGTGTAATGGGAAGGAGCAAAACAATATGAATGAAACAATAAAAAACCTTACAAGCAGAAGAAGCTGCAGAAGTTTTTTGGACGAACATGTGGACAGAGAAGTTATCGATGCTATTGTGGCAGCAGGTCTTAATGCACCATCGGGTATGACAGATACTATGGGACGTATGCACAGTGATGCTCAGTTCGCTGGTTCTTCATCAGTTCCTGCTCACGTTGAGATGATGGGTCTTATCGGTGCAGGTAACAACCCAATGGTTGGTATGACTGTAGCTGTAAGTATCCAGGAAGCCGCTGACGCTGGTAAGTTCTAATAAATGCCGTAAAATCGGTACTTGTGTTAGTGTGAAAACGTATGAAAAAATATGCGTAAGACACAGGTAAGACACAAGTAACTAACAGACGTAACTAACAAATTTTTTATAAGAGACAGGAGCTATATTATTGGTTCCTGTCTTTTTTATTTTGAAGTAGATGTTATATCAGTAATGGAATGTTTAACAATCGTTTTGAGGTTGTATTCGTTCATATTTTTTTATAGATGATTTGGATTTGTTTGTGAAATATAAACTTGAATCAATGCTCGGTTATGGTAAAATATGTACATATGAATTAGAAAAAAAATAAGTATAGGCGATAGAAAAATGAATATAAAACAAGCTAATGAGGAAGCTAGAGAAAAAATTGAAAAACTAAAGTCTATGATTGATGAATAATATAATTAATGTTTTTTAGAAAAAGTTGTATACGAAAGAGGTTGCTCTTTCCTAATAAAATATATTGTTGAAAATAATGGAAATATTACATTTTGATGGAGAAAGATAATGAGTGAAGAACTAAAAAAAGGCATACCAAAAGCAATTTTTAAGGGAATGGTGAAGCCTACGAAAGAAGAAAGGCAAAAAGATGATGAGGATTTTGATATAATTTTGAAACAATATGGCGTTTTAAAAGAAAATGAATCCACGTATTAGTAATATAGACGTATTAGTTAAATAATGTTTAATGTATTATCAATAGAAAATATTTATAGAACATAATCTTAAATCGAGTCCAGTATCAGATTGTTTGTATGATGCAACCAAGTAAAACAAAAGAAAAGCTGAATAAGATATTTAAAAATATCAAAATAATTTAAAAAGCTATTGTAATATATCTGAGTATAGTATATTATAATATTAACCAGAGATGATTATGATTTGTCGGATTCATAATCGGAGGTTCAGTCGTAAGTTTGGTTCACTTACACCGAATAGGCGATGCCGAAAAAAAGAGAACCATTATAAAGTGGATAAATGCTTCTGGTGTGAGCCGGAAGCATTTTCTGTACATAGGAGAAATGCGTGAATCAATTACTTGAGAAATATAACGACTATAAGTCGATTGTTAATAATAAAATTGTTTATGAATTTGAAGATGGCAATATTATCGAATTTGCACCTAAACAAACAGAATTTCCGCACCTGATAGGTTTGCACAAACTTGTGGATATTCCTATTATAAGACAGTTTAATGATAAAACTAATCAAACTGTAAGTGCAAAGTTTCTTATTTCTAAAATCAAACAGGAGAGATTTCTTACAGAAGATATTATAAAGAGTAGTAGGTATTTTTCTGAAATCGAAGATAGATTTAATAGATTTAATAAGGATAATATATTGTTATTATCATATACGGATGTCATTTTAGATTTTAATCCAATTCTGATAGGTTCTGATTTAAAAGCAAAATATATTTTATTTGAGGAAACTGAACAGGGATGTTATAGCCATCTTTGTGTGGCAGAAACAAATGAGAATATATGTTATTTGGAATCATTTTTTTATGAACCAAGCGATCTTTATATAAGAAATCAAAAAAGAATTAAAATTAGAAATGTAAAAATGTTTGATAACAAAGGAAAGTTGTTTTTGGAAGATAATTTGTTATAAAAAATTTTTTGAATTTCAAAAGGAGTACTAGACATGAGTAAGGCGAGCATATCATTTGATGAATTTGAAAAAGAACTGCTTAAAGATACAGAAGTTAGAATTGAATATGAAAATTTAAAACAGAGATACGACCATATTTCACATATGATTAATATAAGAGATGAAGAAGGTATTAAATAATAAATACTTTGATTATAAGGTGATAAAACATGTATGATTACACTATTTTCCCGGACAATAGTCCTAAGGAATTTAAAAAGGTATGTAAAATGATTCAAAGTGTATTTCCAAATGCTACGGTACACGAATTACTTGTTGATGTAGATGGCTCAACAATACAAACTTTTACACAAGATGGGAAGGATATTGATGTATACGATGATTATGATGTTGGTGCTGTATATGTAAAATCAGAAGTAGATTTGGGTAATATATTTTTGTAAGAAATGCTTTTGTGAAATGTGTGGTGATTAAAATGAAAAATTTTTTTATGGAACATATAGATAAAATATTTGAATATTGTAATCATAATGGTTTGTCCATTGAAAAAATCAGGAAATCTCCTAAATGTTATTCACATGACACAATGTATATTCAGTATGTTGATGATAGCAAGATGGGAGAAGTGTTAAGAGATAATAAGCCTGCAAAAGTGTTGTTGATTATTAGGAAAACCAATGAAGGTATCATGTTTGAACCATCAGAAGATATAAGAGAATATTTGTCTTAAAAGCATCCACTAGGGTGCTTTTTCTTACGATAAGTTAAAAAAAGAAGTCACGATACATGCTCAATCCCTAGGGTCCAATTCCCTAGCAACATCAAATATCTTGACTTCGTTTTATATGTCGGCAGACTATGACTCCCAGCTCCCGAAGGCTAGCAACCAATCACCATCTACCGATTACATTATGATATCATAGTGGGATAATATTGTCAATATTTTATATTACAGCATAAAAAATAAAGACAACAAACATTTAATTGATAAAATTCTTATATGTATAATAATAAAAAGGATATTGACACATATTGTCGTATAGGCTAACGTGTAAACACAAAGATAGATAAGCATAGAAGAAAAAAGTCATGTTAAATACTTGTTTAACAAAAAGGTGGGTTGATATTTTGAAAACCAAACTTGAATTATTGAAAGTGATTTATGAACATCTTGAGACAATTGGTTTTGGATATGAAAATGGTACATTTGATAGTTTGTTTACGAATTTGTCAAAGAACTGTGTACTAACTTCTCAAATAGATAATACTACATACAATGGATATGAAGAGGTTGTATCCTGTTTTGCGAAAATAAGTGAATTAATAAAAGAGTCTGGCTCGAATTACTATTATGACTTTGGACATGATGCTAATTATTATATTGGCGATTATGATTATTGGTGTATGATGCATGAAACATTTATTGATTCAGAAGAAAATGCAGATGAAAAAACTCTAGGCTATCCGTGTCTGGTGATAGAGCCACAAAAACACAAGGATGAGAAAAGAATTATTATTTGTCTTGATATAAATGAAGAAGAAAAAATTTCGCGTATAGACTTTTACTTGACTGATTATTTGAATCATTGGGATTTTGATTGTATTGGTGAAATAATTCCTTGTATTGGAGATAAGGAAATAGATGAGGGTGAAATTTTTATAAGTGAAAATTATTATCATGAATTTCAGCTGTTTTTAGGTAAAATCAATAAAGATTTTTATACACATGATTACGAACGTGTACCTATAAAAAAATGGATTGAGTTTTTGGAGAATTGGAGACGTTTTTATTCCTTTAATACTTATGAGGACGCATATGAAAATGCATGTGGTATAAATCACGAAGATAATACTGTAGGTGATGAGTTGGCAAAAACTCGCTTGGATTGGTATGGAAAAGATTATATATGGGATAAGCGAGAATATCATTCGGCTATGTTAGAAGCATTGACAGAATGGACAGACAAATATAAGGAAATGTGTGATTATATTGATTTGTACGGATTTCCTGAAGATTATTAAAATTCGGTATACTAAACTAAAAAAAGTAATTTAAAAGCATCCACGAGGGTGCTTTTTCTTATTGCCTCAACCCCCAAACAAATGTATAATTTTCATATAACCAAACATGGTAATGGGAAGGAGCAAATACTATGAATGAAACAATCAAAAACCTTACAAGCAGAAAAAGTTGCAGAAGTTTTAAAGATAATCATATAGATAAGGAGATTCTTGATTCCATAGTAGCGGCAGGGCTTAACGCACCATCCGGAATGAACAGACAGACGCCTTTATTTGTCGTAGTGACAGATGATGACATGGTAGCAAAATTGTCTAAGATGAATGCAGCAGTTATGGGTGCAGACAGCGATCCGTTTTACGGTGCAAAAGATATGATTATCGTTCTTGCTAAAAAAGAGGGGACATATATATACGATGGAAGCCTTGCGATGGGCAACCTGTTAAATGCAGCATGGTCTGCAGACGTGGGTGCTATATGGATTCACCGTGCGAAGGAAGTATTTGAGAGCGAAGAAGGTAAGGTGCTTCTTAAAGAATGGGGTATTACCGACGACGTAGAAGGAATCGGTTTCTGTATGCTCGGATATACCAAAGATGAAAAAGCTAAGACTGATATCAAGGACGGAAGAGTATTTTATGTGTAAACAGAATTTGAAAGAATACAATTTTTATGGCTGGGAGAATGCCGAATGTCAGGCGGTTACTGATGAATTTAAAAATGTAAAAACACCAAAAGACTTGTATGACTGCCTGTCTAACATTTGGTGTGCCGAAACATGTGCGCCAAGACTCAGGGCATCATGGAAAGAAGAAAATAAGACGCATGGACAGTGCAGTATCACGTCATTTCTTGTGCAGGATATTTTTGGCGGGGAAGTCCGCGGCATTTTAAGAAAAGGCGGTACTTATCATTGTTTTAATGTGGTAGGCGATATTGAATTTGATTTGACCAGTGAGCAGTTTGGCGACGAAAAGCTTGATTATACCGTGTATGAGGTGCAGAGCAGAGAAGAGCATTTTTCTGATGCTGACAAATACAGCAGATATTTGTTGTTGAAAGAAAAATTATCAAATTATTGTAAATGAGGAGAGCAAAATGCAATATAAGAATCCTATTATTCCGGGATTTTATCCGGATCCGAGCATTTGTACAGACGGGAAAAGTTACTATCTGGTTTGCAGCTCATTTAATTATTTTCCGGGAGTGCCGTTGTTTAAAAGTGATGACCTGATTAACTGGGAGGCGATTGGAAGTGTGCTGACGAGAAACAGCCAGCTTCCGCTTCGTGGTGTCGGAAACGGCGGCGGTATATATGCGCCGACAATTCGTTATAATGAAGGCAGATTTTATATGGTAACGACAAATGTATCGTCGGGTGGCAATTTTTATGTGTGCACGGACGATATCTATGGTGAGTGGTCGGAGCCGATTTGGGTAGAGCAGGGCGGCATCGACCCGTCGTTATATTTTGAAGACGGAAAAGCATATTTTATGAGCAATGGCGCTGATGATGACGGAGTTGAGGGGATAACCCAGTGCGAGATAGATATTGAAACGGGTGAGAAGCTTTCAAAAAGCAAATGCATCTGGAAGGGCGCAGGCGGAAGGTATCTTGAAAGTCCCCATTTGTACAAGATAAATGGTACATATTATCTGATGGCTGCGGAAGGTGGCACGGAATACGGTCACATGGTTGTGTGTGCAAGAAGCAACTCGATTTACGGACCGTATGAAAATAATCCTGCAAACCCTATTCTTACAAACCGTAATCTTGGCGGATACAGAATACAGGGATGCGGTCACGCAGATCTTATACAGGATAAAAACGGAAACTGGTGGATGGTGCATCTTGCTTTCAGACAGACGGGACTTTGGAGTATGTATCACACGACAGGCCGAGAGGTGTATATGGTGCCGGTAACATTTACTGACGACGGATGGTTTGTTGCCGGAGAAAATGGAACGACACCTGAGATTGTCACGACTGACCGGCTACCAAAAATCAATCAGCAGAATGAGATTGAATATACATTTGAAAATGCAAAGCCGGGAAAAGAATTTGTATTTGTCAGAAATCCTAACATGGAGAATTATACGTTTTCAGATAAAAAAATATGTATAAAAGCAGGACAGACTACACTTAGTGATGCAGAAGGTTCGCCGGGTTTTGTAGCAATAAGACAGCAGCATATGGGTGGAGTTGTGTCGTGTTTAGTTAATCTTACAGCTGTAGAAGATAATTCCGAGGGAACTTCCGAAGCAGGATTGTCGGTATATATGAACGAGTGGCATCATTATGATCTTGCAGTTGTGCGTAAAGGCGAAAGTACAAAAGTTATAAAGCGACTTTGCGTAGGCGATATACAATATGTTCAGGAAAGCATAGATATCGAAAGCCCTGAAAAAGACATTAGACTTGATATCTCATTTACGCCTGATTACTATTCATTTAATATGATAAATGATGGCAAAGAGTACAATCTTGGTACAGCTCAGAGCAAATATGTGTCTACGGAAGTTGCCGGAGGATTTACGGGGGTTATGATTGGACTTTATGCAGTTTCGGAACAGAAAAATGTAACGGCAGAATTTAGTGAATTTAAGGCTGTTTTTAGGGAGGATTAGTATAGTGAAAAAGCAATGTTTTAACCCATATTTACCATCTTGGGAGTATATCCCGGACGGAGAACCTTATGTATTTGGTGACAGGGTTTATGTTTATGGCTCACATGACAGATTTAACGGCTATACATATTGTCTGAATGACTATGTATGTTGGTCGGCACCGGTTTCTGATCTTTCTGACTGGAGATATGAGGGAGTTATTTATAAGAAAAATGATGATCCGAAAAATCCGGATGGAGAAATGTGCCTTTATGCGCCGGATGTAACCGTTGGACCGGATGGAAGGTACTATCTTTATTATGTGCTTGATCATATGTGCATAGTGTCTGTTGCAGTATGTGACGAACCGGCAGGCAAATATGAGTTTTACGGATATGTACATTATGAAGACGGAACATTGTTGGGAATGAAAGAGGGAGACCAGCCTCAGTTTGATCCGGGAGTTCATACTGAAGGCGATACAACATATCTTTACACAGGATTTTGTATGGCAAATGATGACTCAAGAAACGGCCCAATGGTAACCGTGTTAGAGAAAGATATGCTTACAATAAAAGAAGCCCCAAGATTTATTGCACCAAGCAAGCCATACAGCGCAGGAAGTGGCTACGAAGGACACGAGTTTTTTGAAGCACCTTCCATGCGTAAAGTTGGAAATACATATTATTTTATATATTCGTCGATTAATTTCCATGAACTTTGTTATGCAACAAGCAGTTCGCCTGTAGAGGGATTTGTTTTTAGGGGAACTATCGTGAGCAACAATGACGTTGGAATTGATACATATAAGCCGGCAAATAAGCCAATGTTTTACGGTGGAAATAATCACGGAAGCATAGTTTTAATAAATGATCAGTGGTACATTTTTTATCACAGACATACTAACGGAACAAATTTCAGCAGACAGGCCTGCATAGAGAGAATAAGTATTGATGAGAACGGCCGCATAGATCAGGCTGAGATGACTTCCTGTGGTGCATCGGGTGTGCCGCTTGAAGGAAAGGGAGAATATCCTGCATATATCGCATGTAATCTTTTCTGCAGTGTGGAAGAAGCTTATACAGCCGGCCCTGGAGACTGGATGGATTGTCGTTTTCCGAAACTTACGCAGGATGGCAGCGATGGCGAAGAGTGTGAAAGCTACATAGCAAATATGCGTGACGGTGCTGTTGCGGGATTTAAGTATTTTGATTGCAAAGGCATAAACAAAATGTCTGTAACATGCAGAGGCGGTGGCGGAAGTTTTCTTGTAAAAACAAGCTGGGACGGAGAGGCCGTTGGTGAAATTGCCATACACGGAAGTAATGAATGGAAGACTTACACAGAACAGATATCATTTCCTGATGGAGTAAATGCTATTTATTTTGAATACAAAGGTTATGGAAGAGCAAGTCTTTTATCATTTGTTTTGGAGTAAATATGGAAGATGAAGGGATTATCATATTATGATATCGAGATATTTTTTGAAGTTTAAAACAAGTTTTTTACTGTTAATCTCAGTCCTGTTTTTGTTGTGTGCATGTTCCGAAAATAATTTAGTTCCGGAACAAACAGAGGAACCATATGGTTCTACTCGAGTAGAACCATCAGCGCCTAGTTCGTCTTTGCAAGATATTGCAGAACTTGAGACACCGGAACCGGATAATACATTTCAGCCGGATCCTTCTCCTGAAAATACGGATGAAAACGGGGATGTTTATATTCCGGAAGCATCGGGTGATGAGCCTTATATAGTTGTAAATGATAACATTCCGTATTTTTCAGAAAAAGAACTTGAGCTTGCAACAGATTCATATGAGACATATTCAGAGCTGGATGGGCTTGGACGATGTGGAGTGTGTATGGCAAGTGTGGGTCCGGATATTATGCCGACAGAAGAGAGAGGTTCGATAGGTCACATAAAACCTACCGGCTGGCAAACCGTGAAATATAACGGAATAGTAGATGGAAATTATTTGTATAACCGTTGCCATCTTATCGGATTTCAGCTTACAGGTGAAAATGCAAACGAAAAGAACCTTATAACAGGAACAAGATATATGAATGTAGACGGCATGCTTCCGTTTGAAAATGAAATTGCCGACTATGTACACGACACCGGAAATCATGTGTTATATCGTGTGACACCTGTATTTGATGGTGACAATCTTGTTGCAAACGGTGTTCTTATGGAAGCCTGCTCTGTTGAAGATGACGGAGAGGGAGTAAGGTTTAATGTTTTCTGCTATAATATCCAGCCCGGTATAAGCATAGATTATACAGATGGAAACAGTTCCCTTGAATAAATCGACATTTTGTTGCGGAAAAGACATTTTCACGACAAAAAATATATGTTATTATAGTCGATGATATTACAGACAAATATTAATAAAGGAGAGATAAAATGTTTGCTGATGAAAATGTGATTAGAATCAAACATGACGTACTCTATGAAGTAGCAAAGTTAGCTTTTGAAGGTACTTTGGAGGAGGAAAGAGATCATCTTCCGCGTAAGATGATTCCGGGACCGACTCCTCAGTTTCGTTGTTGTATATATAAAGAGCGTGAGATAATCCGCCAGCGCATAAGACTTGCAGAAGGAAAAGCACCGGGTCCGGAAGATGACGGCAACATAATTCAGGTTATTTCATCTGCATGCGAGGACTGCCCTATATCTTCTTATACAGTTACTGATAACTGTCAGAACTGTATTGGTAAGGCATGTATTAATGCATGTAAGTTTGATGCGATATCCATTGGTGAGAAACGTTCTCGTATTGATCCTAATAAGTGTAAGGAATGCGGTATGTGTGCAAAGGCTTGTCCTTATAATGCAATTGCACATCTTAAGCGTCCTTGTAAATTCTCATGTCCTGTAGATGCAATTCATTACAATGATCTTGGAATTTCGGTTATAGACGAGAAAAAATGTATCCGTTGCGGACACTGTATTCACAAGTGTCCATTTGGCGCAATCGGCTCAAAGACATACATTCTTGATGTTATCAAAGCGTTGAAGACAGGTAAGAAAGTTTACGGTCTTATGGCACCTGCTACTGAAGGACAGTTTGGTACACACAGACCTATGGCAAGCTGGAAGGTAGCTCTAAAGAAGGTTGGTTTCGCAGATATGATAGAGGTAGGACTTGGTGGAGACATGACTACCCAGAGTGAAGCAGAAGAGTGGCTTGAGGCATATAAGAATGGCGAAAAGAAAACAACATCATGTTGTCCGGCATTTGTTAATATGATACGTAAGCATTACCCGGAACTTTCGGATAATATATCTACAACGGTATCACCTATGTGTATGATTTCGCGTATGCTTAAGGTAAAAGAGCCTGATTGTTTTACAGTATTTATCGGTCCATGTATTGCTAAGAAGTCAGAAATTCAGGATCAGAAAATCGACGGCAATGCGGATGCAGTTCTTACATATAGTGAGCTTCGTGCGATTTTTAGAGCTAAAAATGTTACGCTTGATGCTGCTGAAAATGATTATCAGGAATCATCATCTTATGGTAAGCGCTATGGCAATGCCGGTGGTGTTACAAATGCAGTTCTTCAGTATATGAAAGAAACTGATCAGGAAGCAGATGTTAAGGTGTGTAAAGCAAATGGTTCTGCTGAATGTAAAAAAGCGCTTCTTCTTATGAAAGCCGGAAGACTTCCGGAAGACTTTATAGAAGGTATGATATGTGAAGGCGGATGCGTTGGCGGTCCTAGTGGTTTTGAAGATAAGATGAAAGCCAAGAAAGATCGTGATGCGCTTATTGATGCAGCAGATGCCAGAACGATTACGGAAAATCTCAAGAATTATGATATAAGTTCATTTAAAAAGCACAGATAAATAATAAATTGGGATAATTAAAACGGCACGTCACGATGTGATAGTGCCGTTTTTTGTATAATAAAAGAAACATTTTGTCATTCATTTCCAAAAAGAAAGAAAGTATAATATGCTCAAAATAGAGAGTTATATATGAATAATAATAACTATCAAATAAATTTAGATATCCCCCCCAAAACCCCGTTAGGAATGTATTTAATACTACATTCCCCAACGGGGTTTTTATTTCACGTATATATTATCTCGGTCTAGGCGGATAATAGTTCATTTCCTTTCTTTTTTCATTCGGACTGATTCCGAAATAGGTTTTAAAAGCTTTAGAGAATGTAAGCGAGTTAGAATATCCGACTGCATCTGCAATCTCGGTAATGTTCTTGTTGCTTTTTTTCAGCAATTCACACGCCTTGTCCATTCTGTACTTAATAATAAACTGCTTTGGTGACATCTTAAGTGTTGCGTTAAAGCATTTTGAAAGGTATGAACGAGTTATACCTATCTTTTCTGCTATACCAACAACAGATATATCATTCATATATTCTTTTGTAATATAATGAACAGCCTGTTCTGTATACACTGCACATGGGTATGTATATACCGAATCCGGACCCTCTTGAACTTTACGAAATGCTATGATTGTAGCCAAAAGTTCAAGCAGATATGACTGTCTCAGAAGTTCATTTGCATAAGTTAATGAATTAGAGTTCAGCATCTTCTGTATAATAAATGGTATGTTAGCAGCTTCCGGAAAATCAATAACATCTGTATCAATCAAAATACCCGCACGCTGAAGATAGGTTTCTGCCATAGTACCATGAAAACCAACCCATGTATAAGTCCATGGATCTTCCTCATCTGCGACATATTTTACTGTGACATCAGGGAAAAAGATAAATGCTTGTCCGGCATGAAGTTTGTACTCTTTGCCATGAGCATAAAAAGTACCTTGTCCTGATATAACAAAATGTATCAGAAACTTGTCACGAAATCCCGGGCCAAAACAATGTCCCGGAGTACAAGGCTCCAATCCGCATGAAATAAGATATAATTCAATATTATCATGCTTAAGCCCCCTAAGTGCGCGTAAATCAGCGTAATCATAATAAGTTGCTTCAGGCAACATAGAACATCCCCTCCAATTTGTTGTAAAGCAAATAATAAATATATTATAATTCATTTTTATATTATAATCAATAATTATAATGGAAAATATGCTTGCAAGATAATATATATCTGTGGCATTATAAAAAAAAGGAAAAATAGATGTTTATTAATAGCTCAAAGGGGTAAAAATGAAGAATAATAGTAGGGTATGTGCATATATTGATTTGGATGCTATGATTGATAATGTCAAAAACATGCATGATAAGACACAAGAAGGTACGAAGATACTGGCTGTCATCAAAGCTGACGGATATGGTCATGGTGCCGTTCAGATAGCAAAAGAGCTGGAATTAGTTGAATATATATATGGATATGCGGTTGCAACAATAGAAGAAGGAATTGAATTAAGGAAAAATGGAATAATAAAACCTATACTTGTGCTTGGACATGTTTTTTCTGAAAATTATGAGGAGGCCATAGAAGAAGATATTATTCTTACGATATTTACAAAGGAAGCAGCCGAGAGTTTGTCTTTGGTCGCACAGAAACTGGAAAAAAAGTGTAGAGTTCATATAGCTATAGATACCGGAATGGGAAGAATAGGATATTTTGTGAGTGAAGAATCGGCAGATGAGATAGCATATATTTCAAAACTTCCTGGTTTGTCTGTAGAAGGATGTTTTACACATTTTGCAAAGGCAGATGAGTATGATAAGACTCCAACTTATGAGCAGATACGATTGTATAAGCAGATGATAAACCTGCTTAATGACCGAGGAATAAATATTTCTATTAAACATTGCTCTAACAGCGCCGGTATTATTGAGATACCGGAGGCAAATATGGATATGGTAAGAGCAGGCATTTCTCTTTACGGATTGTGGCCTTCAGATGAGATTGATAGAGAAATGATAACTCTTTCCCCGGTAATGTCGCTTGTTTCTCATGTTGCATATGTAAAGACAATTAATAAAGGTCAGACGGTAAGCTACGGAGGTACCTATGTTGCAGATAAAGAGAGAATTATTGCAACAATACCTGTAGGATATGGAGACGGCTATCCGCGTAGTTTATCCGGTAAGGGAAAAGTTCTTATACATGGACAATATGCACCGATATGTGGAAGGGTGTGTATGGACCAGTTTATGGTTGATGTAACGGATATTAAAGAAGTTAATGAAGGAGACAGGGTTACATTAGTCGGAACGGACGGAGAAGAAACAATAACCGTAGAAGAATTATCAGAATTATCCGGCAGATTCAATTACGAATTTGTGTGTGATATAAATAAAAGAGTACCAAGATATTATATAAGAAATAATCAATAAGAAAGGCAGGTTATAATTATGAACAATTACAAGGGAACACAGACAGAACTGAATCTTCGTGCAGCATTTTCAGGAGAATCAGAGGCAAGAAACAAGTATACTTACTTTGCATCAGTAGCAAAGAAGCAGGGATTTGAACAGATAGCAGCTTTGTTTCTCAAGACAGCAGAAAATGAGAAAGAGCATGCTAAGATGTGGTTTAAGGAATTAAACGGAATCGGTGACACAGCAGAGAATCTTCTTAATGCTGCAGAAGGCGAGAACTACGAATGGACAGATATGTATGACGGATTTGCTAAGACGGCAGAGGAAGAAGGCTTCCATGATCTTGCAAGAAAATTCCGTATGGTAGCAGCGATTGAGAAACATCACGAAGAACGCTATCGTGCACTCCTTAAAAATGTAGAGATGAAGGAAGTATTTGCAAAGAGCGATGTTCAGGTATGGGAATGCCGCAACTGCGGACATATCGTGGTTGGTACAGAAGCGCCTGAAGTATGTCCTGTATGTAACCATCCACAGAGCTACTTCGAAATACATGCAGAGAATTACTAAAAATTAATATTATAAAGACAACCGGTATATTTTTACATACCTGTGAACGAAGTGAATATGAGGATGTAAAAATATACCGGTTGTTTTACTTATTGCTTCTTCGCCAAATTTTCTTTTCTTCGGCTTCCTTTATAAGTTCATCCCTAAAATCAGGGTGTGCAATAGAAATAATCGCCTCGGCGCGTTCCCATGTGGAACGGCCTTCAAGATTGATAACACCATATTCTGTTGCAAGGAAATATACCTGACTTCTCGGTGATGTAATTATATCACCGTTAAAGTGAGGCTTAACGCGAGAGTGAAGTTTCCCGTGGCGGTCCACATGGACAGAACTCATGCAGATAAAAGCTTTTCCTCCGCGTGAGGCAGAAGCACCCGTAAGGAAGTCAAGCTGGCCACCGGTACCACTTATCTGCCTTGTTCCAAAACTTTCGGCAGCAACCTGGCCATATAGGTCCACGGCAACACATGAATTTATGGAAACCATATTGTCAATCTGTGCAATGACACTTGGTTTGTTAACGTATTCAAGAGGATAAGCTGCGATTCCGTGGTTGTCATCGAGCCATTCATACAGTTTATTTGAACCTATGGCACAACCGAATACTCCTTTTCCTCTGTTTATCGTTTTTTTGTCATTTGTCAGTTTTCCGGCGAGATACATGGATAAAAATGCATCTGAACATAACTCAGTATGCATACCAAGGTCGGTAAGATCTGATTTTGCAATGATTTCTCCGATAGCATTTGGCATACTTCCTATACCAAGCTGGAATGTTGTTCCGGAAGAAAGATAAGGAAGAATGAGTTCGGCAATCTTCATGTCCTTTTCTTTAGGAACAATAACAGGAGTATCCTCAAATGGTTCATGATGTCCTTCGACAATATAATCTACTTGAGATATGTGAATACATTCATCATAACCCCCATGAAGTTTAGGCATATTTTCATTTACTTCAACGATGACAATATCAGCGGCTCTTGCAATTGGTGCGGCAACTCCGGTATTAACCGAGAAGTTGAAAAAGCCGTGTTTATCCATTGGAGATACGCTGACCATAACAACATTTACGTCAAGAAAGAATTCATAATAGGCGGCATTATTCTGAAAGACCATAGGTATATAATAGCAAAGACCTCTGTCACAGAGCGTTCTTTCGTATGCAGAACAGTGCCAGCTGTGATATACAAAATGCTCCTGAGTCTCGTCGCACTCAGCAACCTCAATAGGACCGGCAATAAGATTGCCTCTGATTTTTACATCAAAAAGTTCGTCCTTGCGTTTTGCAAGAGCCCTGTCAAGTAATACAGGCTTGCCAAGAGAACTTGTATAATCAATCCAGTCACCGCTTTTTACAACAGCTACCGCGTCATCTGCAGTTCTGAGTTTTCTTTTATATTCTTGTGAAAAATCAACTATCATAAACGGACACCTCCTATTACTTATATAATAACATTTGATAGGAACATATATCAATATGAATATTGTATATATATTTGCAAAAAAACTGTAAAAATGGTATTGTATTTTCGGATTATAATGAAGGAGAAGGGTTATATTATGTTTGAAAAAGGTGTTGGGATTATTAATGATTTTATGTACAGTAAGCTTCTGATTGTGCTTTTGATAGTCGCAGGACTTTACTTTACAATTCGTTCCAGATTTATTCAGGTAAGACTTTTTAGATCTGCGTGCAAATCTATTATGGAGAAGCCTGAGGATGATAAGGCTTTTTCATCATTTCAGGCGCTTATGGTATCTACAGCATCGCGAGTTGGTACAGGTAACATTGTCGGCGTTTCGTCAGCGATATGTATGGGTGGCTTTGGTTCAGTATTCTGGATGTGGGTTATAGCAATCATTGGTGGTGCATCTGCATTTATTGAGAGTACACTTGCACAGATATATAAGAAAAAAGCAAGAGACGGAAAATGTTATGGAGGTCCGGCATATTATATCGAGGCGGCACTTCACTGTAGACCACTTGCCATTCTTTTTTGTATTGCAATGATTCTTACATACGGTTTTGGATTCAATATGCTGGCGTCTTATAATCTCCAGTCAACATTTTCATCATTTTCATTTTATGTGCAGGGAAATACTCCTTGGTTTATAGGTGGAGTGATTGCAGTTATTGCGGGCTGGTGTCTTCTTGGAGGAGCAAACAGAATAGTAAAGATTACATCAAGTGTAGTTCCTGTTATGGGAGTTTTATATATACTTGTTGCTCTTTTAAGTATTGTAATAAATATTGAAAATGTTCCTGCTGTATTTGCACAGATATTTGATGAAGCATTTGATTTTAAGGCTATCTTCGGAGGATTTGCAGGTTCAGCCATGATGTATGGTATAAAAAGAGGTCTTTTTTCTAATGAAGCCGGTATAGGTTCTGCGCCAAATGCGTCAGCATCAGCATCTGTTTCCCACCCTGTAAAACAGGGACTTGTTCAGATGATTTCTGTATTTATAGATACATTGTTAATATGTACTGCAACGGCAATGCTTTGTATGTGTTCCGGAGTAGCACCTTCCGGGGCACTTGAAGGTGCACCATGGGTACAGGAAGCTCTTAGGGCAACGTTCGGTATGATCGGGCCTGTATTTATAGCTTGTGCTATGGTTCTGTTTGCGTTTACAACACTTCTTGGAAACTGTTTTTATTGTGATAATTTGCTTACCTATATATTCAAAAAGGAACCTGGTCAAAAATTTATGGTAGGTTTCCGTCTGGCATGTACCGCAGCCATATTTGTAGGTGCAGGTGTCAGCATGAATATGTTATGGAATATAGCGGATGTATGTATGGGACTTATGGCAATTATAAATATACCGGTTATTCTTATATTGTCAGGGATTGCATTTAGAGCACTTTCTGATTACGAGAAACAGAAGAAAAGTGGCGTTAATCCTGTATTTAAAGCAGAGAATATTGGTATAAAGGGAGATAATTTCTGGAAGTAAAGCCTGTATAATAATGAAACATTAGACTATGCCCCGGCATATAATAACAATAAGTATGTTTTTATAAGGCTGTGTGATAATGACAGAAACTGCTGTATTAGTTGTTATTTGTCTGTTGGTTGTCTATATATTTTACAGAATTCGAAGTTGCAAAAAAAAGATAAGTTCAATGGGACATTGCGAAAAGCTGAATATGCTTGATGGAATAGTTTCTTCTTTTGGCTTGTTTTATGATGAAAACAGAGAGGTTTTTTCGTCTAAACTTACTGCCCGGCAGAGGGGGAATGGGTACCTACAGCCTGACAATAACAGAGTTGATTCGTGTCCGGTTTATTTTGAGTTTGAAGGAAAAACGTGGTTGATTGAGTTTACTAAAGGTAATTACGGAGTGATGACCGGAGCAGAAACCGGTGTATATCATACAGAGGGAATTGTTGAACCGATGCTGTATGATTTTATACATTTTACTTCAGCATACGACTATGAGCTTTTGTATATCAGTAACCGTCTTATGAAGGATGGTAAGGTTATTTATGAAAATAATGCAAGGCACTGGTGGCTTGCCGGATTCAGACCGGAAGTGACTGAAGAAACTGAAAAATTACAGCTTTTTTCGACAGTTACATTTGGAACCGAGGTTGCAGCTGAAGTATTTTTCAAAGCTTTAGACAGCAAGGTAGAAGAGCGAAATGACGGTTCAACATGTGGGATTTGTGGAAACAAGGTATTCTTTATGATGTGTGGCAGTAAAAAAACTGACACTGCTAAGAAAAAATTGCTATGCAGATGGAGCTATATAAAAGTGAAAATGTATTTGTGGTTATCAAAGCCATTTACATCCACAATGGACAGAATTCTTTACTTGTATTTTCTGATGCCGTCTTCTATAAACAGCATTTTTACAATCGACCGGGAATTTAAATAATTATGAATAATTGACAGATTGGTATATACGAAAGTATAATTAATGTAAAACAAAGGAGGAATATAACTATGTCAAAGTTTTTTAAAGAGTTTAAAGAGTTTGTAAGCCGTGGAAATGTTATGGACATGGCAATAGGTATTATTATCGGTGGTGCGTTTACAACAATAGTATCATCGCTTGTTGCGGATATCATTAATCCTTTACTCGGATTATTTGGTGGTATGAATTTTGATCAGTACAGCGTAACTCTCTTGGGCAGTGCTACACTTAATTACGGAAAGTTTATAACTGCAGTTATTAATTTCCTTATCATGGCACTTGTTATATTTACTATCGTAAAAGTTATGAATAGTGCATCATCAAAGCTTTCAAAGAAGAAGGAAGAGCCTGAAGAACCAAAAACAAAGAAATGTCCTTATTGTATAAGTGAGGTTCCGATTGAGGCTACTAAGTGTCCTCATTGTACTTCAGATATCTAATTGTTTTGCTTATTGTTTTCGGAGATGAGTTAATGAAAAAACATATAAAAGTGACGGCATATCTTCTTGCAGCTGTGCTGATTGTATCGGGAGTGGCTGTTTGTTGTGATACCGAGAAAGCAGAAGCAAAAAAGGTACGTCTTAACAGAACTAAGCTTGCGATGTATGTTTCACAGAAATATAAGCTTGAGCTTATTGGGACAAAAAAGAATGTAAAGTGGACATCAGGTAAGAAAAAGGTTGCTTCTGTAACAAAAAAGGGAGTCGTGCGTGCAAAAACTGTTGGAAAGACAAAGATAACAGCAAAAGCAGGAAAGAAGAAATATGTCTGTAAGGTTACGGTCAGAGTTGATGCATCTGCCAAGCCTACTACAAAACCCACTACAAAACCCACGACAAAACCTACAATAAAACCTAAGCAATCACCTATACCTACACCGCAGGCGTCTAATATTAAAACATTAGCCACTACGGAAGTTGCTTCAAATATTGTTACTTTAGTTGAGATTATACCTGACAGCGATTACATAATTTTCAACGTAACTAACAATAATAAAAAGCCGGTTTCGATGTATAAGATTAATTATCAGTTCTGTAATTCGGAAGGGACAATTGTAAAGACCGGTAATAAGTCCGGATATGCAATCGGAGCGGGAAACAAGCAGGTGCTTGTTGAATATATTGGGGCATCATATGCATCGCAGATATCTCTTGGTAAGTCAGTACTAAGCATAAGCGACAAAGAGAATGTGAATTATGTTGATGTGACGTCTCAATGTACTATAAGTCATTCAAAGACACTTGACGGAGATATTGCCATTACATTTGTAAATGATGACTCACAGACCGTAAGTATAGATACTTCTATAGTATTGTATAATGAAGCAGGAAATCCTGTGGGAGCAAGATATACATCCAGATCACTGGAGCCGGGTAAAACAGAGTTTGATACTGTAATTGTTCCGTTTGATGAAGCAACGCATAATAAGATAACATACAGCTCTTATAAGGTATTTAATCATGCATATAAATATCAGAGTTAAAAGAGCATAAATGCAACTCGTGCCGTATATACTGATACTAATATATATTTCAGGTCGGTAGTTTGCATTGAAAATAGTTTTTATTAATAAGAATAAGTTAAAGAGACGGGTTATGCCCTTTGTCCTGTTTGCGGCGATGTTTTTTGCAGGAGAAGGGTTTGGTATGATACAGGAGCGTGCCATACCAACCGGTCTCTTTTATAATGCGACAAGCGATTGGGGACTTGGTTTTACGGAATCCGGAAAACAGCCAAATGGCAATGAGTCTGTTGATAACATGAGACAGTATGATGCATATTATATGGCAGATGAGACGAGTAAAAAAATATATCTGACATTTGATTGTGGATACGAAAACGGAAATACTCCTGCAATACTTGATGCACTTAAAAAGCATAATGCACCGGCAACATTTTTTGTCGTGGGACATTATCTTACATCTGCACCTGACATGGTAAAAAGAATGGTATCGGAAGGACATACGATTGGTAACCATACATATCATCATCCTGACATGTCTGAGATAACAGATAAGGAATCCTTTGCAAATGAGCTGGCTCTTACAGCACAAGAGTATAAGAATCTTATCGGAAGTGATATGCCGATGTATTACAGACCACCACAAGGAAAGTATAATGCAGATAATCTTATAATGGCTAAAGAACTTGGTTATAAAACCTTTTTCTGGAGTCTTGCTTATGCAGATTGGAATCAGGATAGTCAGCCGGATGCAGCATCTTCATTAAAAAAACTTACGGAAAGAATACATCCCGGTGCCATAGTGCTTCTTCACAACACATCATCTACAAATGCGCAGATTCTTGATGAACTGCTTACCACGTGGGAGGGTATGGGATACAGCTTTGGAAGGCTTGAGGAATTTGTGGATAATAACGAAATGTTTCACAGCATGAATCAATAAACGGTTGTTTTTTTCATTTCATGATGATAGAATGATAACAATTATTAAGCATGAAAGGAAATTAACAAGTATGAGTAATTTCGTTATCAGTTGTTGTTCTACGGCAGATTTGTCAAAGGAGCATTTCGAAAAAAGAGATATTAAATATATATGTTTTCACTACGAGTTGGATGGAGTAGATTATAAGGATGACCTCGGTCAGACGATGTCATTTGAAGAATTTTATAAGGCGATGGAAAATGGTGCCGATACTAAAACCTCACAGGTCAATGCTGAGGAATATGAGCAGGAGTTTGAAAAGCACCTTAAAGAAGGAAAGGATATTTTACATCTTTGCCTTTCTTCAGGTTTATCAGGTTCCATTAATTCTGCAATGATTGCAAAAGATATACTGTCTGAGAGATATCCGGACCGTAAGATATATATTGTTGATACGTTGGCAGCAAGTTCAGGTAAGGGCCTGCTTGTAGATAAAGTTGCCGATCTTAGGGATGAAGGTAAAACTATTGATGAGATATATGACTGGGTAATGGCTAACCGACTTAAGCTGCATCATTGGTTCTTTACATCTGACCTTACATTTTTTGTAAAGGGTGGAAGAGTTTCAAAGATAGCAGGATTTTTCGGCGGTGCGTTAAGTATATGTCCGCTTCTCAATGTAAGCAACGAAGGAAAGCTTATACCTCGTGAAAAGATTAGAACTAAGAAAAAGGTTATTCTTGCTGCAGTTGACAAGATGGAAGAGCTTGCGGAAGATGGTCTTGATTACTCAGGAAAGTGTTTTATATCGTATTCAGCATGTTATGATGATGCGAGAGCAGTAGCAGACCTCGTAGAAGAAAGATTTCCAAAGCTTAACGGAAAGGTTCTGCTTAACAGTATTGGAACAACAATTGGAAGTCATACAGGTCCTGGAACAGTTGCTCTGTTCTTCTGGGGTAAAGAAAGAACCGAATAAAGATTGGACAAAAAAAGCGGTGCTGCCAGATACGATATAAGTCGTAAGTGACAGCACCTTTTTCGGTTGATAAATTATTTAGCTTTAAGGCTGAATGATTCACAATCTGTACATTCAACATTAGTTGGGTTGGCTTCGTGGGTGCCTACACGGATTGTATCGAGAGAACAGTAATTTTCAGTCTGGCAGTGGTGAACGCAGTTGTTTATTGTACACTCGATACAACTGTTTTTCTGTTTAGAAGAATTCATATTCATAATGTCACCTCTTTTCTTTTCAATATAAGTATTTCCAATGATTTTTTATTTATGCTATAATTATGTTTAATAATGATTTACAAAAAGGATTTAACAGATTATGATTGCGATTATTGCGGCATTTTCAAAAAACAGAATAATCGGCGATGGAGGAAGGATTCCATGGAATATTCCTCATGACATGCAGAGATTTAAGAAGCTTACAACCGGGAATATTGTGATTATGGGCCGAATTACTTATGAGGATATAGGTAAACCTTTGCCGGACAGATATAATATTATTGTCACATCTGACAGAGATTATGTGGCTGATGGATGTAAAGTCTGTACATCGTATGAGGAAGCTCTTAAGCATGCTCTGATAAAAGCAGATAAGATCCACGCGGATATATTTATTTGCGGCGGAGCAAGTATTTACAAACAGGCTTTACCTGATGCCGATAAATTGTATCTTTCCATTATTGATGATGAATATAAAGGGGACAGATATTTTCCGGAATATGATGAGTCTTCATTTGAATGCGTACACAAGGAGTATATAAGAGAAGGAACACCATATACTTATTATGAATTTACTAAAACCTGTCCTAAATAACCATCTTAATGCATATAATGTATAGAGGTGGTTTTTTTATGCGAAAATATATGCTTGTTTCTATATTTGTGTCGTTAATTCTTGTGTCGATCGCGATTATGAGAATCATTAATATGGTAAATGTTATGCCGTATTATGAAACTGTATCGGAACCTGAAAGGATTATTCAGTTATCAAATGTTTGGATATCGGAAGTGACTGAAAAAGGTGTGACAGTTTTTTGCGAGGGTATAAAAACAGAATTTGATACCAAACTTGAAATTACGGCAGGTACTGTTGCTGATATTGTGCTTTCAAATAAAGAAATCGTGAACATTTCATATAAAACAGACAGAAGAAATGAAACTATAATTGCAGTAAGAGATGATGGAATTGAGCTTTCATCTGGGGTGAACGCATCATTTGATGAGGAGTGCAGAATATATAGCGTATATGATGAACTTAAACAGATAAGTAAGGATGATTTGAGTGTAGGATATGCTGTGACCGATGTGGTTTATGATAATGAAAATGTATGTGCAATTTTAGTAACCGGTAAGGTTAATCCTGACAGAATACGTGTGGCACTTATGACTTCGGGCTATAAAAGTCATTTTCATCAGAATGTGGAGATAGCATCCGATGCCGGAATGAAGCTCGTGGCAGGAGGAAAGGAATATCCTTATGTGGCCGGAGAAGTTGCAGGCTTTGGTCTTGATAATTTTCTTCTTAAAGAGGGAAGAGTCACAGTAGTTCCGGATAACGGAGGAAGGCTTCTTGTAAAGAACATACTCCGTAATAATGAAAACAGATATTACAGAGGGCAAATTGAACTTGCATTGACTAGTGAGGGAATAGTTATGATAAATGACCTTACGATAGATGAGTATCTTTATGCTGTAGTTCCGAGCGAGATGCCCGTTTCATACGGTATGGAGGCACTTAAAGCGCAGGCTGTATGTGCAAGAAGCTATGCTTATATGCAGATATTATCAGGGAAACTTGCAAATATAGGAGCTCATGTGGATGACAGCACATCATATCAGGTGTACAATAATTCGTCTGAGTGTGAACAATCGATACAGGCAGTAAATGAAACGACAGGTCGGACATTAACATATAATGGCGAAGTGATAAGTGCGTATTATTTTTCGACATCATGTGGGCATACTGCATCAGGAAATGATGTATGGCTTGGTATGAAGAAGGTCGATTACCTTAGTGGCGGGCTTCAAAATGATACAAACACGGATACAACATATGATTTGACAAATGAAAAAACTTTTAAGGATTTTATAGACAACAAGCCTATAAGCACATATGACAGTTCGTTTCCGTGGTACAGATGGAATGTAACATTGCAGGGATCTCAGATAAAGGAATCCTTTGAAAAGAGGGTAGCCGCAAGAGTAAAGGCAAATCCTTCACTTATACTTGTAAAAGAAAAGGGAATGAGATATAAGGCTTCAACACCGAAAGATATCGGAGATATACAGAGTATTAAGGTTTCCAAAAGAGCTCCCGGAGGAATAGTTACGGAGCTTGTTATAAAGGGAAGTAAGGCTTCCGTTAAGATAAAGTCAGAATATAATATCAGGCTTCTTTTGGCACCCCATGAATCCGTTATACACAGAAATGATGGAAGTGTAGTAAACGGACTCTCACTTATGCCAAGTGCGTTTTTATACATAAAAAAAGACGGAGACAGCTATACATTTTACGGAGGCGGTTACGGTCACGGGGTAGGAATGAGTCAGAACGGAGCCAGTAAAATGGCTGAAGCAGGAGCTACATATATAGATATACTCACACATTATTATAAGGGGTGCGAGGTTTCTTAGAGGCTTTTTTCTGCATAAAATACACATTCAGTGAAGCACCGCAGAATAGGATATACATACATGAATATAGCCATAGAAGCAGAAAAATGATGGCAGACAGACTTCCGTATATGGAGGTTGTCGGATCAATATAATCCATGTATATGGAATATGCGAATGAAAAAACAAGACATCCACAGGTTGTAAGAATCACACCCGGGAGCTGTTCTTTAAGCTTTACTTTCTTATACGGAACATACGTGTAAATGATAAGAAATATAAAAAAGAACATAGCAAGTGCAATGATAAAATTATAGTCAAGAAATAAGTGGATATATTTTTCAAGCCACGCACCAATATAATTTCCGACATTTATCAGTATAAATGCAGCAATAATAATCGCAATAAGTACGAAGGTGTACAGAATTGAAAGAAGTCTTTTTATAACATACATATCTTTTTTATGGTCCGAAAACCCATATATTTTATTAATGTTGTTGACTATGCCGAGAATCCCCTTGGATGCTGACCAAAGCACAATAACAATTGAAAATGACATGAAACCTATGTGTGAATCGTACAATTCATTTACCCATGAGGTCAGGGTGTCCTGTATCACACCGGTAGTTATTCCTGATATAAATGATAAAAGCATATCCTTTGTAAGAGGCGAGAATCTTATAATTGTCAGGAGTAGAAGCAGAAAAGGAAATGCTGAAATAAACAGAAAGAAAGCAGCCTGTGATGCATATGCAGAGACATTGTCAGCTTCCAGACGGTTAGCAATTTTATTAAACCAATTATATAATTTTTTTGTATAAATCATATGTGATTAATCCTTTATCTTTTTTTATATTATTGCCCGGGATGTGATGTAAAATTAATTCTTGACAGAAAAAAACATACCATGATATTATATGCCAAGAGACAATGAAGGTGCAAAAGGATTTTGCAGAAGCTACAGAGAGACGGGGTCACCGGCTGTAAGCCCTGTCAGACGGAAGCTTAATCTTAATTTCACACCGGAGTCGTGACTTTGAAATTTTAGTAGGAGTCACCGTAGGCTGTTCGTTACACAGACCGAGAGTCGTAAGTCCCATGGATTTACGGAATAAGGGTGGTACCGCGATATAATTCGTCCCTTACAGAGTGTATATTCTGTAGGGGATTTTTTATATTATTTATTGTTTCGCTTTGAATTATATTTTAAATGGAGGAATTTTCATGAAAGACAAACTGGCTAAGATTGTAGAAGATGCACTGGCGCGTATAGAAAGCTCCGAGCAGCTTGATACGCTTAATGACATCAGAGTTTTTTATCTTGGTAAGAAGGGTGAGCTTACATCCGTACTTAAGTCAATGAAGGATGTGCTTCCTGAAGACAGACCAAAGGTAGGACAGATGGTAAATGATGCTAGAAGCATTATTGAGGAGAAGCTTGAAGAGAAAAAGACAGCATTTGAAAAGAAGCTTCGTGAGGAAAAGATTAAGAGTGAAACTATTGATGTTACACTTCCTGGGAAACTTCCTCAGATGGGACACAGACATCCTAATACAATAGCGCTTGAAGACCTTGAGCGTATATTTATCGGAATGGGATATGCTGTTGTTGAAGGTCCTGAAGTTGAATATGATTATTATAATTTTGAGGCGCTTAACATACCTGCAAATCACCCTGCAAAGGATGAGCAGGATACATTCTACATTTCAAACGACATACTCCTTAGAACCCAGACATCATCGGTTCAGGTTCATGTAATGGACAAAAAGGAACTTCCTATAAGAATGATTGCTCCGGGAAGAGTATTCCGTGCTGACGAAGTGGATGCAACACATTCACCTTCATTTAATCAGGTAGAAGGACTGGTTATTGATAAGAATATTACATTTGCGGATCTTAAAGGAACTCTTGCAGAGTTTGCAAAGAAGATGTTCGGCGAAGATACACAGGTAAGATTCAGACCTCATCATTTCCCATTTACCGAACCTAGTGCAGAAGTTGATGTATCATGTTTTAAGTGCGGTGGTAAGGGATGCCGTTTCTGTAAGGGCGAAGGCTGGATTGAGATTCTCGGATGCGGTATGGTTCATCCGCACGTGCTTGAGATGAGAGGTATTGATCCGGATGAATATCAGGGATTTGCATTTGGTATCGGACTTGAAAGAATTGCTCTTCTTAAGTATGAAATTGATGATATGAGACTTCTTTATGAAAATGATATCCGTTTTCTTGAGCAGTTCTGATAACAGACAGATTATTTGATTGGAGGCTAATTATGAATACACCATTATCATGGATTAAAGCATATGTTCCTGACCTTGATTGTACCGCAAAGGAGTATATGGATGCGCTTACTCTTACAGGTACTAAGGTTGAGGGTTATGAAAAGCTTGACGACGGACTTGAAAAAATAGTTGTCGGAAAGATTGTTAAGATAGACAGACATCCTGATGCTGATAAGCTTGTTGTATGTCAGGTTCAGGTAGATGAAGAAGGGACCGTTATTCAGATAGTAACAGGAGCTCCTAATGTATTTGAGGGCGCAATTATCCCTGTTGTACTTGACGGAGGACGTGTTGCAAAGGATCATTCAGGAAACCGTATTCCTGGTGGAGTAAAGATTAAGAAAGGCAAGCTCAGAGGTGTTGAGTCATTTGGTATGATGTGCTCAATAGAAGAGCTTGGTTCAAGCACTGACATGTATCCTGATGCATGTGCAGACGGTATTTACATTTTCAATGACAATCCTGAGTATGGAAAGACAAAGCTTGGAAGTGATGTTCCTACGCTTCTCGGACTCAGGGATGTTAATTTTGAGTATGAGGTTACATCAAATCGTGTTGACTGTTTTTCAGTAACAGGCATTGCAAGAGAAGCAGCTGCTACATTTAGAAAACCATTTTGCCCACCACAGGTTAAGATGGTTGGAAATGATGAGAAGGCAGAAGATTATGTAAGCGTTGAAGTTGTTGATAAGGATCTTTGCCCAAGATATGTTGCAAGAGTAGTTAAGAATATAAGACTTGCACCATCACCTGAGTGGATGCAGAGAAGACTTGCGGCATGCGGAATAAGACCAATCAATAACATTGTAGATATAACAAACTACGTAATGGAAGAGTACGGACAGCCAATGCATGCATTTGATCTTGATACTATTGCAGGTAATAAGATTATAGTAAGACGTGCTGAGGCAGGCGAAAAATTCACAACTCTTGACGGGCAGGAAAGAGTTATGGATGAAAATGTTCTTATGATATGTGATGCTGAAAAACCGGTAGGTATAGCAGGTATCATGGGTGGTGAGAACTCTAAGATTACAGATGACGTTAAGACAATGCTTTTTGAAGCTGCTTGTTTTGATGGAACAAATATCAGACTTTCAGGAAAACGTCTCGGTATGCGTACTGATGCACAGGCAAAATTTGAAAAAGGACTTGATCCTGAAAATGCTATGGAAGCTATTAACCGTGCATGTCAGCTTATAGAAGAGCTTGATGCCGGTGATGTAGTCGGAGGTTGTGTTGACGTTTACAGCAGTAAACCTGAACCAAAAGTTGTTCCTTATGATGTAAATAGAATTAACAGACTTCTCGGAACTGATATCAGCGAAGATGAGATGGTTTCGTATTTTGAGATGGTTGACCTTGTAGTTGACAGAGATAAGAAAGAAGTTACTGTTCCTACCTGGAGACAGGACGTACTTCTTATGGCAGACCTTGCAGAAGAAGTGGCAAGATTCTATGGATATGACAAGATACCTACCACACTTCCTACGGGCGAAGCAACTACAGGAGGACTTTCTTATAAGCTTACAATAGAAGCAAATGTAAGAAATACAGCTGAATATCTTGGATTTTCAGAAGCAAGCACATACTCATTTGAGAGTCCTAAGGTGTTTGATAAGCTTCTTGTGGCAGAGGATGACAGTGTCCGTAATGCGATAACTATATCTAATCCACTTGGAGAAGATTACAGTATTATGAGAACACTTCCAATTAACGGACTTCTCACATCTCTTGCAACTAATTATAACAGAAGAAATAAAGATGTAAGGCTTTATGAGATGGCTAATATATACATTCCGAAGGAGCTTCCGCTTACAGAACTCCCTGATGAAAGAATGCAGATTGTACTCGGAATGTACGGAAAATGCGATTTCTATGATATGAAGGGTGTCGTAGAGACAATTCTTTACAAAACAAGACTTAGAAATAAGACTGTTTACAGTACAGAGAATAAGAAATCATTCCTTCATCCGGGACGTCAGGCAGAGGTTATTTATGACGGCGTAGTGCTCGGATATATCGGAGAAGTTCATCCGGAGGTTCTTGATAACTACGGTATTAAAGAGAAGACATATCTTGCAGTACTTGATATAAAGAATGTTATGGAACATGCTGTATTTGATTTCAAATACAAAGGAATTCCAAAGTATCCTGCAGTTACAAGAGATATAAGTCTTGTAATGGATAAAGAAGTTCCTGCAGGTTCTGTTGAAGAAGTTATTGCAAAAAAAGGTGGAAAACTTCTTGAAAAATATGAGTTGTTTGACGTATATGAGGGCGACAGACTTGAAGCAGGAAAGAAGTCACTTGCATATTCAATCCGTTTCCGTGATGCAGAAAAAACACTTGAGGACGGAGAAGTTAATCTTGTAATGGATAAGATTCTTGCCGGACTTAAGGAAATTGGAGCAGAACTTCGTTCATAACACGCATGAAATGTAAACAAAAAATGATAAAGATAAAATAGTTATGAATCTTGACAAAAACATTCAAAAAAAGTAGACTTAGTCTATGTGATTTTTTGATGAATTGTCAAGATTCATATTTTTTAAAAACAGGAGGTATTTATATGAGACGCACTACAAAGTGTATCGGGCTTTTGGTAGCAGCTGCATTAGTTCTTCAGGCAGCATTACCGGGAGCAGAGATATCTGCAGCAGCTAAACCTAAGCTTGCTAAGAAATCTGTAGAGGTTAAGGTTGGTGCAAAGAAGAAAGTAAAGGTTAAGAACGCAAAAGGATATAAGCTTAAAGTTAAGTCAAAGAAAAAGGCAGTTGTGACCGCCAAGAAAAAGGGCAAAGCTGCATTTGTTGTAAAAGGTGTAAAAGCCGGCAAAGCTAAGGTGGTTGCTACATTAAAGAAGGGTAGTAAAAAAGTGACATTAAAGTGTACCGTAAAAGTTATAAAGAGTGATAATGTTACACCGGATAATACTGTAGGACCTAATCCAACACAGGGAACTAATGTTACACCGATACCTACAGCTACAGTAGAGCCAACAGTAGCACCATTCCCAGTGCTTGATACATATGCGGATGTGCTTCCATATGGATATGATGTAGATAAGAGCTTTGTTACTAAAGGCGATGTTGAAGAGATGACCTACAAGTCAACAGCAACAGGTAAGGACGTTAAGGTTCTTGTACAGCTTCCGGCAGAATATTCAAAGGATGTAACATATCCTGTGCTTTATCTCATTCATGACGAA
Source organism: Lachnospiraceae bacterium (assembly GCA_015057375.1). Lineage (GTDB taxonomy): Bacteria > Bacillota > Clostridia > Lachnospirales > Lachnospiraceae > V9D3004. The sequence goes on from SVEM01000008.1 coordinate 36,720, forward strand.
GAAGATACTGAGAAAGCATGGAAAGACATGGCAGCAGATCAGATTATATACAACTCAACAGCATTTAAGATGGCTAAAGATATGATCGTGGTTATGCCTAATGTTAATGGTGCTAAAGACGAAGACGTTATCAGTGACTTTAGCAAAGATTTAAAACCTGCAATCGAAGCCAAATATTCTGTTGCTAAAGATCGTCATACTACTGCTGTAGCAGGATATGGTACTGGCGGACGTATTGCACTTTGTATCGGTTTAACTATGGAAGACCAGGTTGCATATACAGGTGCGCTTGCTCCTGTCGAGGGTGCACTTTCATATGTTGATAAAGCAAGCTTTGGTGTTCCGTCTGAGTATAGTGATAAATCATTCGTTATGATTCAGAAAGGAAAGAGTGATAATGTAGCAGGAAATGCTCCGGCTGATTATCAGAAAGCTCTTTCAGCTAACGGAACCGACTGTCTCTATCTTGAGATGGAAGGAAGCCATGATACTGCACTTTATAAAGATGGCTTATATAACCTTATTCGTCGTTTGTTTAAGAAAGGAACTGATGATGAGGGAGTTTCTAACGGATTTGTTACAAAGGTGCCGGATGATGTTGACAGAGCACAGCCTAATCAAAGAGGTAGAATAGAAGTTATAACTTATGATACAGAGACATATGATGAGGGTAACTCAGTTAAGATGCAGAAGTGGGCTAACGTATTCCTTCCATATGATTATGATCCTGATAAGAAGTATAATGTTTTATACCTGATGCACGGTGGCGGAGAAAATGCTGACACATGGATTAAAGGAGATAATATTTACGGTGATTATACACAGAATCAGAAAATGGTTAACTGGTTATTCCAGTCAGGATACTGTGATTCATGTATCATCGTAAATCCTACATTCTATCGTCCTGACGGTATAGCTAATCCTGAAAATATACGTGACCTCACAGTTATATTCCAGCATGAGCTTCGTAACGACCTTATTCCTGCAGTTGAAGCTAAGTATTCTACATATGCAAATGGAGATGTATCTATCGAAAGCTTACAGGCAAGCCGTATGCATCGTGGATTTGCAGGACTTTCAATGGGATCAAATACAACATATGAATCAGCATTTTTTGCAAACTATGATCTCTTTGCTTGGTTTGCTCCATATTCAGGAATATTCAGAGATGAAGATCAGTATGTAGCAGAAAGAGACAGATTTATTAAGACAATAGTAGATGGTGAAGCAAATGGTATGCCACTTGGTTTCTTCTATTGCGGTAACGGAACAGACGATTTTGCTTTAACTGCACAGTATGCTATTATGGAAATGGCATTGGCTGAGTCTGATGCATTAGTTCAGGGTCGTAACTTTGAATTCGTTATGGTACCGGGCGGAGAACATAATATGTGGCAGTGGCACATACATCTCTACAATACTTTAAAGATATTCTTTACAAAGGAATAAAAACTATTCAGAAAAATAATTTAAAGGCCGTGGATATAATATCTGCGGTCTTTTTTTGCAGAAATTAATATATCTGTTAGGAAGATATTATGGTTCTTTTTTTGATTTTGTGGTATGATAACATAAATATGACCAAAGGATCTGAAATTGATGGGTGCATTATTTACATGTATAGATTATAAAATTACTGATATGGTATTTTACGGAACGTTTAAGACAGACGTTTCTTTAAGTGTATCAGAATTATTTCTCAGAAATAAAAAGAATAACACAGAAGCCTGCATAGAGTACGGATATATAGAAGATGAAGGTGTCTATTATATTAAGGCAGATATGTCGGATGCAAAGTTTGAGTTCGGTGCATGGTATCCTGTGTATAAAGATGCAGACGGAAACACCGGCTTCTGTAGTTTTTGCGGTATTCATAATGTTGATGAATATCTTCGTATGATAGAGCTTACGCCGGAAAGATTTTGTATAGATAATATGAGATGTTATTGCCTGGGTGTTGTTGATGGCGAATCTGCATTTGCAATAAGGAAAATTAAGGCTAGATCTAATTTTATATACAATACACCTGTTTATGTTAAAGGATATTCTGTATCCGGATATGATGTAAAGTTTGATCTGGATAACAACTGCAATATGCTTTGTAATGAAGCAGAATTGTGGGTTGTATGCAGAGCTACAAAGCATGCGGAAAGAGTTGTGCTTGATGCCGAAAATATCAATGCCGGACACATGAAGGTTGATTTTTCAAAATTTGTGATGGACAAGGCGTGTGATATATATGTGGCATGTAACAGAGAAGGCAGATTATATGTATCTAAGCTGATTCTTAAAAATGATAATTATGACGGAAGTTATGTTGTTCCAAGAAGTGACGACAGTGAAAGGTTTATTCTCAATATTACTGATGAGGATAAAGTATACCAGCTGTTTTTCGACGATTATCTTGAGCTTTCCCAAAGATTTATTGACAGAGTTCATATGTACAGAGGTATATATAGAGGCTGTATAGATTATTTTTCTATGAATGGCTCTATTCTTAAGCTGCGCATAAGTTTTGAAGTGGATATGTTTAATGATGTTAAACTTGTATTCCGTCACAGACGAGAAACAGGGGAAAAAACTACGGGAGAATTCATATATCAGGGAAAATGTATAAAGGAAAACGGACACAAAAAGCAGTATGAGTATGTTATTGAATGCGATAAGATTGATTGGATTCCGCATAGATACGATTTGTTATTGATTGGAGAGCAGGATAATTACTCATATGAATTCAGACTTATTAAGAACGGAAATAAGATTAACAGAAAACTTGCAGACATATTCCGTTACGGATATACAACAGAAGATAACAGATTTGTTTTTATTACTGAAACCGTAAACGAAAATATTATAGTAGAGTGCCGCAATAAAACCGTATATGACGAAACGAAATACAGAAGCAATGAGAGATGGGCAAGGATTATATATCCGTTTGTAATGCCATTTCTTAAATTAAAGAAGACAGTTTTATTTTACGAAAAATTCTGTACGGCAGCTCAGGATAATTCTTATTATATGTTTGATTATGTTTACAAAAAGAATAATAAGAAAATCAGACCGCTTTATATACTAGAAAAAAGACAGCCTGTGTTTGAAAAACTGCAAGGTATGTATGGGAAAAATGTTGTTGACTTTATGAGTATAAAGCATCTTATATATTTGCAGGCAGCTGATTTGTTTGTGTCAACAGATTCTAAGCGTCATTGCTACAAATGGAGAGCAGGGAATACAAAGCTCATAAAGATGCTTGAGGATAAGCCGTTTATATTCCTCCAGCACGGAGTGATTGGATTCAAAAAGGTTGATAATATATACGGAAAGAAGTTTGTTAACAGGGCAAATAAATTTGTTGTGTCATCTGAAGGGGAAAAGGAAATCGTGTCAAAGCACTTCGGTTATGATGATGAAGAGATAATAACTACCGGACTTGCAAGATGGGATGTTCTTGAATCAGAACCGGATGATCCGCCAATGATATTTTACATGCCTACATGGCGTAACTGGATTTATGAAACAAATGAAGAGGAGTTTTTGGAAAGTGATTATTTCAAAGCCTTTTCGGAGATTCTTGGTTCGGACAGGCTTAATGAGCTCCTTGTGAAAAATAATATTAATATGATATTTTGCTTCCATCCGAAGTTCAGACAGTTTCTGCATTGCATGAAAGTTGACAGTCCTAATATAAAAATGGCAAGTTATGATGACGGAATCAATGTAAATGAACTTCTTATGAGATGCAGCATGTTTATTACGGATTATTCAAGTGCATCATGGGATGTCGCATATATGGATAAGCCGGTTATTTTCTATCAGTTTGATTATGAAAAATATATGGAAAAACAAGGTTCATATATCGACATGGAAAACAATGTTTTCGGAAGAAGAGCTGTGGACTATAACGACTTTATTCAGGAAATTTCAGATGTTATTGAAAACGGATTTGAACTTTCGGAAGAAGAGAAAAATGCAAACATCTCTAACTTTAAATATAGAGATAAAAATAACCGAAAGAGAATTTATGAGCATATGCTGGAAATGCTTAAATAAGTTGCCTTATTTACACTTTGATGCTATAATATAGCGTGTTTTATTATGCATCCCGTCAGGAGGAGAATGGATTGGATATTAGTATTATAGTACCTTATCATGGTGAAGACATTTATGTCCGAGATTGCCTCGACAGTCTTTGCGAGCAAACATATGATAAGTTTGAAGTTATTTTTGTTGCTTCAGAAGTAGATATTCCTAATGAGATTATTGAATCATATAAAGACAAACTTGACATAAAGGCATATCATACGGATGCTTCTCATGTATCAGCAGTAAGAAATGAAGGTCTGACATATGCAACAGGAGAGTATGTTGTATTCCTTGATTGTGATGATTATCTTGATGAATCATACATTTCAAGATTACACAGCCTGTGTGTATCAGAGGACCTTGATTTTGCGTTTGGATATATAGAGCATACATGGTATAAGAGAAGCATTTTTATGGATAAAACAGCGGAGACTGTTTCGGATGAGGAAGAAAGTGATGAGGAAGAATCTGAAGAAACTGATGAAAATTTTCAGTTTGATTTTGAAATAAATGATTCTGACAGTGATGAGGTTATAAGACAGAAGAAGCTTGCAGGTGCAGGAAAAGTTCTCATTTATAACAGAAAATCGATTCAGAGAATAACAGCTCTCGGTGTTATGTTTAACAAGAGTTTTATTGAGAAAAATGATATAACATTCCCTGAGAACCTTAAGTACTATTCTGACTGGGCATTTATATGCAAAGCCGTTGATGTTGCAGAAAAATGTGATGGAGACAAACAGGCAAAATATATCAAGAGAATACACAATAACCCTATTCATTTTCCGTCCCTTGTACAGGAAATAGGAAAAGATGATTTTGAACTTAGAGACAAAGCATATGCGGAAGTCAAAAGTGTTGTAAGAGATAACACATGTGATGCACGTGTGAAATTTGATGTTAAACTTATTAATTATCTGGTATCAGAGGCAGCTCCGGCAGTTCGTAAAAATGAAGACAAGACATGGAGAAAGAAGCGACTTCCGGTTATGAGCAACATGTGCAAAGAGTTTTCTGGTAAGACGCTTAGGGAAATAAAATTTTATAAGAGACGTGTTATTAAGGCGATTGCAGCCGGTGATATTAAGAAAATATGTAAGCTGACAGGTAGAAAGAATCTCATAAACTGGGGAGTAAGAATATTATTAGGGCCTGACCGTCTTAAGATAATGAAGGAGTTTAATTACAAACACAGATATCTTAAGCAGCCTATGCTTGATAATGTTGTTCTTTTGGAGAGCTTTTTTGGCAAGAGTTATTCGGACAGTCCTAAGTACATATTCGAAAAGCTGAATGAATTATATCCGGGTAAGTACGAATATGTATGGATTCTTGATAAGAAGACTAAGCTGCCTTATCCTGCAAAACAGATAAAGAGATTTAGTTTTGCGTACTATAAGTATCTTGCCAGAGCAAAATATATTGTATTTAACAGTAGACAGCCTAAGTTTTTTGTGAAAAGAAAAGGCAACATTTTCCTTGAAACATGGCACGGAACTCCGCTTAAAAAACTTGTTTTCGATATGGAAGAGGTAGTAAGTGCTTCTCCTATGTATAAGAAGACATTTTATATACAGTCGAGGTCCTGGGATTATCTTGTTGCTGCTAACGGATTTTCAGAGGAAGTATTTAAGAGAGCATTTGTATATGATAAGCCAATGTTAAAGTTCGGCTATCCTAGAAATGATATTCTGCATGCCGATGACCGTGAGATTATTGCAATGGATATCAAGAAGCGTGTAGGAATACCTAAAGATAAGAAAGTTATTCTTTATGCACCTACATGGCGTGATGATGAATACTATGAGCAGGGTAAATACAAGTTTGACCTTAAGCTTGATTTAAGACAGATGCAGGAAAGATTATCAGATGAGTATGTTGTAATACTTAGAACACATTATTTCATTGCAGATAATCTTGATGTTACCGGACTTGAAGGTTTTGTATATAACCTTAGTAAATATGACGATATTGCAGAACTCTATCTCATATCGGACATATTAATAACAGATTATTCGTCAGTATTTTTTGATTATGCGAATCTTAAGAGACCTATGTTGTTCTTCACATATGATCTTGACAAATACAGAGATGTATTAAGAGGATTTTATATTGATATGGAAAAAGAGCTTCCGGGTCCGCTCGTATTTACTACAGATGAGATTATAGAGACCATAGAGAATATAGATTCCGTAAGTGCTAAATATGCAGCAGTTTATGATGAATTCTATGAAAGATTCTGTGGCTGGGAGGATGGACATGCCTCTGAGAATTGTATAAAAACAGTATTTAAATAATGCCGGGGAGAGTTTTATGGCTAATAAGTTACACATAATTGCAAACTTTAAAAAATACAAATATCTTTTGTCGCAGCTTATCATTAAAGAAATAAAGCTTAAGTACAGAAGATCATATCTTGGAATTGTATGGACGCTTATAGAGCCGCTTCTTACAATGATAGTTCTTACCGTGGTTTTCTCAGCATTTCTTGGAAGAGACGGAATTGCAGACGGATTACCATTCCCGGTATATATACTGGCAGGACGATTGTTGTACGCGTTTTTCAGTGGTTCAACAAAAGGTGCAATGAAGTCTGTGAGGACGAGTGCTCGTATGATAAAGAAGGTATATATACCAAAATATATGTATCCGCTTTCATCCATATTAGCTAACTTCCTTACATTCCTTATATCACTTATAGTGCTTGTCGGAGTTGCAATTGTTATGAAAGTACAGCCTACCTGGTGGATGCTTGGTACGATTATTCCGATAATACAGCTGCTTATTATGTGTGTGGGAATGGGACTTTTGCTTGCTACCATATCAGTATTCTTCAGAGACTTTGAGTATCTGTGGGGTGTGGCACTCATGCTTATCATGTATACATGTGCTATATTCTACGAGACATCAAGACTCGGTGAGAGTGCATGGATTCTTGAAATAAATCCGGTATATGCGGTTATAAAGAATTTTAGAAATTGTATTTGTGGTGTTGGATTTGATGCACCTTCAATGATATATGCAACCGTTTTTGGTGTTGTAACACTTATTTTAGGAGTAGTACTGTTTTATAAGAAGCAGGACGAGTTTATACTGCACTTATAGAAGGATGGAGATATCATGGCAAAGAAAGTTGCAATTAAAGTTGAAAATGTCGGCATGAAATTTAATCTTAGTGCGGACAAGGTTGATAATATAAAAGAATATTTTATACGACTTATAAAGCGTAATATCACATACAAAGAGTTTTGGGCGCTTAAGGATGTTACTTTTTCAATAAACAAGGGTGACAGGGTTGCAATTCTTGGTTATAACGGAGCAGGAAAAAGTACACTTCTTAAGGTGATCTGTGGAGTTCTTAAACCTACGGAAGGTCATGTAAAAACCAATGGAAGAATAGTTCCGCTTCTTGAACTTGGTGCAGGATTTGACCCACAGTATACCGGAGCAGAAAATATATATTTGTATGGTGCGGTGCTTGGATATACAAAAGAATTTATTGATTCAAAATATGATGATATTGTTGAATTTTCAGAACTTGGCGATTTTATTCATATGCCGGTTAAAAATTATTCTTCAGGTATGAGGGCAAGACTTGGTTTTTCTATAGCATCGGTTGTTGATCCGGAGATTCTCATACTTGATGAAGTACTTTCTGTCGGAGACGTAATGTTTAGGAAAAAGAGTCTCAGACATATTAACCAGATGATGAGTGAAGGCGTTACAGTTCTTTTTGTGTCGCATTCTGTGGCACAGATGAGGAAAATATGTAACAAGGGACTGTTCCTCGATTGCGGAACTGTTAAGTTCTTTGGAGATCTTGAGGATGCCATAGAGCTTTATGAAAGTGATGAACAGTATCTTATGTCCAGAAAGAACAGAAGAAGGGCAAGAAGAAAACAGAGAAGATTAGAGAGATTACAGGCAGAAAAACAGGAAGGCGGTACAAATCAGTGAAAAAAGTTATTACTTACGGAACTTATGATCTTTTACATGTAGGACATATCAATCTTTTAAGAAGGGCAAGAGAGCTTGGAGATTATCTTGTAGTTGTACTGTCTTCTGATGAGTTTAATGCTATTAAAAATAAAAAAGCATATCATCCTTATGAAGACAGAAAAATTATTCTCGAATCTATCAAGTATGTTGATGAGGTGCTTCCTGAATATACATGGGAGCAGAAGATTGATGATGTAAAGAACAACGACATCGATGTATTTGTTATGGGTGATGACTGGACAGGAAAGTTTGACTTCCTTAAGGATTATTGTGAGGTTGTATATCTTCCGAGAACAGAAGGCATATCTACAACTAAGATAAAGGAAGATCTTAATCTCAAAAAGGATTGATTATGATTATCAAAGCATTTGCGAGAAAAACTGCTAAGGCAGCCTGTATTGTATTATACAGAATAATGAATTTTGTATTGCCGGTAAACAGCCGCCTGATTGTCTTATCATCAAGTGTGGCAAAGAGTTATTCCGGCAATCCGAAAGCTTTGTATGAGGAGCTTGTAAGAGAAGGGCTCGACAACGAGTATCAGTGTGTATGGTTTTATGAAAAACATGCATTTGACATTCCGGGTCGACATATTCAGGTGAAATATGGCAGATTAAAGTACCTTTTCTACATGGCAACTGCAAAATTTTTGATTTTTGATGCAAGACAACCGGAGTTTCTGCGAAAGAGAAGTAAGAGCATATATTTGCAGACATGGCACGGAACTCCGCTTAAGAAGCTTGCGCTTGATATGGACACGGTCTTTATGGCAGGAGAGACTGATATAGAATCCTATAAGGAATCTTTCAGAAAGAATGCTTCCACGTGGGATTATCTTATTTCTCAGAATCCTTTTTCGACAGAAACTTTCAGAAGGGCATTTGACTTCAAAAAAGAAATGCTTGAGACAGGATATCCGCGAAATGACAGCCTTTTCAGACATAATAACCCCGATGACATAAAAGAGATAAAGAATAAGCTCGGAATAGATGAGAATAAAAAAGTTATGCTGTATGCACCAACTTGGAGAGATGACAGTTCGTTTGGGTTGGGGAGATACCGCTATACGGCAGAGCTTAACATAGATGCTATGAAAGAAGCATTTTCCGATGAATATATTCTTATTATCAAGCATCATTATCTGGTTGAGGATAATACTGACTGGACGGTGTATGACGGATATGTGCGTGTGTTTGACCAGACTGTGGATATAGCACAGATGTATCTTATAGCGGACATACTTATAACGGATTACTCATCTGTTATGTTTGACTACAGTATTCTTAAGCGTCCGATGTATTTTTACTGTTATGATCTTGAAAGGTATAAGGATGTACTTCGCGGATTTTATTTTGATTTTGAAAATAATGCTCCGGGACCGATATCACTTTCAACCACAGAGCTGATAGAGGATATTAAGAATGAGAAGCATGCTGCGTATTCAGATAAGTATGCAGAATTTGTTTCTTTATATAATCCGTGGGACAATATAAACAGCAGTAAAAATGTGCTGGATGTCATTTTTAAGAGAGATGGTCGTTAAAACATATGAAAAGTATAGCTTATATTGCATTTGCGATAGTCTATTACTTGGCATGCATCCTGCCTGTCAACAGAAACAGATTCTTCTGTGTGATGACGCACGATTCGAGTGAAGACAGTGGTGTAGGCGTTGTAATTAAAGAAATTAAATCGCGTAATCCTTCGGCAGTATTTATTTATGTAACAAAGGAAGACAGGAAAATCTCATCACTTGTGAAGCTTATATTTGTAAAGTCTGTTATGCTTGCTACTTCACGTGTGGTGCTTATGGATAATGAATTTCTTCCGCTCGCATATGTAAAGAGACGAAAAAATGTACAGATAGTACAGTTGTGGCATGGTACCGGAACCATAAAAAAGTTCGGCCATGATGCAAACGAAGGAAGTATACTTAAACGAGTTATAAGAGCTGACAAGAAAATAACACATCTTATTGTTAATTCTGATTACACAAAAGAATTATATAAAGGTGCGTTTGGCGTAACGGATGACGTTGTATGTGTTACCGGAATTCCGAGAACCGATATGTTTTTTTCGGAAGAAGTTAAAGAAACGGCTATCAGTTCATTTTATAATGAATATCCTGAGTTAAAAGGAAGAAAACTTATATTATATGCGCCTACATTCAGGGATAATGAAGTTAAGAATCCAAGGTGTATGCTTGACTTTGATAAGTGGGTTGAAAAAATGGGTGAGGATGTTGTTCTGCTTATAAGACTTCATCCACATGTTGCAGCTTTTTACAAAGAGGACACAATTAGCTGTTATAATGGCAAAATTGTTAATGTTTCAGAATATAATGATGTTAATACATTGTTGTTTGTGTCGGATGCGCTTGTAACAGATTATTCATCCATTATATTTGAGTATGTTGTTCTTGACAGGCCGATGTATTTTTACGCATATGACTTTGATTCGTTTGCTGATTCTGGCAGAGGATTCTATGAAGAATATACCGAATATGTTCCGGGAGAGGTTGTGTATACAACGGAAGAGCTTATTGCGGCCATACAGGGTGAAGACAGATACAGCAGTGTCAGAAAAGAGTTTGCAAACCATGCATACAGATATATGGATGGATGCTCTACAAAACGTGTTGTAGATTTACTTGATATGTGATTTTGGAGGTACTTATGAAACAGTTAATGAGTAAGAAAATAGGACTTATTTTTATTGCCATTCAGTTTTTATTAACAATAGGAATTATAGGAATTCTTTTATATGTGGATATGCTTCCTAACAAGTATCTTTTAGTTATTGTGTTGGGACTTATCTTTGTTTTGTTATATACATTTTTCAGTCAGATGTCCAAGCGTCTTTATATACTGGGACGCGTGTTATCAGGTGTTTTTTGCGTGATGATGATATTTGCCGGCGGGTATATATTAAGAGGTTATATGGCGATTAACAATATGGCCAATTCCAATATAAGATACGATAAGCTTTCTGCAATAGTCCTTGTTGATGATAAGGCACAGACCATTAATGATGCTATTGACTATGAGTACGGAATCATATCTGCTATTGGCAGAGAACATACTGATGCTATGATTGATTCTATTCAGAAAGATTCAGGGAAGACTCTTGCTATAAATGAATATAATGATATCATGTCTCTCGTTGATGCATTGTATAATAAAGAGGTCGGTGTAATTATATTTAATGAAGCTTACAGAGAGACCATTATTGAGAACCGCAAAGGATTTGATACCGAGACAAGAGTACTTGGTAATTATCAGGTAGAGACAGTAGTTGAAGTTGAAGAAGAGGAAGATAAGACGGATGATCTTAAGAAACCTTTTGTTATGTATCTGAGTGGTATTGATACGAGAGGTTCCATAAGTCTTACAAGCCGAAGTGATGTTAATATACTTGCAGTAATTAATCCGGAAACGGCACAGATTCTTCTTATAAATACACCTCGTGATTACTATGTACCGCTTTCAATATCAAACGGTACATGTGATAAGCTGACGCATGCCGGAATATACGGTATTGACGTGTCTATTGAAACACTTGAGATGCTTTATGATGTTGATATCGATCATTATGTAAGAGTAAACTTCTCAGGTTTTGAAAAGGTTGTAAATGCACTGGGTGGTGTTGATGTATATTCAGATGTTTCGTTTACATCTGACTGGGGTCCAAGTTTTTCAAAGGGTTACAATCATGTTGATGGAAAACAGGCACTTGCATTCTGTCGTGAGAGACACCACTTTAGCGATGGTGACAGACAGAGAGGACGTAATCATCAGCATATGATAGCTGCTATACTTGATAAGGCTACTTCACCGAAGATTATTACAAAGTATTCCAGCCTTCTTAAGAGTCTTGAGGATTCATTTGAGACTAATATGAAGACCAAAAGAATTACAAAATATGTGAAGTTGCAGATGGATGAAGGATTAAAGTGGAAGATTAATTCAATGAGCGTAGATGGTAAGGGCGGAAGCAATTATACTTATTCCATACCATCACAGAAAGCTTATGTAATGTATCCTGATGAGGCAAGTATAGAGAATGCAAAAAAAGCAATCCAGAAAATACTTGACGGAAAGAAACTGAAGTCAGAAGAGGATTCCGGCATTAATAAAGAACAGTAAGGGTTTCTTCAGAAGTTTTGGAGGTAGTATATTGATCAGCAGATGGATAAGGGACGGGAGATTATCTGTATTTTTCAGAGTTCTCCTTGTCCTGCTTGATATAATAAGTATTAATCTTAGTTCATATCTGGCTCTTCTTATAAGATTCGAGCTTAAATGGACATCTATAGAAGCAGAATGTCTTATGGCGGTTAACAGAATGTGTTTGTTTAACACTATGATAACCGTGCTTATTTTTCTTGTATTCAGACTTTATCACAGCTTATGGCGCTATGCCAGTGTAAGAGAAATGCTTAATATTATACTTGCATGTGTAACGTCAGCGTTCATTCATATAACATCGCTGTTTCTTTGTTATACCTATTTTACAAAAAGCTATATTGTAGTATATTCGCTTCTTTTGTTTGCATTTACTGTCATGATAAGATTTTCTTACAGAATATCCAGACACTTTTTCAGTCTGCACAGTCATGGTACTGAGACCAGAAGTACTATGATTATCGGTGCGGGTGAAGCCGGAAATATGCTTATGAATGAACTTGTCATGAGCAATCGTCTTGATGCACGTATAAGATGTTTTATAGATGATGACAAGGCAAAACATAACACATATATACATGGTGTTAAGGTGTATGGCGGCAGAGAAAGCATACTTGAAGCTGCAGCAAAATATTCGATTAACGAGATTATTATTGCCATTCCTACCGCATCTAAGAAAACCATCAGTGAGATTGTTGATATCTGTAAGCATACAAATGCAGAGCTTAAAACTCTTCCGGGTATGTATCAGCTTGTAAACGGAGAGGCAACTCTTGATAAACTGAGAAATGTTGAGATAGAGGATCTTCTCGGAAGAGATCCGGTAAAAGTAGATATAAAATCAATCATGGATTATGTGTGTGATAAGACCGTGCTTGTAACGGGTGGCGGAGGCTCTATAGGAAGTGAGCTTTGCCGTCAGATTGCAAAGCATGCACCAAAGAGACTTATTATTGTGGATATCTATGAAAATAATGCCTACGATATTGAACAGGAGCTTAAGCATGATTATCCGGGACTTAATCTTGTTGTACTTATTGCATCGGTAAGAAATACTGAAAGAATGGACAGTATATTTGCAAAGTACAGACCTGATATTGTTTATCACGCGGCAGCACATAAGCATGTTCCTCTTATGGAAGACAGTCCTAATGAGGCAATAAAAAATAATGTGTTCGGAACATATAAGACAGCCCTTGCTGCAGATAAATACGGCACGAAAAAATTTGTACTTATATCAACTGATAAGGCCGTTAACCCTACAAATATAATGGGAGCATCAAAGCGTATATGTGAAATGATTGTACAGATGTTTAGTAAACATTCTGATACTGAATTCTGTATAGTGCGTTTTGGAAATGTGCTGGGAAGTAATGGAAGTGTTATTCCGTTATTCAGAAAGCAGATAGAAGCAGGAGGACCCGTTACTGTTACACATCCTGATATAATCAGATATTTCATGACCATAGAAGAGGCGGTTTCTCTTGTGCTTCAGGCAGGAGCTTATGCAAAGGGCGGTGAGATATTTGTCCTTGACATGGGAAGACCGGTAAAGATAATCGATCTTGCACGAAATCTTATCAGATTGTCCGGATTTAAACCGGATGAAGATATTGAGATAAAGATAACGGGACTTCGTCCGGGTGAGAAACTCTATGAAGAAATGCTCATGGGAGAAGAAGGTTTACAGAGTACCGCGAACTCACTCATCCATATCGGAAAACCAATTCTTTTTGATGAAGAAGAGTTTATTAAAAAGCTTGAATATTTATATGATCTTGCTTACAGCGAATCTGATAACATAAAGAGTGCTGTGGAGGAAATTGTTCCAACTTACAAGGAAAAAGATGAGGACAAGCTTAGGGATAAAAACCTTCAGGACGGTCAGTTTAAAAAGATTCAGGACAGAGAGATAACTCATAAGAAACTTGTAAAAATGAGTGCTATGAGCAAACCGGAAGGAGACGAATGATGGATAATATTTTATTTTCTCCACCGGATATAACAGAAGAAGAAATAGAAGAAGTCGCAGAAGCGTTAAGAAGCGGATGGATTACCACAGGGCCGAGAACTAAGGAGCTTGAAAAAAGACTTCGTGGGTATTGTGGTGCGGATGGATGTGTGTGTCTTAATTCTGCAACTGCTGCTATGGAGCTTACACTGAGACTTCTCGGAGTAGGAGAGGGAGACGAAGTAATAACAACCTCATATACTTATACTGCAACCTGTAGTGTAATATGTCATGTTGGAGCAACCCCGGTTCTTGTTGATACCGGAAAAGATTCCTATGAGATTGATTATGATGCTATAGAAGCTGCCATAACAGAAAAGACTAAGGTTATTATGCCTGTTGATATTGCAGGTATTATGTGTGACTATGACAGAATAAAGGAAGTTTTGGAAAAGAAGAAGTCGCTATACAAGCCGGAAAACGATATGCAGGCAATGTATGACAGAGTGGTTATTCTTGCGGATTCGGCACACGGACTCGGAGCTTCGTATAAAGGACAGAAAAGCGGTTCCGTTGCTGATTTTACTGCGTTCTCATTTCATGCCGTAAAAAATCTTACAACGGCTGAGGGTGGTGCGATAACCTGGAAGCTTCCTTCATTTACAGAAGATACGAATGAACATATATACAAACAGTATCAGCTTATGTCACTTCACGGACAGTCAAAGGATGCTCTTGCAAAAACAAAACTTGGCGGTTGGGAATATGATATTGTTGCACCGTTATATAAGTGCAATATGACAGATATCATGGCAGCGATAGGGCTTGTACAGCTTAGCAGATATGAGTCATTGCTTGAAAGAAGAAAAGAAATAACCGATAGATATGATATAGGGTTTGCATCCATAACAGATAAAAAGATAAAAGTTTTATCACATGAAGATGATATGCGTATTGGAAGCAGGCACCTGTATTTGGTAAGAATAGAAGATGCGGACAGGGAATACTGCAACTGTGTTATAGAAGAAATGGCAAAAAGGGGAATACCGCTTAATGTACATTACAAGCCTCTTCCAATGCTTACTGCATACAAAGATATGGGATATGATATTAACAACTATCCGAATGCATTCAATCAGTTTTGTAATGAGATAACCTTCCCGCTTCATACGAAGCTTACAAATGAACAGATTGAATATATAATAGACAATTTTAAAGAGGTTCTTGAAAATATATCAAAGGAGCTTTAATAAATGTTAAATATAGAAAACATTCTTATTTCATGGGAAGATTTGCCCGAAGAAATGAAAAATGACAAGGTAAAAATGTACTACGACATTCTTGATAAGAAGAGAAGCAGTCTTGTTATCAAGAGAGTATTTGATATTGTTGTATCATTATTTCTCATTGTTGTTTTATTACCTGTATTTGCAATTATTGCTTACATGATAAAGAAGGATTCAAAAGGACCGGTAATATTTCGTCAGACAAGAGTTACGGCGTATAATAGAGATTTTACAATATATAAGTTTCGTACAATGGTAAATGATGCTGACAGCCTTGGCAGCAGTGTAACAGTTCAGGGTGACAGCCGTATAACAGCCGTAGGAAATAAGCTTAGAAAATACAGACTTGATGAATTGCCACAGCTTGTAAATGTACTTTTCGGCGATATGAGTTTTGTAGGCACACGTCCTGAGGTAAGAAAGTATGTAGACCAATATTCTCAGTCAATGATGGCAACGCTTCTTATGCCTGCAGGGATAACTTCCGAAGCAAGCATAGCTTATAAGGACGAAGATGAGCTTTTAAAAAATGCATTTGACTGTGATTATGTATATGTAAATAAGATTCTTCCTGAGAAAATGAAATATAATTTGCGAAGTATAAGAAAATTCAGTATAGAGCGTGATATACTGACCATGATAAAAACTGTGATTTCGGTAATATAGAATGAAATAATTTTTAATCCCGGCAGATTGTTCCGCCGGGATTGCTATTTTAGCTATTTTTCTTTGCCCTATATCTGAGTGTAGGATCAAGTATTTTCTTTCTGATACGAAGTGACTGTGGAGTAACCTCTAAAAGCTCATCTGTATCTATATAATCAAGTGCCTGTTCAAGGCTGAGTATTCTTGGCGGTGTGAGTCGGAGAGCATCGTCCGAACCGGAAGCTCTTGTATTTGTAAGCTGTTTTTTCTTACATACATTTACTTCAATATCATCGCTCTTTCCATTTTCCCCGACAATCATTCCGGCATATACTTTCTCTCCGGGTCCGATAAATAATGTGCCTCTTTCCTGTGCATTAAAGAGTCCGTATGTGATTGTTTCGCCGGATTCAAATGCTATGAGAGAACCGGATTTACGATATGCTATGTCGCCCTTGTATGGCATGTAATCTTCAAATACGGTATTTATTACGCCATTACCTTTTGTATCGGTCATAAACTCACCACGATAACCGATAAGTCCTCGTGAAGGTATAAGAAATTCAAGTCTTGTATATCCGGCGCCGATAGGGGTCATCCCTTGGAGCTCACCTTTTCTTTGGCTGAGTTTTTCTATGACGCTTCCCTGAAACTCATCAGGCACATCGATGTATGCGCGTTCAATAGGCTCAAGTTTTTTGCCACGCTCATCGTATTTGTAGAGGACCTCTGCTTTACTTACTGAAAATTCATATCCTTCGCGTCTCATATTTTCAATGAGGACGGAGAGATGAAGTTCGCCTCGACCGGACACTTTGAATGCTTCTGTTGTATCTGTTTCTTCTACACGAAGAGAAACGTCAGTATTTAGCATCTTAAATAATCTGTCGCGCAGGTGTCTTGATGTAACATATTTTCCTTCAGTTCCGGCAAGCGGACTGTCATTTACAATAAAGTCGATGGCAATAGTAGGTTCAGATATTTTCTGAAATGGAATAGGTACAGGATTTTCGGTAGAGCATATAGTGTCACCGATATGAAGATCGGAAATACCTGTTACTGCAACTACTTCACCAATACCTGCCTCGTCAACTTCTATACGTTTTAATCCGTCAAATACGTATAATTTACTGATTTTTACTTTGGCCTGTTTGCTTTCATCGTGAGCATTTGCAATAATAACGTCCTGATTGATGCGTAATTTGCCGTTATCTATTTTTCCGATTCCGATACGTCCGACATAGTCGTTATAATCTATGGTGCTTATAAGCATCTGCACTCCAAGATCAGGATCTCCCTCGGGAGCAGGAATATAGTTTATGATTGCTTCGAAAAGATCAGTCATGTCTTCCTTAGGGTCATCAAGTGAGGTTGTGGCATAGCCGCCTTTTGCCGATGCAAATATAAATGGACAGTCAAGCTGTGAGTCGTCTGCATCAAGGTCAATGAACAGCTCGAGAACTTCATCGACAACTTCATCAGGTCTTGCATCCGGACGGTCTGTTTTATTGATACATACGATAACCGGAAGGGAAAGCTCAAGTGCTTTTTTCAAAACAAATTTTGTCTGAGGCATTGCACCTTCGTATGCGTCGACAACAAGTATTACACCGTTTACCATTTTAAGAACACGCTCAACTTCTCCGCCGAAGTCAGCATGTCCAGGAGTGTCAATGATGTTTATTTTAGTGTCTTTATAAAATACGGCGGTATTTTTTGAAAGAATAGTGATACCGCGTTCGCGCTCTATATCGTTTGAATCCATAACACGTCTTTCGATAACCTGTCCGGCACGGAATACACCGCTTTGTTTTAACAGTTCGTCTACAAGAGTTGTTTTCCCATGATCGACATGGGCTATTATAGCAATGTTTCTTATGTCGTTTCTTTGTTCTTTCATGAGGAATTCCTTTCTATGTTACGCAGTTAAGTTCCTATTCACACCAGTCACTTCCCTAGCATTCGCAAACGATTGCTGCGGGAAGTTCCTATTCACACCAGTCACTTCCCTAGCATTCGCAAACGATTGCTGCGCAATCTTTCTCGCTCCTTACGGAGCTAAGTTTGCTCATGTGAGGGCAGTGACTGCTTACACTCATATGAATTATAAAAGTTCTGCAAGCAAGCGAGCTTGATGCAGAACTTTATATTTCATATGGTGTGAATAGTAACTTTGGAATGCAGGAAATGGGACTTGAACCCACACGATGTTGCCACCACAGGCACCTGAAGCCTGCGCGTCTGCCAATTCCGCCATTCCTGCATATTAAATTATGTGGTACCGAAAACTGTGTGTTTTCAGCACCACATAATAATACATTGTAAATATTCGCTTGTCAACTTAAAAATCAGATGTTGAGCTTCTTTTTGAACATATATACCGTAATGAAAGAGTATATAGCACAGAATATAAATTGTGTTATACATAATACTGTAAAAGGTGTGTTGACAATCTGACTAACCATTACCTGCTCTGTTTCGTTGATAGAATAAGCAGAAGGCATGAACATATAATCTATATAAAAGAACATAAATATTGTTGATACTATCTGCATTATAAAATCAAATACAATATAAGTCAGTATTGAGCCGAGTATCGGATGGTTATTCATTCTGTGACCGATGGCTAGTGAGGCAGATAACTGAGTTATTTGCTGTATTATTGAAAGGAATATAGTCAGTATTAGGACAAATGCGGTAAATACAGTAAATCCGTCGTTTCTTAATGATTCTAATATAAAAGGAATGTCTATATCAGGTAATCCGACATTTATTATAGTAAATGTTATAATTGAGCAAATAACGAGTATCCCGCATACAAGTATCCATACAAATGCTACAAACAACTTTGAAAATACTATAGAAGTAGTTGATACAGGAAGTGTATGTGTAAGATATCCTTCCCCGGTAACCATGCTTTTATAAAAACGATACATAAGCAGTATAGCGGAAGCAACTACAACAGCGATAATTGTGCATGTATATGTTATTGTTACAATTGCCTGTATTATAGATAATATATCAAAGGAATCGGCAATGTAGAGTGAAGCATAATCATTTTCTGAATAAAATTTTGTGTACAGTGCAGAAACAGGAGTAACCACAACCAATGCAAGTAGCATCCATATTATATATCTTCCGGTATGTTTGAATTCATGTTTTATAAGTTTTCCTAACATCTGAACACCTCCCTAAAATAACCGTCAACAGATATGCCATGTTCTTCACGGATCTCGTCTACGGATTTGTGTGCATACAAGTTTCCATACTGTATTAAAAGAACTTCGTCGAGTATCTGCTCAATGTCAGATATCAAATGAGTTGATATAAGTATGGACCCCTCCTCATTGTAATTGTTTAGAATAGTATTTAATATATAATCTCTGGAAGCAGGATCTACGCCGCCGATAGGCTCGTCAAGACAATACAGATCCGCTTTTCTGCTCATGGTAAGTATAAGCTGAACTTTCTCTTTAGTTCCTTTAGACATTGCCTTAAGCTTCATATTCTCGGCAATGTTAAGGTGCTTAAGCATGTCATATGCTTTTTCCTTTTCAAAATTACTGTAGAAATCCCCATAATAATTAATAAGTTGTTTGACATTCATAAAGTCACTTAAAAATGTCGTGTCCGGAAGATAAGCAATAGAAAGCTTACTTTTTACTCCCGGCTTTTCTCCATTAATAAGAACCTCACCGCTTGTTGGTGTGAGAAGCCCGTTTATTAATTTAATAAGTGTAGTTTTTCCACTCGCGTTTGGGCCAAGGAGTCCGACAATGCGTCCTCTCTCAAGAGTAAATGATACATTGTTCAGGGCCAGGACGTTGCCATATTTTTTTGTAAGATCCCGGCATTCCAGTAATTCTGACATATTCAAATCCTCCTTAATTTTATAAATGCTGTTTTAAAATATCTAATATAGAAGAATCATCTAAGCCTATATTTCTGACATTTTGTATGAAATCGTTGCAGTACTGTGATGCAAGTTCATTTTTCAATTCCTGTATCTTGCAGACGTCCTCTGTAATATACCGTCCGGAAGTACGGTTGGTATAAATAAGCTCAGTTGTTTCTAATGTAGATAGGGCCTTCTGCATGGTGTTGGGGTTTACTGCAGCTTCTGAAGCAAGCTCACGTACTGAGGGAAGCTTGTCGCCCGGCTGGTAACGCCCGGAAATAATATCGAGTTTTATCCTGTCGATAATCTGCATATAAATGGGTGTAGAATTATTCATTTCCCACAAAAAGCATACCACCTTTCATAAAATGATAAATAAACCAACTTGTATTACTGTATTAATTACATAATACAATAGTACAATAATGGAAAATATTAAAAATGTCAATATGTTTATGCAAAAATTGTAATAACATGTAATTTTTACGGCTTTACAAGCATATTCAAAAGTGTTAGAATTAACCTCAGGTAACGGATAGGTAAGTTTCTGGAAGTATCCGTTTGTATTATATTTATTAAGGAGGATTAATAAAAATGTCCAGAGTAAAACAGTCTATGGATGGTAATCAGGCAGCAGCACACGTGGCATACGCCTATACAGAAGTTGCCGGTATCTATCCTATAACTCCATCAAGCCCTATGGCTGACTTTGTTGATATGTGGTCAGCAGCAGGACAGGAGAACATTTTTGGCAATCAGGTTAAGGTTGTTGAGATGCAGTCTGAAGCTGGTGCAGCAGGAACTGTTCACGGTTCTCTTGCAGCAGGTGCACTTACAACAACATTTACAGCATCACAGGGTCTTCTTCTTATGATCCCTAACATGTATAAGATTGCAGGTGAGCAGCTTCCATGTGTATTTGATGTATCAGCACGTACTGTATCAGCTCAGTCTCTTAACATCTTTGGTGATCATAGTGACGTATATGCTTGTCGTCAGACAGGTTTCGCTATGATGTGCGAGACTAACCCACAGGAAGTTATGGATCTTAGCCCTGTAGCACATCTTGCTGCACTTGAAGGAAAGGTTCCATTCCTTAACTTCTTTGACGGATTCCGTACTTCACATGAGATTCAGAAGATTGAAGCATGGGATTATGCAGATCTTAAAGAAATGTGCAATATGGATGCAGTTAAAGCATTCCGTGAGCATGCACTTAATCCTGAGAAACCTGCTATGCGTGGTTCTCATGAAAACGGTGACGTATTCTTCCAGCATCGTGAAGCTTGTAACTCAGTATATGATGCACTCCCAGCAGTTGTATCAAAATACATGGATAAAGTTAATGAAAAGCTTGGAACAAACTATGACCTTTTCAACTATTACGGAGCAGAAGATGCTGACCGTGTAATCGTTGCTATGGGTTCATTCTGTGACGTTGCAGAAGAAGTTATTGATTATCTTACAGCAGCAGGAGAGAAGGTTGGACTTATTAAAGTTCGTCTTTATCGTCCATGGGTTTCATCAGCACTTCTTAAGGTTCTTCCTAAGACAGCTAAGAAAGTTGCAGTTCTTGACAGAACTAAAGAGCCTGGATCACTTGGTGAGCCACTTTATCTTGATGTTGCAGCAACACTTCGTGAAGCAGGACTTTGCGATATCGTTCTTACAGGTGGTCGTTACGGACTTGGTTCTAAGGATACACCTCCTTCAAGCGTATTTGCTGTATACAAAGAGCTTGAACTGGATGCTCCGCGTCCACGTTTCACCATCGGTATCGAGGACGATGTGACCAACCTGTCCTTACCGGAAGTTAAACCC
>SVEM01000048.1 GCA_015057375.1 Lachnospiraceae bacterium
CGCCATTGAAAATTCACTGAGCCCTGCAAGAACTCCGGTGCCGGCTGCTGTGTCAGCTTTCGCTGTAGGAGCCGGGCTGATGCCAAGAAAACAACTTGCGGACATAGCAACAGTCAGTACGGCTGCTATGGCTTTTGTAAATAGCTTCTTTTTCATATAAATATCCCTTCCTTTAAAAATTTTTATAAATATATTAATCCACATATTTAAGTGGAAAATAAACACAATACTTTTCGTAACCAATCTGGTTAAGCGGCAGGAATCGCATGCCCGGATCCTGTCCTTTTGTTCTGAATTGTGAACGCCAGAAGCCCCATTCGCGCTCGTTTTCGTGAATAAGCATATTTTCCGGTTTTTCATCGCCTTCGAAATAAAGCGTACGTTCTTCATCACACAGTCCGCAGAGAACTTCCGGTCCGTACATAAATGCCACCATATCTTCGTCGTCCGGAAGAGGATATATTGTAATTCCCTTCTTAAGACGGATGCTTACGATATCGTCATTTTCAAATGTACGGGAAACTGTAACATATGAGGTTTTTTCCTCGGTTGTTGTATACAGCTCATCATTTACCTTTATCTCGCATGCCTCGGTAATCCACCACGGTATTCTGATGTTAAGATTCATATCCACAGGGTTATCTGTCTGAATATGAAGATAAATCATATGTGTGTCAGGATTATGAGCATATTCGGCAGCGGTTCTGTTAATTGTATGCTTGCCTGAGCTGGTACTTGACAAATGAAAACTTCCGGTAAGCGGATCTCTGCGTTGGGAAAGTGTTACATTTGTTCCATTAATATCTATGTATGCATCAGAATCCCAATATTGGTTCACATAAATATCTTTATCATCCTGGTAATACATATATCTGTTAAACGTGGCATTTGCCTGGACCATTGAACCGTGACAGCAGAAGAAGTCATTTGTCTTGCTGCCCCATCCCTTGTATGCGCCTGCACGCATTGGAAGGAAATATGCAATAAGTCCTTCTGTAGGGGTGGTAGGAGCATATCCGTTGGTGCCCTCGTAGTGCCAGTAGGTCTGAGCCATGACGCCGTTGTAAATATTTCTTTCTATATAATCTGCATAAGCAGGGTCCTTAGTCCATCTGAACATATAATCTGCAAGTCTTATCATATTGTAGACTGTGCAGTGTTCCTGTGTCTTAAGTCCCATACGGTTTGAAAGTGACATCTTAGGTCCCCATATCTCGCCGTTTGTCTGACCGCCTGTGGCATACATTCCGCGCTCTGTAACAGCCTGATTCCAATACGCCTCGGCTATATCACGGTATTTTTTGTCGCCGGTTGCTTCGTATGCTTCGCATGCGCCTATTACTTCAGGAATTGTTGTGTTGGCATGCATGTTAGTCAGAGGATCCTCGCCCTTTAAAAGAGAATCGAAAAGTCTGCCTCGATAGTAGCGGGCCATGAGGGTAAGATATTTTTCTTTTCCCGTTATTTCATAAAGGTTAACCCAAATTTCAAGCATTCCGCCTGTTTCAAAATCAAGGATGTCATCGAGTTGATCTCTTGTGAACTTGTCTGTCCAGTTTACAAACCAATCTGCAAAATCATCTGCAATTGTAAGTGCAAGTTCATTTCCTGCAAAACGGTACATATCAACAAGTCCCATAAATGTCTTGTGAATAGCATACTGCGGAGCCCATATCGGTTTGCCGTTTGCTATACGGAACAGATACTTTTCTGGGATAGAAGCTGCCCATCCGCCGCCGTTTGCTTCCTGGCAGGTTTTAAGCCTCTTTACAATAGCATCTGCCTTTGCTTTAAGCTCAGCGTCATCGGTTTCGTATATACGCATTGCAGCGGCAGAAAGCCAATGACCGAGGAAATGTCCCCTGAGCTGGCAGGTAGGTGATTCCCATCCGCCATGCATATTTTCCGGAAGATATGGTTCGGTTACCAGCGTTGCTTCAAGCTCATAATTGTGAAGAAGATTGTTGCTTGTAAGCTCCATGAGATAACTTCGGTTATCTGTTTCTCTGCGAAGCATCATTCCGTCAGCAAGACGAACCTGTTTTCCGTAAAGTTCATGCAAAGAAGTTGTCATGAAATAGTCCTCCTAATGATTAATAATTCTTTTTGAATATGTGTTGCGATAACTGCTTGGAGTAAATCCTGTAGCAGTTTTATAGCTTCGTGTAAAGTTGTGGCTGTCACTGTAGCCAAGCTTTGAAGCAATCTCTTTTATCGTGAGATTGGTATCTGTTAAAAAGAAACTTGCGGCTTCGGTTTTACGTTCTGTTATGTATTCCTTGAGAGTGACATGTGCCTTTGCGGCAAACATATGGGAAATATATTTCTCGTTGTAATTAAAATGAGCCGCAATATCCTTTACGGTAAGTTTGTTATGTATATTGTGATTTATATACTCAATAATATCTTCGTATATCTGACTTGAAGATGATGTCTGAGTAATCGCTTCTATGTTATTTTGTGATTGGTTTAAAAGATCCTCGCTTACAGTGCATAAGATAAGCGAAGTCATATAATTGAGAGTGGTAATATGAACATTATTACGGGACATATCCTGTAACTGCTTCATAAGAATCATTACTTTATCTGAATGTATAAGCCTGCCGTATTCAGGAATTGTGATCGATTCGCCTATAGGTCCAAATGAATCATAATCAAAATGCATCCAGTAAAATGAACAGTCCGAGCTTTGGAAACCGCGCCTGAGGTTATTAGGAGGCGCAACGGGAGGAAGAAGGAGCATTTCACCTTCTCCTATACGATATTGCTTTTTATTGTATTCAAGATAAAGAATACCTTTTGTCACAACAAACAGCTCGTAATCCATAAGTAATAATTCTGCATGCTTCCATTCTGCAGAAAGAGCTTCGAACTTGCCTGTCATATGAAAATTGACCGGTTTTGAAACCGGCAGAAGATAATAATCCATATACAACACCCCAACAATGACATTTTGACACTTTATATATGAAAAAGTCAATATATTATTAGTTATATCTAACTATTTGACACAAATTCAGTCTTTTTGCCATAAAAATTTTACAAAATAGCAAGCGAATTATTGATGTTGACAAGTTTTTTTTATGAATGTACAATTTATTAGGAAAAAAGAGGATAGTTTTTATACTTGTTTGGAGGATTATTATGATAGCAAAAAGTATGGTGAATTATGTAAAAGGAAGCTCTGTTATTAGAGCTATGTTTGAAGAAGGAAAAAGAATGGCAGCGCTTTACGGAGCTGAGAACGTATACGATTTCAGTCTTGGTAATCCAAGCGTCCAACCACCTGCCGCTGTAAAGGAAGCTATAGTTGATATTTTGGAAAATGAAGATGAGACATATGTGCACGGATATATGTCCAATGCGGGATATGAAGATGTAAGAGCAGCTATTGCTGAGTCTCTTAATAAGAAACACGGAACATCATTTTCTGAAAAAAATATACTTATGACAGTAGGAGCTGCCGGTGGACTTAATGTTGTGTTTAAGACCATACTTGATCCGGGCGATGAAGTAATTACATTTTCTCCATTTTTCGGCGAGTACAGAAACTACGTAGCTAACTATAACGGAGTTTTGGTAGAAGTTCCGCCTACTGATGATTTTATGCCGGAGGAAGAGAGCTTCAGAGCAGCATTTTCAGAGAAAACAAAAGCAGTTATTATTAACAACCCTAACAATCCGACAGGTGTTGTATATTCTGAAGATACAATTAAGATGATTGCCAAAGTAATGGAAGAGAAGGAAGCAGAATATAACAAAGCAATATATCTTGTTGCTGATGAACCATACAGAGAGCTCGTATATGACGGAGCAGAGGTTGTATATCTGACCAAATATTATAAAGACACTATTGTTGGATATTCATATAGTAAGTCGCTGTCACTTCCTGGCGAGAGAATCGGATATCTTGTTATGCCTGATGAGATAGATGATTTTGAAAATGTTGTGGCAGCCGCAGCAGTTGCCAACAGAATACTCGGATTTGTAAATGCGCCGTCACTTATTCAGCGTGCTGTTGCAAAATGTACTGAAGCAGAAGTTGATGTTGAAATTTATAACAAGAACAGAGAGCTTTTATATAAGAGTCTTATCGATATGGGATATGAGTGTATCAAGCCGCAGGGTGCTTTTTATCTGTTTGTAAAAGCAATGGGCGGAGATGACAAGGCATTTGTTGCAAAGGCAAAAGAATTTAATCTCCTTTTGGTTCCGGGCTCGACATTTGGAGGACCTGGATATGCACGTATCGCATACTGTGTAGACTATGATATGATAGTAAGAGCTCTTCCTGCATTTGAAAAGCTCGCAGCATGTTATAAATAAGTTTTATTATAATATAGAAAGAATATTTTAGAAAAGAGATAGATTATGTCAGACTGGATGAAGAATGTAAGAGATGTACAGCCATATGTACCGGGAGAGCAACCTAAATGTGAAAACGTCATTAAACTTAATACTAATGAGAATCCGTATCCGCCGGCACCGGGAGTGCAGGAAATTATTAATCAGGCGAATACGGACAGTTTAAGACTGTATCCTGATCCGGAGGCATCTGTGCTTGTGAATGCACTTGCAGAGTATCATGGTGTTTCGACTGAGAGTGTATTTGTGGGCGTTGGCTCTGACGATGTTCTTGCAATGGCATTTCTTACATTTTTTAATTCTGACAAACCTATACTGTTTCCTGACATTACATATTCATTTTATGATGTGTGGGCAGGGTTATTTAAGATTCCGTATGAAAAACCGGCTCTTAAAGGAGATTTCACTATTAATATAGAAGATTATATGAAACCTTGCGGAGGAATTGTCATTGCAAATCCGAATGCGCCAACTTCTATTTATGAACCTGTTAATAATATAGAAAGAATAATAGCAGCACATCCGGACGCGGTTGTAATAGTAGATGAGGCATATGTTGATTTTGGTGCAGAAAGCGTGCTTCCTCTTGTAAATAAGTATGATAATCTTCTTGTAGTGCGTACATATTCAAAGTCTCGTTCGCTTGCAGGACTCCGTATAGGTTATGCTGTAGGTAATGAGGCGCTTATAAACGCGCTTAACAGCGTTAAATTATCTTATAATTCGTATACGATGAATATGCCGTCGCTTATTATGGGTACAGAAGCAATAAAAGATGAAGCATATTTCAGAGATACACTTCATAAAATAGTGACAACCAGGGAACATGTTAAGGCAGAACTTTCCGGAATGGGATTTTCGGTGCTTGATTCAAAAACAAACTTCCTTTTTGCAAAGCATGAGTCGATATCTGCAAAATATATATTTGAGGAGCTTCGTAAAGAGAATATATATGTGAGATATTTTAATAAGCCTCGTATAGATAATTATCTGAGAATAACTATTGGTACAGATGATGAAATGGCGGTATTTTTAGATACTGTAAAAAAAATTAAAAAAAGTGTTGACATCTGAGAAAACGTATAGTAGAATATGTCTTGCGTCACGAAAAGGTCAGTTAGACTGGCTCGCTGAAATCGGGGTGTGGCTCAGTTTGGCTAGAGTGCCTGATTTGGGATCAGGAGGTCGCAGGTTCGAATCCTGTCACCCCGACTTATAATTTAATATGTTAACACATGCGGGTGTAGTTCAATGGTAGAACACTAGCCTTCCAAGCTAGATACGTGGGTTCGATTCCCATCACCCGCTCTTATTTTTTGTCTGCGATAGATACGAGAGATTCTTGTAGTTGTCGCTTTTTTTTGTATAAAAAATGCAATGCTGTACAGACAAAATGCAATAGGAAATAACTACAAAGTAATGTATTATATAAATAGATATGCAATGTTGTAGGAAGTAAATTATATAACATTGCATATTCGTTCTAATTATTCTTATATTTTTAGGAGGGACAAAATGAGAAAGTTCAAGAAATGTGCAGCAATAATTCTTGCAGTGGCTATGGTAATTACCGCAGCACCTTCTAACTCAGCTGAAGCAGCTAAGAAACCTAAGTTAAGTAAGAAAAAGGTTTCAATTAAAGTTGGAGATACTGTTAAGATTAAGGTTAAGAATGCTAAAAAGGCTGCAAAGGTAAAATGGAAAGCAACAGGAAAGAAAAAGATTGTTAAGCTTTCAAAGAAAGTTAAAAAAGGTAAGAAGGCATCTGTTAAGGTTACAGGTGTTGGCACAGGAAAAGCAAAAGTAAAGGCAATTTACAAGATAGGTAAAAAGAAGAAAGTGCTTAAATGTAAAGTAACTGTAGCAGCTAGTGACGCTCCTATAGTTAATACAGCAGCACCTACACAGGGTGCAAGTGTAGCACCTTCAGGTGGACCGGAACCATCAAGTCCTGCAACACCTAAGGTTACACCTACAGCAAGACCAACCCGTACACCTACAGCGGTACCTACACCGTCACCTACTCCGCTTGCAATTGAAAAGGAGTATAAATTTGATAAGGTAACTAACGGTATTGCATTTGATGTAGCTGCATATGAGAGTATCTCAGGTACTGGTGCATATGATTCAAAATTAGGCGGAGTTGCAATTAACGATACATCAGCAACAGATGTCAGCCAGGGTACATGGACTCTTCCTGCAGGTGCACCTACTATTAATCTTGGTGACACAGTAACATTCAGAGTTCAGGGTTATAATTTTGGTACCAGCGGATTCAGATTCTGGATTGGTACAGGCATGAGTGGATGTTGTACACCTATTCTTCTTTCTAATGAGATAGATGAAAACCTTGCAGTAGGAGAATATCCGGAGGTTATAACAGATGCTGATGGAAACACTCTTACAATGAACCAGATGGCACTTAATGTAGATCCTGAGACAAAGGCATTTGACGTAACATTTAAGTTTAAGGCAGGTACAAGCCAGAATGATACTGAGGGTGCATGTCCTAACTTTACAATCAAGTACATCATGGATGGTGATACTGCAGGTTATATCAACGGACTTGTTATTAAGGATATTTATTATATAAATGAAGGCGGCGCACCTATAGCAACAAAAGAACCGGCACCTACAGGAGATCCTAATGTGCCAGGTATTGACCTTTCAGGAACAGTTCCTCTTTATGGAGCAGGATCTGTTGCTGTTAATGCAGATGGTTCTGTAACAGGTACAGATGTTAACGGTCTTCTTGTTCCAATCGGAGTACAGATTCCTGCAGGAAAGAAGGTTAATGTAACAGTATATGGTGAAGCAGATGCGACTGCACGTTTCTGGTTATCTGACGGTTCTAATAAGAGATGGTCAGACATAGTTAACCCTATGAATTTTGCTCAGACATATACATTTACAGCAGCAAATCTTGAAGAAGCAGAAGGAACATATTCTGATCATATCCAGATTAAAGGTACATCATATGATACAATCTTTAGTTCTATAACTATTACTAAAGTTGTTGTGGTTGATCCTGATGCTGTTCCAACAGCAGCACCTGCTACAGAGGCACCTGAAGCAACAGAAGCACCTGAAGCAACAGAGGCACCAGCAACAGAGGCACCAGCACCGGAATTAGTTGAAGAGGTTGATCTTTCAGATGAAGAGGCAAGTGCGGTAGATGGTAACGGAACTTTAGAATATAATGATGAGACTGGTGCCCTTGATGGAACATTCCCATGGGGAACAGGTATGGTATTTGCAGCTCCTACTGATGATGAGTTTTATAAGGTAGAAGTAACATATACAAGTGACGGACCTCTTAATGTATATTTGTTTGACAGTGAATTTACAGATGGTATTGGACAGTTTGCGGCAGGTCAGCATGAGGTAAGCCCTAAGATTTCAGCAGCAGATACTGACAATACTATTACATGGGAGTATACAGCAGATGTAGTAAAAGCTATTAAGTTTGTATCTCTTGACGGAGAAACAAATATTAATATTAAATCAGTTAAATTTATCGGACCTGCAACAGAAGCTCCTGAGGCAACAGAAGCACCTGAAGCAACAGAGGCACCTGAAGCAACAGAGGCACCAGCAACAGAGGCGCCAGCAACAGATGCACCTGAAGCAACAGAAGTACCATCAGAATTACCAACAACAGAAGCACCGGCTACAGAAGCACCATCAGCAAACCTTGCAGTAAATGGTGATTTCTCAGACGGTATTACAGGTTGGGGAAGCAATTACAATCAAGCACCTACAT
>SVEM01000049.1 GCA_015057375.1 Lachnospiraceae bacterium
AACCTGATACCGAGTATATAGTAATATCACTTCTTTTTAAGCTTATCTCCTATCTTTTGGAGGACAATCTTCTTACATTTGATAAAGGGAAAAAATCTTCCCAGATTACATACATAAAATCCGGTATCGCATATATAAATGACAACCTCACAAATAGAATTACTCTAGACGACATCGCCGATGCCACCGGGGTATCAAAGGCTTATTTCATGCGTCTTTTCAAGAAAACAACCGGATCAACAGTTAATTCATATATACACGGTTGCCGAATAGAAGCTGCAAAAAAGGATATATTAAGCGGAATGAGTCTTTCAGAAACTGCCTATCGTTACGACTATTCAGATGCGGCTCATTTTAGCCATACATTCAAGAAATATACCGGGCTTACACCAAGCGAATATAAATCAAACAACTCATAGTCAAAAAAACGAGTATCTATTTTCGTATAGATACCCGTCATCTCGCTGCATATGAAAAATCATTATTATTTAAGACCAATTGCATCTTCAATAGGGAATGATAAAATGATTCCTTTTGCTTTACTGTGCATTCCACAGGCTTCGCCTATTTTCTTCATAATATCAACTTTGCTTTCTTTGTCTGCAACAATCAGGACAATCTCTTTTTCATCCTGAACGGAAAGTCCCCAAACACTACTTATTTCTTCATCCGTAATTCTTCGACTATTTATAACTGTTCCGCCTGATGCTCCGGCCTGTTTTGCGGCTTCCATCACTTCCGCAGAATAACCTCTGTTGACAACTGCAGCAATCATTGAGTATTTTTCATTCATCATTTTCTTATCACCCTTTCCACACTCTTCATTTTGTTCATCATCTGATTTTTTTAACATGTTAAGTATCAACTGATTTGCTCCGGTAAGAGGCACCGTAAATGCTATACCACTGTTTACACTTCCGATTTTCATTTTCACTGATAATTCATCAAAAATTGCATCTACCTGATTGTGTGGTATAGTACTGATTACGATACTTTTATCCGGATTACCAAGCCCAAGCGCATCCATTATCTCGCTTGTTGCAGTTCCCTTGGCATGAATATTGTATTGTATAGGTAATTTTCTCTTATCTAATACCTTCTTTACCTTATCAGCAAGTTTAGGTGTTGTTATCATAATTAGCAGTCTGATTGATATGTTTTTCTCACTCATTTGTATCATCCTCCAAAATAACAATCTCATCACTGTCATCTGCCGTATCGGAAGTGACATTTTCAAGTTTTCTAAGTTTCAGTTTATATACAACTCCCATAATCTGAATTGCGATCAGCGGTGTCAGTGCAACAAGTGCAACAACTCCAAAAGCATCTGTCATCAGATTACCGCCGACGGCTGTACATGCTCCGATACTAAGCGGCAGCAAAAATGTTGTTGTCATAGGTCCGCTTGCAACTCCACCCGAGTCAAACGCTATACCGACAAATATCTTTGGTACAATTCTTGACAATACAAGCGCTATTACATACCCCGGAATCAAAATCCACATTATCGGAATTCCGACCAGGATTCTGAGCATCGCAAGTCCCACACTGACAGAAACACCAATGGACATACATGTATTCATTGCATGTGCCGATATGGACCCGTTAGTTACTCCTTCCACCTGATGATTAAGTATCTGTATTGCAGGCTCGGCCTTAACTATAAAGTATCCGATAAGTGCTCCGAGTATAACCAATATCCATCTATACGGAAGAGCTGCTATCTCTTCACCCATAAGAGAACCGATAGGCGCAAAACCTACATTTACTCCACAAAGGAATAATACAAGTCCTATGTATGTATATATGAAACCGATGCTGATTCGCATAACTTCTCTTTTATAATAACGTTTACAAAAAATCTGAAATACTATAAACACTGCAAGTATTGGTGCTATTGAAATCACTACTTCTTCTGCATACTTAGGAATATATCGTCCAAATTCTCTTGCAACATCCTGGGTTGTAACAACCTTAGAAATATCAATTCCGGAATATACCGTTTCCTTAGGGCTGAAAAAACAACCGAGGATAAGTACAGTTAATATCGGTCCTATACTTGATAATGCAACAAGACCGAAACTGTCATCCGAAGCATCTTTTCCGTTTCTCATCGATGCAAGACCAACACCAAGTGCCATAATAAATGGTACTGTCATAGGACCCGTTGTCACCCCGCCCGAGTCAAATGCAACTGCCGTAAACTCCTTTGGTATGAAAAACGAAACCACCATAAGCAATCCATAAAAAATGATAAGCAAGGTAGATAAACTCACTTTAAATACAATTCTAAGTATCGCTATCGCCAAAAATACTCCTACACCGACTGCAACCGTTAAAACAAGTGTAAGGTTAGGAATAGACGGCACCTGTTCAGCAAGCACCTGTAAATCCGGTTCTGATATAGTTATTATTAAACCGACCGCAAATGCAATTAATGCGATCAAACCAATCTTTCTAATCTTAGGAAGCTGAACACCTATACCCTCTCCGAGAGGTGTCATGGCCGTTTCTGCTCCAAGCTGAAAGAATCCCATACCAATAATAAGCATGGCCGCTCCGACGAAGAACATAACAAGTGTTCCTAACTCCATCGGTATCAGAAAAACACTTAACAATAAAACTATACCGGTTATTGGCAAAACTGCCGATAATGATTCCTGTATTTTCTCTTTTAGTTTCTGATTCACGCAATTCCTCCTTCTTTTATATTATTATAATCCAAGCAATTCTTTAAGTAATGCATCAACTGAAGCCGGGTCTGCCTTACCCTTCATTTCCCTCATAGTCTGCCCCATAAGGAATCCCATTGCCTTAAGCTTTCCTGCATTTATATCCTCTACGGATTTTGGATTTGCCGCTATAATTCTCTCAACCACGCTTCTAAGCTCACCCGTATCACTTACCATCTTAAGACCATTTTCTTCAATATAAACTTCCGGATCAACATCTCTGTCAAATATTTCTGCAAAGACCTTCTTTGCAACAGTACCATTAATCACCTTTTCATCGGTAAGTCTGATAAGTTTCACAAGGTTCTTAGGTGAAAATGATACGTCATCGATGTCCATATTTTTCTCTTTAAGAAGATACATTGTCTCAACCATAAGCCAGTTTGAAATCTTTTTCGGATTTCCTCCCATGGCAACGGACTCTTCAAATATATCTGCAAGTTTCTTGTGTGAGGTTATAATATCTATATCATAATCAGGAAGGTCATATTCTTCCTTATATCTTATCATTTTTTCATCACGAAGCTCAGGCTGATTTTCTTTTATCTGCTCAAGCCAGTCATCGCTTATAACTACCGGCACAAGATCCGGCTCCGGAAAATATCTGTAATCCTGGGCATCCTCTTTAGAACGCATCGAGTATGAATACTCTTTTGTATCATCCCATCTTCTTGTTTCCTGAACAACTTTTCCGCCCGACTCGATTATGTCTATCTGGCGATTGCGCTCATTTTCTATAGCACGTGCTATTGCCTTAAATGAATTGAGATTCTTCATTTCTGTTCTGGTTCCGTACTCTGTCGAACCTTTCTCTCTGACTGACAGATTTACGTCTGCTCGCATTGAACCTTCATTAAGTTTACAATCCGATGCTCCGAGATACTGGATAATATGTCTGAGTTTTTCAAGGTATGCTATAACTTCCTTTTCATTTCTCATATCAGGCTCTGATACAATCTCTATAAGCGGCACACCGGAACGGTTAAAATCTACAAGCGAGCAGTCGCCCATATCATCATGGATAAGCTTTCCCGCATCTTCTTCCATATGAATCTCATGGATTCCGATTGTCTTTTTGCCGCCATCTTCGGTTTCTATCTCCACACCGCCATTTACACATATCGGCTGATAAAGCTGTGATATCTGATAGTCCTGCGGATTATCAGGGTAAAAATAATTCTTTCTGTCAAATTTACAATGCTGATTAATTGTACAATTCGTAGCAATACCAACGGCAGCCGCATACTCTACAACCTGCTTATTAAGCACAGGAAGCGAACCCGGCATGCCGGTACAAACTGGACAGGTATGTGTATTAGGCGCACCTCCGAACTCGGTACTGCAGCCGCAGAATATCTTTGTCTTTGTAGCAAGTTCAACATGGACCTCAAGTCCTATGACCATTTCATATTCTCTGCTCATAGTGCTGCCTCCTTCCCGCATGACTGTTCATATGCATATGCTGCACGGATTATTTTCTTCTCTTCAAAGCAGTTTCCTATCATCTGCACACCAATCGGAAGTCCTTTTGAATCAAGTCCACACGGAACACTGATTCCCGGAAGTCCTGCAAGATTTACAGATACAGTATATATATCGCCCAAATACATTTTTATAGGATCAACCAGACTCTCTCCAAGTTTCGGAGCCGTAGACGGTGATACAGGTGCAATTATAACATCATATTTTTCAAATGCCTTATCAAATGCCTGTTTAATAAGTGCTTTTGTTTTAAGTGCTTTTATATAATAGGCATCATAATAACCGCTGCTTAATACAAATGAACCAAGCATTATTCTTCTCTTTACCTCTGCGCCAAATCCCTCTGAACGTGTCTTCTTATACATATTATGAAGTCCGTTATATTCCTCTGCGCGGTATCCGTATTTGACACCATCAAATCTTGCAAGGTTTGAACTTGCTTCCGCAGATGCAATAACGTAATATGCAGGAATCGCATACTCTACAAGACTAAGATCAAACTCTTCAACGATGGCACCCTTGTCTTTTAACACTTCAACAACGTCCATGATTGCTTTTTTTACTTCTTCATCCAAACCCTCTCCAAAATAATCTCTTGGAAGACCTATCTTCATTCCTTTTACATCATCCTTAAGCGCACTCATAAAATCATAGTCATCGCGCTTTACCGAGGTACTGTCCTTAGGATCATATGACGCAATAGTTGAAAGTATAGCCGCACAGTCTGATACATCTTTTGCAACAGGCCCAATCTGATCAAGTGACGAACCGTATGCAACAAGTCCGTAACGTGATACTGTTCCGTATGTCGGCTTGATTCCTGTCACACCGCAAAAAGAACTTGGCTGTCTTATGGATCCGCCTGTATCCGAACCGAGTGCAAATGAACACTCTTCCGCCGCAACAGCAGCACATGAACCACCGGATGAACCTCCCGGGACATGCTCCGTATTCCAAGGATTCTTAGTAGCACCATAGTACGAAGTCTCTGTGGTACTTCCCATGGCAAATTCGTCCATATTAGTCTTTCCGATTATTATTGCTCCGGCTTTCTGAAGATTTATAACTGCCTCTGATGAATATTTTGGCACAAAATCATGAAGAATCTTTGAACCGCATGTGGTAAGAATACCATCCGTACAGATATTATCTTTAATGGCAACGGGAACACCTGCAAGAGGACCTGTATATATGCCATTTTTAATTCCTTCTTCAACCTGCTTTGCCTGTGCCATAATCTGTTCTTCGGAAAGCACGGTAATGAAACTGTTTATATCTTTCTCTCTGAGGTTAATCTGTGAAAGTGCCGCTTCTGCAGCCTCTGTTACAGACACCTCCCCTGCTCTTATTTTTCTTGCCAGCTCAAGGGCTGTCATACTCATAAGGCTCATTTTCATATACCTCCTTATTCCACAGTCTTAGGCACTACGAAAGAGCCATTTTTTTCTTTCGGTGCATTCGCAAGCATATCCCCGCTTTTGTCACTATTAGTTATTACATCCTCACGAAATACATTATTTACAGGAAACACATGTGACATAGGCTCTACACCAGCCGTATCAAGTTCACTAAGCTTATCAACATAATCCAGCATACTTCCCATATCCTTCTTTGCCTGTTCCTTTTCCTCATCAGATAACTGAAGCTTTGCAAGAATACCTACGTATTCTATCATCTCATCCGTAATTACATTTGCCATGTCACGTTCTCCCTTCTTAACAAATAAGCAGCTCCACATCTGCGTGGAAGCTGCTTAAGATTCTTTGTCAGTTAATGTCGAAATTATAAATCTACTGCTCCGCTAAAATCACCATTGATTACAAAATATATCTTGTCATCTTCCGGTTTTGCATAAAGCGCAATATCTTTAATATCTCCTACCTTATTGCCTGCCTTCTGCCATATCTTCTTAATCTGCGGTATAGCATCTTTAACTGCCACCTGCTTACCCATATACTCTACATAAACTGTTGTAACAATATCCTTCTTAGTTGTTGTCTTCTTCTTAGCCGGAGCCTTCTTTTCCGGTGCCTTCTTCTCAGACGCCTTCTTTTCTGTTTCTTTCTTTACATCTTCTGTTTTAACTGTCTCTGCTTTCTTAGCCGAAACTGCCTTTTTTGTTACGTTCTTTTCTTCATTCTTTGGTGTCGATGTCTCTGTACTTTTTACTGCCATGATATCAAATCCTCCATTATCATTCATACATATTCTTTTAATTACTTTTACACCGAAACCCAAATTACATTATAGTTCTTACCACCAATTGCGGTAAATGCTTGTATATAATATCATATGTCCGCAAACAATTCAAGACACACGAAAAGATTACCTTGATGCTGATACAGGCAGCTATAAAGGAAATGAAGTAATCGGAAAAATCCGATCATTTTATTTCCATTCATTATCCGTTGCGGTCCAATGTGTGGTAAATACTGTGTTTTCTACTGCCGCTTTGAATGGTTCTGCAAGGAAAAGTTTTATTGTGCCGATTACTTTGCTGAAATCGTCAGTCTTGGTTTCAATTTTGCGTACAAATGCTTTCCATTTCTTTTGCATTGCATCATCATTATCAAATGCCATTACCTGCTCGAATTGCTCTGCGGTAAAGATATGTATGCGGTTCTCAAAGGTCTTTTTGAGCGCTTCAGTCAGAGTGGCACCGTCAAAATCAAATTTATTTGCAAGGTAATAAATATCGTAATAATCCTTCATTCTGCTTGAGAATTCCATAAGGCTGAGGATTGCATCAATCTTTTCGGCGATAGTGGTTTCAAGAGAATAGGTGTTTACTGATGGAGAATCAAAGCCGTCAAGCTGTGTCGGGATCTTACGTTTTTCTTGCTTAGGAACGATAACGTCGCCGACACCGAAATCAATATTAAATGGAGTCTTTGTATTCTTGATATGGGCTACGATGGAAACGCCGACACCCGCATACTTTTTCGCAAGTGCAATAGGCGCAACATCCTTGATTTCAAAGGTAATGAAATCATTGCCCGTAGGAGTGTTTATAATCTCCTCTATAACGATTGTCAGCTGTTCCGGTGTGTTGGGTATCTTCTTCAGCAAGAAGTCTACGTCAACGGTAACACGACTGTCAAAATCGGTAAGAGAATAAATGAACAGTCCACCTTTTAAAACCAAGTTTTCTGCATATTTGGATTTTTCGAGTCGTCTTAAAAACTCTTCTTGGCAAAAGAGCTGTAAGCAAAGCTGATAGCTTCTGCCACTATCTTTTGCTTTGTTTTTAAGTCTTGCAAGTACTGATGCAGCAATATCAGCCATTAAGCAGCACCTCCATAAGTTCCATAACCTTTTTGTAAACCCTCAGCTTCTTTGCGTAATCAGAAAGGGCTATGAGGTTTTTCTGTGTATCGTTTGTATAAGCATTTACCGCCTTGCTAAACATTTCGGCGTCTACCTTGCCGCGATGCTTGAACATATCGCAGATAGTGCGTTCACGGTCATAAATGGCAAAGGTAACACCGTTTTCGGTAATAGTGGTTTTGCCGAGGTCGTAAATATCGTCTATGACATAATAAATCTTCATCGGTACGGAGGTATTAAGCCTGCGTGATGCACTACGAGGTACGGTAACAGACCAAACCCTCGGCAAAAAATCGCTGTAGCCATAGCGAAACAGAGCCGATTCCATGCTGATGATTGCTTCGGGAATGGTAGAAGCGATTACCTGCTCATCGGAGAGGATCAGTTCATCGGCAAGCTGATAATAGCCTTGACGAACACGCTGAAGGAAACCGTCTGAGCAAAGCTTATATATTTTCTCTTTTGGCACACCGGCAGACGTGAGAACAGACAGCTTTGCAATTCCGCCGTTGTCACTAATTATATTCTTT
>SVEM01000009.1 GCA_015057375.1 Lachnospiraceae bacterium
CCCGGAAGTTTTACTTCGTCTGTTCCGCTGATAGCATACCCATTAATAAACTTAATGCTTGTCTGCGAAACATTATTTCCATCGAAAATACTTACACTCTTGTGCAACTGTCCAAGCATATCGTCAGTAATTACAACCTTAACACGATAAACGGTTGTATCATATGTAACTCCGCCTTTATCGCCTTCTGCTTCTTTTACTAAATAATAGTAAGTTCCTGCTGTATCATAGTCTATCTTATTAAATGCAAAGCTTCCGTCCGCTTTATTTTTAACAGTCTCAACCTCTGTGCCCTGATTCCAGCTATTGTCTGAGTTATAAAGTGTAAAGCTGAATTCTTCGTTGCTTAACTCTTTTCCTTCAAGCACCTTGGTTCCTGAAATGATAACATCCGTACCTGCTACATGATATGTGTTTGTAAATCTGATTTCAGACGCACTGCCATAACTAACGGAAGCAACTTTCAAACTTCCTGACCCATCATCCTTAATCACTACGGTAGCAACATACTTACTGTCATCATAATTGACACCATAGGCATTTGCACCGGTCTCAGTATCTTCCGTAATCAGATAATAATATGTTCCCGGCGTATCATATGTAATCTCAGGGAATGTAAATGTTCCTTCGTTCGGATTTGTTGCACTAACGCCATTCTTTGCAGTATATTCTTTTGCATTCGAAGCAACATCACCGGTTGCGTCAAGAGCTTCGGTAAGTCTGAATGTAAACTCATCATTTATAAGTTCTCTTCCCGTAAGTTCTTTTATTCCGCTGATAGCATTAGTCACAGGTTTAGCTTCATATGTGTTTACAAAAGTTATCGCACTGCCCTGTGCATTTTCTATTTCATACTCTGCTTTAAGCTGTCCATTATCATCAGTAACGGTTACTTCTACTCTGTATGTGTTTTTGTCAGCTGTTATACCATTACCGTCACCTGTAAGCTCAACGATGTCGTAGTTATAAACTCCTACTTTATCAAATGACAATGCCTTGTTGAATATTACATTGCCTGCACGGTTATTTGTTCCGGTAATTTCAGCAGTACTTGCATTACGAATCACCTGGTCATGTTTAAATACTCCAAATGTAAACTCGCCACCAACCATGCTTTTTCCGATAAGGTTTTTATTTACAAAATCAATCGAAAGGTGTGCCACTCCCGGATCATATGTATTAGTAACATCTACCGACAATGACGTAACTGCTCCCTCAGGTCTTGTGGTGCCCTCGTAAACAACCGCTTTCAGAACACCTGCAACACTTTCAAGTTCAACAGTTATCACTGTTTCTTCTACACTATAAATCCATCCGTCCTTCTTGGTATCTGGGACAATTTCCTTTAAGATATAGTTATATTTCTCGTTTGTCTTGCCATTCAGGTCTTCAGGCCCATAGTTTAATACAATGCGGGCAAATCCACTTTCATCCGTTGCTGTTGACTCAGCAACAAGAGCTGCTCCATCGTATATTCCGAACTTAAATCCGGATGGAAGTGCAAGCGGACTGCCTTTTTCGTTAACAACTAATTTATTAATATCTATTGATACGTCCTGCTGTCCTGTTGTTGAATAAATATTTTCAAAATCAACTATCACTTCATAACTGTCGGATGATGGTTTATTCACCTGTGTTTCGCCATTCGAATAAACATCCTTTATTTCCAGCGCGGCATCCATATCTTCATCTGTCACTTCCACAACAAATGAATGCACCGTTTTATCATAAGTTACGCCACCAATTTTATCTTCAGGCTCTATTTCAACAATACGATATAAATAACTTCCAATTTCCGAATATTCTTCGTTGTTTCTATATATATCCGTAAAATCAAACCCGATAGAGTTATTTGTTCCTGAAACCTCCGAACCGTTTACTGTTATGTCTGTGCCAACCTGTTCCCACTCATTTGTTTCAGAATTCCATTTTTGCATTCGGAATGTAAACTCGTCAGTGTCTTCCCATGGTCTTCCGGTTAAAATAACAGTTCCTTCTACAGTTACATTTACAGGGTTTACCGATGTTGTATACTCATACTCGTTTTCTGTTTTAACATCAGCTGTTTTGTCTGCTTCTATAGTAACAGTTCCATCTCCGGACTCCCCGTTATCAAAATATTCTGTTGTAAATCCGTCGCCCGGATTACCTTGTACAACCTTTACCACAGTTCCTTCCGGAAGGTCTTTTATCTCAAGTTCCTCACCATCTTTAAGAGTAATCTCAACCTGTCCGTTTTCATCAGTTACTATGTCTCCATCGTTAAATGACTGATTTTTAAGCGGTTCACCATTAAGTGTTACCGTAACAGTCATATCAAATGAATCCTTATCATCAGGAACAACGTAGTCCGGCCCAAAAGGATGTATAATCTCAGTTGATATTGTTACGTTTCCTTTTCCTCTTTCAGCATTTACGAAGTCTACCTGTATGAACTCCGTTGCTTTTATTGCCACATCTATCTGAGATGCTGCAGTTAAATTTACGGTTTCTACCTTATATTTGTCAGTTTCTGATTCTTTAACATTTATTACATCTCCGACTGTCATGCCGGCAATATAAATCATCTCTCCTGCTTTTAAATACACACCTTCTGAAACGCCGTTTACAAACTTTACCTGAGTATCGGTTGCAGTTCCCTCTGCATCTATCTTATATGCCGGGTAAACGGTGTTATCTGTTGCGTTACTTGTATTAGTAAGTATGAATTCAAAATCTTCATTTGTGTAAGATATACCTTCCGCAAGCTCTTTTGTGATTTTGAGTCCCGCCTCACGATCCACTGTAAGCTTACCATTGTTTCCAAGCGTTGCCCCTACAACGAAATAATAGTCCGTCTCGTCTACGGAATGTCCGTAAATATCGGCAAATGGTGCCATGGAAAACGGTAATGTTCCGGTTTCATTTTTAGGCGTCTTATATACTATACTGCTCACATAGTCACGGCACAAATCTCCGGCAGGGATATACCATGTGTTTTCTCCCGAAGTTTTCTTTGCCGTTGCAAGAACTTCAGTATCTATTATGTTATACCTTGTTTCTGTTTTAAGTGTTGTACCATTTTTAGAGTATACCGTATATGCATGATACTTTTCTCCTGTAGGCACAGAATTTCCACTGTATAAGGTCCCTTTATCATCTGCGTATACAGGAGCATTTTCCTGATAATAATATCTCTCATCTTCTCTTGAAGGTTTGAAATAACTGTAAGTATTGACTTCTTCATAACCGGTAAAGTTGTCAACCTCATACTGGTTTGTGTAAAAATTAACAGAACCGTCAGCATTTTTGTTGTCTTCTATATACTTACTGTCAACGACATCATCAATAGTATATTTGTTGATTTCTTCTCTAAGTGCTGCTTTATATATCAAACGGATTGGACCTATGGCTCCGCTTGTTTCAATTTTTTCAAGTTTATCATCTTTATCAAGCGATACATCATAAGTAATCGTAGGCATAAGTGCCGCAGGCACGGCAAATACAATTCTCTGATCTTTAGTCTTCATATCTTCACGAAGCTGAACTATGGCATACATCACATCTGATTTTTTCATGCCGTATTCTTCAGGAACCTCTCCAAGATATACATAAGACTTCATAATATATGCAGCAGTTGCAGGAATAGTACTTTCCGATATTCCGTCATACCAGAAACCGAGATACTTTCCATCTGCATCTGCAAACCAACCAATATAGTTTGAATATGCCCTTGTAGAAGAATTATATGCAAGCTGGCCATTCTGATACGCAAGGTTAATAAGCGTTTTTGCAGTTGCTGTATCAGATAACCCTATATGCTGCGCAACAGTTTCTACCATCTCTTCGCCAAGCGATGTAAGGCTATTAATCGTTCCGAGAGAGCCCGTACTGCTGCCGAAATTTTTAGCAAAATTATCTCCCCTATATAATGTCTGGTTAATGCTGATTCCCTCAACATTAGTAACTTCCATATATTTTCCAATTCTGTCAATAAATGAAACATAACCGGACAAATTCTCATTTGCTTCTGTATATGTCGGGAAATACTTGGATTGAAGCTGAATATCCTTTGCAATATCTTTAAATGCATCTACGAGGGCTTCCTGCATATTACTGCCATAGTCCTCAGCATCGAAAAACTTATCAACATAATATCTGTTAAGCTCATTCTCTATTTTGGTAACGGTTTTTCTGTTTGTAATCGTAACTTTTTCACCAACAGCTACACTATCATATGCTTCCCAAAACTCGTCTATATCCTCGGTTGCACTATCAGTATAGTTATTATCAGGATTAAGAATATT
Source organism: Lachnospiraceae bacterium (assembly GCA_015057375.1). Classification (GTDB taxonomy): domain Bacteria; phylum Bacillota; class Clostridia; order Lachnospirales; family Lachnospiraceae; genus V9D3004. The sequence goes on from SVEM01000009.1 coordinate 4,287, forward strand.
TCTTGCAACCAAAACAGAAGTCTCATCACTATCACTGTCAAGTCCGAGCGCAAGTGTATAGAAAAGTGATTTAGAATCGTATTTCTTCTCTATTTCGGATTTTGCATATGCTGCTGAAAGCTGTGTAAGGAATCCATCTCTGGCAGCGGTATTAGCAGTTTGACCATTTCCAAACTCTGAGCTTCCCGGATTGGTAAAATTAGTTGTAGAATAAGTAGGTGCTCCGTCAGACATAAGCACCATAATCGGCTTACGCTTGAGCGTTCCTTTATTTGGATCATCAATGGTTGTTTCGTTACTTGATGCTGTAAACTGGTCTTTTGCGAGTATAATACCCTTCTGTGTATAAGTAGAACCTATTACCTGTTTTGATTTGCTTGTTGGTTTTGTAGAAGTTCCTTCGTAATATACATAAGTATTAAGCGAAATGGTTTCACTTAAGTTAGAACCGCTTCCTGAAGATTTGTAAGTTAAATATATATCATTTCTGGTTGTGTATCTTCCTAATGGGAGTACTACTATAGCATTGTCACTTCCTGTTGAACCATTAGTATCATTATCTCCTGAATAAAGTACAACTCCGACACGATTATATTTATTTGCGGCAAGCAAAGTGGAAATCATGTAATTCGATGCCTCAGCAAGTTCCGCTGCAACATCATTATTACCACTTCTTCCATTCATTGAGCCCGACACATCAAGAACTAGCATCGTGTCGGTAGGGGATGCGGACATTCCGGTGACGGATATATTAGAACCCATTGCAGAAAGTGCAACAAGAAAACTGTCCTGTTCATTCATTGTAATATCAACATCTGAAAACGCACTGTCATCAGTAAATACAGACTTGTCCGTCCATATAGCTCCTGCATTTTCTGTATTAACGTTATTGCCTGTTGGGAAATATTGCTGCCATCCATCCATTGTGGACGAATCAGCTGTGAGAGAAATAGACTCATCAGAATCTGAGTCTGCCGCTGTTATATTTTTAGATGAAAACGGCAAACTTGTCATAATTAAAGTAATGCATAAAAATATAGCTAATACCCGCTTTAAAATATTAGTTTTTACTCCCATACAAACCTTCTCCTTTGTACCTGTTTGATATACATTCCTTATTGTAATTTGTGTATTATTTATTTTTTTGTTTTTTTACAAAAACCCCATAATTATTTAATATACATTTTATCTTTTATTGTTGGACAATTCAATAAGTTGTACACAAAATGGCATAAAAAGAGCCGATGTGAACATAACATTTACACCGGCCAGACAAAAAATCATTCTTTTTTACAATTTCCGCTCATGGGACAGCTCCCGCAGTTGCATCCACAAGACATTTTTCCACTCTTTTTTGACTTTATCATGCTCCGTATTATTAATATGACAATTATCAAAATAATTGCAGATACAATTATATTTGCAAGCATTTTTATCCGCTCCCTTTTTTATTTTATTATTTCTTATAATTGAAAAAGAGCAAGGTGCAAAACCTCACTCTTTTAAAATATCATGCCGGCAACGGGAATCGAACCCGTACAGGTGTCACCACCCGCAGGATTTTAAGTCCTGTGCGTCTGCCAGTTCCGCCACACCGGCATACAAGTTTTCGTAACCTGCGTGTTTCATTATACCACAAGAAACGAAAAGTGCAAGAAATATTTTAATATTTTATGTTTTTTATAATTGTACTTCCAAACGGTTTCAAGACTATGTCAACATATCCGTCTTCCACATCATACATTACAGCATTTAAGGAGTATCCAAAGTCACCGGAATTTATAAGCGTTACCATCTTTGAACCGTCTTTTATTCCTGTTTTCCATACAGGTATACGGACATATTTTTCATACGGTGATGAATTAACCGCAACAACTACCTGCTCATCTTCCGCAAAGCGCCCATAACTTATTATATCTTTTTCTCCATGAAGAAATACAAGCGAACCGGTTTTCAACGAATCATAGTCCTTGTGTATTCTGACAGTCTCTTTATGGAAAACAATCATTTCCTTATCTTCCTGTCCCCACGGATAAGTTCTTCTGTTATCAGGATCTGTCCATCCGCATACTCCGGCCTCGTCGCCGTAATATATTGTTGGCGCTCCCGGCCAGGTCATCTGGACAATAACCGCCGCCCTCATAACTGCTTGATTGATACCTTCGCTTGCTGCGGCAGCTCCATGTGATGCAATTCTTCCGACTCTTCGGTTCGTCCTTGTAAGGAATCTCGAATGGTCGTGATTAGACAGTTCATTCATTGCCACATACAAAGATGGCGTTGTCATATTGAGCATATTCTCACGCATCGATGCAAAAAATGCATCCGCATTACCAAGCAGATCTTCCCTATAACTGTCACTATGCTTCTCCATTCCGGTAAGAAACCATGACAACGGCTCCATAAATGCATCATAATTCATTACGGTATCCCACTCATCTCCTGACAGCCAGGCTTTCGGATTGCCATAATGCTCGGCAATTATAATCGCATTCGGATTGGCCTCTTTAACCGCCTTTCTGAACGCCTTCCAGAACCAGTGATTATATTCACTACTGTGTCCGAGATCCGCCGCCACATCAAGCCTCCAGCCGTCTGCATTGTACGGAGGCGACACCCACTTGGCCGCAACTTTCAGAATATAAAAAACAAGTTCTTCTGATTCCTCGTAATTAAGCTTAGGAAGTGTATTATGTCCCCACCATCCGTCATAAGATGCGTTGTCCGGCCAACTTTCGTCCTTAAACCTGAAAAATGATTTGTACGGACTGTCAGCCGAGATATATGCACCTTTCTCATAATCCTGCTGATTCACATATATTTTTTCTCTGTCAAGCCATTTGTTAAATGAACCGCAATGATTAAATACACCGTCAAGTATAACTTTCATTCCAAGTTCATGTGCCTTTTCAACAAGCTTTGCAAAAAGCTCGTTGCTCTTCTCAAGATTGCTTTTCCGCGTCACACGGCTTATATATCTGGATGCCTGTAAATTGTCATTACAGCCATACGAAAGCGTTTCTCCCTCATCATCAGCTATTACACCAAAATGAGGATCAACATAATCATAATCCTGAATATCATATTTATGGTTAGACGGAGATACAAATATCGGATTTAGATATATTACCTCTACTCCAAGCTCCTTAAGATAATCCAGCTTCTTTATTATACCGGCAAGATCTCCGCCGTAGAACTTACGGACATCCATTGCCTTAGGAAGCTCATACCACGAATCGGCACGGCTTACATGCTCATTGATATAACTATATTCATCATTGACTACATCATTTTTCTTATCTCCGTTGCAAAAACGGTCGGTAAATATCTGATACATAACTGCGCCCTTAGCCCAGTCCGGTGTTTTATATCCCGGAATTATCTCAAAATCAGCATACTCCTCCCTGTTTCTTAAAACACCTTTGCGATTGTAGTATATAACTTCTTCTTTATATCTGAGTTCAAAATGATATTTTGATATTTTATCTTTTACGATTTTTTGTACTTCATAATAGGCAAATACAGTATCCGCCTTTATCTTGTCCATAAGAAATTTTTCTTCATCATATACAAGATAAACCGAATCAACATTTGTACTTGCTGTACGAATACGAATCTTTACAATATCACCTGCATCAGGTTCCTGCGGACTGCGAAACATATTTGTACCATCACTGTATATCGCATCGCAGTAAATGGATGTATCCAATTCGTTATCCTCCCGAGTAATAATTGTGTATAAAAAGTAAAAACAGGATAGTTGGCACTATCCTGCTTTGGAGAAGGTATTTTTGTTACTTATGGGGTGTAGCAAAAACTATATAATGTATTGGGGTTTACAATGGGAAGTATAGCACTACTTTTCATCTCAGTGTGCACAAACTTTCACAAATTTTCAAAAAGTTTTTGTGCAAAATAACAACAGAAAAAACTCTCTTTGTACATTTTGCAGTAAAAAATGTCGAAAAAACAAACTTTTATTGTACAATATACCAATATTTATATAGTTGCTCCTTCATTTGCATCAAATAATGCTTCAAATTCTTCTCTGCTAATACGTTCTTTTTCTAATAAAAGATTTGCACAAGCTTCAAGAACTTTCATATTATCATCAAGTATCTTCTTGGCTTTGTCATAACATGCATCAATTATGCATTTAACTTCTTCGTCAATTGTACTTGCAACTTTTTCGCTGAAGCTTCTTGTTCTTCCAAAATCTCTTCCGATAAATACTTCATCACTGTCATCGTAGTTGATCGGTCCGATTTTCTCAGAAAAACCATACTTGGTAACCATATCGGTTGCTACAGCCGTTGCCTGTTTAATATCCTGTGACGCACCTGTTGTTATGTCATCAAATATAATCTCTTCAGCTATTCGTCCGCCAAGAAGTACAACTATATCCTGAAGCATTCTGCCCTTAGTATTAAACATCTCATCCTTTTCCGGAAGCGGCATTGTATATCCTGCAGCGCCCTGTCCTGTAGGAATGATAGATACTGTATGCACAGGTCCGACATCAGGAAGAAGGTGAAACAGTATTGCATGACCTGCTTCATGATATGCTGTAATTTTCTTATCTTTATCTGAAACAACCTTACTTTTTTTCTCAGGTCCTATACCTACTTTTATAAGCGAACCGGATATATCTGCTTGTGTTATATATTTTCTGTTATCCTTAGCGGCTGCAATAGCTGCCTCATTAAGAAGATTCTCAAGATCTGCACCGGTCATTCCTGCAGTTGTCTGTGCAATACTCTTCATATCCACATCATCTGCTAACGGCTTATTTCTTGCATGAATCTTAAGGATATCCTCTCTTCCTTTTACGTCCGGTCTTCCGACTTCAACTCTTCTGTCAAATCTACCCGGTCTGAGTATAGCCGGATCAAGTATATCGACACGGTTGGTTGCCGCCATAACGATGATTCCTTCATTTATTCCGAAACCATCCATCTCAACGAGCATCTGATTGAGCGTCTGCTCTCTCTCGTCATGCCCGCCACCAAGTCCGGAACCTCTTCTTCTTGCAACGGCATCTATCTCATCTATAAAAACTATACATGGCGAATTCTTCTTTGCATCATTGAAGAGATCTCTAACTCGTGATGCACCTACACCGACAAACATCTCTACGAAGTCTGAACCGGATATCGAGAAAAACGGAACCCCGGCCTCTCCTGCAATTGCTTTTGCAAGAAGTGTCTTACCCGTTCCCGGTGGTCCGACCATAAGTATACCCTTTGGTATTCTTGCTCCGAGTTCAGTATATTTTTTAGGAGATTTGAGGAAATCAACTACCTCTTCAAGCTGTTCTTTTTCTTCAACAAGTCCGGCAACATCTCCGAACTTTATATTCTTCTCATCAGGCGCAGTCATTCTGGCACGGCTCTTTCCAAAATTCATCACCTTGGAGTTTCCGCCACCGCCCTGAGCATTCATCATCATAGTAAACATGATAAATACAAGTGCAAATCCAAGAATCCACGGAAGAATACTTAAATACCATGGTGTCTTTGCCACCGGATTGGTCACATACTTGAAACTACCTTTATATTCCTCTGTCTGCGAAAGTTCATCTAGCTTACTTTCAAGATCAGACACATCAGTAGAATAAAAATGAACCTTCGTAGTATCCTTAAAAACAACATCAACTCGTCCGGATGTTGTGTTCTGCTCCTGCGAAATCTTAACACTTGTTACCTTATTTTCTTTTACATCATTTACAAGGTCCGTAGTATTATATACTACATCGTTTCCTTTACCATACAGGTTTGTCAGAAAAAACGAGAACATAATAAGCAATAACAGGATTATAAAAAATCCGTTACCTCTCATACTTTTCAAAACATTTCCTCCTAGTCTTCTTCAAATTTCACTATTCCTATATAAGGCAGGTTGCGGTATCTCTGAGCATAGTCAAGTCCAAAGCCCACAACAAACTCATTTTCAATCTCAAATCCGTTATAATCCACATCGATAGGGAACTCTCTTCTTGAAGGTTTGTCAAGAAGTGTACATACAGCCATGCTGGCAGGATTACCAACTTCAAGTAATGTCAACAGTTTGAATAATGTTCTTCCTGAATCAAGAATATCTTCAACAATAATAATATCCTTGCCAAATACAGGCGCATCAAGATCCTTGATAATCTTTACACTTCCTGTGCTTTCTGTGTCATCACCGTAGCTCGAAAGCTGCATAAAGTCCACATAAACCGGAATTGTAAGCCTCTTAGCAAGCTCGCATGTAAAGAAAATACTTCCTTTCAGAATACATATCAAATGTACTGATTTACCTGCATAATCATGATTAATCTGGTCTGCAAGCTCTGAAATTCTCTGCATGAGTCTTTCTTCGGATATAAATTCTTTGATTGTTTCCTTCATTTTTTTATCTCCTGTATCTTATGATATTTTATTTAAATGCCATAACAAGCACTTTTTTTGTTGTTTCGCTGATGTATGCGGAACCTGACATATGTCCTCCGACTATCCACAGCACTTCATTTCCAACTGCCACAACAAGAAGTCTGTCCCGGCAGTTTCTCGGAATCTTCTTATCTATCATGTATCTTGACAGCTTTTTTTTGCCCTCATTACCTATACGATAATAGTCAGAATCCTCTACTTTTCGTACCTCAATTTTACCCTTGATTTTATCATAATCAAACCATTTAGTACAGTAATTTTTAGGAATATCTCCATTTAACAAATCATACGGCATAATGTCAGAACTTATTCTTACACATTCGCACAACTGCCCCTCATCAGGCAGATATATATCATGGTATACATACTGTTTATTATGGACTATTTCCTGTGATTGTATTTCATCATATGACGCTCTTAATCTTTTTTCAATTACTATTACATCATATTCTCTATGCGCTATAAGCTCATACGGAAGGTCTACACTTTTTCCTGTTTCAAGAGCTGTCAGCAGTAAAACATTGTTGATATGCTCCGTCGTAATATCCTTTAAACTGTCCGTAAGCATATTAATCATTCTTCTTACAAGCTCTTTAGATACTGCCTTATGACAATCATTCAAAAAGGTGCTGTCTATGGTTACGCGATTTTTCTCGCCATTTACACGGACATTCTCTTTAATATACCCGGATACCGTCTCATTAAGCCAGTCATATATATCTTCAAGCTTTGCCGCCGTATCAGCTATGTGCTGTACCGCCCCATCATTTATACACATAAGCTCCGGAATAACCTTATGTCTGATACGGTTTCTGTCATAGCATATACTGTCATTGGTTTCATCATTGACATACTGCGCACCGATGTCTGTCAGATACTCAAGTATCTCATCCCTGGTAACACATAAAAGCGGACGGATTATATCGTCTCGCTGCGCCGCAATTCCACGCATCCCTTTAATTCCCGTACCTCTGCACATACGAAACAGAACTGTCTCTGCCTGGTCATTCATATGATGTGCCACAGCTTTTTTATTTGCTGAAACCCTTTTCCCTTCGGTATAATATATCTCATATCTTACTTTTCTTGCCGCTTCTTCAAGGGTCATATGCCATTTCGACGCAAGTTTCGGAACATCCTCTTTATAACATTTATATGGAATATCAAGCTTTTTGCATAGCTCCTCCGAAAACTTCTCATCTGCATCTGCTGCCGCACCACGTATCATATGATTTACATGAACTGCATATATCTGCAGACCATACTTTTCTCTGAGGCTTACAAGGACATGCAAAAGGCATACGGAATCAGCCCCGCCGGACAAACCGACAAGTATGGAATCGTATGGATTTATCATATTTGTCTTACTAATAAATGTGCATATCTTCTCTTCAATGGTTCTCACAAGTTTCACCTCACGACAACTATAACATATGCGCGCAATTTATTCTATATTTTATGCCACAAACCAAGAGAAAGAACTGTCATATCATCTCTCGCATACCCATTATTTGCATTTTTGGCTATGTCAAGAATGTAATCCGACATTTCCTGAGGATTATTTGTTGCATTTTCCTCAATAAGCACCCTTATACATTGCTCAGGTTCATTTACATCTATGCTGTCAAGAATACCGTCACTTATCATTATGACCATATCTCCCTCATATAAACGAAATGTATTGCTTTTTGGCTCTGCATCAGGAAGTATTCCTATAGGCATTGTTTCCATATTAATAATTTTCACGCCGTGTCTGTTTTTGACAAATGTAACCGCCCCTCCGCATTTGATACATTCGCAATATCCATTATTCAAATTCACAACACTCATATCCGCTGTAGAAAATTTATCATCATCTTTCGAGAACACAAGCGTTGAGTTTATATATCTCAGCGTCATGCCCTCCGAAAATCCTATTCCGGCGAGTTCTTCTATCATCTCAATAACAGTTTCGCTCTCCTCATAAGCAAGGTCTCCGCTTCCCATACCGTCTGCAATCGTCATCATAACCTTTCCCGTAGGAAGTTCTATTATCGAATAGTTATCACCGGAAACAACTTCTCCGCTTCTGCACATCCTTGAAACTCCGGTAAGTACACGGTATTTTACATCCTGAACAAATGTCATATCGCTATATTCTTTTGGGATAAAATAGCCACATGAATCATCTGCAACATACTTGTCCTTTAATATCCGCGAAATTATTTCTGCGGCTTCTTTTGTTGTTATTCCAAACTTCCCTGCCGCTTTTACTCTCATACACACGCGCTTGCGACCGTCTCTTTTTTCTATGACAGCTATTTTCTTTACTATGATACCATTAGCTTCTAAAACTGCCGCTATTTCATCTTCGTACGGACTCCTCTTACTACCGGTTTCGGAAACCTCTTTTTCAAGTTCTGTAAGGAGACCCGCAAGTTCCTTCATCTGATTTGCAAGAAGATCACGGTTAAGCTCTGCTCCTACATTTCTGTTTTTATGTACAAACTGTCCGGACATACTTTCACCTATTTTGTTTAATGCCCTTGCGAATTCAAGTATCCGCATGCTGACAGTATTTTCAGTATCAGTTCTTATCATGGCGGTCCGTTCCGTTTCGTAATCATTTAACACAAGAAGCGATCCCGGAATAAATATAAATGCTGCTGCCGCAGATATAAATGGTTTCATTTCCTGTATATTCCACAATTCATCCGGATATATAAGCGCAAATGATATGCCCGACAAAATATAAAATATCATGCTTATCCATTTTCCGGCATCTCTGACAATTCCGGTTATAATTCCGATAATGCAGTACATCCCTATCACAGACGCATTCCCCGAAGAAATGCTTACGCATACTCCGGCCACTGCACCTGACACTCCTCCGGCAAGAGGGCCATATACATATGCCACGCATAACATCACAAGAAACATAAGTCCCATACGCACGGATATCACATCCGGAACCGGCTCATAAAGCCCGTTAATGGCCAGAAAAATAATTGCGATAAAACTTATAAACTGTTCATTTCCAAGTGGCTGCAGGTTCTTTCCATAACGGATAACATACAGTCCCTTTTCAAACAATACCACTCCTACTATAACAAGAACACCTTCGCTAAGCGCTATAATGATATTTGAAATGTCAAAAGCTCCCGCACCGAATATTACCACAACCACAGTTATAACCGCACACAATATCGAATTGCCTCTCAGGGTAAAAAAAATCTTCTTCCTGTACGCCAGACCATGCACAAAAAATGCACACAATATGATAAGCATGTACTTTATTATATTAGACAGCGCATCTATGCTGAGCACCGGAATATTTGCAAATATTATCCCGGCACATATTGATAGGGTTACAGCCTTTCTGCCGTTTCGTTCCGTAAGTGTTGTTGCAACCAGCGCCAATGCAATTGGATTAATTCCAAAGAAGGTTGTCCTACACATAAATATGTACAAAATGCATATCCCTGCCATCCGTAAATCTGATTTGTTTATTCTCAAAACTTCCCCTCCTGCTGATAAATCATGCTGAAATACAAGTATAATTATTGCTGCGCAAGAGATTTGTAAAAACATGTCGGGGCGTTATACTTCTCGTTTACAAAATGGGACAAAAAAAGCAGCCATGTATCCGGCTGCTTCGGTAAATACTTTTTATTCCTGCGTATCGGTGCTCTTCTTCCCATAGTTTACTAAAACTCCTTCATGGTTAGAAAAACCCTCTATTTACTGTATTTTCTTCTGCCTATTGATGCGCCTAATCCTCTCTATGGGCAGACAAGTTGTTGATTCTCCACGAATGCTTCTTCCCATAACACTTCTAATTCCCCATCATGGGAAGAAAACGCGCCGCACCTCCATGAATTCCTCTTCCCATAACTCACCTAATTCCCCTTCGTGGGAAGAAAACACGCCAAACAAAAAACTCGACCTACGTCTCCATAAGTCGAGTTAACTATTTTATCTATTATCATTCATCATCCGCTTCAAATACTACTTCATCAGGATACACAAGACCGAGCTTCTTTCTTGCTATGCTCTCGAAATTCTCATCAGAGTATACATATGCTTTGTAAGACTCCATATTCTCCTGCTCTTCTGTAAGACCCGCAAGTTCTTTTTCATATTGCGCTTTCTGCGCTGCAAGTGCATCCCTTTCTGCGTTCAGATCAATCATCTTGTATGAAATCACTCCAAATAGTATCAGAACGGAAACCACTATGAAACCAACTCCCGGTTTTCTTCTCATATGAACTTTTCTCTTATTACTCATACGATTCACCCTGTCTATAAGTCCTTGCGGCCCTTTAATAATCCCATTCTACAACGAGAGACTAATTTTTTCAAGTGCTTTCTTATTTTTTTGCAAATAATATCATTTACGATATATTTTACAAAAAATATCCCCAACAGCATTGCTATTATCGCATATATCCTGATAATCCCATCATTGTATCTGTATATTATTATAAATGCAAATATACCTGCTACCGCAGAAAACAACACATCTAATATCATTCTTGGCAAAACCGACCGTCTTGCCCATATAAAAATAAGCCGGTATATGTCAAATGCTCCCATTATAATCAGCCCGGAAATAAACATTGCAAATGTATATATAAGTTGCTTTTCAATCATTTGAACAGCCTGCTGAAAATAGAACCTGCATTTACAGTTTTATTATTCGAATAAGTTACTGCCGTGACAGTTCCGCTTGCCATGACAACTCCCGAATCAAGCGCGAGTCTGCTGACATGCATATTCTCACCCTGTATGGTAAGCATGCCCTGTACGGTTTCAAGATACACCTCATCAGCATCAAATGACACAATATCCGTCACACCGGTTATCTCTATATTCTCTCTGTTAAGTATCACAAGCTTGTGTCCGGTGCCGTGCGCTATGCTTCGTTCATTCCGTTCTTCCACAAACAATATCCTCCTGCAACATATAACCTGCAGTATAATTATATTGAACACGGACACTCATTATTACAAATACTTAAATAATTCCTTTGCTTCTTCTTTTTTATAAGTCTCAGCTACCGATAACACTTCAACCTTTACGGTCTTGTCCCCGAAGCCCACTTCTATAATATCTCCAATCTTCACGCTCTGTGATGCCTTGGCTGTTTTACCGTTCACGGCAATTCTTCCTGCATCACACGCTTCATTCGCAACCGTTCTTCTTTTTATGATTCTCGATACCTTAAGATACTTGTCTAAACGCATAACTTCCTCCAAACCCGAAACAAAAATAAGAGCTATTGCATTAAACAATAGCTCTTGATCTCGTTAATAACAAGAATTACTTATTAACAGCATCCTTAAGTGCTTTTCCTACCTTGAACTTAGGAGCCTTTGATGCTGGAATGCTCATTGTAGCACCTGTAAGTGGGTTTCTTCCTTCTCTAGCAGCTCTCTCTGATACTTCAAATGTACCAAATCCAACTAACTGAATCTTCTCCCCTTTAATTAATTCTTCTGTTACAACATCGATAAAAGCTTTAACTGCTTTCTCTGAGTCTTTCTTTGATAATTCTGTTTTTGCTGCGATAGCTGCAATTAATTCTGTTTTGTTCATGAACAAATTCCTCCTCGAATAAAATCAACTGAAATAAACACTTCCCTTTATTTATAACTGTTAATAGCATGTTTGTCAAGATACAATTAGCCGAAAATGCCCAAAAATAAAGATTTTTTTGCTTTTTACCGTTTTCTGAAACATCTTTTTTGCACCCTGATATAAAAATATATTTTCTGTATGTTATGTATATATATTTGCCATTTACAAATACTAATTTAAAATGTTTTGGAGGTTCTTATGTGCACAGCTGTTTCGTATAAAAACGGAAATACTTATTTCGGAAGAAATTTAGATTTAGAAAGAGGATATGGTGAGTGCGTTGTAATTACTCCGCGAAATTATAAATTTAGTTTACGTCAGTCAAATTCAATAGAATCTCACTATGCCATGATCGGTATGGCTGCCGTATTTAACGACTTTCCACTATATTTTGAAGCGACGAACGAAACCGGATTAAGCATGGCAGGACTGAACTTTCCGGGAAATGCAGTGTATCATGAATTAAAAGATGGAAAAGATAACATTGCACCTTTCGAATTTATTCCCTGGATTCTGGGAAAATGCACGTCTGTGCACGAAGCGAAAGAACTGCTTGAACAGACAAACTTAATTAAAATCAACTTTAGCGAGCAACTGCCCTTATCTCCTCTGCATTGGATGATAAGTGATAAGGAACAAAGCATCGTCGTTGAAAGTGTCAAAGACGGCCTCAAAATATACGACAATCCTTTTGAGGTCCTTACAAACAACCCAACATTTAATTACCACAAAACAAATATAAGTAATTATATGGGACTCGGAACCGGCCCTGTAAAATCACAGTTTGACGAAAACATACCACTATACAATTACAGCCTTGGTATGGGTGCCATTGGACTTCCGGGCGATTTCTCAAGCGCCTCTCGTTTTGTGCGCGCATTTTTTGTAAAAGAAAACTCTGTAGCTGACACGGAAGAAAAAGCATCTGTAAATCAATTTTTTCACATCCTTGATTCCGTCGCAATGCCAAACGGCTGCGTGTGGACCGAAAACGGATATGAATATACCCGCTATAGCAGTTGTTGCAACGCCAATGCGGGTATATATTACTATAAAACTTATGATAATTTTGAAATCATTTCTATTGATATGAATGATGTTGATCTTGATGTGTCACGTTTGTACACATATGAAGTTACTTTTCGACCTTAAATGTATAAGTCATACCATCTTCAATTGCGGTTTGATCAACACCTGATGTTGCATACTCACCATTAACATAAAATGCCCAGTATGTCTGATCCACATCATAGTCCGCAGCGATGCCGTTTACCTTCTTAACATAAAGGCCATAATCTCCCGGTTCGCCTTCAATCAGCTCAAGTTCAAGAAGCGCCTCTCCCACAGTTTCCTTATCTGTGTGAATCTCGAAGTTTGTTTCATTACCGTCTTTATCAGTTACGGTAAACATAAACATCTTCTGGCCTTCGCCAAGCACAGTCGCACTGCTGTCTTCCGGTTCCTGAACATCCTCAGTCTGCGGCTGTTCTTCCGACCCCTGAACATTCTCCGTCTGCGGCTGTTCGGTGCCACCCTCTTTTTTCGTGTCACATCCAATTGTAGTAAATGCCATAGCCACAATAAGCATCATACAAAAGAGCCACGAAACAATTTTCTTACTAATTTTAAATTTCATGTTTCTTTTCCTCCTAATATAAAATGTATTTTCCCTTTTCGCCGGCACTCGCAGCTTCATACAAAGGATTAATAATATTTGGATATTTCGACTTAGCGATACATAAATCCGTCTTCTCAGAGTTATCTCCAATGACATTTCCCCGATTGTGGCATCAGGTAAGGACAAATGCAGATCATTCGCATCACGGCGACGGGCTCGTATGGGATTTACACCCATTTCCCCAAATACTACCATTTAATAATATAGCACGTTTTTCGTGAACGGTAAATATATGGTGTGAAAAGCAAGGACTTTGTATTGTTATAAAATTAAAAGCATTTTATAATATAAATGTTATTACATACAGGGAGCGCTAAATATGATTGAATATACTCTGGCCTTAATACATAATATATCAACATTTTTATTTGGTGTGTACGCGTCTGCATTTCTGCTCGGAGTTCGCCGTACCGGAAAAAATGTGTTTATTTTGTTTTTATTTTCATTATCAGAAGGCATCATATATTTCACAGGCTCACTATGCTTTGGACAGGCTTTTCTTGATACAATTTATCCTATAATTTACCCTCTTATTATTCACTTGCCTTTATGTCTGTTTATACTTCTATATTATAAGTATAGTTTTATACGCAGCTTTGTTTCTGTCCTCACGGCTTATATGTGCTGTCAGATAAGTAACTGGACAGGCCTTTTGACATTAGAACTTACTCAGGAATACTCGTATTACTACCTGACAAGAATAATAACTACTATCATTGTTTTTGTTATATTACTGATAGTTGTCTGCCCAAAAACATCCATTATATTTGCAAGGCCGAAACAAGAAGTAATTATCGTCGGTGTCTTCCCGTTTGTATATTATATTTATGACTATTTTGCAACAAAACTTTCAACATTAATGTATTCCGGCAACAAACCTGCCGTGGAATTTATGAGCTTTTTATTTTGCCTTACTTATCTTTCGTTCCTGCTTGTTTACTTTAGCTTCTATAAACAGAACACCGAAAGCAAACAGCACAATACAATTATGAAAATGCAGCTTGAGTCTATTCACAAGGAAATAGAACACGTAAATACGAGCAAAAAAACTCTTTCAATATTAAAGCATGATATGCGACACCATTTGAACATAATTCAAATGTTCCTAAATCAAAATAAAACTGAAAAAGTCAGAGAATATATAGGGAAAATCTCAGGCGAGTACGAGAATACTGTCATTGCACCATATTGCAATGATGAAATGCTGAATTCGGTCATTTCCATTTATATTGAGCGTTTTAACAGAAATGACATACAGCTCAAATGCGATATATCCGGTGACATAACCCCATTCTCATCTCTTCCGTTATGCACCATTCTCTCAAACGCACTTGAGAATGCAATGACCGCACTCGAAAAAGTTTCAACCGATGACAAATGGGCATCACTTAATATTTCATCCAAAAACAACAAACTTATGATATGCCTTGAAAATGCGGTTAATGATATCCCAAAATTTGTTGATGGAATGCCCGTGTCTGACAAAGAAGACCATGGCATCGGAACCAAAAGTATAGTATACTATGTTGAACAGTTAAACGGACAATGGCATTTTTCAATTAAAGACAAAGTATTTGTACTAAAAATTATACTTTAATGCTGCGAGGTATATAATGAGAATATCTATATGTGATGACGAACAGGTTTTTTTAGACGAAACCCACACACTTTTATTAAAATGGGCTTCACTTAACAATTTATCCATAGATGTAAATATTTTTTCAAACGGTGATGATTTATTAACTTATCATAAGAATAATTACTCCGACTTGATTATTCTTGATGTTATCATGCCATTTTTTAACGGAATTGATACGGCGAAGGAACTTCGTGTGTCCAATCCGCAGATTCCTATCATTTTTCTTACGTCAACAAGGGATTTTGCAGTGGAATCATATGACGTTGAGGCATATCATTATCTTTTAAAGCCTGTTAATGAGAATAAGTTCTTTTCTGTCTTAGACTCTTTCTTATCAGTTTTCACAAAACCGGCCAACACTTTCATGGCCCATACAGCAGAAGGGTTCTGTAAGATCAATATAGAAGATGTCCGTTATCTGGAGGCACAGAACAAACAGGTTATTATATATCTGTTCAATGGTACAAGTCTCTCCATTCGCGAACTGTTTTCAAAATGCGAAGAAGTTTTTTCACCTGACAAAGGTTTCTTCAAATGCCACCGCAGCTATATTGTTAACTTAAGCTGCGTAGAGCAGTTTACCAAGACACAGGTCTGTTTGTTTAACCAGGTCAACATCCCTATATCAAGAAACCGCTATATAGCATTCAAAGAAACCTATTTTAATCATATGTTTAATTAACTGTTGTTATTTCTTATTTCTCTTTGTTGCTTTTTAAGATTAATCTCTTATATTTCTTGGAATAAACCCATTTCTTTGAAGAAAGCTTAGGACAACTTCCTGTAGTGATTGCGGAAACTTTTGTATCTTTTGCAACCCATTCTTTCCATGAAATACCTGTTGTTCCATATGGTTTTTTAACATTACCAATATAGTAATTATCATATATATTACGTTTACGGACTACATCTGCACCATCATATATTCCAAACAGAGCGCCTACGTTTGCCTTTGTAGGTCCCGATATTTTTCCAACGTTATAACAACATGTAGCCTTATCTCCAACAAGACTTGCAGACCCTGCAAGTCCGCCGGTAACTCCGTCTCCTTTTTGCGTTACAGCACCGGCATTATAACAGTTTTTCATTCCAAAAGTCTCGCCACATACACCGCCAACTCTTGTTGAATGTCCGCCAGCCTTAACATAGATTTTTCCTTTATTATAACATTCTATAGTTTTTCCTGAAGACGCTACAACTCCGCCTATTAAGGTATCTATGCCACCAGCTCCTCCTACATATGTGATTGCTCCTTTATTTGAACATTTTGCAATTCTTTTAGGTCCCTTATAATAATATTCAGGCACTACACATGTTTCGCCCACAACTCCGGCTATCGACGCTGTTCCCATTGCGAAGTCACATTTAACAGTTATCTTGCCTTTATTCTCACATTTTGTAATAGTTTGTCCTTCAGTGGTTATGCCACAAAAAATCAAATCTCTGCTACCCTTCAGCTGAGGTTCTCCAATATTTGCTGTAATATTTCCTGAATTCTTACAATTTGTAATCTTATATGCCACACTGACAATTCCGAAAACAACAATGTCACTGCCTACGGCAGCCTTCAGATTAATATTACCTGTATATGTACATTTATTTACCTTACTAAAAGTACCATCAGAAGCCAATCCGCCAATTCTGATTCCGTTCCAGTAATTAGCTACATCTGCTGATATATTTACGCTGCTGCTGCAGTTCTCCATAACTTTAGCGCTCGCACCCATTGCACAAATACCGCCGATAATATAATCACCCTGGTCTGCATCTCCTGTGATTACAATGTTTCCTGATGTACTAATATTGTAAAAACTGCAATCTAACGATTCAGCAACCAACGGTGCCGCCCAGCATACTGAATCACCGGTATCAATATTAATGTTTACGTTCGTAATTGTTATATTCTTAAAGGTTGCATTTCTTGCGTATGAAAATATAGCTGCTCTGTAAAATCCACAAGCGATAAATGTATATCCCTTAATCTTATGTCCGTTACCATCAAATGTTCCTGAAAATGGAGTTCCGTCTGTAAACATATTAGTATTTTCAGGCAATGTTATATCCGCAGTAAGATAATAGTTTCCTGATGGATTATTCTCCATTGCAAGAAACTCTTCTGCCGTTGATATAGGTGTTCCCTCTGCTGCCTTAGTCTTACAGTCTCCGACACCTACAGCAACTGTCATAACAAACAGCACTGCCAATACACTAAATAAAACTCTTATTGTTTTCATTATCTCTCTACCTCCTGTTATAAAAGGAGCACCGCTTCATCCAAACGATGCTCCAATAGTTTTAATCAGGTTTATTAAATATATTTACTCGTGAGCGTAAACAACATATGCCTTGTGTGATGCAGCCTCTTTACGGTTAGCATCTTTTACATAGTACATATCAAGAACCATGCTTTCTCCCGCCTTAACGATAAACTCTTCCTGCTTGTTCCAGTTCATACCTATGAGTTTTCCATCTGCATCATAACCAACAAGAACAATGAGTGCTTCCTTAATGTCTTTAGTAGAGTTGTTTACTGCTGTAACTTTTATGTTTAAACCGCCTTCTATCTTTGAGACATCAATCTCCTTAGCATGTAACTGTGATGCGTCATATATAGACTTAGCAGCTTTTGTGATAACAATTCTGCATGAATCAAATTTTGGTCCATAATTACCATCTTTAAGATTATGGCACTGTACATAAGCCGCTGATGCTGCCTCTAAACCAGTGATTTTTTCTTCATATACTACTGTATTAACTACTTTTCCACTTGATAAGAACTCCATCTTAAGCTCAAGATCAACAGGGAAATCATTGTTATTTGTAATAATACCGCATCCTCTGTTAGCGTTAGGATCACTGAAGAGTTCTATCTTGAGATTAGTCTTTAATGCATTTGCAGATGATGCAGGTGTATCAGTTGTGTTACTTGGTGTATTTGGTGTATTTGGTGTGTTTGGTGTATTAGCTGTGTTATCAGCTTTTTTACCTGTTACTTTTACTGTACACTTTAATGTCTTCTTAGCAACTTTAGCAGTGATAACTGCTGTCCCGGCTTTCTTTCCTGTTACTTTTCCGGCTTTTACTGTTGCAACTTTCTTATCACTTGACTTCCATGTTGCCTTCTTCTTTGTTCCCTTAACTTTTAACTTTAATGTTGCACCAACTTTAATAGTCGCTTTTTTCTTGTTAAGTTTGATCTTAGCTGCTGAAGCATCCATAGGTGCTAAAGTCAACATAAGACATAATGTCATTGCGACTGACAATGCTTTTAAGATACTTTTTTTCATAAGGTCTTTTCCTTCCTCTCTCTTATTTGGATTCACCAAAATACTAAATAAAATACGAGAACAGTATAGCACTTTATTTTTGTAATTTTATAATTATGCGTGAATGGTAGAAATATGGTGTGAATGGCAAAAAAGAATTGACAAATTCACTCTAATAAGCTAGAGTTTATGTATACTCTACTGCATTAGAGAAAGGAATTTATGTGTTATGAATACACCCAAAATTTTTGAGAGTGAATACCGCTTTTGTCTTATTTTGTGGGAACACGAGCCTGTCAAAAGCAGCAAATTGGTCGCCTTATGCAAAGAACAGCTCGGCTGGAAACCTACCACGACTTACACTGTCATAAAACGTCTGTCAGAACGAGGCATATTAAAAAATGAAAAAACAATCGTCACATCTCTTGTAAGCAAAGAGCAGGTACAGGCTGCCGAGATAAATGAAATGGTCGAGAAAACCTTTGAGGGATCTTTGCCTGCATTTGTTGCCGCATTTACAAAACATCAGAATCTATCAGAAAAGGAAATCGACGCCGTCCAACAGATGATAGACCGCTTTAGAAAAGGGGAATAAATATGAGTAATTTTTTCCTGACCATTGTAAATATGAGCATTTCCGCAGGCTGGATTGTCCTTGCGGTTATGATTTTGCGGCTTCTTCTCAAAAAAGCTCCCAAATGGATTACTGTACTTTTATGGGGTATGGTTGCAATCAGGCTCGTTTTTCCATTCTCCATTGAAAGTATTTTCAGTCTAATTCCAAGCACAGAGACAATCAGTCCTGACATTATGATGTCACAGATGCCAAAAATCAACACCGGCATTCCGGTTATTAATAATTCCATAAATCCTGTTATTAGCGAGTCATTTACTCCTGATCCTGCAGCAAGTATAAATCCGCTTCAGGTTTGGATTCCGATTCTTGCAATCATCTGGATTTGCGGAATGGCAGGTATGCTTATTTATACTATAATCAGCTATTTTCGCATAAAGAAGAAAATTGGTACGGCGATCTTTCTACGTGATAACATTTTTCAAAGCGAGACGGTTGTTTTTCCCTTTGTTTTGGGAATTTTCAAACCGATTATTTATTTGCCATTCGGCATGAATGAGCAGGACTTGGCCTATGTTATTGAACATGAGCAGGCGCACATCCGACGCAAAGATTATTTGTGGAAGCCGCTCGGTTTCCTGCTTCTTGCACTCCACTGGTTTAATCCGCTGATGTGGGTTTCATATGTATTTCTTTGCCGCGATATTGAACTTGCGTGCGACGAAAAAGTTATTAAGAATTATGAAAATGAACAAAAAGCTGATTATTCCCAGGCACTTCTTAACTGCAGTGTCAAACGCCACACTATTTCCGCCTGTCCGCTTGCCTTTGGCGAAATTAGCGTAAAAAGCAGGGTTAAATCCGTTTTAAGTTACAAGAAACCGGCATTTTGGATTGTCCTTATCGCGATATTTGCAAGTGCATTTGTTGCAATTTGTTTCCTGACAAATCCTGCGAAAACCGAGTTGCAAGGGATAGAAAATCAAACTTGCGGTTCAGATTTGACAAGTGTTTCAGCCAAAATAATTGCCTGCGATTTGTCTGCGCCGGATCCTTTTTTAGAAATAGAATGGACTAACCATACTTCAAAAGAAATTGTTTTCGGCGAAGCATTTACGATTTATCAAAATATAGACGGCAAATGGGACAACTGCAGCATAACTCCTGATCCGATATGGTACTCCATAGCTTATATTGCAAAGCCTTTAAATACTGCCCGTCACAAATACAAATTGAACGGACAAATTATGACGCAGCCGGGAAAATACAGATTTGAAGCTGAATTTTTTGTTGATAATGAAGCTGAGACAAAATATAAAGCATGGGTTGAGTTTGATTTGACGGAGGATGTTTCAGATATTTCGGTACATACTTTTAAGGCAATTAGTATTGTATATGATGACGGCATGTATTCTTTTGTACAAAATGTAGAAGTTGTTCCTATATATCAACTTGTTAACAATATGCAGCTTCTTGAAATCGATGGAGATAACGAAGCGAAATTAGTCGGACATTTCGAGGAGATGGAGCTTAATAAAGATACATTTGATTCAAGGTTCAGACATTCCCACATTGAGTGGTCGGGAAGCGAGAATCCACTTAAGGATATAAAGAAAAACAACAAACGAGCTTGGCAGCTGTATGTGGATGGAACAAAGAATTTTTCAAAATTATACATTTTGTTGGAGCAAAACGACGGAACATTTTATCTTGGTTATGGTTATTACAATGGTACGAGCGATAATCCTGCAAATCCGGACGATTCGCACGTGCGATGGCTTTACAAACTCCGTAATGTTAGTAGTGCAGGAGTTGGCGGCACAGATGGCCCTGAAAACGTGACCATTACAGAATCAATAGATGATTTAAGAGAAACATATCCAGAGTTTTTTGATTTATCAACCGACAGTGGCTTGACTGTATACATTTGGGAAATGGCTGAAAACAGTTACCACTGTTACCTTGGAAACTCTTCCATCGACTTACTCAGCGATTATGGAACATTCTTTATCGGCGAAGGCGGCACATCAATTGAAGAAATGAGGAAGATTTTATCCACCTACGATATTGACAAAGAAGATATCACCATAATGCCTTTCACAAATCCGATATCAAGTTATGCGTATGTAATCGACGATGAGTATCGGGAACGGATAAAAGAAGTTTTTTGGAAATGAGTCATGTAAGCTGACACACACCTAAAAATATTTTAGGGAACATTTTGCACTTTTTCTGTGTTAAATGTTCCCTATTTTTTGAGTTATATTTCTCTGCTGTATTATTTTATCATTCGCATAGTAAAACCTGATTTGCAAATTTAATAACATCCTTGTATCTACTAATTTCCAACTGATCACATTCGCCATAAAGCGGGGGTATCATAATTTCATTGCCGGCAAAAACAATATTTATAATCCCTTCACCTCTGGTTAAATTACGATTGGCATTTTGAGATATGAATTGGCATAATTCATCATTTGTTTTACCGGTATAAATGATATTGTATCGCATCATTTTTCCCGATTCAAAAAGCCTTACCTTTTGTGATATTCCCAGTTCTTTATTTGCTTTTTTATTGATACGTGCTTTTGCATTATCAAATTCCTTTTTATTGAAGTCGTCTGTTTTGTACAGTATTACTCTCAATTTCAATGGTTTTTTATAACGGAAGAAATATACGTCCTCATGTGTAGCCAATTGATTTTCTTTATCGGTTAAATTCTCTAAAACATTAACGATTTCTTCAAAAGAGAAAATATCGTCGGCATTAAATATAACAGGCTTTGGTTCTATTTCATTTCCCTCTTTCTTTGCAACTCTGCTTTTAAGCCACATCAAAATTCATTTATATTTTCCTTAATATAAGCCACCACTTTTTCCTGCAATACAGGCAATTCATAATATTCATCATCAAATGAATCGAAATCGTAACGTTTGGTATGCTTTTTATAATCACGTATACTATATGCCATAAATGACTCCAAATCAGAAACATCAATGCTATTTGTCGTAATAAAATTCTCAAAAAGTTCGAGATGTTCATTTGCCCCGACGCATCTCAACGCTTCACTTACATAAGGCGCCACGACTCTTGAAGAGTTTACGAAAAACTGACAAAGTCCGCCATTTTGAATTTCCGAATCATACAAACCTAAAATATAAACTATTCTTCTCGCCCCTGTAAATTGCTCCAATTCTTTATCTTCGTCTTCTGTTTTTTCCGCAATATCGAGATTTTGTAAATATACCGTTTCAAACAAATCAGCATCAGATAAAGTTAATAACTCCTCTCCATGCATTTGTTTTTTTCTATCATAATCTTCCATTCGCTCTGACAAAAAAGATTTAGGGTCAGCAGTTAAACTATCCATCATTTCATTGAATTCAGGATCATCATCCGAACGATAATATATCATTTTCTGCATATGAATCGCTCTAACAAAAGCAACTATCACATTTAAAGCAATTAAAAACAATCCTATATAAAGACAAATGTCTGAGCAAATAGCACCAACTATAATAAGTATTATAGAAATTACGACAAACCTCAGCTGTCGAGCTACAGACAAAAAAAGATTAGCCAAGAAAAATGACCGTTTATTCATATTAACTTACCTCTCTTTCCCCTTATTTATTCAAAATATTCATAACGCCTTCTTTAATATCCTTCATTCCCTGAATCGTAGGATGGCCAAATGTTTTATCAATGTTGTCAAATGTCACGGGTGTTATGCCATACTTTTCGCAAGCCTGATGCATACAAGAAGTAATTTCCGGCTTAAGCTCTGTGTTTATAAGACAATAGATTTCTGCCTGTGGTAACGTTTCCTTCAAAAGATTTAGGAAATAACATATCGCAGGCAACACAAAATACAACTCTTCCTCTTTCCAATTGCTGTACTTTATTTCGCCCAACGGCGCATCTGACCAGGTATCATTTGTTCCGCCAAATACAAAAACCATGTCAATTTTGTTTTTGACAAAAAATCCTTCTGCAATAAGCTGTTTCAATCTGTATATAAATGAAGATGATTTGGAACAGTCTACATTGTCATATCCCGTATACCCAATGGTCGAACCGGACCAGCTGTTATTTAAAATAATATTCAAGTTCGCTTCTGCTGCAACCTGATGCCACCAGGTCTGAGAAACCTTTGTTACATCGGTATCCGCAAGCCCATTTTCAGAATAATATATGTCATAGCCCTCCGGCACAAATCCTTCAAATGTTGAATAACTGTCGCCAAAAATTATAGTATTGTTTTTCAAAATATTTTTTCTCCTAACGTTACAATCTCGAATAAATTATAACACAATTAATTTCAAAATCAAAAAACTGCTAAAAATCCCCAACAATTCTTTTAACTATCCTGTCTTTTATCTAATATAATAAAGTACAAATAATTTTTTTAATGATATATATAAACTGATTATTGATTTATCTGACACAAGAGTCGCCATTTTGCTATAAACAACACCTTCATCTCCTTGTATTCTTATGCTAACCGCTATATAATATAATTGGTGTATTTTAATTGAATGAAAGAGGAAAATATGCGATATTTAAGAATATTTACAATTGTGTTTTTTTTGGGCGCTTGTTCCCTTTTTGGATGGACATTACATGTAGTATCTCAGCAGGATACGGTGATTCCTGAGATTCACGATTCTATAGGCGAACTTCATTTGCATGCATCAGAAGATCCTTCTTCTTTACTCGAAGGACTTACTGCTGTTGATGACAAAGACGGCGACTTGACGGATCAAATTATAATTGAGCGTCATTCACGTTTTACTGAACCCGGCGTGTGTCGTGTCAGTTATGTTGTTTTTGATCATAGCAATAATTTCTGTCGTTATGAGAGAACTGTAATATATGATGATTATCAACCACCAAGATTACATTTGGATATGCCTCTTTTATACCGAACCGGAGAAACCATATTCTTATTAGACAGATTTCGTCTGTATGACTGTATAGACGGAGATATTACACATAAATTAAAGTTAGAGTCTTCTAATGTTCCTGACAGCACAGAGGGTATTTATGAAATTGAACTCCGCGCTACAAACAATTACGGGCACGATGTTTGGGCGAAAGTACCTATAAACATTGCAGATTATTCTGCCGATGCTCCTCAGATTACTCTGAAACAGTATTTAGTATACACTAAGGTTGGTCAGGCCGTTGACCCATTGACATATGTAAAGTCCGTTGTGAATAGTGAAGGTGCCCCCATGTCCGTTTCCGACATTCGGTTTGTCAGCCAAGTCGACCTGTCAAAAAGTGGTGGCGGTCAGATCCGATTAGAAGTTACAGATGATAAAGGCATTACCGGCGTTACTTACTTAACAGTTATTGTAGAGGAAATTTAAAGTTCATGAATAATACATATTTTTTGAATCTTGATGAGATACACATACCTATAATTATTAAAGACGTTCTGAAAAACTTTTGGCTTGCAATTCTGGCTGTAATTTCAGTATGTATTTTTGTTTTTGCTTATCGTACTTTAGTTTATCAATCAACATATACAACCGAAACAACTTTTGTAATATCACCAAAAAGCAACGGCTCCTATGTAAGCTTTTATGCATCCTTAAACACAGCCAACGAAATGGCCGAAGTATTTCAGGAGGTTTTTACAAGCGATGTATTAAAGAGAATGATACTGGAAGATTTAGACGAACCAAATCTAAATTTTTCCGTTTCCTGTTCTGTTGCTAAAGGCACAAATATTCTTTGTGTATACACTAATGCAAACACACCGGTGCAATCACATATGGCGATGCAATCCCTATTAAATAACTATCGCGAAGTTTCCGGTTATTTATTCGGTGGAGTTGTTTTAGATATACTTAAAACCCCTCAGATACCAATATCTCCATCAAATCCTCCGAACATTCGACGCATGATGCTTATTGGTTCGTTTATAGCAATTGTTTTTATGCTATGTCTTGTTGTCCTTTTTTCAATTTTGAGACCTACAGTTAAAACTATTCAAAGCGCCAAAAGACATTTAGGGGAATCACCTCTCGGAGTTCTTTATAAAGAAGAGCGCCCTTTGCATTGGTTAAGAAGAGAAAGCAAAAAAGCTCCTTTGATTACAGATGCCGGGATTAGTTTTCAGTACACAGAGACGGTTTTAAAATTTACACATAAGCTGCAACATAAAATGTCAAAGAATAATCAGAAGGTGCTTTTGGTAACCAGCGTTGCGGAAAACGAAGGAAAATCGGCTATATCGGCAAATTTAGCTTTGGCATTGGCAGAGCACGGATACAAAGTAGCCTTAGTGGATATGGACTTACGTCGTCCGGCTATTTATAAAATATTCCGAAGACACTCTAAAATTGATTTGTTTTCTTGTTTTTCAACGGAGTTGCCAGAATCCCTTGATGGCCCAGACAAGCTGCATATTTTGTGTTCTCGCAAACCCTGTACTGATATCAGCAAGATTTTACATAGTCCTGAACTTTTTAAATTATTAGATATGCTTCGTCAAAAAATGGATTATATAATAATGGATAGTTCCCCTTACACGGTTGCTGCAGATACCGGTATATTGTTGCAACATGCAGACGGATGTGTGCTGGTTGTGCGACAAGACTGGGCACCACACAAGGTGTGTAGTGATGTGGCGGAAGATTTAGATACAAGCAAAGCTGATTATTTAGGATATATATATAACCACTATCAGGAAAAACGTTTTATTAATCAACCGAAAAGATATTATCGAAAGTATGGTTACTATGACACAAGACATGTGGAGGAGCAATAATGAATCAGGATCCAACGAAACATAATGACACAGATGAAATAGAAATAGATCTTGTACGTATTTGCATAAATCTTCTTCGTGCATTGAAGAAAGTTTGGCCGGCCGTACTGGTTCTTACTGTTTTGGGTGCTGTAGTTGTTACATTTCTGCAGCAAAAAACGTTTGTGCCATCATACAGGGCATATTGTTCTTTTTCGGTTCGGGTTATCAACAAATCAACCCTAAATGACACAAACTCACTTTATGCAATTTACTACGACAAAGATTTGGCCGAACAGCTGGATAAGACGTTTTCTTATCTATTATCCAGCGATATATTAACGGAAGAAATCAAGGAATATTTGGGCGAAGAATATGTAAATGGTAACATCCAGGCCAACTGCATTAAAGGATCAAATATTTTTGTCCTGAACACTTATAGCAACTCTCCTGAAAATGCCGGCAAATTGTTAAATGCCGTGATGTCCGTTCATCAGGACGTAGCTGAATATGTTGTCGGAGATTTGGAAATGGATGTTATCGAAGAACCGATAATCTCAAATAAACCATACAATACACCTAATCGTATAAAAGGAATTATGATAGGCGGGGCTTTGGGCTTTGTTCTCAGCATGGGGCTTCTATGTATATATGCCTTTTTAAAGCGTACTGTATTAAACCCTGAAGACTTGGAAAAATACTTAAACATGCCATGTTTTGGTATTATTCCCCTGTTTCAAATGAAAAACCATCGTAGGAGTCCATTTTTTTTCGGCACTGATATACACGAACAGAGCGAGTTTAGCGAATGTATACGTGGTATAGCTCGCAGGGTCGAACATGCCATGAAAGAAAAAAATGCAAAGGTCCTTTTAATTACCAGTACAGCACCCGGAGAAGGAAAAACAACGTTGTGCCACAGTCTTGCAGAAACATTTGCTTACTGGGGGCAAAAAGTCATTGCATTTGACGGAGATTTACGCAGACCTTCCTTATGGAAATGCTTTGAAATTAAAGATAAAGTTATGGATATGGAAAGCGTTCTTCTTGGCAAAGCTCCAAAAGAATCTATTATCTGTCCTCAGGAAAATCGCAGCCTTACTCTTGTAGGAAACACGGTTGTCGTTGAAAAATCTACGGTCATCATTGATTCACCTGCTATGAAGGAAATGATCTCCGATTTATCTGAGGAGGCAGACATTTTAATTATTGATTCTCCTCCTTGCGAGCAAATAATAGACGCCTCTCTTTTTCAACAGTATGCTGATTGTGTTTTATATGTAGTTCAACAAGATCGCATTCCTATTGATGAAATTACAGCTGCAGCAGAAACTCTTTGTCATGATGAAAATAAGCTTTTGAGTTATGTTATGAATGGTGTGCAACACCATGTTCAGGGATACGGAAAATATGGTTATGGCAAATACGGTGGTTATTACGGTAGATACAGCAAATATGGCAGATACGGTAAATATAGCAACAAAACATATGGCAACAAGCCATACGGTTCCTATAGTAATTATACTTATACAGAACGATCTGAAAGGGGTAACATAAGACGATAATCCAAATTAAAAAACTGATTCGAAAACTTAAAGATGGTACATTTTTACGTGAATTACATTGGATCAGCAACTATAGTCGAAAGTACTTAAGTGCAATAGTCTGGTATATAACACTTGGTGTTGTAAGCACTATTTTGGGACTATGGGCAAGCGTTATCAGCAAAGACATTATTGATATTGTTACCGGTTGCCAAACCGGATATGTTGTTTGGGCAGCAATTGCCTTTGCAACAATGCAATTGGTAAAAATAATCCTCTCTGCTGTTACCGGCAGAATATCAGCCAAGGTGCAGTTGCGTATTAGCCAGGAAATTCGGGCAGATGTATTCAAAAAAATCATGTATTCACAATGGGAACCACTTTCCCAATTTCATTCCGGAGACCTTTTGACACGGTCCGGCAGAGATACTGACACGGTATCCGCCAGTGTTATAAGCTGGGTTCCCTCGCTTGTTGTGAATTTACTGCAATTTATAGGAACATTTCTTGTATTGTTTTTCTATGATAGCACTTTAGCAGTATTAGCCTTAGCAAGCGCTCCTGTTACTCTGCTTATGTCTGCGTTTTTTGCAAAACGCATTAGAAAATATAGCAAAGAAATGCGTAACATTGGGTCCGAAATGACTTCTTTTCATGCAGAAGCCCTACAAAATGTTGAGTCTATCAAATCCTTTAATGCGATAGATGCATATTATGAAAAATTACTAAAAGTACAGAGAAAGCAAAAGGTTGCCACACTGGACTACAATCGATTTTCAATTATGTCCTCCTCATTTCTTTCACTTGTAGGCATGGTTGTTGGAGGAGTTTGCTTTTTTTGGAGTGTATATCGACTTTGGACTAACCATATTACTTTTGGTGAAATGACACTTTTCCTACAACTTTCGGGAAGTTTGTCAGGTTCCTTTAATGCACTGGTGTCTCTTGTACCCACTGCAATTACGGCCGCAACAGCTGCAGGACGAATTATGGATGTCACCCAGTTGCCGCCTGAGAGGTTTGAATGCCAAGATGAGATACATCATATTCTGAATTCCGGCAAAAAAACAGTTTGGATTCAAGCAGATAATTTGAATTTCTCTTATAATTCCGGCAAGACTGTATTTAAAAATGCCAATTTTCAAGCAGCACCGGGCGAAATTGTGGCATTTGTGGGACCTTCCGGCGAAGGTAAGACTACATTACTCAGATTGCTGCTTGGCATTGTAACAGCGGAGCAAGGAGGAATACAGATCAAAGGAGGAACTCCAGAGATTATAATGCATTCCTCTTCATTCACACGTAATATTTTTTCGTATGTACCTCAGGATAATATTCTTTTTTCAGGTACTATTGCCGAAAACCTGCGCATTATCAATCCTACCGGAACAGATGACGAATTGAACAAAGCATTACAGGTTGTCTGTGCCTATGATTTTGTAAATAATTTGCCGGATGGAATTTACACTCAGATTGGAGAACGAGGTCACGGATTATCTGAAGGACAAATACAGAGACTTTCTATTGCACGCGCACTCCTTTCTAACGCACCGGTACTTCTTTTAGATGAGGCTACAAGCGCACTTGATATAGACACCGAGAGAACACTCTTAAATAATATCATTGAATATAAAAAGGATTGCACATGCATTGTAACTACACATAGACCTTCAGTGTTAGAAGTTTGCCATCGGGTTTATCAAATTGGCAACAAAACAGTCACTTTAATGAACAAAACAGAAGTAAACAATCTGATTAACAAATTTTAAAATAAAGTTTTTGAACACAAGAACGGAGCAAGGGATATGAGCATTGAAGATAAGTATTATCAGGTTAGTGAAGGTTATTTGCACCGCAAGGTGGCAAATAATGATGTATTAATCTCTGTTGGCGCAAATATAGCTAATTTTAACGGATATATCACACTTAATTCGACTGCCTCTTTTCTTTGGGACGTAATGTCTACCCCACAGAGTGCGAGGCAGTTGGTACAAGCATTGATTGAGGAATTTGACGTTTCCGAGGAGACAGCCCAACAGGATGTGGAGGCATTTTTACAAATGCTCCAAAAAGAATCAATGATAACGGAGTGTAGTTATGAAATATCTTGAAAAAATGCCGCTCAGATCTCCGATAAATGGTACTCTTGAATTGACGTTAAGGTGTAACTTAAAATGTAAAATGTGTATGTTTCGTCACGGTGATGATGAAAATGCACAACTTTCAAACAACGAACTTACAGTTGAACAATGGAAAAATATTGGTTACCAACTTAGAGATGCAGGAACCCTGAATCTGTTAATTACCGGAGGAGAACCATTACTTCATCGAGACTTTTGCGAAATTTACAGTAATATTTATCAGCTTGGTTTTATTATAACCTTGTATACAAATGCAACACTTGTAAACGAGCAGATACTTAATACACTTCAACAGTATCCTCCCCACCGTATAGGCATCACACTATACGGGGCTTCGAATGATACCTATAACATTCTTTGCAAGTGTAACAATGGTTTTGATAAGGCATTAGAAGGCGCACGTGCATTATCTAAACTGCCATCTGCTTTAGAATTTCGAATGACCGTTGTTCAGGATAATTTAAATGATGTAGATGCTCTTGAAACGTTGATAAAAAAAGAATTTGGTCTGCCTGTTACTTACACAAATACTGTTTTTCAGAGTGTCAGAGGTGGCTGTATGTCGGTTTCACAATGCCGCTTGACACCCGAACAAAATTTGAATATGATTACTCAAAGGATAGTAGCAAAAGTTAAAGAATTATTGCCACCCGAAAGAAGAAACAATATTGAGTTACGGTTAGTCGATGCATGCAAGGAATATCATACGAATAATGTGAGATACACTTTGCTTGGCTGTAGCGGAGGAATGGATAGCTATACCATAACTTATGATGGCAAACTGCTTGGTTGTCAGATGCTCGACTGTTTTAAAACGGATATTATAGCGTTAGGTTTTGATACAGCTTGGAAGGAATGGCCATATACTGTTCGTTTGCCCAAAAGCATCGAAGAGTGTTCCTCTTGTCCCCACATAAATTTATGTCAAGTATGTCCCGGTGTCCGTATGGCAGAAACCGGAAACCTGCATGACAAACCACAATACATTTGTGATTTAACTAAACTGTTGGCATTAAAGAAAGGAGAAGATTGATATGAAACGCATTTACGAAAAACCAACTATGCACTGGAATCCTGTTCTTAGCCAACGTGCTGTCGCCGATGTATGTTGGGCATATGCAAATAATAAACAGCCTTTCTATTATAACACTTATGGCCTGGGATACGCAGAGTTATACGCCATATCCGGCGGTTGTACCCGTGACGTTGTTTTTGGAATTACATATATACCTGAAAGCATGAGTGCAGAAGACAGAGCACTCGCTGATGCTGATATGCAAAGAGTTATCGCACAAATAAAGGCCGAGATGCCCGCCAAGCCAAACAATTTCAAAGGATCACCATTTGTACCTGATACAGATCCTTCATGGAGTTAATATGGATAAATTGTATAAGATTGGGCCTGCCATTTTGGCATTTCAGAGTTTTCCACATAATAATTTATGGCCCTTCCGCGAGTGGAAACTGGATTCATACAGTATAGACACCGGAAATCCGGACATAGTTGTAAAATACGATATTACCCCTATCAAACCCGGCAGTACACCTTTGCAGACAGAAAATTTCCTTCACGTCCGCCGGGAAATGTATGAATTACCTGACGGCAGTATACTATGGCAACAATTGAATCTACCTCTTGAAGAATTACAGTTACAATTTGTTATGTCACCTAACGGTCGACAAATTACATTAACCTATGATAATACTCCCACACTGGGAATTGGCGCATTAGAATCATTAACATTTTTGATTTTTTATGCCTTTTTATATCATCAGATTCTTTCTTTTCATGGAGTTTTAATAGAAGAAGGCGGAAACGGATTCTTATTATGCGCTCCATCAGGAGAGGGGAAAACGACTCACGCAAGAATGTGGCGCGATTATAAAAATGCTCTAATTCTTAATGGTGACAGAGCGACTTGTTTTTTTGACGGTCACCAATGGATGGGCTTTGGAACTCCCTGGTGTGGCACCAGCGGAGAATATATAAACCGACAAGTACCGATTAAAGCAATTGTCATCTTAAGCAGAGGAGTAGAAAATCAAGCATTCCCTGTTAATGGACCATCCTTATTGGACTATGTACTTCCTCATGTGTTGTGTCCTAGCTGGAATCGGGATTTCACTGAAAAAATGTTAACACTATTGGACGAATTCTTAAAAAGGGTTCCTGTATTACATCTGCAATGTACAGCCGATATCCAAGCCGTAGATGTCCTCAAAAACGCAATGGAGAATCTATAACTATGGAAACAAAAGATGTGACATTATTACACTCAGCCGAACTGTTTGATTCAATTAATATTATGTTACAGGAAGGTTATGATGCAGAATTTACGGTTGTCGGAAACAGCATGTGGCCATTTTTAAGCAATGAAAGAGACCGGGTAATTGTGCGTGCCAGAGAAAATTCGTCTATAAAGAAAGGCGATATTGTACTTTTTTGTCCTGAAGAAGGACGGTATTTGCTCCACCGAGTCACTCAATTGCGTGATGGTATGTTTCAAACTGCGGGAGACGGCAATTGTTTTTATGATGGCTTCTTCCCTGAGGAATGTTTGAATAGCATAGCAATAAGTTTTCGCAGGAAGGAAAAATTTGTGTCCTGTCAAAATCTGTTATATAGGATTTACAGTAAAATTTGGATGTTCTTGTTTCCTATCAGGAGACATTTGTTGAGATTACTGCGATTTTTGTGTTATACAAGGAGTAGGAGAAAGCGCTTATGATTATAGATTTACACAATCATATTTTGCCCGGAGTCGATGATGGTGCTACAACTTTAGGCGAAGCGGTTGAGATGGCAGCATTAGCTGCCCATTGCGGCATAAGCCGAATTGTTGCCACTCCTCACTATAATAATTGGAATAGTACATATATAAAAGAGTTAGAGCATGCTTATGCAGAACTTGCAATTGCGCTTGAATACGAGCAGATACCTATAACCCTTTATAAATCCATGGAAATTGCTGCAACAGATGACCTTCCGGAATTGTTGAAACAAGGCGAAGTGTGGACCTACCCATTCTCCTCGTATTTTTTAGTTGAGTTTTCTCAAGATGAAGAATATGATTATTTTGATTGGTTGCTGAATCAGTGTGTAGAAGCAGGATTTACTCCTGTTATTGCTCACCCGGAACGATATCATGCTGTTAGACATTATCCTGAAATAGCGCAGCAATGGTGCGAAAAGGGCTATGGAGTACAGATAAACAGAGATAGTTTACTAGGTTTATTTGGACATCATTCATATGAGTGTGCTGATTATCTGTTGCGTCAGGGATGGGCAAATTGTATCGCATCCGATGCACATAGTACGCAAACGCGAAACTCGAATTGGCTGAAAGCATTTCGTACATTCCCAAAAACTTATGGTTTTTATACACTGGGAAAATGTTTGGAGAGCACTCCCGAAAAGATACTCAAGAATAAATCATTAAAATAAAGAACACTATCTGAAGGCCACAAAAGCGAGGGGGATTTCCCTCGCTTTTGTGAGTCTATTTGTTTAATTATTCTTGCAATAAACTTCTATTCCGTTTTTATTAATCTCGTTCAACACATCAGAAAACATAAATTCGAATTCCTCTTTAATGTGTTTGTTTACAACACCACGATAAGCAGCTTTTCCCAGACGTACATATATCAAGTCTATACTGATAACAACTATACGATTCTCGTCCGTTTCGTTGAAGTGTGCAATTTCTGCAACAAGTGTGTATGTATAACCCTCTTTTGGTCTGGATTTCAACTCTTCAAAATCTTTTGTGATATAGAAATAGTTTGCTTTCACATCAAGATTATATTGTTTCGCTTGTTCAATAAATGGTTTTAGCCATTCTCTTATTTCTGCTCTTGTTTCTCGCTCCATTGCAGCAACTTCATCTGTTAAATGTAACTTAATTTGTGATTGTTTCTTAACTTTGCGTTTATTTATCCAATTTTTAACATCCTCAAATAGATAGCCTGTTATTGTTCCGTCCCAATATTCTTCAAGTAGGTGTTTTGCTCTAAAACTCTTGCGGATATGCCCGTTCATATAAAATCGTCTTTTACCCACATTTGTGCCTTTGATACTAAAAACATTGCCCCAGAAAAATCCAAAGATATCTGAACTTGAAGATGTATCTTTAGCTTCAATCTTAATAGCGTGTATATCTTTCCATAAATATCTTTCTACAGGAAGAAAAATATAGCATAAAGATACCCCTTCACTGTCAAAAGCGTAGCAATAAGGCGTAAAGATGGCAGGAAGCACTATAAGCAGTAATGCCACTACGCCAAAACCCAAACCCCAAGCGATATCGTTTTCCCTAAAAACCCATATTATTGAACCCCATGCAAAAAACGAACCCAAAACAATACAAATATTAAAGAGTTTGTTTAATGCAAATTGTTTTGTTTTGTTCATATAAATACCTCGCTTTTGTAATTTTTATTATTATATCATATTTCATTTCAAAAGATAATTCACGCAGTATAAATCTTCTCAATTTACAGATACTAACAACACAATTTGTAATTTAAGAAGAAATGTATATAAGAAAGCAACAGAAATAGTTCATAGAATAGACGAAACTGTTATAATTGGACCAAGTCAAAGAAACCCTGTAAAATCAAGGAGTTTCGCTGATTTGGTCATTTTATATTTTGGAATTCAGACGTAACCGTCAACGCAGACCCAAACAAAAAGCAAAACCACGCATTGCGTTATTGTTGAAAGTGTGTTATGATATTAAAAACGTAAAGAGGGGATAATAAAATGGATGCAGCAAAGATAATTAAGGAATTGAGAGAGCAGACAGGAATGAACCGCAGAGAGTTTTCTGAATATACCAAAATTCCGGTGCGAACTTTGGAAGACTGGGAGGCGGGGAAAAGAACACCACCGGAGTATGTCCCTAGACTATTGTCGTATCAATTGAAGTACGATGCGTTGGCAAGAGAAAAGGAGAATGATTCATATGAAGAGAGAAATTAAAACAACAATGAATGTCAATAATAATCTAGTGAGCGTGTTAAATGTTAAAGGAGTAGACTATATATCGCTAACAGATTTAGCTCGATATAAAAACCAAAGCAATCCAGGAGATGTTATAATCAAATGGATGAGTAATAAAAGCTCTTTTGATTTTTATTCCTTATGGGAAGAGTTGTCAAACGAACAATTTAAACTCGCGGAATTTCGCGAGTTTAAAAATGATTCATCTACACAATAATTTACAATGAGTCCGTCTCGATGGATAAAGGAAACGAATGCGAAAGGAATGATTAGTAAAAGGGGCAAGTATGGTGGAGGCACTTTTGCGCATCCAGATATTGCATTGGAATTCGCTTCTTGGATTGATCCGGCATTCAAATTATATTTAATTAGAGAATTTGAACGGTTAAAATATAAAGAAAGTTATCAACAAAAGGTCGAATGGTCAGTGAGAAGGAGTTTGGCAAAAACTAATTATAGAATACATACAGATAGTATCAAAGAAAACATAGTACCTAAACTTACTGAAAAACAAAAAATTTTTGTATATGCAAATGAAGCAGATATAATTAATGTAGCGTTGTTCGGAATGACCGCAAAAGAGTGGAGAGAAGAAAATCCTGAATTAGAAGGAAACATACGTGATTATGCTAATATTTTATATTTGATTGTTCTTAGCAATCTTGAGGTTTTAAATGCAAATATGATAGAAGAAGGAATAAATCAAAAAGAAAGATTGGAAAAGTTGAATATAATCGTCCGCAAACAACTTTGCCTATTATTAAAGGACGGTAACATAATGGGGATTAGCAGATATGATGAAAAAGAAGTTGGACTTCTAGAAGGCAAATAGATTATTAACTTTGGTATATTATTTCTCCTTTTACAGATAATACTCACAGAGTAAATTTTGTAAAAGGAGATTTTTATATATGAAAGCAACAGGAATAGTTCGTAGAATAGACGACCTCGGCAGAGTCGTTATTCCGAAAGAGATACGAAGAACTTTAAAAATAAGAGAGGGAGACCCGCTAGAGATATTTACAGATAAAGAAGGCGAAATAATCCTTCAAAAGTATTCCCCTATCGGCGAGCTTGGAGAATTTGCCAGGCAGTATGCCGATGCCCTCGCCCAGACTTCAGGTCATATAGCCTGCATTACCGACAGAGATCAGATTATTGCCATATCTGGCGGCAGGAAAGACCTTCTTTTTTCACCGGTTCACGAGGAGCTGACTAATGCCATGGACGCCCGTGAGCAAGTATTTGCCGAAAAATCATCATCCAACTACAAAAAAATAACCGGTGATGATTCCTGGAATTACGAAACCATCAGTCCAATAATCAGCGAAGGCGATGTTATCGGATCGGTCTGTATATTAAGCAAAGATGACAATGTCACTATGTCCAATGTCGAGAAACTGCTTGCCGCATCAGCTTCCTGTTTCTTAGGCAAACAAATGGAACAATAATACGCAAAACAAAAGAAGCAGTATCACCGAAAGAACTGCTTCTTTTAATATTTGATAATTACATCTTTTTAATTAATTTTTTCAAGGAATCTGACGGCATCAACTACAAACCTCTCATGAACGGCACTTGCTATCATTGTCTCGCCCTCATAGGCAGTGGCTTCAAATACAAGTCTTCTTCCGTCAACTTCTGTAAGCACGCTTTTTGCATACACTTCTTTCCCAAGTCCTGTTGCCTTTATATGCTTCATGTTAAGACTTATACCAACTGTAGTTTCATTCTCCGCAAGCTCCGGAGTCACACTCTCCTGACTTGCCTGTTCCATAAGAGCCGCAACCGCCGGAGTTGCAAGTACCGGAAGCGTTCCGCTTTTCATTGTCTCCGCCGTATTATTTTCTGTTACGATAAGTCTTGCCTCTCCTGTTATACCTGCTTTCATGCCTCTTCTCCTAATTACTTTTCTCACACTTCATATCTGTCATTATTTTCTGCAACTATTTTAATATTGTCAGGATCACCTATATATGATGTGTTTGCCTTAATTGTTTCACGCGCTTCAATAATGCAATTCTCGATATGAACGTTATCATTAACATATACATCCGTTAACAATATTGAGTTTTTAATAGTACAGTTATTTCCGATGTAAACCTCTTTACAAAGGATTGAATCCGTAACTGTTCCGTTAATTATACAACCACTTGATACAAGGCTGTTCTTAACTGTCGAACCCGGATTGTATTTTGCCGGAGGGAGATCCTCTATTTTTGAAGAAATGTCCGGATACTGTTTGAAGAAATAATCTCTTGTATCTTTTTCAAGGAAGCTCATATTAGTCTCGTAATATGCCTCGGCTGTTGCAATATTTCTCCAATACGAATCCATCTTATATGCATATATTTTCTTAACATCTTTATATCTTATGATTATGTCTTTAACAAAATCATAACGCTCTTCTTCCATTGCATTCTCAATAAGCTCAATAAGAAGTCTTCTTCTAATAACATAAACACCGGTGGAAACCGTATTGTTCTTAGGTCTGATAGGTTTTTCTTCAAATGATACAACCCTGCCATCATCGTCTGTTTCTACGATACCGAATCTTGAAATATCATCAGTATCTTCAATGTCCTTCGTTACGATAGTAATATCGGCCTGCTTATTAATATGAGCCTCTAAAACTTCGTTATAATCCATCTTATACACACAGTCACCGGAAGCTATTACAACATACGGCTCATGACTTGCTTTAAGAAAATCGATATTCTGTCCGATAGAATCTGCAGTTCCTCTGTACCAGTTTCCATTATCAGGTGTAATTGTCGGTGTAAGGAGATATAATCCTCCCTGCTTTCTTCCGAAATCCCACCATTTTGATGAATTCAGATGCTCATTAAGTGATCTTGCATTGTACTGGGTTATAACCGCAATCTTATTTATATGCGAATTTGACATGTTACTAAGTACAAAGTCAATACATCTGTAACTTCCTGCTATCGGCATGGCTGAAACTGCTCTCTTATTAACGAGTCCGTTCATTTTCTTACTATTGCCGCCGGCAAGTACTATACCTACTGCTCTCATAATAATTCACCCGCCTTCATAATATTTTCTCCGCCAGGAAGCCATCCGTTAACATAATCAGACAACTCTGTAACGCCTGATATTGCCGTATTCTTTCCTATGGTCACATTATCAGGGATTACACTGTCCTCTCCTATTGTCACAAGTCCAAATCCATAAATGTCAGGTCTAAGCTTATTAGGCACTTCTTCTCCAACACCTATATTACAGCCCGCACCGATAACAACATTTTCTGCAATTATGGCTTTATCAATAACCGTTCCTTTTCCAACAACAGTTCCATTCATAATAATGGAATTATTTACAACGGCACCTTCTTCAATAATAACTCCGGAACCGATAACCGAGTTTTTAACCTCTCCGTAAATATCACAGGAATCACCCAATATAGCCTTGTCCACCTTTGCATCTGCACCTATATACTGTGGAGGAGTTGTATCATTCTTAGTATAAATCTTCCAGAATTCTTCATAGAGATTAAATATAGGTATGAGATCAATAAGCTCCATATTAGACTCCCAATATGAGCCGAGTGTACCTACATCCTTCCAGTATCCGTTATACTCGTATGCAAATACTCTGTCACCCTTCTCGTGGCAGTATGGAATGATATGCTTACCAAAATCACATGCAGGCTGATTTCTGAGTGTAACAAGTGCTTCTTTAAGCACTTTCCAGGAGAAAATGTAAATACCCATTGAAGCAAGGTTGCTTCTCGGATTCTCCGGCTTCTCCTCAAATTCCTGAATCTGATTATTCTCATCTGTAATTACTACACCAAATCTGCTTGCTTCCTCCATAGGAACGGAAATACATGCCAATGTTATGTCTGCATTATTCTTCTTATGGTAATTAAGCATTGCCTCGTAATCCATCTTGTAAATATGGTCACCACCGAGAATTAGAACATATTCCGGATTATAATATTCCATATATGCAAGGTTCTGATAAATGGCATTGGCCGTACCCGTATACCATTCACTGTTAGAGCTCTTTTCATACGGTGGAAGTATGGAAACTCCACCAATATTCTTGTCCAAATCCCATGGCAGTCCTATTCCGATATGTGTATTAAGTCTGAGCGGCTGATACTG
This sequence comes from Lachnospiraceae bacterium, assembly GCA_015057375.1. GTDB lineage: Bacteria > Bacillota > Clostridia > Lachnospirales > Lachnospiraceae > V9D3004. The sequence goes on from SVEM01000009.1 coordinate 43,072, forward strand.
GGTAAGCACACCTACAGTATCTACTCCAGAGTTAATACAGTTGCTGAGTGGGAAATCAATAATACGATATTTGCCACCAAATGACACCGCCGGTTTAGCAACATTTGCTGTAAGGACTCCAAGTCTTGATCCTTGTCCTCCTGCCAGAAGCATCGCTATCATTTCCTTTCTGACCAAAGGATCACCTCCACTGTTTATATTTCTTAAAATTATATCATAAAATAAAAAATTTGTGAATATATTAATAACTTTTTTAGTAGCTTATAATCTGTATTCATTTAATAATTGTGTTTTATGAACCTCACAGTTATAATGTAATAAAATACAATAGTAACAATAAATTAAGGTGGTGCAGTTAATGTCTCATATAGATTTTAATAAACCGGCCAATCTCCATTTTATAGGCATTGGCGGTATAAGCATGAGTGGTTTTGCAGAGCTTTTGCAGAGCAAAGGCTTTCGTATTACCGGTTCGGATTCGTGTGACAGTGCAATTACCGAACATCTCGAATCTCTCGGTATACAGATATTTTATGGTCAAAGGGCTTCTAATATTCCAGAAGATACAGATTTAGTTGTTTATACAGCTGCAATATCAGAAGATAATCCTGAATATGCAGAAGCTGTCCGCCGCGGACTGCCTATGATGGTGCGTGCTGAGATGATTGGACACATCATGAAAAATTATTCTAACGCCATCGCAGTATCAGGGACTCACGGAAAGACAACAACAACTTCCATGCTTACCAACATTTTCCTTGCCGCAGATAAGGATCCTACTATATCCGTCGGCGGAATTTTGGATTCAATCAAAGGAAACATCAGAATAGGACATTCAAACAACTGGATTATGGAAGCTTGTGAATATACGAACAGCTTTCATCAATTTTTCCCAACCACATCAATTATCCTGAATATAGAAGAAGACCATCTTGATTTCTTTAAAGATATCCATGAAATAAGAGCATCGTTTAATACATTTGCAAAACTGCTGCCAAAAGACGGCCTTTTGGTTATAAATCATGACATCGATAACTACGAAGAGATTTCTGACGGAGTATCCGCACCTTGTGTAACATTTTCTACCGAAAACAGTCAGGCTGATTATTATGCAGCAAATATTTCCTATGACGAAAAAGGCTGTGCAATGTTTGATTTGTACATCAGGGGTAGTTTCGAAGCAGCTTATCACCTTTCTGTCATCGGAAAGCACAATGTATGCAACTGCCTCGCTGCTTTATGTGTTGCTTATGAACAAGGCATTGAAACTTCTATGATTATCGATGGTCTCTCAACCTTCCATGGTGCAGACAGAAGATTCCAGCACAAAGGAACTATTGCCGGAATTACCATCATAGACGACTATGCACACCACCCTTCGGAGATAGAGGCAACTCTTCGCGCCGCAAAAAATTATGAGCACAACCGACTCTGGTGCGTATTCCAGCCGCATACTTACACAAGAACAAAGGCATTTCTCTCGGAATTTGCCGATGCGCTTTCTATAGCAGACAAGATTATCATCACTGATATATATGCTGCCAGGGAGAAGGATCCGGGAGATATTTCTTCAAAAGATCTTGAGCAAAAACTTGTGGATCTTGGTGCCGATGTAGTGTATATTTCCGATTTTGATGACATAGAAAATTTTATTTTAAAAAATTGTGTTAATGGCGATCTGTTGATAACTATGGGCGCCGGAAACGTAGTAAATATAGGGGAAGACCTACTTTCCTTCTAAGATATTAACGTTATTAACCAATCGGACTTTTACAACACATGTTGATAAAACGTGGATAAGTTTTATATAAAAAGGCCTTGTTTATTATGGATTTGGGCATTTATTCACAAAGTTATCCACGTTATCCCACATTGGCATTCTACTCAATTCGTAAGGGTTATGCACGGTTTTCAAGTTATTTTTCTTATGTTATAATCCATTTTGTCATTAAAAATGACTGGAGAAATAATTAGTCACAAGGGGTTTTAACATGAGCAATATTATTATTCGCAACCACACGGAATCTTCATGCACTACGGTTGCTAATTTATTTATAGATGAGTACATGCCACAGGCTAACGGTACATATGTTAAGGTTTATCTTCTTATCTTGAGAGATTTATGCGCAGATAACACTAACATATCCGTATCAAATATAGCTGACCGTTTATGGCTTACTGAGAATGATGTGCTTCGTTCTTTTAAATATTGGGAAAGCATGGGGCTTATTGGCATAAAACTGGATTCGGAGGGACATATACGTGAACTTACCCTTAAGAATCCTGCCAGGAAGAACACCGGAGCAAGCATTAGTCTTGTTACTCCGGACGCAGAAAGCATCCAGCCTTCCGACAGATATACACGTACATATACAACTTCCGAGATTGCCGGCGTTGCAAAGAACGAGGAGTTTTCATTTGTTGCAACCATTATTGAAAAATATATGGAACAGCCTCTTTCACCGTCTGATGTTGAACTTATAGTTTATCTTTTCGATAACCTGAAGTTCTCACAGGAACTTATATTCCATTTATATGATTACTGCATAAGTCATGGCAAAAAGAGTCATACATACATTCAAAAGGTTGCCATCGATTGGGACAAGCATGGCGTGGATACCGTCGACAAAGCAAAAGCGCACACAGCAGGATTTGAAGCAGAGTATATGGATGTTATGCGTGCATTTGGCATATCGAAAGCTCCTGCCCCTGCACAAAAAGAATACATCGATTCATGGTTTATGATGGGCTTCGACAAAGAGCTTATAAAAGAGGCCTGCAACCGTACAATTCTTACTATTAACGAGCCTAGCTTCAAGTATGCAAACGGCATTCTTGAAAAATGGCACAAGGCAGGTGTTACAAGTTCAGAAGCACTGAACAGCCTTGACAAAGAACATGAAACAAAAGCTTCACAGGCTAAGAAAAAGTCTTCAAAGGCAAGTTCTAATTCCTTTAATTCATATGAACAGCGTCCTTACTCAAACGACGATTTCAGAGCCTTAGAGCAGCTTCTCAATAAATAATCAACCGGAGGATAAGATGTCATCAAGATTGCAATTTGACCACATTATGCGTATATATGACGAGCGCCGTATTGTCAACAGACATACGGAAGAAAGCCGTTACCAAGAAGTGTGTTCCGCCATACCGGAATATGCCTCATTAGAAGATTCCTTCGATATATCTGATGACATTCTTTCTGCAATTATCTCCGGTAGCAAGGAAGCTTTAAACCGTACTATATCAGACATATCAGATACAGAAACCAAAAAGAAAAAACTTCTTACGGATAATGGTTTTCCTGCCGATTATCTTGATCACATTTACTCCTGTCCTGACTGTAAGGACACCGGATATATTGACGATCATCATTGTCATTGTTTTCAGAAAGAACTGCTTAATATGTTGTATAACCAGACAGATCTTTCTCTCGCACTCTTACAAGATAACTTCTCTAATTTTAATATTGAATATTACCCGGATGATTACATATGCAGCGACAATGACACAACACCGCGCGATAATATAAAGAGGATACTTAATATCTGCCGTGGATTCATTGACAATTTTGGAAAAACAGCTGACAATCTGCTGATTTATGGTCACTCCGGCGTGGGAAAGACCTTTCTTTCACACTGTATTGCGAAAGAAATTATTGAAAAAGGATACTCGGTTATTTACTTGACTTCATATCAACTCTTTGATATCCTTGAAACGAAGTTTTTCCACAAAGAGGAACTCGATGATATGGCAAGTGGAATTTTATCCATGCTCAACACTTGCGATCTGCTTGTAATCGATGATCTCGGAACAGAAATGATTAACAGATTTACAGAAGTTCAGTTATTTGCATGTATACAGGAAAGAATTAAGAATAATTTGTCAACAATTATATCAACTAACCTTTCCTTTGATGATATCAACAGAAACTATAGCGAAAGAATTTTTTCACGTCTTACCGGTCATTACAAGCTACTCAAGATAACAGGACATGACATTCGCATCAAAAAAGCAGTCGAATCTGCATAACGGAGGATATTATGAGCACATCATCAGAATCATACACAGACAAGATACCTTTTGGAGATCTCGGACTTGTTGTACTCGAAAGCAGTCGCAAGATCGGCAACAGAGTCAATGACTATATTGTAAGCTGGCGCGCAGAGAATGAGAATGAGCATCATCAGAGTCTTGCTTTTGCAGGATATAAGAAAGATTCATATCTCATAGAGAACGCCTGCCCTAGATTCGGTTCAGGTGAAGCTAAAGGTATCGTAAGAGAGTCCGTAAGAGGTATGGATGTATATATTCTCGTTGATGTATGCAATTATAGCCTTACATACTCAGTATGCGGCCACGAGAACCATATGTCTCCTGATGACCACTATCAGGATCTTAAGCGAATCATTGCCGCAGTAGGAGGCAAGGCAAGAAGAATCACAGTTATTATGCCTTTCCTTTATGAAAGCAGACAGCATAAGAGAAGCGGAAGAGAGTCTCTTGACTGCGCACTTGCCCTTCAGGAGCTTACAGAGATGGGTGTTGAAAGCATCATTACCTTTGATGCACATGACCCTCGTGTTCAGAATGCTATTCCTCTTAAGAGTTTTGAAACTGTTATGCCTACTTATCAGTTCATTAAAGCTATGCTTAAAAATGTTCCTAACATTTCTTTTGATACCCAGCATATGATGATTATCAGTCCTGATGAGGGTGCAATGAGCCGTGCCGTATACTTTGCAAACGTTCTTGGAATTGATGTCGGAATGTTCTATAAGAGAAGAGATTATTCAAGAGTAGTAAACGGACGTAATCCTATTGTTGCACACGAATTCTTAGGTGCAGACGTTGAAGGTAAAGACGTTATAATAATCGATGACATGATATCTTCAGGCGAAAGCGTTTTCGATGTTGCTACAGAGCTTAAGAGACGTAAAGCAAACAGAATCTTTATTGCAGCTACATTTGGTCTTTTTACAAACGGCCTTGAGAAGTTCGACCAGGCTTATGAAAGCGGTCTTATTTACAGAGTTCTTACAACTAACCTTATATATCAGACAGATGAGCTTCTTAAACGTGAATATTACATTAACGTTGATATGAGTAAGTACATTGCACTTCTTGTTGATACACTTAATCACGATTCATCAATAAGCCACCTGCTTAATCCTACAGAGAGAATACACAAGATTTTGAAGAAATATAACCAGATACCATAAAATTTAAGCATTTTAAAAGGTGTTGTCTTTAACCAAAGGCAACACCTTTTTTTATCTTATATTACATTACTCACTATAATTATAACTGAACACTCTTACACTAAGCGGCGCAAGCTCTATATCCAGGCTGTATTTTCCGCTCTTCTTATCTTTCTTAGCGCTGAGCACTTTCTTTTCTACAATTCCCTGGCCGCCAAACTCTTTATCGTCAGAGTTAAGTATCGGGTTATACCTGCCTTTGCAGGATACCGGTATAACATATGAAGGATGATGTATCGGAGCAAAATTACATATGAAAAGAAGCTGCTTTTTATCCGTACTTCCTCTTCTCACAAATGACACTACGCAATTAGTCGTGTCATCACAACTCATCCACTCAAATCCTATAGGATCATAATCATTGTAATAAAGTGCATCATATTTATTATATAGGCTATTAAGTTTCTTAATGAACTTTCTCATGCCTTCATGCTCAGGAAAATCTAAAAGAGCCCAATCAAGCGACACAGCCTCATTCCATTCTTTGGTCTGTGCAAATTCCTGTCCCATGAAAAGAAGCTTTTTGCCCGGATGTCCATACATAAATCCGTAAGCAGTTCTTAAGTTTGCAAACTTCTGGACATTATCTCCCGGCATTTTATATATCATCGACGCTTTCCCGTGAACAACCTCGTCATGCGACAGCACCTGTACAAAATTTTCACTGTATGCGTACATCATACTGAAACATAACTTATTATGATTCCCCCCGCGGAAATAAGGATCCGTTTTCATATAATCAAGGAAATCATTCATCCAGCCCATGTTCCATTTGAAGGTAAATCCAAGTCCGCCAAAATCTACCGGTGCAGTAACGCCTGCCCATGCGGTAGACTCCTCAGCTACAATATATACTCCCGGAGCATGCTCGCTCACTATACTGTGAAGATGTCTGAAAAACTCTATAGCGTCACGATTTTCATTACTTCCGTCCGGATTAGGCAACCATGCTCCGTCCTGTTTTCCATAATCAAGATACAACATGGACGCAACTGCATCTACTCTGAATCCGTCTATATGAAAATCATTTGCCCAGTACAGCACATTTGCAATAAGGAAATTACTTACCTGATTTTTACCGTAATCAAATATATAAGTACCCCAGTCAGGATGCTCTCCGCGTCTTGGATCTGCGCACTCATAAAGCGGCGTTCCGTCAAATCTTGCCAGTCCGTGTGCATCTCGCGGAAAATGAGCCGGTACCCAGTCAAGTATTACTGATATACCAAGCTTATGCATATAATCCACAAAATACTTAAAATCATCAGGTGTTCCATATCTGCTTGTAGGCGCATAATAACCGGTCACCTGATAACCCCACGAGCCGTCAAACGGATATTCTGCAATTCCCATAAGCTCCACATGGGTGTATTTCATATCCTTAAGATACTTTCCAAGTTCATGTGCAAGCTGTCTGTAATTATAAAATCCGTCGTCGCTGTCAGATGCATTTTTTCTCCACGAACCCGGATGACACTCGTATATTGCCATCGGCAGTTTACGAAGCTCTTCACGATCTTTTTTACTTCTTAGTTGCATCCACTCAGCATCTTTCCATGTATAATCATTATCATTAAATACAATGGAAGCATTGGCAGGACGCATCTCTGTATATTTTCCATACGGATCCGTCTTATAAACCTCTTCACCGGCCTGAGTCACTATAAAGTACTTATACAGCTCCCCCTGGCCAACACCCGGAACAAACAACGCATATATTCCGGAATCAGAAAACAACTCCATTTTCCCTGCCTGCGGATTCCACCCGTTAAAATCGCCCACTACACTTACAGCTTGTGCATTCGGTGCCCATACTGCAAAATGAGTTCCGGTCACGCCATCAATCGTTGTTATATGTGCACCAAGCTTTTTGTATATTTCATAATGTGTTCCAAGTCCGAACAGATATCTGTCTATTTCTCCAATAAAAGGAGCGCCATTCATACAAATCTCTCCTATCGTTCTTTTTATGCCGTAATCGAATCAATCATTTCAAGCACTGCCTTTGCAAATGCCTCGGATTTCTCCTCAGCATCTTTAAGATCCTTTCCGACAAGTCCATAGTAGAACTTAACCTTAGGCTCTGTACCGGAAGGTCTTACACAGAACCAGCCGTCATCCGAAAGTTCATAATAAAGCACATTTGAAGAAGGAAGACCTGTAGGTTTAACTTCTCCTGTTGCAAGATCGGTTATTGTATCTGCCTTGTAATCTCTTGCAGATAAAACTTTATACCCGCCGATTTCCTTTGGCGTATCATTTCTGAGTGCTTCAAGAATCGCCTGTATCTTTGCAAGACCTTCCATACCCGGCATAGTAACGGATGTAACATCATCTTTGTAATATCCGTATTTCTCATACATATCTATCATTGCATCCCACAGGGTCTTGCCCTGAGTCTTATAATATGCCGCAGCCTCGCAAAGCTTCATAACCGCAACTATCGCATCCTTATCTCTTGCGTGAGTTCCTACAAGACATCCGTAGCTTTCCTCAAATCCGAAAAGATAACTGCCCTTTCCGGACTCTTCAAATCCGAGGATCTGCTGTCCGATATATTTGAATCCTGTAAGAACTTCAATAAGTCCGATTTCATAATAATCAGCAATGGCATCTGCCATATTTGATGATACTATAGTCTTAATAAGGTATCCGTCCTCAGGAAGTCCTTCCGTCGCTTTTCTCTGTCCGATTTCATAATCTCCGATAAGACAGCCGGACATATTTCCGGTAAGTGTAATATACTCGCCGCTCTTTGCATCTTTTACATAAACACCGAGTCTGTCAGCATCCGGGTCTGTAGCAAGAACAAGATCAGCATCCTTTTCCTTTGCAAGTTTAAGTGCAAGTTCAAATGCCTCTGCTGCCTCAGGATTAGGATAACTTACCGTAGGGAATTCTCCGTCAGGAAGCTCCTGCTCCGGAACCACATACACATTCTTAAATCCAATCTCTGCAAGGATTCTTCTTGCAGGAATATTTCCCGTTCCGTGAAGCGGTGTATACACAATCTTAAGGTCATCACCAACGGCATCAATGCTGTCCTGATGAATAATGAGCTTCTTAAGGCAATCGATATAACTGTCGTCTATAGCCTGTCCTATAACTTCGTACAAGCCTTTCTCCGCTGCCTCTTTCTGATCCATTGTCTTTACATTATTGTAATCAGTAACCGCCAATACCTCGTCCATAATTCCTGTATCATGAGGCGGTGTAATCTGCGCACCGTCCTCCCAATAAACTTTATATCCGTTATACTCAGGAGGATTGTGACTTGCAGTTATATTGATACCGGCAATACAATCAAGCTCTCTTACAGCATAAGAAAGCTCCGGCGTAGGTCTTAAACTGTCAAATATATACGCTTTAATACCATTTGCCGCAAGACATAACGCAGCCTCGTTTGCAAACTCCGGAGACATTCTTCTTGAATCATATGCTATCGCAACACGTTTCTTATCCGTGTTCTGCTTATTAATATAGTTAGCCAGTCCCTGTGTGGCTTTTCTTACTGTATATACATTCATTCGGTTGGTTCCGGCTCCGATAACACCTCTGAGCCCCGCTGTACCAAACTCAAGATCCTTATAAAATCTGTCCTGTATCTCAGAATCATTTCCGGCAAGTGCCTTAAGCTCAGCAATAGTTTCCTCATCAAAATATGGATTGTTAATCCATGCTTCGTACATTTCTTTATAATCCATGTGTAATGCCTCCTTAAAATGATTAAATTTATATAACAAATTTATAACCAATTATACCAAATTAAGCAGTTTCTTTCAATAATAACCTTATACATTTCCGACCATTTCTCCTACGAAATTCACCCTGTTTTCGTACTGCATATTCAGCAGTTCAAGCTTCTTCAAATTCTTCGCCGCCATAAGACGTTTTTTTCCATTCATATAAAAGCTTGAAAGTTTCCAAAACTTCTCCGGGTACAAAAGAAGTATTCCGAGTATTCTGTATTCCTCCGCGCCCAGCCTTTTTATGCTTTCATAACCGGAAATTATGCTTCTGCCGTATTCCTCATTCCATTCATTTTTTTCCATACATTTTCTCAGGAAATAATATAAATCCATAATCTGCATCCCATACGCACACTTTTCAAATGTAGTCGTAAACGGCACCCCGTCCTCACACATGTAAACATTATGGTATGTGTACGAGCCGTGGCTTACTTCGCCCCGCGAAAGCACACCGGCAAGTATTTTTTCGTATGGGCTTTCCGACAAAAGTTTCACTGCCTTAACTGCCTGCTCATAATACATTTCATACACGGATAGCCAGCTTCTCTCAAATTCATTTTTATCCTTACTTCCTCTTATATAATTGCGCACCCTTCTAAGCTCCGCAAGATGCCGTTCAAACACCTTGAGGATATTTTCAGGTTCCGCAGTTATGCACAAATCATCCTTCACAATACCCATAAGCCCTTTATGAAGATTCGCCATATTTTTTGCCGCGGCCGCAACCTCTGCGCAATTTTTCATGTCACATTCATTTCCCATATACCAGTCTTTAACCGTATATCTGACCCCTGCAAACCCCGCTGTGCTTATATTTCCCTCGCAATTGACATTAAACGCATCTATCTTAACAAAGTTACGCTCCTTCAGATGGTTCATAACCTTGTTTTCCCATATTAATCTTCCGGCTGATGCATGTGTTTCACGCATCACCTTATATCCCTTATCGGTATTAAGAAGAATTGCTCCTCTCATTCTGCCTAGACTTCTAACCGAAAAGTCATATTTTAACAGCACTTCATCATATTTGTCCTCCATCGACAATCCCCCTTGCGGCAAAAGCCGGTAAAATAGTGTCTGTTCAATATTATGAAAAGATAATGCATTTCATTCATCACTTTTGAATAAATTACTTTTAGGAGGAAATGAATTATGCGCCGTCTTTTTTACATTTTTTGTATTCTTACTACATTAATCTGGGCATCTGCCTGCAGAACGGAATCCACACTGCCCGAAAAAACTTCCGAAAATGACTTTTCTGCTTTATGCGATGAAATATTCGCCCATCTTGTATCAACCGATTCTTTGACAAAAAACTATACTCTTTCCGATCCGGATGCATACGATATAAAAAACACCCCAAAAGGTCTGGGCAGATACACCGAAGAGTCTTTTTTGTCAGAATATTCTTATTATGAAAATGTGCTTCACAGGCTTGATGCCATTGACCCGCGCGACCTGCCTAATAAGGATGCTTTTACTTATAATATTATCGACAAAACCTTCCGTCAGTATGACGACTATCAAAAATATATTTTGTTAGATCCTCTAATGATAAATTTATAATCTTTATCCCATAATTATTCATTAAAATTCGTATAT
>SVEM01000050.1 GCA_015057375.1 Lachnospiraceae bacterium
ATGTGGCAAATGAAATCAGTGCAAAGACGCCTAACCTTTGTCATCTTGCACCTGCAGGAGATACTTATATGGAAGATCTTAATGAGGCAGGCGGTGTTTATGCCGTAATGAATGAGCTTAATAAGAAGAATCTTTTATATACAGATCTTATGACAGTTACGGGAAAGACTGTAGGGGAGAATATTGAATATTGTTATAATCGCAACCCTGAAGTTATCCGTACAATAGAAAATCCATACAGTGAGACGGGTGGAATTGCTGTTCTTAAAGGAAATCTTGCACCTGATTCATGCGTGGTTAAACGTTCGGCGGTTGTGCCTGAAATGATGGTACATAAAGGACCTGCACGAGTTTTTGATTGTGAAGATGATGCAATCGTAGCTATCAAGGGTGGAAAGATTGTAGCAGGTGACGTTGTTGTTATTCGTTACGAAGGACCTAAGGGTGGACCTGGTATGAGAGAGATGCTTAATCCTACTTCAGCCATTGCAGGTATGGGACTCGGAGCAAGTGTTGCACTTATAACAGACGGAAGATTTTCCGGGGCATCAAGAGGAGCATCTATCGGACATGTTTCTCCGGAAGCTGCAGTTGGCGGACCAATTGCACTTGTAGAAGAAGGAGATATCATAAGCATTAATATTCCTGACAATACAATTATGCTTGAAGTTTCTGATGAAGAATTACAGAAGAGACGTGAAAATCTCAAACCATTTGAACCAAAAGTAACAACAGGTTATCTGGCAAGATACAGCAAGCTTGTAACATCAGCAAATAAAGGTGCTATACTAGAAATTTGATAAAATAAATTACAGATTAGGAGAGATATTTATGCAGTTAACAGGAGCGAAGATTGTTCTTGAGTGTCTTTTAGAACAGGGAATAGATACTGTATTTGGATACCCTGGTGGTACAATACTTAATGTATATGATGAGTTATATAAATATCAGGATAAGATTAATCATATTCTTACGTCACATGAGCAGGGAGCTGCACATGCGGCAGACGGATATGCAAGAGCAACGGGTAAGGTTGGAGTATGTTTTGCTACAAGTGGTCCGGGAGCAACTAATCTTGTTACCGGAATTGCTACAGCGTACATGGATTCGATTCCGCTTATTGCAATAACATGTAATGTTAATGTTCCGCTTCTTGGTAAAGACAGTTTTCAGGAGATTGATGTTACCGGCGTGACTATGCCGATAACTAAGCACAATTTTATTGTAAAAGATGTAAATACTTTGGCAGACACCATCAGAAGAGCATTTGTTATTGCACAGACCGGAAGAAAAGGTCCTGTACTCATAGATATTGCAAAGGATGTTACGGCATCAGCATGTGAATTTGAAAAACAGAATAAGTATGTACCTGTAAGAAGTGCCGACAAAATAACTGATGAAGATATTGATACTGCAATAAAAGCAATAAACAAGTCCAAAAAACCTATGATATTTGTTGGCGGAGGATGTGTTGCATCGAGAGCAGAAGAAGAACTTGCTATATTTGCAAATCTTATTGACGCACCTGTATGTGATTCTCTTATGGGTAAAGGATCATTTGACAATACAAATGAAAGATATATTTCCATGGTTGGTATGCACGGAACAAAGACAGCCAATCTGGGTGTTATGAAGAGTGATCTTCTTATTGCCATCGGAACAAGATTTTCTGATAGAGTTCTTGGTAACGCAAAGGTGTTTGCAAAAAATGCAAAAATACTTCATATCGATATTGATCCTGCTGAGATTAATAAAAATATCAAGGTTGATTATAGTATTATCGGCGATGTAAAAGAAGTTCTTACAAGATTAAATTCTAAACTTGATAAATGTGACCATTCCGAGTGGATGGAAACTATTGAAACAATGAAAAAAGAAAAGCCGATGAAGTATGATATGGAAAGACTCACAGGTCCTTCGATAATATCATATATTGATAAGGCAACAAATGGTGAGGCTATAATTACAACAGATGTTGGGCAGCATCAGATGTGGGCTGCACAGTATTATCATTATAAAAAGCCGGCTTCATTTATAACTTCGGGCGGACTTGGAACAATGGGATTCGGTCTTGGAGCATGTATTGGAGCAAAAGTTGGTTGTCCTGATAAGCATGTTATCAATATAGGTGGTGACGGATGCTTCAGAATGAACCTTAACGAGCTCGCAACTGCGTCAAGATACAATATACCGATTATTCAGGTTGTATTTAACAATCATGTTCTCGGAATGGTAAGACAGTGGCAGAATCTCTTCTATGAGCAGAGATATTCTAATACAGTTCTTTACGATAAAGTTGACTTCGTTAAAGTGTCTGAAGGACTTGGTGTTCATGCGGTAAGAGTTACAACAAATGAAGAGTTTAAGGAAGCATTTGACAACGCGCTTGCATCAAATGAACCTGCAGTTATTGAGTGTATAATTGATAATGATGATAAAGTTTGGCCGATGGTTGCACCTGGAGAAGCGATTGATAAAACGTTTGATGGTGACGATTTAGCTAAAAAGGATTGACAATCATAATTCAAAATCATACAATATAGAATGTTCGTTAAAAAAGTAATTAACTTGTGTATTGGCATATTGCCTGACAAGAAGGAGGAAAAAGATGGGAAGAGTATATAATTTCTCAGCAGGACCTGCGGTACTGCCTGAGGAGGTATTAAGAGAAGCAGCAGATGAGATGTTTGATTACAAAGGATCCGGCATGTCCGTTATGGAGATGAGTCATAGATCTAAAGTTTATGATGACATTATCAAGACAGCTGAAAAGGATCTTAGGGATTTGCTTAACATTCCTGATAATTACAAGGTTATGTTTTTACAGGGTGGAGCATCCACACAGTTTGCTATGATTCCTATGAATCTTATGAAAAACAAGGTGGCAGATTATATTATTACAGGACAGTGGGCTAAGAAAGCTTATCAGGAAGCTTGTATATATGGTAAAGCTAATGCCATAGCATCATCAGCGGATAAGACATTCTCATATATTCCTGACTGTAGTGATCTTCCTATCAGTGAAGATGCAGATTATGTATATATTTGTGAGAATAATACAATCTACGGAACAAAGTTTAAGAAGTTGCCTAACACAAAAGGAAAGCTTCTTGTTTCAGACGTATCTTCATGCTTTTTGTCAGAACCAATGAATATAAATGATTATGGCGTAGTTTACGGTGGCGTTCAGAAGAATATCGGTCCTGCAGGTGTAGTTATTACAATTATGCGTGAAGACCTTATTACAGAAGACGTTCTTCCTGGAACACCTACTATGCTTAAATATAAGACACATGCAGACAACGATTCACTTTATAATACACCTCCTGCATACGGTATTTACATATGCGGTAAGGTATTCAAGTGGATTAAGAACATGGGCGGACTTGAGGCTATGAAACAGCACAATATCGAGAAAGCTCAGATTCTCTATGATTTCCTTGATTCAAGCAAATTATTCAAGGGAACAGTTGTAAAAGAAGACCGTTCACTTATGAACGTTCCGTTTATTACAGGAAATGCAGACCTTGATGCTAAGTTCGTTGCTGAATCTAAGAAAGCCGGACTTGAGAATCTTAAGGGACACAGATCTGTAGGCGGAATGCGTGCAAGTATTTATAACGCTATGCCAAAAGAAGGCGTAAGTAAGCTTGTTGAGTTTATGAGTGATTTTGAAAAGAAAAATTTATAATTCTGAAAAGAGGTATATATAAAATGAGTAACGTTAAGATTAATTGTCTTAATCCTATTGCAAATGTCGGACTTGATTTATTTGATGACAATTATGTAATAACAGATAATGTAAATGAGGCAGATGGTATACTTGTAAGAAGTGCAGCTATGCATGATATGGAGTTTTCACCTTCTCTTAAAGCTATTGCAAGAGCAGGTGCAGGTGTTAATAACATTCCTCTTGACAAGTGTGCTGAGCAGGGAATCGTAGTATTTAACACACCTGGTGCTAATGCTAACGGAGTTAAAGAGCTTGTAATGGCAGGACTTCTTCTTGCATCTCGTGATATTATTGGCGGTATTGATTGGGTTAAAGCAAATGCCGATGACGAGAATATCGCAAAATCAGCTGAGAAAGCAAAGAAAGCATTTGCCGGACATGAGATTGAAGGTAAGAAGCTTGGTATCATCGGACTTGGAGCTATTGGTGTACTTGTTGCTAATGCTGCAAGTGCAATGGGTATGGAAGTATACGGATGTGACCCATATCTTTCAGTAGCTAATGCTCTTAAGCTTTCAAGACTTGTTCATATTGTTAAGGACAGAGATGAAATATATGAGAAATGTGATTTTATCACAGTTCACGTTCCTGCAATCGATGATACAAAAGGAATGATTAACAAAGAAAGTATTGCAAAGATGAAGGACGGCGTTGTTATTCTTAACTTTGCAAGAGATATTCTTGCAAATGAGGCTGAGCTTTCAGAGGCACTTGAATCAGGAAAGGTTGCTAAATATATCACTGACTTTGCTAATCCTACATCTGTTAAGATGAAAAATACAATTGTTATACCTCATCTTGGTGCTTCAACTGAGGAATCAGAAGATAATTGTGCTGTTATGGCAGTAAAAGAGATGAAAGACTTTATTGAAAATGGTAACATTATTAATTCAGTTAATTATCCTAACTGTGATGCCGGCGTATGTACATCAGTAGGACGTGTGACAATATGTCATGCAAACATACCTAATGTTTTATCAAGATGTACTAGTGTATTCTCTTCAGAAGGACATAACATTGATCACATGTTTAATAAGAGCCGTGGCAATTATGCATATTCAATGATTGATGTTTCAACTCCTGTAACAGAAGACATGGTAAAACAGATTGAAGCAATTGAAGGCGTTATTAAAGTAAGAATTATTAAATAATTATTTATATAATAACAAGGAGTCCTGTCATTGTATGGCAGGATTTTTTGTTATTAAGACAGAAATATGAATTATAAAGATTGTTTGGATTATTTAAATGAAATTGATAAGAAGTATGGTATATCACCCGGCACTGAAAATGTGGCGGAGTTGTTTGGATGCGTAAAAAAACCATATCGTGGAATGCATATTATTCATGTGGCAGGAACAAATGGTAAGGGTTCGGTATCATCATTTATTACTTACATGCTGAATGAATTGGGATATAAGGTCGGCAGGTATGTGTCGCCGGTAACCGATGGTTATCGGGAGAAAATTCAATATATGTACAAAAATAAAGTTACATATATATCTGAAGATGAAGTAGCACAATATATAACTGCCTTAAAACCGTATGCTGATGTGATACAAAACTCTGCATTTGAGATAGAAACGGTTATGGCCTTTATGGCATTTAAGGAGTGGGAGTGCGATTATATTGTGCTTGAATGTGGCCTTGGTGGTCTGTATGATGCAACCAATGCCATAGAAGAAAAAGATTTGTGTGTTTTTACTTCGATTTCTGAGGATCATAAAGCCTACCTTGGAGATGATGTATGCAAAATAGCAGAAAACAAATCAGGAATAATGAGATATGATACATGTAATATCAGTTCTGCACAAAAAGAATCTGTGAAAGAAGTTCTTTGTAAGAAAGCAAAGGAAAATCGAAGCAGTATTATTTTCCCTTCTGAATATAGGATAATAAAGAGTGGTATATGCGGTAATGAATTTGAATATGATGGAGAAATATGGGAAACAAAGCTTTGTGGCACATACCAGATTGATAATGCTGTAACGGCAATAGAAGCTGTAAAGGCACTATTTCGTAATGACAGTATAGATGTAGACAAACTTAAAAAAGGTTTAGTAAAGACCGTTTGGAATAACAGATTTCAGATAGTACAGCAAAGACCTTATGTTGTAATTGACGGAGCACATAATCCTGATGCTGCGGCAAAACTTGCGTGTAGCCTTAATAATATATTTGGTAGGGAAAAATATAAAAGAATTGGCATAATGGGAGTGTTTTCAGATAAAGATGTGAAGGGAATATTACATGAACTTTCGAATTCTTTTGATGAGATGCATATTGTAAAAGCACCGGGAAAAAGAGGGCTGAAAACAGAGAAGTTTTCAGAATATATAAAAGATATAATGCATATCGTGCCTGAATGTCACGACAAATGTGCAAAAGAAGTTATTAAATATGTAACAGATAATATAAGTGAAGGTGATAAAGATCGTACGGTCGTCGTAATTTACGGTTCGTTATCTTTGCTTGCAGGAAACTAATTCTTGCATAGTTAATATAGTTAGTGTAGAATATTTTTGTCAAAATTCCTTCAAAAGGAGGATATACGAGTGGATAAAGAAAAAATAGAACAGGCCGTAAAGCTATTTCTCGAAGGAATAGGAGAGGACCCGGAAAGAGAAGGTTTAGTCGATACTCCACAACGCATAAGCAGTATGTGTGAAGAATTGTTTTCGGGTATCGGAGGTAATGCGGCAGAGCATCTTTCAAAGACGTTTGCTGCGGAAAATAATGAGCTTGTGGTAGAGAAGGATATAACATTTTATTCTTTATGTGAGCATCATTTTCTTCCGTTTTACGGAAAAGTTCATATTGGATATGTGCCGGACGGAAAAGTTGTGGGATTAAGTAAACTTGCAAGAACGGTTGAAGTATATACAAGACGTGCACAGATACAGGAACAGCTTACAGCACAGATAGCAGATGCCATAATGGAACATCTGTGTCCTTTGGGTGCAATCGTTTATATTGAGGCAGAGCATATGTGCATGACAATGCGCGGAATCAAAAAACCGGGCTCAAAAACAGTTAGTATGGTGTGCCGTGGATGCATTGCAGATAATAATGAACTTAAAAATACATTTATGAATATGATAAGATAAAAGATTTTATGGTGTTTATATGATAATCGGAAACAGAAAATTTGATACTGATAATAATATATATATAATGGGAATACTCAATGTGACTCCGGATTCATTTTCAGACGGCGGAAAATACATGGATGTTGACCATGCGTTAATGCAGGTTGACAAAATGATAAATGATGGGGCGGACATAATTGATATTGGCGGGCAGTCTACAAGACCCGGATTTAATGTGGTAGAGAGTGCAGAAGAGCTGAGACGTATTCTTCCCGTTATAAAAGAAATAAAGAAAAGATTCAATATTCCTATATCGGTAGATACATTTTACAGTAGTGTTGCAAGAGAGGCTCTTTATGAGGGTGTAGAAATGATTAATGACATTTGTTCACTCAGATATAAAGGGAACAAGGAGCATATGGCAGATGTTGTAAGTGAATTTGATGCATCTGTTGTTATAATGCACAATTCAGAAAAAAAATATGAGGCGTCATCTTGTGATGATACGATAATTCAGGAAAATTTCCGGGAGATAATGGACGAAATCAAGCTGTATATAGATACTGCAAAGATAAGCAAAATATCAGATGACAAGATAATTATAGATCCGGGCATTGGTTTTGCTAAAGATTATCATATGAATATGGCAGTTCTTGCACATCTTGATAAGATAAAAGAATTCGGTTATCCTGTGCTTCTTGGTGCATCAAACAAGTCGTTTATAGGCGAAACACTTGATGTATGCACGGCAGAGAGAACCGCAGGAACA
>SVEM01000051.1 GCA_015057375.1 Lachnospiraceae bacterium
ATGGTTTTCATGCTGTGCATGATTTTAATTTGGAGATTGAGCAGGGCGAATTCATAATTTTTGTCGGTCCTTCGGGATGCGGTAAATCTACAACTCTTCGTATGATAGCGGGTCTTGAGAATATCAGTAAGGGTGAGTTCTATATTGACGGAGTTCGTGCTAACGAGAAGGGTCCTCGTGAACGTGAGGTTGCGATGGTATTCCAGAGTTATGCTCTTTATCCGCATATGTCAGTATATGATAATATGGCATTTGGTCTTACACTTCAGGGTGTAGATGATGATATTATTGAGCAACGAGTAATGGATACTGCAAGAATTCTTGGTCTTACAGATTACCTTGACAGAAAGCCGAGAGCTCTTTCAGGTGGTCAGAGACAGCGTGTTGCTGTAGGTAGAGCTATTATCCGTAAGGTTGGTATATTCCTCATGGATGAGCCGCTTTCAAACCTTGATGCTAAGCAGCGTGTAACAATGCGTTCAGAGATTACAGATATCCATAGAAAAGTTGGAGCAACAACAATCTACGTAACACATGATCAGACAGAGGCTATGACGATGGCTGACAGAATCGTAGTTATGAAGGATGGATATATTCAGCAGGTTGGTACCCCTTATGAGTTGTATTTTAAGCCGGTTAATATGTTTGTTGCCGGATTTATAGGTGAGCCGCCTATGAACTTTATTACAGCAGATGTTCAGAACGGAGCAATTAAGGTAGGAAGTACATCACTTGCACTTTCAAATGTACTTGCTGCAGATAAGCTTGCTACATATGAAGGCAAGAAGATTATTTTTGGTTTCCGTCCGGAAGTAATTGAACTCGGTGCTAAGGATGACAGCTTTGTACTTAAAGCAGATGTAGAACTTACAGAGCTTTTGGGAGATAATACTAACGTATACGTTGATATTGAGGGTGTTAAGTCAATTCTTAAGGTTGACCCGCATGATACACCGGAGATGGATACCAACATTGAGTTCTCAATTCCTTACAAGAGTGTATATCTCTTTGACGGTGAGACAGAGATGGTTATTGATACAGACAAATAAATTTGATTTTGACCCGATATTTTCGAAGGTAACTTCAAGGTATCGGGTTTTAATTATGATAGTTCTTAAAAAAATTGATAAAAACAATAAAAAATCTTGAATATTTTGATGTCAGATGATATTATAAAAGAAAAAACTTGAGGATGAAGTAAATGAGAGGAAGTATTAAGAAGTATATACCAAACTATTACTATAGCAAAGTAGTTGATATCATTGACCATGAATCCACGCATCACTATCATCATGCGTTTGAGGTTTATTATATGAAGACCGGTACCTGCAATTATTTTATAGGTAATCATTCATATAAAGTTGAGCCGGGAGATGTTATTCTTATACCGGAAGATATAATTCATCGTACCAATTACGGCGGAGTAGCCCATACACGACTTCTTATTAACTGTTCGGGCGATTATATACCGAATGAAATAGCAGAGCGCATACCGTCTATAGGATATCTTTACCGTAACAGTAAAGTTACTGCGGAACTTGATGCGATTTTTGCAAATATAGAGCGTGAATACAGCCTTGGAGACGAATTGTCGGCAGAAGCGCTTAAGTGCTATACATCAGCGTTATTTCTGCTTATTTTGCGTAATAAGAACGAGCATGAGAAGAGAGAAGAGAGCACTCTTGTAAGTAGCGTTCTTAACTATATACAACATAATTATATGAACGATATTAAGTTATCTACGGCGGCTAAGCTTGTTTCGGTAAGTGCTGAACATTTGTCACGAGTTTTTAAGCAGGAGACAGGCTTTGGTTTTAAGGAGTATCTCACAATTCTTCGTTTGCAGAAGGCAGAAGATATGCTTAAAAATGAACCTGGAAGAGCTGTTGGTGAGATTGCGTTTGCCTGTGGTTTTAACGACGGTAACTATTTTTCATATAAGTTTAAAGAAGCTTATGGTGTTTCGCCGACAAAGGCGAGAGAGAGAAAGGAAGAGTCTTAATGAAAGTAGCATTTTTTGATACAAAACCTTATGATATTCCGTCTTTTGACAGATATGGAAAGGAACAGGGAATAACATTTAAATATTTTGAGACCAAGCTCAATGAGGATACAGTAGATTTGGCCAATGGATATGATGCGGTATGTGCATTTGTTAATGATACGGTGGATGCGACGGTTATAGATCGTTTGGTTGCCATGAATATCCGTGTTTTGGCGTTAAGGTGCGCGGGTTTTAATAATGTGGATATGAAATATGCATATGGGAAAATTCATGTGCTCAGAGTTCCGGCATATTCGCCTTATGCGGTTGCAGAGCATGCCATGGCATTGCTTCTTACTTCTATTCGCCGTATACACAAAGCATATATACGTTCCAGGGACTTTAATTTCAGTTTGTCGGGACTTACCGGTTTTGATTTATACGGTAAAACGGTCGGAGTTATCGGAACAGGTCGAATCGGGCGTGTATTTATAGATATTTGCCGGGGCTTTGGCATGAAGGTTTTAGCTTATGATAAGTTCCCCGCAAAAGGCTTGGATAATGGGGACACAATAAAATATGTGGAACTTGATGAGCTTTTTGCAAACAGTGATATAATATCATTGCATTGTCCTTTGACGGATGAAACTTACCATACCATTGACGAAGTATCGCTTGATAAATGTAAAAAGGGTGTAGTAATCCTTAATACTTCAAGGGGAGCATTGGTAGATGCTTCTGCACTTCTTGAAGGTATTAAATCACGCAAAGTCGGGGCTGCGTGCCTTGATGTGTATGAAGAGGAATCGGACTTGTTTTTTGAGGATAATTCAGGTCACATCATGGAAGATGATGTACTTGCGAGACTTATCTCAATGCCGAATGTAATTGTAACCTCCCATCAGGCATTTTTAACGGAAGAAGCATTGGAGAACATAGCAGAGACTACTGTTGAAAATCTTGTTGGTTTTTTTGAAAAAGGACAGTGCCCCAATGAGCTTTGTTATCGTTGCGGAGGCACAGAGGATTGTAAGGACGGAAAGTGCTTCTAATAATCCGGGAATGTACATGCAGGGCAGTTGACAAAACCGGGTATGTATCTTATATTTAAGAGGATGTTGTTAATATTATAAAAACAAAAGGAGAAGACATTATGAAAATAGCATTAATTAATGAAAACAGCCAGGCTGCTAAGAATGAAATGATTTATAATACACTTAAGAGCGTTGTAGAGCCGATGGGACATGAGGTTGTTAATTACGGTATGTATGCGGCAGATGATGCAGCACAGCTTACTTATGTACAGGTAGGTATTCTTACTGCAATTCTTATTAATTCCGGTGCAGCAGATTTTGTTATTACAGGTTGCGGTACAGGTGAAGGTGCAATGCTTGCATGTAACTCTTTCCCGAACGTACTTTGCGGACATATTGAATCACCGCTTGATGCTTACCTTTTCTCACAGGTAAATGACGGTAATACAATTGCACTTCCGTTTGCAGAGAATTTCGGATGGGGCGGCGAGCTTAATTTACAGTACATCTTCGAGAAATTATTCTGCGCACCCGGTGGCGGCGGCTATCCTAAGGAAAGAGTGGTACCGGAGCAGAGAAATAAGAAGATTCTTGATGAAGTTAAGAAGGTTACTCATGTAGATATGATAACAATTTTGAAGAATCTTGATCAGGAGTTATTAAAGGGCGCAGTAAGCGGCGAGAAGTTCAAGGAGTATTTCTTCAGAGACTGTAAGTGTGATAAGCTTGCAGAGGCTGTAAAGGCGATTGTAGAATAATAAAAGTAAAATAAATCGAGGTATAAAAAGCCTCCGTTTACAGATACTAGTTGCAAGGCTAGAAATTGTAAATGGAGGTTTTTTTATATGAAAGCAACAGGAATAGTCCGTCGTATCGACGATTTGGGACGTGTTGTTGTCCCGAAAGAAATAAGAAGAACATTACGTATCCGTGAGGGAGACCCATTACTGACAACATTGTTAGAGACGGATAATAACAGAGCATTTATCGAAAGCTTCTTGAGACTATCAGAAAGAATAGGGTGTTAAATAATAAAAGGCATAGGAAAGATAAAAAATTTCCTGTGCCTTTTATAATAGTTGGTCGTCATCAGACGCTATATAAGTTGCGATGTCTTGAATATTGCAATTAAGAATTCTACATAAATCATTCAATGTTGTTGTGTTCATAGGTTTGTTTTTTCTTAGTTTATCAATAATTGCACTTGATATTTTATGCCTTGTAATTAAGGTATAAGTAGTTTCGCTCGAAGCTTCTAACGTTTTCCAAAATGGAGAATAGCTTATCAATATGAAACCTCCTTTGAAGATTATACTATAAGCATAGGATATAGTTTTTTACTTGACTATAGTCTGAAAGATGACTATAATTTGATTAAATAGGGTTGTATTGTCAAAAACTATATATTTAATAAAAATGGAGGTACTTATGAAAAAGAAAATTCTTATGTTTGCTACTGTAGCAACACTTTCAGTAGCAATGACAGCTTGTGGAACAGTACAGACAAGAAACAACTCAACATCAACAGTAGAACCTACTAAAAAAGTAGAAGCTACTACCGCTCCAACAGTTGAGCCGACAACAGAGCTTATAGCGACGAGTACACCAACGCCGGAACCGACCGAAATACCATGGAATGCTACAGATGTATCGGCATTTGAGTATCGGTATTTTAACATGAAAGAACATGATTTCAGTTATAAAGAAGAGGCTGACTGCATCGCTATAATCGGTATAATAGATGAGAATTTAACGAGCATCGCAATTCCTAAAACTATTAATGGGCTGCCGGTAAAAATCATAATCGACCTTGGCGGACATGCACCATATTGGGGTGGGCCTGTTAGTGACACAGAGGATTTAAGAAAGTTTGTTGATAATCCTGTACGCAATATCACTAACATTGCAATTCCAGATACGATAATTGAAATAGGCGACGGAGCCTTTAGATATTGTACTGGGTTGACAGAGATAATATTACCGCATGGTTTGACAAAAATAGGTGAAGATGCCTTTGAGGGCTGTAGCTCTCTTATTAATATAGTTATTCCGGATACTGTAAAAGAGGTTGGTGCAGGCGCTTTTTCTGAATGCAGTAGTTTGAAAGAAGTTACACTATCCAATAGACAAACAGTAATTCGAGAAGATACATTTTACAAATGTATTAGTCTTGCCGAAATAAATTTTTCTGAAACAATAAAGGTGATTGAATACAGGGCTTTTTCTGGGTGTAGTAGTCTCGTAGAGGTTAAATTGCCTTCACAAGTAGAAACCATTGAGATGTGGGCATTCTCTGGGTGTGACGAATTAGCAGTTTTATGGATACCGGAGAGTGCGAAAGAAATCCATTCGGCTATTTTGAGTTGGAGTGAGTCGCCTATTGTTGTGTATGCGCCAAAAGATTCATACGCAGAGACATGGGCAAAAGAACAGGGGCATGCGGTAATAGACTACACTCCGGAGGAATAAATGCTTTTATTCTGTATATGTGAAAAAGTTGTAATAAAATCAAACAAGATTTAGTAGAGGAGATACCTATGAAAAAAAGAGTTATTACACTTGTTGCAATGGCAATATTAGTTTTAGGTTTGGTGGCTTGCAATAAAGAAGGAAGTGAACCAGTAAGTGCATTGAATTATCAATACATATTTATGAATGCGGAAGTAGGTGATATAGTATCATTTGGTCACTATGAACAAGATAATGATTTATCAAACGGAGCAGAAGAAATAGAGTGGCATGTTTTGTCAGCAGAAATAACGCCTAATGGACTTTATAAAGAACTGTATATTATTAGTGAATATGTTCTTGACTGTCAACAGTATAATGAAGAATATGTTTCACGAGTAGAGTTAACGTCTAGTGACTTATATAAGTGGCTTAAGGATACATTTTTCAATACTGCTTTCACTACAGAGGAACAGGCATATATTGGAGGTGAGCACCCAAGTCATTATGCGGACAAAATAGGTCTACTTACACAAGCTCAACTCGAAAAGTATTTCGAGAATGGTGACGCTGCTATGACGGATGCTACTCCATACGCATTAGCACAGGCTAAGAAGAATGGAGAAAGTAGTGAACGTATCGCATGGTGGCTTGCAGATATGGAAACATCATATGTTGATTATGGATGGGGAGATGGAGGACATCAATTGGAAGGCCAAAAATGTATGCTAAATGGAAGTGTTTATACGATAACCTCATCCTATCATGTTAATAACAAGACAGTAACAAATTGGCTTGGAGTTCGACCTACAATAGTAATTCAGATAGATAATGAACAGAATTAGTTGTAAATTTCTTGTATGCAATGTACAATGTATATATACCAATGTTATTTGTTTAAGGTACATAATAAAAAACTTACAGACAGAAGCGAAGTAGTTATGGAACAGAGGACAACATGGCGTATTAGTATTTGCAACATTCGTAAACCACAAGAGGTCTGTAGCACATTTGCTACAGACCTCTTATTCTTTCAATTCTACGCAATCATTACCACCTACACCGCCTCAATCACCAACCCGTGGGCAATTCCCGGCACACTCTTTCCCTCATTAAAACTGGTCTTACTCAACAATGCTCCTGTGGGCATAAAAAGAACCTTCTTCCAATTGCCCTCCTCCAATTGTTTCAGGATATAGGCAGACAAAGTTGCTGCACTACATCCACATCCACTGCCACCGGAGTGGGTATCCTGAGTTGCAGCGTCAAAGATTTCGATACCGCAGTCCATATGCTGCTCTGAAATATCGTATCCTCTATCCTTCAACAGGTCAAACAGAACCTTTTGCCCCACAATTCCAAGATCTCCGGTAATGATTTTATCATAATCGCCTGGTTGACTATTAAAGTCAATAAAATGTTGTTCGATGGACGACGCTGCTGCGGGAGCCATGCAGGGTCCCATATTCATGGAATCCTTCAAACCAAAGTCCACAATTTTTCCAACGGTCATGCCGGTGATTTTCGCACGGGGTTTCTTCGGCCCGCTTTTACCTGCGCTGAGCACAAAAGCTCCGCCGCCCGTCACGGTCCAAGTGGTGGACAATGGCCTTTGATTGCCGTATTCCAGCGGGAAACGGAACTCTTTCTCCGCGCTGGCAAAATGACTGGAGGTAACACAGACTGCCTTTTCCGCAAAGCCACCGGCGATACTCATGCTTGCCAGCAGCATACTCTCTCCACAGGTGGAACACGCACCGTATACACCCAGTAGTGGTATCTGAAAGGATGCTATACCAAATG
>SVEM01000052.1 GCA_015057375.1 Lachnospiraceae bacterium
ATTTATCATTATTTTTTCTGTTGTTTTTTGTGTGTCTGCATTTATGATAGCGAAGGAGCTTTTGGAGCTTAAAAAGGATGCAGATACATTTGATACACTGGCAAAAGAGATAGAGCTGGTTTATGAGGAAGAGCCGGAAGTAGAAAGTGGCAACGTTGATTCAGATATTGAAACAACAGTAGATAAAACAACAGAAGAAAAAAAATCAGGTGATAAGGCAAAACGCAAAAAAAATATTAGACTTCTGATTGAAAAAAATAAAGAATGCATAGGCTGGGTGTGCGTTCCAAATACACACATAGACTATCCCGTTATGCATACCCCTAATTATCCTGAAAAGTATCTTCACAGAAATTTTTACGGGGAATATAGTGTAAGCGGCACACCGTTTATGGATAGTCGTTGCAGCATAAATAGCAGCAACCGTATCTTTTTTGGGCATAATATGAGAAACGATACAATGTTCTCAGATTTGCTTGGTTTTATGAATGAAGACTATTATAAGAAGCATTCTGTTGTTGAGTTTGAGACTCTGGAAGGCTATGTTGAATATGAGGTATTTGCGGTACTTCAGATAAAAAGCGATGATGTGTGGTACGATTTTATCGAAGCTTATGATGAAGAAGAGTACAATCTTGCAATAGCGGATATTCTTGAGAGATCCGAATATGATACCGGAATTGTTCCAAAGTACGGTGACAGACTTTTGACATTATCTACCTGTTACATCTCAAACAGTGAGGAGAGGCTTATAGTTGTAGCTGTTAATAGGGCAGAATAATATATGGGGAAGGGCAGAACTATATGAGACAATACGAAACATTTGAACTTACATTTAAGGGAGAAGAACCGGCAGGTTCATTTGCTGACATAGATCTTAAAGCGGTGTTTACAAATGACGGCGAAAGCATTACGACATACGGTTTTTACGCCGGAAATGATACATATAAGATAAGATTTTTCCCGAAAAAGACAGGTCTTTACACATGGACTGTAAGCGGATTATTTTCTGCTGCGGGAGAAGAAATGTGCGATAAAGCGGATGAAGGCGTGCATGGAATGGTACATGCTAAAGACCTTCATTTTGAATATGAAGACGGAACAGTTTATTATCCTATTGGAACAACGATTTATGCAATGATGCACCAGGATAAAGAGCTGGTTGAGACGACAATGGACACGCTTTCCAAAGCGCCGTTTAATAAAATAAGACTGTGCGTGTTCCCAAAACATTATGATTTTAACCATAATGAACCGGACTTGTATGCTTTTGAAAAGACAGACGGAAAATGGGATGTACATAAGCCATGCATTGAATTTTGGGATGTTTTTGAGGAAAGAATGGCAAGACTTTGCAAGATGGGAATACAGGTTGATCTGATTATTTTCCATCCATACGACAGATGGGGATTTGCAGGCTTGAGTAAGGAAGACAGCCTGACATATCTTGATTATCTGTTAAGAAGATTTTCTGCAATTCCTAATATATGGTGGAGTCTTGCAAATGAGTACGATTTTGTAGGCAACTACAACAAGCAGGATTGGATTGATTTTGGTAAGTATATCAAAGAGCGCGATCCATACGGACACTGTCTCAGTAATCATAACGGTTTTGAATACTGGGATTTCTCACTTGATGAGATAACACACTGCTGTATTCAGGATTCAAATGTTAACGAGGTTCCTGATTTGCAGAGAAAATATAACAAGCCGGTTGTGTTTGACGAATGCAGATACGAAGGAAATATTCATCACGGTTGGGGAAATATTTCCGCAAAAGAAATGGTAAGAAGATTTTGGGTTGCATATACACTCGGCGGTTACTGCACACACGGAGAGACTTACTACAGTGATGATGAAGTGCTTTGGTGGTCAAGAGGCGGTGTATTAAAAGGAGAAAGTCCGGAAAGAATTGCATTTTTAAAGAGCATTTTAGACGAACTTTCAGGGCCGCTTTACTATGTAAATGAAGGTCTGGGACGTTACACTCGTGAAATGATAATGGATATGAAAAAGAACGGAATACCTGAGGAGTATAAGCGTGATTTCTTTTCAAACGGTCTTGTTCAGTTGTCTGACGAGAGGGTTCAGCCGTATATTCTCAATATCAGACCATGCTTTGCACATGTAGGAGATGAGGCATATCTCCGTTATTTTGACAGAGATTGTTGTTCAAAAACTGATATTGATTTGCCGGAAGACAGGAAGTATAAAATTGAGATACTTGATACATGGGAAATGACAAGAACAGTGTACAGTGAAAGCGCAAGCGGAAAAGTTTCTCTTGAACTTCCTGGCAAGGAAGGTATGGCAGTTTTTGCTTGTGCTGTAGATTAATAAAAATCGGAGGTTTACTATGGGCGTTGTAAGATATACATTTTTTTCAAGTGTTTTGAGGGAACAGACCAATATCATGGCGATTATTCCGACATATGAGCCATGGAAAAACAGCGAAGGCTGCAGTGAGTTTTATAAGAATTATGATAAAAAGAAGACACTTTATATACTTCACGGAGGTTCTGATGATAGTTCGCTTTATTTGCGCAGAACTAATATTGAGGAATATGCGTATGAAAGAAATATGGCAGTAATTTTCCCTGAGGTAAGAAATAGTTTTTACAGTAACATGATATACGGTAAAAAGTATTTTGACTTCCTTACCGAGGAACTTCCAAGGGTGGTTGAAAATGTATTTCCGCTTTCTGATAAAAGAGAAGACCGTTTTGTACTTGGAAACTCAATGGGTTCGCACGGTGCATTTAAATGGGCATTAAACAGACCGGACTTTTTTGCGGCGGCATGCGGAATGTCAGGAGCAGGAGACCTTGAGGAACTCGGTTTTTATGACAGAATGCCTGACAGAATTGTTAATGCGTTCGGAACTCTTGAGGAATACCGTGAAAGCTACAATGACTTTAAGTATCTGTGCAGAAAACTTCTTAAAGAGGGTGCGGATATTCCGAGATTTTACGCTTGTTGCGGAGTAAGCGACGGTTTTTACGACGGTGCTAAGAAGTTTGCTCTTGATATGAAGGCGGAAGGGTTCCCTATTGAGTTTGACGAGGGTGAAGGCGGACATGTATGGAGTTTCTGGGACAGATGGCTTCCGATTATGATGGATCGCATGCTTAAGGAGGACAAGTAATATGGGAATGCTTCATTTTGATTATTTATCACAGATACTTGGTTATCATACTAACATTTACTACATACTTCCGGCATGTACCCACGAAGGGAAGGAACCGGCAGCGACACTTTATCTGCTCCACGGCGGTGCGGGAAACGGGCTTGACTGGATAAGATATACATCCATAGAGCGTTACGCCGATAAATACAACGTTGCAGTTGTCATGCCTGAGGTGGACGGAAGCTGCTTTTATGCAGATATGGCGCACGGTTACAATTATTTTACATATATTACTGAAGAGGTGATTGCCATTTCGGAGGGACTTCTTCCTGTAAATAAGACAGCTGACAAGAGACTTGTTGCAGGACTTTCGATGGGAGGCTACGGCGCGTTCAAATGGGCATTTAACCGTCCGGATGATTTTTATGCGGCAGCTAACCTTTCAGGACTTTCATTTATCCTTGACATTGTCGGAGGGAATGACAGGATGGGCAACAGTCCTGAGGATAAATGCGGTATCGTTTCCTTAAACTGGGGAAGTCTCGACAAGCTTACAGGCAGCATGAGTGATTCAAAGGAATGGATTGACAAGGCTGTGAGAGAAAATGTTAAACTTCCAAAATTGTTTGCGGCAATCGGAACAGAAGATTACAGCTATGAGTTTTCTCAGAAGTACCTGAAATACTGCAGAGAAAACGGAATAGACATTCATTTTGAGGAAATGCCGGGTGAGCATGAATGGATTGTTTGGGATACCATGATCGAGAGATTCCTAGGATGGCTCTTTGACTAAAATGTTTATAAAGTAACAAAAAGTGATTGACAAATGCATAATACAATTTTATAATTCTAACAAATAAATATTGATTAAACCGTTGATGCGGAGATAACGGCAGTTATGACTTCACAGAGAGCCTGCGTTGCTGAGAGACAGGTAAGATACAGATTGTCAAATGGACCGCGGAGGGCGCAGTCAAAGGACTTCGTAAGATGTCTGAGTATTCTGCGACGTACTGGTACACGTCAGTTACTATGGATATGCAGGTATCCAACAAGTGCATGGGTCATTCCATGAATTCAAGGTGGCACCGCGGATAGTGTCATACAGATATGTATGTTATTCGTCCTTGACAGAGAGAGTATTTCTGTCAAGGATTTTTTATTAATTTTAGGAGGGAAAAATTATGATATTTAACGATGTTGACTTTAGCACATATTTCAAAAATTATCCTGATGCCAATGGTTATTTTGGCAAATACGGCGGCTCATACATCTCACCTGAGCTTCAGACTGCCATGAATGAGATTACAGAGGCATACCAGACTATTTGCAAATCAAGAAGATTTATCAGTGAGCTTCGTCGTATCCGTAAGGAGTTTCAGGGAAGACCTACACCGATTTCTTATCTTGAGAGATTGTCAAATAAGCTTGGCAACGTTCAGCTTTATGTAAAGCGTGAGGACCTTAATCACAGTGGTGCGCACAAGTTAAACCACTGTATGGGTGAGGTACTTCTTGCAAAATACATGGGTAAAAAGAAGGTTATAGCTGAGACAGGTGCAGGACAGCACGGTGTTGCGCTTGCTACAGCGGCAGCATACTTTGGTCTTGAATGTGACATTTATATGGGTGCCGTAGACATTAAGAAGCAGGCACCTAACGTTGCAAGAATGAAGATTCTCGGTGCAAGAGTAGTAGAAGTAACTGACGGACTTCAGACATTAAAAGAAGCAGTTGATGCTGCATTTGATGCGTATTGCAGAGAATATAAGGATGCTATTTACTGTATCGGATCAGTTCTCGGACCACATCCGTTCCCGCTTATGGTAAGAGACTTCCAGAGTATTGTCGGTATTGAGGCTAGAGAGCAGTTTGTAGAGATGACAGGTGAACTTCCAGATGCGGTTGTTGCATGTGTCGGCGGCGGTTCAAATGCCATGGGAATGTTCTCGGGCTTCCTTAATGACCCTGTTGATTTATATGGCGTAGAGCCACTCGGACGCGGCACTGCACTTGGAGATCATGCAGCAAGCCTTCAGTACGGAGAAGAAGGTATAATGCACGGATTTAACAGTATTATGCTCAAAGATGAAAATGGCGAGCCTGCTCCTGTATATTCAGTTGCAAGCGGACTTGACTATCCGTCATCAGGACCTGAGCATGCATTTTTACATGATCTTGGAAGAGTAAAATATGATGTTGTAAATGATGATGAGACAATAGAAGCATTCTTCGAGCTCTCAAGAATGGAGGGTATAATTCCTGCCATTGAAAGCTCACATGCAGTTGCTTACGGAATGAAGCTTGCAAAGAAGATGGGTAAAGGCTCAATCCTTATCAACCTTTCCGGAAGAGGAGATAAAGATATGGATTACATCATTGAAAAATACGGAATAAGATAAAAACCTATATAACATTTGATATGCGTTTCATTGACTGATAAAACACGATTATGGTATTATATAAGAACAATCTATATAATGCGAGGGATGTTTTATGAAGAGAATGAAACGTATATTTGTTATGGCGTTATCTTTTGCACTTGTTCTGTCGCTTACACAGGCTGCAGGTACAGGAGCTGTAAAGAAACCAAAATTAAACAAGAAGAAAATCAACATAACAGTTGGAAAGACCAAAACCATTAAAGTGAAAAATGGTGTGAAGAAAGCTAAAGTCACATGGAAGACAAGTAAAAAGGCAGTAGCTACGATTGTTAAGAAATCAGCTTCCGGCAAGAAAGCATACGCAAAGATTAAAGGTATCAAAGCAGGAAGTGCAAAGATTACAGCTACATATAAACTTGGAAATACTAAGAAGAGGTTGGTGTGTAAAGTGAAAGTAAATCCGGAAGAAGTAAATGTAACACCTGAAACTGCGGCTCCGACATCAGTGCCTACAGTGGCACCTACAGCGGTTCCTACACCTACGGTTCCGCCGTCAAAAGAGATGCAGGCATTTTTGGATACAATAACAATTCCATATATGGAGGAAGTTCGCGGTAACATTACACTTCCTGATACAATTGACGGAGCAGAAGTAAGCTGGACCAGCAGCAATACAGATGTGATTACTGATCAGGAAATC
Organism: Lachnospiraceae bacterium; assembly: GCA_015057375.1. Classification (GTDB taxonomy): domain Bacteria; phylum Bacillota; class Clostridia; order Lachnospirales; family Lachnospiraceae; genus V9D3004. Next base: position 6,212 of record SVEM01000052.1, read on the forward strand.
GACGGAAAAGCTGCCGGAGTTGTTACAAGAGGTGCAGAAGACCAGGTGGTAAGACTTACTGCAAAAGTAACAAAAGACGGCGAAACAGCATATAAAGAGCTTGACCTTAATGTAAAGAAAGCTCCTGAAGCATTAACAGATGATGACTTTGTAGGATATCTTTTCGGAAGCTTTACGGGAACAGAAAGAGTTGCATCTGATGAGCAGATTTATTTTGCTGTCAGTGAAGACGGATATTTCTATAAGGACCTTAATGACAAGAAACCTGTACTTACAAGTACACTTGGTGAATGCGGAGTAAGAGATCCATACATTTGCCGTTCAGCTGAAGGAGACAGATTCTTCCTTATTGCTACAGATCTTAGCATCTTCTCAAGGGGAGGATGGGGAAATACCAGAGCAAGTGTAGACGGAAGTCATTATCTTATTCTCTGGGAGTCAACAGACCTTGTTAACTGGGGCGAAGCAAGAATGATAAAAGTTGCAGTAGATAATGCAGGTATGGCATGGGCACCTGAGATGATTTATAACGATAAGACAGGCGAATACGTTATATTCTTTGCTTCAAGTCTTGTTGATGCAAACGGAAATTATACAAAGAACAGTGCAATTTACTGCACAACAACAAGAGATTTTGTAAACTTCTCTGAAACAGAGTTATACATTGATAATATGGATGGAAGAGATATTATCGATACAACTATGCTTAAGGTTGGCGATTACTATTACAGAGCATCTAAAGATGGTGAGAATGGTGATCCTAAAGGTGGTATAAGAGTTGACAGAAGTACAGATATCTTTGGTGAGTGGGAGAAAGTTTTAGATCTTGACGAGCTTGGATTTAACAGAGATATGACAAACAGAACACTTGAAGGACCAGAGTTGTTCAGGTTTAACAAGAGAGACTGGGCAGATCCTGATACACCACTTTACGGACTGTTCTCAGACCGTTACATGGAGGGTGCCGGTTATCTTCCTCTTACAACAACAGATTTTGAAGATACTAAAAATGCACGCGG
>SVEM01000053.1 GCA_015057375.1 Lachnospiraceae bacterium
CAGGTTTGTGGTAAGAGCGAGTATATAAAAGCAATAGATACATTTTTAGATAATTTTAGTAAGATGCCCAGTGTTATGATTGTAGGTGAAGGTAATCAGGGTAAGACTTGTCTGTTAAATGGTTTGCTTGGAAAAGAAGTTGCTAAGGCAGGATATGCTGAAAAATCAGCTAACAGAAATTATTATCAAAACGTCTCCGGGAACCAATATTATTCTACGGATAATAAGATGAGTTTAAGCAAGATAACTGCAGGTACGGATATCCTGGAACTGTATGCATCTTTTATGAACCAAAAGGATATTGATGTACACTGGTTATTAAATTTGGAATGGCCATGCAGAGATATTTGTATTATTGATACGGAAGGTTTTAATCAGGTTAATGCACATCATGTGCTTAATAAGGCAGATGTTGGATATGAGAATGGTTTTGAGATAGAGTATTCGGATCTGTTTGATGATATTTATTGTGAGGCAGATATTGTTATATGGTGTGTAAATGACCAATATATTTCAGGTACAAAGAAAAAGTACGAGGCGGTAAGGGTGTATAATAAGCCTGTTTTTTTAGTGTACACTTTTGCAGATGAAATACTTGATGATGAAAGTATAGATATAAGTACTACAGAAGAATTATTGGAGGATATGAGGGAAAGATTGGGCTTAATTGCATCTGATGCGATTAAGGATTTTGCAGGATTTGCCGGTGATAAAAAGAGCTCTGTCAGGAGGCAGGAGTTTATAAACAGTCTGCGTAGCGAAATAGACAGCTATGTTGAAACAGGAACAGGTACGGTAAAAGAAGTAGTCGGTGAGAGGCTTTTTGAAGGAATATATCATAGTATATATGATGAAGTATGTAATATGATAGATGAAAGGTATACGGCTATTGCAAGATATTATTCTGATAGAGATGAGCTTTCGAATCAGATAGAAGGTGCCAAGGAAGAATATATTAAACGTATGGCAAAGTGCCTTGATGAAATCAATGCCTCTATTCCGCATACAGTACTTTATGAAAGAATACACCAGACATGTAATAATAATTATAATCAGGCATTTATGATGATAAAAACATATTATGATGATGTTTTATCACAGAATGAAGATTTATTAAAGCTGTTAAAGGAAACTGTTCCTGAAACGGTACGTACATTAGAAGATACATATATTTTAAATAATGAGCATGTTATTGGTAATGGTTATAACAGAATAGAATTTGATTCTCTTAAGAAAGTGTATGATGAATCATTTGCCAAATTAAGAACAGATGCAATGGCATGGGGAATTCTGGCTAATTGGAAAAGTGCAGAATTTGCAAAGTATTTGGATAAATTGAAACGATTGTGGAAAAGTGAGATTGAAGATAAAATGGATGCCATTTTGTCTTCACATAAAACTCGATTTTATGGATTTATGCAAGCAAAATATAAACTTAATGCACAAAAGTTTATTGAGTCGCTAGTACGCGGAGAATGGATTAAAGCTAAGCTTGATAAGCTTTGTGGAGCAAAATGTGAGGTTGCGGAATACTACGCCTATTATATGTCAGAGGATACTATGATATTGAGTATTGGCGGAGAGCATAACAAAATATATAACAGATATTATACTGATTGGGGATATGCAAATAAAGTAACTGCTTGTATTGTTGAGGAATATATTCATAAAGCTTTCGGAGAATTCAGAAAGTATATTGAGATATATTTTGAAAGTATGGAAACAGATGATTGGCAGGATGGATATGATAAAGTTGCAGGACTGCAATTATGCGATATAATGGATATTCCGGACAGTTTTTATGAATTGGATAATATATCACAAGAAATAGATGGTGTTGACAGGATCTGTAATATAGATAGGAATATTATTCAAGAGATGTATCAAGAGGCTAAAGAATACCTTGATGTACAATTTAATATAAAGAAAGAAGAAATGGGGAATCTTATAAGTTTAATTCTTAAGCAGGAAGCTACAGAATATATTCATAAGCAATTTGGTGAAGCTTTAGAGCAAGCGTTTATTGAATGGAAGAAAGATTTCGTAGCTTTTTTGGCAAATATGATGAGAGAGGAACCATTTACATATGATTGGTATGATTTTGAAGAGTACTTAAAAAATACAGATAGTATTGCAGCACAGATTTATTTGAATTCAAAAGAAAGTAAAGATAAGATTTTGGGTATTTTCTTTAATAATGATAACGAGAAAGTAATAATGAATGCTCGTAATAAGGCGTACTTGGCTGAAATAGTGCAAATCATCAATTATTATGAAAAAATGGCAGTAATAGAGAAGGAGAGACAAAATAAACTGTTAAGTGAATTGTATGTTAAGCGGTCTAAGCAAATAATAGATGAGTATGTCGATAAGATTAAAGGAATTTTTGCTAAGATATATTACAAGAAACTCATTAAGCTTGATGAAGGAGATAATACATACAATGTTTATCAGAAGATAGAAAAGCTATCGTATGGTTTGACAAAAGCTGAAAAAGCTTCTCTTCTTGGGGTATATATGCAGAACTTTTCCGCGGTTGAAAAAGAACTGTTTCAAAAGTATATTAACTATGTGTGCTATAAGAAAAATAGAGAAAAGATAAAAGCATATTATGAAAGTACTAATATCAAGGATATTTTTAATGAGTTTTATAAGTGTCTTCAGAAGGGAGAGCGTTAGCAGTGAATACAATTTTGTATGATACTTACGAAGAATTGAAAAAGTTTGCTGATTGCAATGGCAAGTATATAAGTGATTCGGAAATTGCGCAGCTTCTTAGTTATCTGAAGGAAAAGGAATATAGAAATGAAAAACTTCTTAGAGTATCAATGGTCGGAAGAGTTAATGCGGGTAAGTCCAGTCTGACTAATGCATTGGTGGGTAAGGCGATTGCACCGGTAGAAAGAAGAGAGCTTACTTCTTGGAATACTATTTTCTGGCCATCTGATAGTGAATACTGTATTATTACAGATGAGAACAGCGGCCGGATGGAGGAGATTTCTGTTGAAGATTATATTAACATCATGAACTCAAAAGAAAGTCGGGCTACGTTTTTGGAAAAAAAGAAGGATTTTGATATTTTCTTTCAGTCAGAAGATGTGAGCTTTGCCATTCTCGATATTCCTGGATTTATAACAGAGAATAAGCAGAATGAATATATGGCTTTTGATGAGGTAAGAAGGGTTGATTTAGCGCTACTTCTGGTTCCGGGAGATTCATCTGTTTCTGCAGAAGAAATGGCATTATATAAAGTTTTAAAAACAAGAAATATTCCTGTTGAGATAATAATTACGAAATCAGACAAACGTTCTGAAGAAGAGATTGTACAGTTAAAAAAGGAGATTCAACGTATTTTTCAAACAGAGCAGGATATTATGAATATTTCTGCTAATGCATGTATGAAAGCAGAAGCATCGGCACTTTTAGACAGGAAAAAGATTGTTGAAAGAATTAATGAATATCAGGTGAATGTAAAAGCAGAACGTAGAAAGAATAGCCTTCGCTTTGAGTCAGAATGTATAAATAAGCTAAAAATTTTACAGGAAAAATTGCTTAATGATATTGAGAAGAAAGTATATGAACAATATAAGGGGCAGCTTGCATTACATCTTAAATCAGAAAAATTAAAGCAGACAGTTAGGGAAGATACTAAAAGAAAAATACAAGGTACATATTGCTCACAATATAAAGAACAGCTGATTTCCAGAATGACGGCTCTTTCTTTGCATGAATGCAGCACACAGATACAGTCAATTATAAAAGAAGTTGTGCCTGAGGATTATATTATTACGTATTGGAAAGATATTGTGGACAATATATGTAATATGAGTGAACAAATATGGGAAGAAGAATTGGGACAAGCTGTAGAGCTTATAAAATATCTTGATATTATTAAAAATGATATCCGTAAGATACGTAGCTTTAAAGGAGAAAGCCAGAATGGAGGCAAATTTGTTGGAGGAATGGAGGCTGCTGCAGGTATAGGAACGGCAGTGAGTTTTTATCAGGCAGTATTGGGGCCGGCTGCAGAATATATTTCGATGCTTGGTGCAATGACAAACATAGGATTGCCAATCGCTGCTATAGGTTTAGCTGTAAGTGTAGCTATTAGTGCATTTTCTAATAATGGAAAGACACAGCTCTCGGGAGCAGAGGCAGAGAAAATGCTAAATGTTGCATTAAGTGATAGTGCAGATAAGGTTATACATAATCTTCTGGATATTCTTGAACAGATGAATATTGAAGGCATTGAAGTTGAGTCAAAGAAGCAAGAGGAAAGATTTATTGAAAGTCTTCCGGCGGAGTATGAAGGTAATGTTGATAAAATAATAGCATCTTTGGAACAGTTGGGTACGGTATTGTTTAATCGACAGTTAGAGCTGAAGAGTGAAATTGATTTTTATCTTACGCTTTCTACGGAGGATATGGTTAAAATTGAATACGTGGACCCGGTTGAGAAGGTAGTTGATGAGTTTAGAAATCAGCTTAATTGTATAAAGGGAGTAGCCTATATTGATACCGTCAGCAGAATTCCTTTTATGCCTGTAGTGTTTTTGTCAGATGATGACAGGGAACATGTATTTAGAAAATTTACCGAATTATGTGTCAACCCGGCAGCGTTCAAGGAGAAAATAAAAAATACGGAATTTGAGTATGAGTATGTGTATAAAGATAAAGTATGTGCAATTTATTTTGTACACAGACCTGATAAAAAGGAGATACGGTTAGAATATCTGGAGGTGTTTGCCAGAGAGCAGGATAGAGTTATGAGATTTGCCGATAAAATCAGGGAAGGATCGATTTTGTCAGATTGTCAAATGCGTAGAAAAATCATTTCAGATATATCAAGTGCTACCAAGTCAGTTGAGATACTGGTTCCGTGGATGAAGTGGGGAATAAAAAGCAGGTGCTATTTGTATGAAAACAGTATGCTTGAGGCTATAGGACAAGCATTACAAAACGGAGCTAAAGTGATTATAGGTTGTGGAAATAGTGAAGAGAGGGATAAAGCTGATGAGCTGGCATCAAAAGAAGTTAAAGAGGAATTAGTTAAAAATTTTGCGGAATTTGTTGATTCAGGTAAGTTAGTTTTCTACATGGAATCCTTTACACATGAAAAATTTTTGGTTGTTGATAATCGTATAGGTATGTGTGGTAGTTATAACTTTTTGTCTAATAGTGGAAAATTCGAAGATAGGACACAGGGAAAGAAGGTAAAGCAAAACAAAAATAATTTTTCAAAGGACAGAAATGCCAGTGAAAGTGAATACCCGGGAGAGAGTATGAAGCTTACTGAGAATATTGAAAGCATTCAGGCAATACTTGAAAGAATGAGAAAAAAATATAAATAAGAAAAGGAGAACTTGTAATGAGGAAGAGCGTTGTGAGAGCGTTGTTTGGTACAGCATTGCTTGCAGTAACATTAATTGGGTGTGGCAAGGAAAGTAAAAGTAATTATCAGCCTGTGCTTCCAACTGCAAAGGAAGCGTCAGAAATTTATGTTGAGCCGATTGAAGGACTTGCAGATGATTTTATCAAAGGCATGGATGTTTCAAGTGTACTTGCAGAGGAGGCAAGTGGTGTAGTGTACCGTAATGAAGCAGGTGAAGAAGAAGATTTATTCAAAGTGCTTGCAGATGCAGGACTTAATTACATTCGTGTGCGTGTATGGAACGACCCTTATGATGCCAATGGTAAAGGTTACGGTGGCGGTAACAATGATGCCGAAAAGGCAGGAATAATAGGTAAGCGTGCTGCAGATTACGGCATGAAGCTTCTTGTTGACTTCCACTATTCAGACTTCTGGGCTGATCCTTCCAAGCAGTTTGTGCCTAAAGCGTGGGCAGACATGACAATTGAAGAAAAATGTGAGGCTATTTATGATTATACCAAGGAGAGTCTTACAAGTATTATTGAAGCCGGTGCAGATGTCGGCATGGTCCAGATTGGCAATGAGATTAACTATGGTATGTCCAGTGAAACCTCAGTTAAAAATGTGTCAGCACTTCTAAGCCAGGCAAGTAAGGCAGTACGTGAAGTGGCTAAGAAGGAAAAGATGGATATTAAAGTTGCAGTACATTATACTGAAATCGGTGATTACAATTTCATAGTAAATAAGGCAGTTGATTTGCGAGATAATAACGTTGATTATGATATCTTCGGTATTTCATATTATAATTACTGGCATGGTGACCTTGAGTGGATGAAGTATATTCTCAGTGATATTAAGAAGTTCTTTGGTAAAGATGTGGCTATTCTTGAGACATCTTATACTTATACACTTGAAAATGGTGATAACTTCCACAATACAGTTGCAGAAGGTGACCTTGTAGACGGTTATGCAGCAACAGTACAGAGTCAGGCTACGTGCATTAGAGATATTGCCGCTGCGGCAAGTGAAGTAGGAGCTCTTGGTGTATTTTATTGGGAAGGAGCATGGATTCCGGTAGGAAGTGATTATGATTCTAATTTGAAATTATGGGAAGAGCATGGTTCAGGCTGGGCATCAAGTTACTCTACTGATTATGATCCCGACGATGCAGGTAAATATTATGGTGGATGTGCATGGGACAATCAGGCGATGTTTGATTGGGACGGTAAGCCACTTGCATCACTTGATGTTTTTAAGTATCTTAAGTATGGAACAACATGTGAGCCTGCAGTTGATTTTGTAAAGGACATCGAGATTATAGTAAATGCAGGTGAAGAGCTTAAGATGCCTGCGACAGTACCTGCTATTTATAATAATCGTGCACTTTCAACAGATGTTCCTGTGAAATGGGATGCGGCACAGGTTGCGGCTATTGATATGTCAAAGGGTGGCAGATACATGATAGACGGAAGTTTAGATGATGGAACAGCGGTTACATGTAAAGTAAGCATTCCATACAGTAATCTATTGGTTAATGCAAGCTTTGAGGATAGAGACCGTGAAATGTGGAAGGTAACAAGCAACGGTGCTAATCCTACTGATTATCAGTCTAAGGCGACAGAAGCTACCAGCGGTGAGACAAGTCTTCATTTTTGGAGTGATAAGACACAGGATTTCAGGGTAGAGCAGACTGTAAAAGGTCTTTCTGCAGGCAGCTATGGTGCAACCTTAAGTATTCAGGGCGGTGACGTTGGAAGTGATGCAGAGATATATTTGTACGCAATACACAATGGTAAGGAATATCGTTCTGAACTT
>SVEM01000010.1 GCA_015057375.1 Lachnospiraceae bacterium
AAGAAAGCAGAGAATAGCAAAGGGTGCCGGAGTTGATATAAGCGAAGTTAACAGACTTGTTAAGCAGTTTGAGCAGAGCAAGAAAATGATGAAGCAGATGAGTGGAATGATGTCCGGCAAAAAAGGAAAAAGAGGTTTATTTGGTAAGATGCCGTTTGGAATGTAAATGCATCTTATAAGATAATAGATATATTTTAAGGAGGTGACACTAATGGCAGTTAAAATCAGATTAAGAAGAATGGGTAAGAAAAGAGCTCCTTTCTACAGAGTTGTAGTTGCAGATTCACGTTCTCCAAGAGATGGTAAGTGCATCGATGAGATTGGTACTTATGATCCTAATCAGGAGCCTGCAATGTTCAAGGTTGATGAGGAAGCAGCTAAGAAATGGATTGCTAACGGAGCAAAGCCTACTGAGACTGTAGCAAGACTTTTCAAACAGACAGGCGTACTCAGCTAATACGAATTATTGCTGTGTGGATTCTGTAATATGGCTCAGGTTACGGCCTGCAGCTATATTTCAGAAACAGCAGTAGAATGGAGGAAACATGAAGGAATTAGTTGAAATCATTGCAAAATCATTAGTAGATAATCCTGATGAAGTTGTTGTTAAACAGACAGAAACTCCAAAGGGAATTGTGATAGAGCTTACTGTAGCAGATGATGATATGGGAAAAGTAATCGGAAAACAAGGCCGTATTGCAAAAGCACTTAGAACAGTTGTTAAGGCAGCTGCATCTAAAAATGACGAAAAAGTCATTGTTGAGATTACACAGTAATGCGGTTAAGTACAGATTTTGCTTGAATTGATTCGGGGATGCCTTCAAAGCATCCCCTTTAATGTTTTTTGTTAAGAAAGGATAATGAATGACAGATTATTTGAGAGTCGGAACCTATGTAAATACACATGGTGTCCGCGGAGAGATTAAAGTATATCCGCATACAGACGATGTTATGCGATTTTCGGATCTTAAAAGTGTAATGCTTGAGACTAAAGATGAAAAATATATAACTTATGATATTGCAGGTGTAAAGTATCATAAGAATATGGCAATTCTCAAGTTAAAAGGAATAGATAATATAAATGATATTGAAAAATATAAGGGTTCAGATTTGTATATAACAAGAGAACAGGCTGTTCCTCTTGAAGAGGGAGAGTATTTCATATGTGATATTATCGGAGCGGATGTTATTACTGATGATGGCGTGAATATTGGAATTATTAAAGAGGTTCTTCAGACAGGAGCAAACGATGTGTATATTGTAAAGAGAACAGGTGAAAAAGATCTTTTGATTCCTGTTATACCTGATTGTGTTCTTGATGTTGATACCGAAAATTCATGTGTTAAAGTTCATTTAATTCCGGGACTTACTGATTTATAAGGAGATGCTTATGAATTATCATGTGCTTACATTGTTCCCTGAAATGATAGAAAACTGTATAGAAACCAGTATAACGGGAAGAGCAATAAATAAAGGGATTATAAGTTTTGAAGCAGTTAATATAAGAGACTATGCTACCAACAGGCATAAGCATGTTGATGATTATCCTTATGGTGGAGGGGCCGGAATGGTTATGCAGGTAGAGCCTATCCATCTGGCATGTAATGCTATAAAGGAAAAAGCAGGAGCTAATACAAGAGTTATATATCTTACTCCGCAGGGAAGAGTATTTAATCAAAGCATTGCAAAAGAGCTTGCAAAAGAGGAAGAACTTATTTTTCTTTGCGGTCATTATGAGGGCGTTGATGAACGTGTGATTGAAATGGATGTCACAGACTGTATATCTATTGGAGATTATGTGCTTACAGGCGGAGAACTTGCCGCAATGGTTGTAATAGATGCTGTGTCCAGAATGGTACCGGGTGTACTGTCAAATGAGGATTCAGGAGTAAATGAGAGTTTTGAAAATAATTTGCTTGAATATCCTCAGTATACGAGGCCGGAGATATATGAAGGATACAAAGTTCCGGACATACTGCTTTCCGGACACCATGCCAATATAGAAAAATGGCGAAGAGAACAGTCAATATATAGAACTCTAAAATATAGACCGGACTTGCTTGATGAAGCAGTACTTGATAAAAAAGACAAAAAATATCTTGAAAACATAAAAATAAGCTTGCATTCACAGGATTAATATGTTATTATTTGAAATGCTGTGAAAAAGATAGATGGTCCGCTGTGCCTTTATATGGTTTATGAACATCAAGAATAATTAGGAGGATGCACAGATGAACGATATTATTAAAAAAATTGAAGCTGCTCAGCTTAAAGCAGAAGTACCTGAATTCAGAGTTGGTGATACAGTTAAAGTATATGCCAAGATTAAGGAAGGTAACAGAGAAAGAACACAGGCTTTTGAAGGAACTGTTATTAAGAGACAGAACGGTGGAGCCAGAGAAACATTTACAGTTCGTAAGTTTTCTAACGGAGTAGGAGTTGAGAAGACATGGCCTCTTCACTCACCACTTCTCGAGAAAATCGAAGTTGTAAGACTTGGTAAAGTAAGAAGAGCTAAGTTATACTATCTTAGAGACCGCGTAGGTAAGGCTGCTAAGGTTAAAGAAAAGGTTAAGTAATTATTTCTGATAATTAACGGGGGCATTATATGTCCCCTTTTTTCATATGAGTGTATAGCAGGAGTATTGCGATGAGAAGAAGAAAAAGTGGGTATAAATTCAAAAAAATCAAAAAAGAGAAAAGAATTTCAGCAGGCAAAAAACTGGCAATAGAGATTGTAACATATATTGCTTCTCTTATTGCAGTTATAGTCCTTGCATTTTGTATTGTGAAGTTTGGATTTGTGAAGGCAACTATGATTGGAGACTCTATGAATGCCACACTTGTTAATGGCGATTCTCTTTTGATTAATAAGGCTGTGTATGTTATTTCAAAGCCTAAGAGATTTGACGTAGTTGCATATAGACCTAATTCCAGTAAACACGGCTATATAAGTGTAAAACGTGTTATAGGAGAACCTGGTGAAACTGTATGGATAAATGATGGAGAAATATACATTAATGGTAAGCTTCTTCCGGAGAATATTAATGTTGACAAGATGACAACCGGAGGACTTGCAGAAGAAGAGATAAAACTTGATGAAAATGAGTACTTTTTACTTGGTGATAATCGAAATGACAGTGAAGACAGCAGGTTTGCCAACGTCGGAATGATTGTAGAGGATGATATAATAGGCAAAGTATGGATAAGACTTAATTCTTTTGGATTTGTAAGTTCATTTAATCATGTGGAAAATAAGGATGACGACACAGAAAAAAAGGGGGAAGAATGATGCATTTTCAATGGTATCCGGGTCATATGACCAAGGCTAAGAGAATGATGCAGGAGAATATCAAACTTATTGATGTTATCATTGAACTTGTAGATGCAAGAATTCCGGTGTCAAGCAGAAATCCGGATATAGAAGGATTTGCAACGGGTAAAACCAGAGTTTTGTTGCTTAATAAAAACGATCTTGCCGATGAAAGATATAATAAAAAGTGGAAAGAATATTATGAGAGTAAAGGATATTATACTACTTTAATTAATGCAAGAGCCGGTAAGGGTGTTAAAGCTGTCAATGAAATTATTATGCAGGCATGTAAGGAAAAATTTGAGAGAGACAGAAAAAGAGGTATCTTAAACCGTCCTGTAAGAGCAATGATAGTTGGAATACCAAATGTGGGTAAATCTACATTCATTAATAGTTTTGTTGGGAAGGCTTGTACGAAAACCGGGGATAAGCCGGGTGTAACAAAAGGTAAACAGTGGATAAAACTGAATAAGAATGTAGAACTACTTGATACCCCGGGTATTTTGTGGCCAAAATTTGAGGACCAACAAGTCGGTCTTAAGCTTGCACTTATCGGTTCGATTAAGGATGAAATTCTCCAAACAGAAGAATTGTGTATAAAGCTTTTGGATATTTTGAAAAATGATTATTTGGAAGTTCTTGAAAAATATATCGGAGATGAAGCTAAGGATGACTCCTACGAAACATTGTGTAACTATGCGATAAAGCGAGGTTGTAAACTGAAGGGTGATGAGCCTGATATTTCAAAAGCAGCCATACTGATGCTTGATGATTTTAGAGCAGGAAAGATAGGGCGTATTACGCTTGATGACATATAGTCATTATGCACAATTTATGATTTGTTGATATATATTAATTTGATAAAAAACCGGCATATGATACAAAAATATTGCCGGTTTTTTGTGTACTTTTTTTGAATGAAATTATGTATAATATATATATCATGTAAATCTTTTATTCTAAGTTGATTCATAACATCTGACATATTTCATCAAATAATCTTTAAAGGAGAATTGTATGAAATATTCAAAATACACATATGAACAATTTTTAAATGAATTGAAATTGCGTCTTGAAAAACATTTTGGGGATGATTATGACGTTGTTCTTGACAAGATATTCAAAAATAATGGAAGTATAGTATGGAGTTTTATAATTTACGAAAAAGGTCCGGTAAAATATCCAAAAGCTTCGCCCGTAATAAATGTAGAGGATATATATAACGCATATTTAAGTGGGGAAAGTATCAATAGTATAATTGAAAAGATAGATTACATATATGGTGTGTTTTCGGAGAATAAGATTGATATATGTAATGTAAATGCAGACAATGTGCAACAGTGTATTTTTTATAGGCTTGTTAACTATGAAAAGAATAAAGAATTGTTAGAAGAATTACCGCATATTCGTTTTTTGGATCTTGCACTTACATTTCATTATTTGTACAACGCTGATACAGATATGATGCAGAGTTTAAGGATTACTAATAAAATAATGGAGCAATGGCAGTTAGAAATTGAACAACTTATTGAAATAGCAGAAAAAAATACACCGGAATTATTCCCTGACAAAATAGATACCATAAAGAACGTTATTGAGTCTCTTATGGACAAAAAACTGGAAGATGTGCTTAGTGAAGATGAACTTGCAGAACGCAGAGAAATGTATGTTTTAACAAATGAAAAATCAATAAATGGTGCAACTGCGATTTTTTATAGTGATAAAATAAAAGAACTTGCAGAATTGTATCAACAGGATATTGTAATACTGCCAAGCAGTATACATGAAGTGTTATTATTGCCCATTGAAAGTGAAGAGGAGACCGGTATGCTTCAATCTCTTGTAGAAAGCATTAATAAAGAGCATGTTGCAAAGGAGGAGGTCTTGTCTGACACGGTTTATATTTATGACAGACAAAAAGGAGAAATAGATATTTTGCAGACGTAAATAGTTGTTTTTTTACTATACTTTTGTGACAAGATATAGTATTATATATTATGTATGAAAATATGCAAAAAGGAGAAGTTGTATGGCTATTCTTGTTACGGGGGGAGCAGGATATATAGGTTCACATACGGTAGTTGAGCTTATAGAATCAGGCTATGAAGTTGTAATAGTCGATAATCTTTGCAATTCAAGCAGAGAGGCTATTACAAGAATCGAAGAAATTACAGGTAAAAAGATAACTTTTTACGAAGCTGATATTCTTGACAAAGATGCGCTGGAAGTTATATTTTCAAAAGAAAATATTGAATCATGTATTCATTTTGCGGGTCTTAAGGCAGTAGGAGAGTCTGTTCAAAAACCATGGCTTTATTATAACAATAATATTGCAGGGACTCTTGTGCTTTTAGATGTTATGAACAGACATAATGTTAAGAATATAGTGTTTTCATCATCGGCAACGGTTTATGGAAAGCCAAAAGAGATGCCTATAACCGAGGAGTGTCCTAAAGGTGAGATTACTAATCCATATGGACACACGAAGTCTATGCTTGAGCAGATTCTTATGGATATTCAAAAATCAGATGATGAGTGGAATGTTGTTATACTAAGATATTTTAATCCTATCGGAGCTCATAAGAGCGGAAGAATAGGTGAGAATCCTAACGGAATTCCGAACAATCTTATGCCTTATATTACACAGGTTGCGGTAGGAAGATTGGAGTGTCTTGGCGTGTTTGGTAATGATTATGATACTCATGACGGCACTGGTGTGAGGGATTATATACATGTTGTAGATCTTGCAAAAGGACATGTAAAGGCTATTGAAAAGATTGAAAAAAAAGAAGGCCTTGATATATATAATCTTGGCACCGGAGTTGGCTACAGTGTACTTGACATGGTTCATAATTTTGAGGAAGCATCAGGACAGCATATTCCATATGTAATTAAAGCCAGAAGAGCAGGAGATATTGATGAATGTTATTCTGATCCGTCAAAGGCCGAAAGAGAACTGGGATGGAAGGCAGAAAACGGAATACTAGAAATGTGTGAAGATTCATGGAGATGGCAAAGCAATAATCCAAACGGGTATAGTGTATAAAAGGAGATTACAATATGAGAATGAGAAGAATAATATCATTAATGCTGGCTGCTATTATGGTATTCAGTATGTTTACCGGTGTTTCATCTGTTACAGCTGCAGGCAAAGCAAAACTTGTAACAAAGAAACTTGTACTTGAAAAGGGTTCGAAGAAAAAAATCGTTATTAAAAAGAAGAATAAAAAGAATTCCTATATGTTTGTTTCAAGTAATAAGAAAGTTGCTAAAGTAAATAAAAAAGGAAAAGTAACTGCAAAGAATATTGGAAAGGCTAAGATTACCGTAAGAGAAATTATAAAGGGAAAGAAGAGAAAACTCGGTACTGTTAAAGTTACGGTAAAAAAGGTTGGAAAAGTGCCTGATGAAGATTCTACACCACTTCCAGGGACATCTGATGTGCCGGGGAAAGCTACCCAGGTGCCTGAACCTACAGCCATACCAACTCCATCACCGGAGCCTACTATTTCTATAGATATTGATTTTACTGAGAATGACCTTAAGAGATTTTCAGCTGAAGGTGATGGTGTAAAGCTTGAGATTAACAAGAACGGTTATAATGATGATGCCTGTCTTATGGCAACCGGCAGAAACCAGAGAAATGATTGGTTTGGTTGCGGTCCGGCAATAGACATAACAGATGTTATAAAGCCTGGAAAGACATATAAGATTGCTTGTTATGTCCGTTGTGATAACAATGCGACAATCACACTTCGAAGTATAAACGGAACTGGTGGAGGATGGGGCAACTGGCCGTCACAGGTAGGCGATACCATAGATGTTGCAGCAGGACAATGGAAGTATATGGAAGCAACATATGCATCCCCTGACACTATAAATGCTAACAATAAGATAAGATTATACTGGGATGCTAATAATACAGCTAACATGTACGTTGATTCTATTACATTTATAGAGACTACAGTTATTGATGCAACCTTTAAGACTTTGTTTTCGGATATTTTTGGGAATGTTGGTACATGTAATACATATAGTCAGATGAGAAATAATAAGGCTTTTACAACTGCACTTTATAATAGTGTAACTATGGAAAATGAGACTAAGCCTTCATCATTTCTTAACGAGAACAATGTTAGTAATAGTGTTCCGGCGGGATACATTATTCCGCCAAGTTATAAGGATAACAGGTATCCTGTATTGAATTTTGAAACATTTGACAATGTAATACAGACTGCATATGAGTATGGATTCAAAATTAGATTCCATGTTCTTGTATGGCATTCACAGACTCCTGGATTCTTCTTTAGACAGGGATATTCAAGAGATAATGGTTATGTGTCTAAGGATGTTATGAATGGACGAATGGAATATTATATAAGAAATGTACTTAATCACATATATAATACTCCACATGGAAAAGATGTAGTATATTGTCTTGATGTAGTAAATGAGTATTTCCATAATTATGATCAGGGAAGAAAGTCTAATTGGAATAGTATATATTATCCTCAGGAAACATCGCAGGAGAACAGAACTAACAAACCTGAATATGTTAAAAGAGCATTTGAGATAACATATGATGAGCTTTCTAATCTTGGTTTGGCAGGAAAAGTAAAACTGTTTTATAATGATTATAATACATACGAAGTTACGAATGATATTATAACAATGATAAATTATGTTAATGAAGATAAGAAGATTTGCGACGGAGTTGGAATGCAGTCTCATCTTGACGTCGGATATCCAACACCGGGTATGGGCGGAATGATATCAAATACAATTGATGCGTTTGCGAAAGAAGGATTTGAGATACAGATTACTGAGCTTGATGTTACAGATTATAATAACAGTGGAAGACAGCTGCAGTACTATAAAGATCTTTTCAATATGCTGGTTACAAAGAAGAAGAGTGGCGTTAACATAACCGGTGTTACTTTCTGGGGATTATGTGATTCAAATTCATGGAGAAGAGATGGAAAACCATTGCTTTTCAGTGCAGTATTTTCTCCAAAACCGGTATTTTATGAGGTAATAGAAACCGCTAAGAACGCATGGAAGTAAGTTGTTGTTTTGTTAAGGAGGACTGATATATGCATTATTATATAAAAAAGTGTATATCATTAGGTTTAGTAGGAGCAATGACATTGTTTTCATTATCAATAAATGATAGTATAATGGCAAAATCTCAGTCTAAATTGATAACAAAAAAACTTGCTATGTATGTAGGCGAAAAAGCAACTATTAATATTAAAATGAAAGATAAGAGTTGTGCATATCTGTTTAAGACTAATAAAAAAGTAGTTGCTAAGGTAAATAAAAAAGGTGAGGTTATCGCTGTGAAAAAAGGAACAGCAAAGATAACTGTTTCTGAAAAAGTAAAGGATACAAAAAAAATAAGAAAGCTTGGTGTGTGTAAAGTGGTAGTATCAAATAAGAATATTGTAATACCAACACAGACACCTGTTATTACACCGGAGTGTACACCGGAGCCGGAAAGCACACCGGAGCCTATACCTATAGAAACGGCAGTTCCTGTTTGCGACGAGTTCCAAGCACGATAATATAAGATAATCGGGAGGAATATATGAAAGTATATAAAAGAGTATTATTAAAACTAAGCGGAGAAGCATTATCCGGCGATAAGAAAAGCGGTTTTGACGAAGAAACATGTAGAAAAGTTGCAGAGCAAATTAAAAAAGTTGTAGATAACAAAACAGATGTGGCAATTGTTATCGGCGGAGGTAATTTCTGGCGTGGGAGAACAAGCGAAAATATAGATCGTACTAAAGCAGACCAGATTGGTATGCTTGCAACAGTTATGAACTGTATATATATGTCAGAGATTTTAAGAAGTATTGGTATTTCAACAGAGATAATGACACCATTTGCATGTGGTTCCTTTACAACTCTATTTTCAAAAGACAGAGTAATGGAGGCTTTTTCAGAATCTAAGGTTGTATTCTTTGCCGGAGGAACGGGTCACCCATACTTTTCTACGGATACGGCTACGGTACTCAGAGCTATAGAAATAGAAGCAGATGTAATACTTGCAGCAAAAGCTATTGACGGTGTATATAGTGCGGATCCGAAAGTTGACCCAAATGCTGTAAAATATGATACATTATCATTTGACCGTATTGTTGACGAAAAACTTGGAGTAATTGATCTTGCGGCATCAGTACTCTGTATGGAAAATAAAATGCCGATGCTTATATTTGGACTTGGCGAAGAAGAAAGTATTATTAAAGCAGTTAACGGTACATCAAACGGAACAGTAATAACAACTGCATAGTCAGTTATATAAAGGAGGATAAAGTAATGGATCTTAAAATTTTTGAAGACAAAATGGACAAAACTATTATGAATCTTGAAGAGGAGTATGCCTCTATCAGAGCAGGACGTGCCAATCCACATATTCTTGATAAGCTTTCAATTGAATATTACGGAACACCTACACCGCTTCAGTCAGTGGCTAATATATCTGTTCCTGAGGCAAGAATTATTCAGATACAGCCATGGGAGTCATCAATTATTAAAGATATAGAAAAGGCTATTATGGTTTCTGATATAGGTATCACACCATCTAATGACGGAAGAATTATCAGACTTGTGTTTCCTGAATTGACGGAAGAAAGACGTAAAGAGCTTGTTAAAGATGTTAAGAAAAAAGCTGAGAATGCAAAAGTAGCTGTTCGTAATATAAGAAGAGATGCTAATGATACTATTAAGAAGTCACAAAAAGCTAATGAAATATCTGAAGACGAAGCAAAGCAGCTTGAGGATAAAGTACAGAAATTTACAGATAAAAATGTTAGTCGTATAGATGCTATAACAGAAAGCAAGTCAAAAGAGATATTGACTGTATAAGAAGATTTAACTACGCAGGGCAGTAGGAATATACTGCCCTGATTTGAACATATGGAGGTTAATTGTGGCTGAAAATAATATTCCTAGTCATGTTGCAATAATACTTGACGGTAATGGGAGATGGGCGAAGAAAAGATTGCTTCCGAGAAATGCAGGTCATGTTCAGGGGAGTAAAGTCGTAGAGCAAATATGTGAGGATGCTGATTCGCTTGGTATAAAGTATCTTACTGTTTATGCATTTTCTACTGAAAACTGGAAACGTCCAAAAAAAGAAGTAGATGCTCTTATGAAGCTTCTTGATAAATATTTATCTGATTGTATAGAAAGAAGCACAAAAAATAACATGAGAGTAAGGGTCCTTGGTGATATAAGTGCTCTTGATAAGAAGATGCAGGATAAAATTACAGAGCTTGAACATATTTCTGCAGGTAATACCGGATTAAATTTCTCTGTTGCACTTAATTATGGAAGTAGAGATGAGATGCTTAGGGCTGTACGTGCGTGTGCAGAAGAATATGCAAAAGGAAATATGACAATTAATGATATAAATGAGGATGTATTTGCGTCATATCTTGATACAAAAGGAGTTCCGGATCCTGATCTTTTGATACGAACAAGTGGAGAGCAGAGGTTGTCTAATTTCCTGTTATGGCAGCTTGCATATACAGAGTTTTATTTTACGGACGTATTATGGCCTGATTTTAACAAAGATGAGCTTAAAAAGGCTATGGATTTTTATGCCGGAAGAGACAGACGATTCGGAGGAGTATGATATGTTCATTACAAGAACAATAAGCGGAGCGATACTACTTATACTTATAATTGGTGCTATATTATTCGGAGGACCCGTATGGCTTGTTTTATTAGGTTTGCTTTCGATTATGGCATTATATGAGATGCTTAAAACATTGAAACTTGATAAAACAGCATTTGCATGGGTAGCTTATTTTGCGTGTTTGTTGTTATATGGAATATTGTGGTCATCCCGTTTTGAACTTGTGCTGCTTGTTCTTATAGTATATTTTATTGCAATAATGACTATATATGTTATAAAGTGGCCTTCTTATGAAGTTACAGACATATCGAAAGCATTGTTTTCCTTTTTCTATGCTGCATTTATTCTTTCATTTATGTACCAAATCAGAATGATGGATAATGGAATATACTATATGTGGCTCGTGTTTATTAGTGCATGGGGCTCCGATACATGTGCATATCTTGTAGGAATATTGATAGGGAAGCATAAAGTTCCAAGTACACTAAGTCCTAAGAAGACAATAGAGGGATGTATAGGCGGAGTAGTTGGTGCAGGAATAATTGGATTTGTATATGGAAATATATTATCAGACATAATCCTTGGAATAGTATTTGCATCAATATGTATGACCGGTTCAATAATATCCCAGATTGGAGATCTTGCTGCATCCGCTGTTAAAAGAAATATGGATATTAAAGATTATGGAAAAATAATACCCGGCCATGGCGGCATTATGGACAGATTTGACAGTATCATTTTTGTAACGCCGATAATATATGCTATTTTATATGTTATGAAGTCATTTGATATTGTTATTACATTAATGTGACATATGTGGAGGTTAAGGTGAAAAGATTAGCTATTCTTGGCTCGACGGGATCCATAGGAACCCAGACGCTTGAGGTTGTACGTGCAAATGAAGGGGATTTTGAAGTTCTTTCACTTACTGCAAATAATAATGTAGAGCTTTTGCTTGAGCAGGCAAAAGAATTTCGACCAGAACTTGTATGTATATTTGATAAAAAATTAGCCAAAGAAAATGAACACAGATTTCGTGGGATATCAAAGGTTGTTTCAGGAATTGAAGGATTAATTGAGTGTGCAGTTATAGATAACGCAGATATGGTCGTAGGTGCGGTTGTCGGAATGATTGGTGTAAGACCGATAATAGAAGCGGTTAATGCCGGAAAGGATATTGCACTTGCAAATAAGGAAACCCTTGTTACTGCAGGACATATAATAATGCCGCTTGCAAAGAAAAAAAATGTTCGTATACTTCCTGTAGACAGTGAGCATTCGGCAATTTTCCAATCGTTAAACGGAGAAAACAGAAAGCAGATAGATAAACTTATTCTTACTGCATCGGGTGGGCCGTTTAGAGGAATGAATAAGGAAGAATTGAAAAAGGTTACTTTAGAAGATGCACTTAAGCATCCTAACTGGAGTATGGGGAAAAAAATAACCATCGATTCTGCAACAATGGTAAATAAAGGTCTTGAGATTATGGAGGCCTCATGGTTGTTTGATGTTGATATAGATGATATACAGGTTGTAATTCAGCCGCAGAGTGTTATACATTCCATGGTTGAATTTATAGATGGAGCGGTTATTGCACAGCTTGGCACACCGGATATGCGTTTGCCTATCCAGTATGCACTCTATTATCCTGACAGAGTGTGGCTTAACGGAGAAAGATTGAATTTCTATGAACTTGGTCATATAGATTTCACAAAGCCGGACTATAATACTTTTGAAGGCCTGAGTCTTGCCATACAAGCAGCAAAGATAGGAGGCAGTATGCCGACCGTATATAATGCGGCAAATGAATATGCTGTTGCAAAGTTTATTGCAGGGCAGATTGGTTTTACTGATATTACAGCAATAATCAGAAATATGATGGAAAATCACAATGTGGTTTCTGATCCTGATGTCGATACAATAATAGAGATTGAGCAGGAAATATATAAACAGATAGGATAGGAATAAAAAATGAAAATAGTAATTGCGTTACTGATATTTAGTTTAATAATAATAATTCATGAGTTGGGTCATTTTTTACTTGCGAGATTCAATGGTGTAGAAGTGACGGAGTTTTCGCTTGGAATGGGTCCGAGAATATTTACGTTTGTAAAAACAGACAAAGGGATTCGTATAAAATTCTTTGCGTCTCAAAAATATTGCGATGCACAGGAAGATTTTGTTGGAAAGACTATGTATTCAATAAAGATACTTCCGTTCGGAGGTTCTTGTATAATGCTTGGCGAAGATGATGTAGTTGATGCTGAGAATGCATTTTGTAAAAAAAATGTATACCAGAGAATGTCAATTGTATTTGCCGGACCATTTTTTAACTTTTTACTGGCATTCATTTTGTCAATAATTATTGTTGCTGTTGCAGGTTATGATAAGCCTATGGTTGTTTCTGTCGAAGACGGTATGCCGATGAAAGAAGCAGGTGTAATGGCAGGCGATGAAATTGTAGAGATTAATGGTTCAAGGATACATCTGGATAGAGAGATAAGCACATATTTTATGATGAATCCGTTATCTGAAGATGAAGATGTTACATTTACAATAAAAAGAGGAGAAGAGAAGTTTGATGTGACAGTTCAAGCAAAACTTGCTCCTAGTGAGAATGTTTCGGATGGGTTTGCAGAAACAGTAACAGGTGAAGATGCAGAACCGGTCGGCACATACAGGGTTGGATTTGTACATGGTGCTGAACGTGTTAAAGGGAATGTAGTAGATGTTATTAAATATTCTGTATATGAAGTAAAGTACTGGATTGTGACCACTGTTAAGAGCCTTGGTATGATGATTACAGGGCAGGTAGGAAAAGATGAAATATCAGGACCGGTAGGAATCGTAAATACAATAGGAGATCTTGTGGATGATTCTAAAGACTTTGGAATATCCTCGGTTATGCTGACTTTAATGTCATTCTGTATATTATTATCCGCGAATCTTGGTGTTATGAATCTTCTTCCAATACCGGCCTTAGACGGAGGAAGGCTGTTATTCCAGATAATTGAGGTAATAAGAAGAAAACCTATTAATCCTGAGAAAGAGGGTATGATAACAGTTATTGGTTTTGTGGCACTTATGATACTTATGGTATTTATACTATTTAACGATATTACTAAAATCATCTTTGGATAAGGAAGTGTATAAACATGCATCGTAATGGAACAAAGGTTGTATCTGTAGGCGGATTACTCATGGGAGGAGATAATCCGATTCGTATACAGTCTATGACTAATACTAAAACAGAAGATGTAGAGGCAACTGTCCGTCAGATAAAAGCTCTTACGGCAGCAGGCTGTGAGCTTATAAGGTGTACGGTTCCTACGATGGAGGCTGCAAAAGCACTCTCAGAGATAAAAAAACAGATAGAGATACCATTAGTGGCGGATATTCATTTTGATTATAAAATGGCAATTGCCGCTATAGAAAACGGCGCAGATAAGATAAGAATAAATCCGGGCAATATTGGTTCCGCAGAACGCGTGAAAGCTGTTGTTGATACTGCAAAAGCATACAATGTTCCTATAAGAGTCGGCGTTAACAGCGGTTCTCTTGAAAAAGAGATGATTGAAAAATATGGCGGAGTAACAGCAGAGGGAATTACTGAAAGTGCACTTGATAAAGTTCGAATGATAGAAGATATGGGATATGATAATCTTGTTGTAAGTATCAAATCTTCTGATGTATTAATGAGTGTAAAGGCTCATAAGCTTATAGCAGAACAGATGAATTATCCGGTACATGTAGGTATTACTGAAGCAGGAACCATAACTTCCGGAAATATTAAATCTGCACTTGGTATCGGTTTGATTTTGGATGCAGGAATCGGTAATACAATTAGAGTATCCCTTACCGGAGACCCTGTTGAAGAGATATATTCGGCTAAACTTATACTTAAAACATTAGGTTTAAGAAGAGGCGGAGTGTCTGTTGTATCGTGTCCGACTTGCGGAAGAACAAATATAGATATAATAACTCTTGCAAATCAGGTTGAAGACCTTGTAAAAGATATAGACCTTGACATAACTGTTGCCGTTATGGGATGCGTTGTTAACGGACCGGGTGAGGCAAAAGAAGCAGATCTCGGTATTGCAGGCGGTCGTGGAGAGGGCCTTCTTTTCAGCAAGGGAGAAATAATCAGAAAAGTTCCGGAGAAGGAACTTTTGTCTGCACTTTCCATCGAGATAGAAAAATTACAAAAAAGTACATGTTAGAAATGAGTTGATGCACATGTTATTACTTGATGGCTTTGAAGCGTTTAAAGCAGACAGAGAATTGTCTGCTTTATTTGATAATGTGGAGCTTGTAAGAATAGCAATTCAAAAAGAAAAAAGAATAATTAATATATATGCGGAAAGTCGTAAAATACTTCGATTTGCTGATGTTAAAAGGTTGTCTGACAGTATGCATGAACAGCTTTTTTCCGGAACATTTGATGATGTAAAGATACATATTCATTATTCGCTTCCGGGAGAATATTCTTTGTCTAAAATTATGTCACTTTATAGCGAAAGTCTATATGATGAGCTTAAGTCTGAAAATATGCTTGACTATCATATACTTTCGACATCAGAGCTTAATATTATCGACGAAAGCAACACATTTATTATAAAAACGGTAAAAGACAGGATATCTTTAGGACGTGAACATGCTTTATGTAAATGGTTAAAGGATGTTTTTTCAGAAAGTTTTGATATTGATGTTAATGTTGAATATTCATATATTGAAAAAGAAATGCCAGAAAAAGATACTGACGGTCCTGCCATGTATGAGATATACGATCTTGAGACAATGAAAAGTTTTAAGGTATCGCCATATGATTACGAGCGAGGTGTATCTGAACGACCGGATCCTGATAAAGATGACAGTTCATTTATAAAGGCAGAAGTGTCTGAACATGTAACAGAAGATAGTGATAAAGATAAAAAAGAGACCGAAAAAGTAAAGGTAAAACCGAATGTTGTCTCGCAGAAAACAGATCAAAACAAAGACAAGGAAACAAGAAAAGCAACACAGAATCAGTATCAGTCAAAATTTAAGCCAAAGAAGGCTCCTGATCCTGAATTGATATACGGAAGAGATATAGAAGGTGAAGTAATAAAAATTTGTGAGATTACACAGGAACTTGGCGAAGTAGTTATCAGGGGACAGATAGATTCTGATGAAGTTACCGAACTTAGAACAGGTAATTATCTTATAACTCTTAATGTGACTGATTTTACCGATACTATAGCAGTTAAGCTTTTTTTGAGGCCTTCTGATTATGATATAATCAAGGATGATATAAAAAGCGGCAAATATATTTGTGTAAAAGGAAATGCCATGGAGGATAAGTATGACCATGAGATTTCTATATCAAACATTAAAGGAATAAAATCTATAACACCATTTTATAACAAAGCAAAAAGAATAGATGAAAGTGTTGAAAGGCGAGTTGAGCTTCATCTTCATACACAGTTTAGTGATATGGATGCGACCGCATCTCCTAAAGACGTTGTTAAGAGAGCCATTGAATGGGGATATTCGTCTATTGCGATAACAGATCATGGTGTGGTGCAGGCATTTCCTGTTGCCGCTCATGCCATAGATAAAGGTTCTGATTTTAAGGTAATATATGGTCTTGAAGGTTATCTTGTTGATGATGAAAAACCTGTTATAAGAAATGAAGCAGGACAGGGACTTAATGATACATATGTTGTGTTTGATATTGAAACAACAGGGCTCAATCCATTTAAGCATAAGGTAATAGAAATCGGCGCTGTTAAGATTAAAAACGGTATAATTATTGAGCGTTTTTCAGAATTTGTAAATCCGCTTATTTCAATTCCTTATGAAATAGAGGAGCTTACGCACATAACAGATGCAATGCTTGCAGATGCAGATACTATTGATGCCGTGCTTGTAAGATTTCTTGATTTTTGCAAAGACTCAGTACTTGTAGCGCATAATGCGGACTTTGATACAAACTTTATAAGGATAAAGGCAGAAGAACTGGGAATTACAACAGATTTTACTGTTTGTGATACTTTGTCATTATCGAGGCTTTTGCTTACTGAGCTTAAAACATTTAACTTAAAGAGTGTTTCAAAAGCACTTAATGTTGTGCTTGAAAGTCATCACCGTGCGGTAGATGATGCTGAAGCAACAAGCGGTATTTTCCTTAAGTTATGTGATATGCTTAAAGAGCGTGGAATTCACACTCTGAAGGATATCAATGAGTATGCAGTGGGTAATGCTGATTTCATAAGAAAGACTCCTTCATATCATGTTATTTTACTTGCAGCAAATGATACAGGACGTATTAATTTGTACAGACTGGTATCAGAGTCGCATATCAATTATTTTAACAGACAGCCTAAAATACCGAAGAGTCTTCTGAATGAATGCAGAGAAGGATTGATAATCGGTTCGGCATGTGAAGCGGGTGAACTTTATCAGGCTCTCATTCGTGGAGAAACAGATGCGGAAATCACTCGACTTGCAGAGTTTTATGATTATCTTGAGATTCAGCCGGTAGGTAATAATGAATTTATGCTTCGCGACCGAAAATATGGTATGAAGGATGAAGATGACTTGAGAGCAGTTAACAAACAGGTTGTGGCTTTGGGAGAAAGATTTAATAAGCCTGTTTGCGCAACATGTGACGTGCATTTTCTTGATCCGGAAGATGAAATATACAGAAGAATAATTATGGCGGGAAAAGGATTTGAGGACGCTGATATGCAGGCACCCCTTTATTTACATACAACAGAGGAGATGTTAGAAGAATTTGCATATCTCGGAAGTGAAAAAGCATATGAGGTGGTTGTAAAAAACACTAATATGATTGCTGACAGGATAGAAAAAATTTCACCTGTGAGACCTGACAAATGTCCGCCAATATTGGAAAATTCAGATGAAGAACTTAGAAATATATGTTTTGATAAAGCACATTCCATGTATGGAGATGATCTTCCTGAAATAGTAGAAAAAAGACTGACCAAGGAGCTTGACTCAATAATAAATAACGGTTATTCGGTTATGTACATTATTGCGCAGAAGCTTGTATGGAAATCTAATGAAGATGGCTATCTTGTTGGTTCACGTGGATCGGTCGGATCATCATTTGCTGCCACTATGTCGGGAATAACAGAAGTTAATCCGCTTCCTGCACATTATTATTGTAGTGAATGTAGATATTCGGATTTTGAATCTGATATAGTGAAAGAGTATGAAGACAGATCGGGATATGATCTTCCTGACAAAGTATGCCCTAATTGCGGTGCAGTTCTTGTAAAGGAAGGACATAATATACCATTCGAGACATTCCTTGGTTTTAAAGGAGATAAAGAACCTGATATAGACCTTAACTTTTCGGGAGAATATCAGAGTAATGCACATAAGTACACAGAGGTATTGTTTGGAGAAGGAAATACATTCAGAGCAGGAACGATAGGAACTCTCGCAGATAAAACAGCGTATGGTTTCGTTATGAAATATTATGAGGAACGAAACATTGTAAAGCGTCGTGCTGAGATAGAAAGGATAGCAAAGGGATGTACCGGTGTAAGAAGGACCACGGGACAGCATCCGGGAGGTATTGTTGTTTTACCTAAAGGAGAAAATATTTATTCATTTACTCCAATACAGAAACCTGCTAATGACATGTCTGTTGATACTATAACAACACATTTTGAATACCATTCCATAGATCATAACTTGTTAAAGCTTGATATACTCGGACACGACGATCCGACCATGATAAGGATGCTTCAGGACCTTACCGGTATTGATGCAAAAGAAATACCGCTTAGTGATCCGGAGGTTATGGCGTTATTTAACAGTACAAAATCTCTTGGAATAAGACCGGATGATATAGGCGGATGTAAGCTTGGAAGTCTCGGGGTTCCGGAATTCGGAACAGATTTCTCAATGCAGATGCTTGTTGAAACAGCACCATCAACTTTTTCTGAACTTGTAAGAATTTCAGGCTTATCGCATGGTACGGATGTATGGACGAATAATGCACAGGATCTTATTAAATCCGGTGAATGTACTCTTTCAACTGCTATATGTACACGAGATGATATTATGACATATCTTATTATGCAGGGTGTTGAAAACAGCATGGCATTCAAGATTATGGAGAGCGTAAGAAAGGGAAAAGGTCTTACGGATGAGATGCGACAGGCTATGGATGATAATGACATTCCTGAATGGTATATTAATTCATGCCTTAAGATAAAGTACATGTTCCCGAAAGCACATGCTGTAGCATATGTAATGATGGCAATAAGAATTGCGTGGTTTAAGGTATATCATCCATTGGCTTATTATGCAGCATTTTTCAGTATAAGAGCAAAGACCTTTGATTATGAAACTATGGCAAGGGGAAGAGATGTGCTGGATAAAAAGCTTGCAGAAATCATGCACCTTGATAAGCTTACGGCAAAGGACAAAGATAGCATAAAGGATATGCGTATTGTCCAGGAAATGTACGCAAGAGGAATAAAGTTTGAACCTATTGATATATATAAGGTGAAAACGGACAGATTCCAGATAATAAACGGAAAACTTATGCCTGCGCTTAATACGGTCGAAGGACTTGGCGGAATGGCGGCAGAAGCAATTGTAAAAGAAGCATCAAAAGGCGAATTTTTCTCTATAGATGATTTTAGAGAAAGAACCCGAATAGGTGTAAAAACTATTGATAAAATGAAAAACCTTGGATTGTTTGGAGATCTCCCGCAATCTAATCAGTTGTCAATAATGGATTTTATAAAATAAAAAAAACAGGAGGTAGTGTATGGAGAGTAGCAATCAGAAACCGGAGATTTATGAGATATTTGATCATTTGTTAGAATTTTCGGATATGTCATCAGTATTCAAAGTATTGGCGCGTACAGAGTATATTATTCTTGGTAAGATACTAAGAGCGTCAGAAGAGAATGCGGAAAATGGGGGACGCGTTTATCTTGAAGACATAAAGAACAAACTTGAAACGCCTATGTCCAAGGTGTCAGAGATAGTTCGTGTTATGAGTGATGAGGGCCTTTTATCATGGAAATTGGATCCAAAAACAAAAAAGACGTATGTTACTATAACTGAAATGGGTAAAGAAAGATGCGAACGACAGAAACAGGGTATGGTAAAAATAGGCAGTCGTCTTGAAGAAGAAATTACAGAAGAAGATAAATCTATTTTTCTTAAGGTGGTAAAGAAGAGCAGAGAAGTTCTTGAAGAAGAGAAAAATAATACAAAAGCTTTACTTGATGTTTTTCTCGGAAAGAAAGAAGGATCAATGAATCTGCTTAGTCTGTTAAAACCGAAAAGTTTCGTTACATATGTAGAGAATAGTTGTACCATCAGAGAGGTTATAGATATATTAAAAGAAAGCGGATTTGCATCGATACCGGTTATTAATAAACAGGGAATATATCTTGGAACAATAAGTGATGGTGATATTCTGTGGTATATTGATGAACATGGAATGGATTGTATTGATAAACAGTCGATATCGGGAATAATTAATAAAAAACGTAATCCGGCTGTGCATGATACTATAGATAGCAGTGAGACTATGAGAAGTATTGTGAAACAGAATTTCCTGTGCATGGTTGATGACAGAGATTGTTTTATAGGAATTATTACAAGAAAAGATGTAATGAGCTATTTTGAGGAAGAAATAGAAAAGCATCATATAGGATAAAAAATAATGAGGCACCTGCTTTATTGTAGGGCCTCATGTTTTATATGAAATAACATTATGTAAAAATATAAAATGGCATGAAAAAAGAGAGAAGATAACTCTCTCATTTCATGGGTTGGGCTATTTCGTTAAAAATAGTAGCAGTCCGTAGGGGAATCGAACCCCTGTTTTCGCCGTGAGAGGGCGACGTCTTAACCCCTTGACCAACGGACCATCAACATTTGCTATAATACACTATGATAAAAAAAAATGCAAGTACTTTTTAAAAAAAATAAAAAACTTGCATAATTTAGGAAATAGTGATACAATAGGCATGGTAATAATTGTTGGATTAAGAGTGGACGCGAGTTCACTCTTACATTTTGTTTAAGAAGTATATCCGCACTAAAGGAGTGATGGACAGATTGAGCAGAGCAGAAGAATATGAAATCAGAGCAGAGGAGCTTGTTATGCCGGTTCTTTCAGAGAAAGGCTTTGAGCTTGTAGATGTTGAATATGTGAAGGAAAGCGGAAATCAGGTTCTTAGAGTATATATTGACAAGCCGGGTGGAATAACCATAGATGATTGTGAGTTTGTCAATAGAGCATTTGGCGAGGTTATGGATGAATATGATTTTATTGAAGATGCATATATACTTGAAATCAGTTCTCCGGGACTAGGAAGAAAACTTAAGAAGCCGCGTGATTTCGAAAGAAGTATCGGACAGGATGTGGATATAAAGTTATTTGCGAACATCACATTTACCGAAAAAGGAAAACGTTATGAGGCAAAAGAATTTACGGGACGCCTCGATGGTTATGACGGAGACAATGTAAAAGTATTCCTCGGTGAGGATACGGTAGAGATATCTTTAAAAGATATAGCAATGATTAGATTATCAATAGATTTTTAAAACCCGGGAGGTTAATGTAATGAATAGTACTGATAACAGAGAATTAATTGAGGCACTTGATGAACTTGAAAAGGAAAAAGAGATAAGCAAGGACATAATACTTGAGGCGATAGAGAATTCGCTTCTTGCTGCATGTAAGAATCATTTTGGTAAAGCTGACAATATTAAAGTTATTATTGACAGAGAAAGTGGAGAAGTTAAGGTCTTTGCAGAGAAACTTATTGTTGAAGAGGTTATTGATCCTACTGTTCAGATAAGTGTAAATGATGCTTTGACAGTTTCGGCTGATAAGCAACTTGGAGAGACAGTTGATATAGTTGTTACTCCTAAGGATTTTGGAAGAATTGCGGCTCAGAAAGCAAAGCAGGTTGTTGTTCAGAAGATTCGTGAAGAGGAAAGAAAAGTAATATATAATCAGTATTTCGAGAAAGAAAAGGATATTATTACAGGAACTGTTCAGCGTAATATCAATGGTAATTTATCGGTCAATATCGGAAAGATAGATACAATACTTACTGAAAATGAACAGGTAAAATCCGAACATCTTAAGCTACAGGACAGGGTAAAACTTTATGTTGTAGAGGTAAAGGATACAACTAAAGGACCAAGAATTACGGTTTCAAGAACTCACCCTGAGCTTGTAAAACGTTTATTTGAGTATGAGGTTACTGAAATAGCTGATGGTACGGTTGAGATTAAAGGTATAGCGAGAGAAGCCGGATCACGTACAAAGATGTTAGTACATTCAAATAATCCTGATGTGGATCCTGTAGGTGCTTGTGTCGGTGTTAACGGACAGAGAGTAAATGCAATAGTTGAAGAACTTCATGGAGAGAAGATAGATATTATAAATTGGAGTGAAGACCCTGCAGTTCTTATTGAGAATGCACTTAGTCCTTCAGTTGTACTTTCTGTGGATGTTGACGAGGAAGAAAAGAAAGCTAGTGTACTTGTTCCGGAATATCAGCTTTCTCTTGCAATCGGTAAAGAAGGACAGAATGCTAGACTTGCGGCTAAGCTTACAGGATACAAGATTGATATAAAAAGTGTACCTGATGAGGCTTAAGGAGGTAGGCATTGAAGGTAAAGAAGATACCTATGAGGCAGTGTGTAGCTTGTCATACCGCCAGAACAAAAATAGAGCTTGTCAGAGTGGTAAAAACTCCTGAGATGGATGTGTGTCTTGATACTATAGGAAAGATGCGTGGTAGAGGAGCATATATATGTCCTGATATTGAGTGCTTTAAAAAAGCCCGAAAAACAAAAGCACTTGAGAGATCACTAAGCATTACCATACCTGATGACATATATGATGTACTTGAAAGGCAGATATCAGAGCTTGAGAGATAAAGTACTTTCATATATAGGTCTGGCAATGAAATCGGGCAATATATCCAGTGGAGAGTTTTCTACGGAAAAAGTAGTAAAAAATATGACAGCATTTTTGGTTATTATAGCTAAAGATGCCTCAGAAAATACAAAAAAGAAATTCCAAAATATGTGTTCGTTTTATGAGGTTCCGGTATATGAGTACGGAACCCGAGAAGAACTCGGGCATGCGATTGGGAAAGATTACAGAGCAATGCTTGCAATACGAGATGAGGGACTTGCAAAGGCTGTTATTAAGAATATTAACCGGGAGGTAACAGATATATGGCAAAAATGAAGATTCATGAGATTTCAAAAAGCTTACAGGCACAGGGTAATGATATCAAAAGTGCTGATTTGATAAAGATTTTGAACGAGAATGGTTTTGAGGCGAAAAGTCCTAACAGCAGTATTGAGGATGCAGCCATAGCATTCTTAATTAAAGAATTTAGCGGTGCGCCTAAGAAAAAAGCAGATACTGATGTTAAGAAGCCGGAAGAAAAGAAAACCAAAGAAAAGAAAACTGAGAAAGTAAAACCGGAAACTAAAAAGCCTGAAGCTGATAAAGTAAAGCCTGAACTTAAAAAGGCAGATGTTGAAAAATCTGATATTAAAGCCGATAAAGAAGAAACTCCTGAAAAGCCTGATAAAGTGCAGACCCCAGATAGAAAAGCCGGAGTAGAGAAAACTCAGAACCGTAATGCTAACAGAGAGGGTAATGGTAATTACAGCAGTCGTGACGGACAGAAACATTACAATAATAACAAAAACGACAGAAATTATCGCAATGACAGAAATGATAAAGGCGATAACAGAGGAAATGGTCAATATGACGGTCAGCGTCAGGGCGGCGGACAAAGAAGTAATAACAATAACCTGCGTCAGGGCGGTGGACAGAGACCTCAGGGACAGGGTTCTGATAAAGCATTTGAAAAATATAAAAAGAGCCAGTCAGGCTTTGACAGCATAAAGCAGGAACAGAAGCCGGGAAGAACACAGAGACAGGCAAAGGATAAGAAGTATAATAACAAAGACAAGGGCATGTATGATGAGGATGATATGCTCAGAGGAAAGAAAGGCTCGCAGGCTAAGAAGAAAGATCCTAACAGAAAAGGTGCTTTCATAAAACCTGAAGTAGTCGTAAAGGAAGAGTCTCAGGATACAATCCGTACCATTATTATACCGGAAAAGCTTACTCTCAGAGATCTTGGAGATAAGATGAAGGTTGCTCCTGCACAGATTGTTAAGAAGCTGTTTCTTAAGGGACAGATGGTATCTATCAATCAGGAGATATCATTTGATGAAGCAGAGGAAATAGCACTCGAATTTAACTGCATTGCAGAGCTTGAAGAAAAAGTAGATGTTATTGCAGAGCTTTTAAAAGAAAATGAAGACGAAGAATCAACTCTTAAGAAACGTCCACCGGTTGTATGTGTAATGGGTCACGTAGATCATGGTAAGACTTCTCTTCTTGATGCTATCCGTAATACGAATGTAATATCAAGAGAAGCAGGCGGTATTACACAGCATATCGGAGCTTATATGGTTACATGCAATGATGAGAAGATTACTTTCCTTGATACACCGGGACACGAAGCATTTACATCTATGCGTATGAGAGGTGCAAAATCAACGGATATAGCTATTCTTGTAGTTGCTGCCGATGATGGTGTTATGCCTCAGACAGTTGAAGCCATCAGTCATGCAAAAGCTGCTCAGGTAGAGATAATTGTTGCAATTAATAAGATAGATAAGCCGGGTGCTAATATAGACAGAGTTAAACAGGAACTTGTTGAGCATGAGCTTATACCGGAAGACTGGGGCGGAAGTACAGTATTTGTTCCTGTATCTGCTAAGACAGGCGAAGGTATTGAGAACCTTCTTGAGATGGTTCTTCTTACAGCAGAAATGCTTGAGCTTAAGGCTGCACCTGATAGAAATGCAAGAGGTATAGTTATTGAGGCTCGTCTTGATAAGGGAAGAGGTCCGGTTGCCACCATACTTGTTCAGAAGGGAACACTTAAGGTCGGAGATCATATTGTTATAGGTTCTTCACATGGTAAAGTAAGAGCTATGATGGATGACAGAGGTCAGAGAGTAAAAGAAGCTACCCCATCTACCCCTGTTGAGATTTTAGGTCTTCATGAAGTACCGGATGCCGGTGAGGTATTCCTTACAACAGACACTGAAAAAGAAGCAAGAACAATAGTTGATGCATATATCAATCAGAGTAAGGCAAGACTTATTGAAGATACAAAATCAGTTATGTCGCTTGACGGATTATTTAACCAGATTCAGGCAGGAAATATTAAAGAACTTAATCTTATTGTTAAAGCCGATGTACAGGGTTCTGTAGAGGCAGTAAAACAGAGTCTTACAAAGCTTTCAAATGAAGAAGTTGCCATAAGAATTATCCATGGTGGCGTTGGTGCGATAAATGAGTCCGATGTTTCCCTTGCAATTGCAAGTAATGCAATCATCATTGGATTTAACGTAAGACCTGACAATATGGCTAAGGCAACTGCCGACAGAGAAAAGGTTGATTTAAGACTGTATAGAGTTATTTATGATGCCATAAATGATATCGAGTCAGCGATGAAGGGTATGTTAGATCCAATCTATGAGGAAAAAGTACTTGGTCATGCTGAGGTAAGACAGACATTTAAAGCATCAGGACTCGGAACTATTGCAGGTTCATATGTGCTTGACGGAAAAATTGAAAGAGGATGCAAAGCACGTATTTACAGAGGCGATGAGATGATATTTGAAGGAAACCTTGCGTCACTTAAGAGATTTAAGGATGATGTTAAGGAAGTTAATACAGGTTACGAATGCGGACTTGTATTTGAAGGATTCAGCAGTATACAGGTTGAAGACAGAGTTGAATTGTATACAATGGTTGAAGTGCCAAGATAGTATTTATGTTATTACGGGGGATTGTGTCTTGCTTGGCACAGTCCCCTATTAATTACATTTTATTTCGGAGGAATTTACATGCATAATAAAAACAGCAAAAAGATAATAAAAGAGACAAGAGTAAATGATGCTATGCAGAGAGAGATAAGCAGAATCATAAGAGAGGAAGTAAAAGATCCGAGAATTCCGGAAATGACAAGTGTAACAAGAGTTGAAGTTACCGGAGATCTCAGATATGCCACAATATATATAAGCATTCTCGGTGATGCGGAAGTTAAGGAAAATGCCATGAAAGCCCTTAAGAGAGCTGCATCATTTGTAAGAAGCCAGGCAGCAAGAGGTCTTAATCTCAGACACACTCCTGAAATGATATTTGTTCAGGATGATGCCATAGAATATGGTGTTAACATGATAAGTAAGATCAACAGCATTATAAAAGAGGATAATAAAAGTGAAGACTAAGATATGGGAAATGGTAAGTGATGCAAAGGTTATTGCAATAGGCGGACATATAAGACCTGACGGGGACTGCGTGGGCTCATGTGTTGCGATGTATCAGTATATAAGAAAAATGTATCCTGATAAACAGGTATACATTTATTTTGATGAAGTTTCTAAGACTTTTGATTATCTTACCGTTAAAGCAGAATGTGTATACGATTATCATGATGTAAATGCAGATTTATTTATAACTCTTGATGCAAGCGATATAGGAAGGCTTGGAAGTGCCGGCTGTTATGTTAAAAAAGCAGAGAAGGTTATAAATATAGATCATCATATCAGTAATACATTATTTGGCGATGTAAATATTGTTTGTCCTGACAGCAGTTCCACTTGTGAAGTATTATATGAGCTTTTTGATGAAAGAATGATTGATAAAGACATTGCAGAAGCTTTGTATACGGGAATTGTTCATGATACAGGTGTATTTCAGTACAGCAATGCTTTAAAGCGTACCATGGAGATTGGCGGTACTCTTAAGGAAATGGGTATTGATTCTGATAGGATTATTGATGAGACATTTTATGAGAAAACATATAAGCAGAACCTTCTGCTTGGAAGATGTCTGTTATCAAGTAAACTGTACCTTGACGGAAAATGTATTGTTTCCATTGCTACAAAAGAGACTTTCGATGAATTTGATGCTGCGCCATCTGATACGGAAGGTATTGTTAATCAGTTAAGAATTATAAAAGGTGTTAAGGTTGCAGCTTTTATTTATGAGCTTAGTGAAGGTGAATACAAGGTAAGCCTACGTGCCAATCAGAATGTGGATGTAAGTAAGGTGTGTGCGGTATTTGGCGGTGGAGGACATATAAAAGCTGCCGGATGTACGCTTTACGGAGATATAGAAGATCAGCTTAGTAAACTGCTTGAGCAGATAGATATACAGATACAAGATGCGGGGTTATGATATTTGGACGGAATAATTAATGTTTATAAAGAAAAGGGTTACACATCATTTGATGTTGTAGCAAAACTCAGACGTATTCTCGGGCAGAAAAAAATAGGACACACCGGGACTTTGGATCCTGACGCAACAGGCGTTCTTCCGATATGTCTTGGAAAAGGAACCAAACTTGTTGAGTATTTGACTGATAAAGATAAAGAGTATCATGCACATGTAAAGCTTGGAATTACAACGGATACGCTTGATATATCCGGTAAGGTTACGAGCGAGCATGAAGTGAGTGTAAATGAATCCGATATAATACAGGTGGCAGGGGAGTTTGTCGGTGACATTCTTCAGACTCCGCCGATGTATTCTGCCATAAAAGTTGGCGGTAAAAAGCTTTATGAGCTTGCGAGAAAAGATACTACTATAGAGAGAGCTAAAAGACCGGTCACGATTCATAGCCTTAATATTACAGATATAGATCTTACAGAAAATGTATTTTCAATGTATGTATGTGTATCAAAAGGAACATATATAAGATCGCTCGCAGATGATATTGGAAAAAAATTGGGTTGTGGGGCCTGCCTTTTAGAACTTGAGAGAACACGATCAGGGACATTTTTAATGAATGATGCGCTTACCATTTCTGAGATAGAAGATATTGTGAATGAAAAAGGTCTTGATGAGCTTGAAAAAAGTACCGTCAAGATACCTGAATTACTTAAAATTAAATCTGTTATATTAAAAAATGAATACGATGACCGTGTTCATAACGGCAATACGATAACAGATGATATGTATGACTCTTATACATACGAAACAGACAAGGCATGCATAAATACCGGAGAAAATGATCTTGCGGTTTTTTATTCTGACGGGACATTTGCAGCCATATACAGAAAAGACGAAGATATATATAAAGTACTGAAAATGTTTTATTAAAAGGAAAATCAGAATGCAGATTATAAAAGACAGATTATTTACAATAAATAAGCCGTCTATAGTAACTATAGGTAAGTTTGACGGTATTCATATCGGTCACAGAAAGCTGATTAATGAAGCGGTTAAGGCTAGCGGACCAGAGTTTTGCTCAGTCGTGTTTACATTTGATATGTCACCGTCTGATTTTTTCAGTTCGTCGCAGAAGATGATATATACAAATGAAGAAAAAGAGATGATTTTATCTGAGTGTGATGTTGATTATATCATAGAATATCCTTTTGATTCATATATAGCTAACATGACTGCAGAAGAATTTGTGCAAGAGATTCTTGTAAATAGACTGAATGCTTCAAAAGTTATTGTAGGAGATGATTTTCATTTCGGGAAAAACAGAAGCGGAAATCCTGAAATACTTGCAGAACTTTCAGATAAGTATGGAATAGAAGCAGTTATCATGTCAAAAGAGTGCATAAACAATACAGAAGTAAGCAGTAGTCTGATACGGGATTGTTTGTCAGAAGGAAAGCTTGAAGAGGCAAATGAGATGCTTTTGCGTCCATATAGCATATCAGGAACAGTTATATCCGGAAATAAGCTTGGAAGAACTCTTGATATGCCTACAATAAACTTAAAGCCGGGCGAACGTAAACTGCTTCCGCCAAACGGTGTATATACATCGCTTGTTATATATGATAATAAAACATACTCGGGGGTTACTAATATAGGGTATAAACCTACGGCTCCCGGTATAAATAGTCTCGGTGTAGAAACTTACATTATGGATTTTTGTAAGGATATATATGGTGAAAAGGTCACGGTAATGCTTTTACATCGTCAGAGACCTGAGATTAAGTTTAACAACCTTGATGAGCTTATTGCTCAAATGAAAAAGGATAAGGAATTGGCAAAGGAAAATATTACAAAGTATCATTCATAGGAGTTAATGGGATGGATTTTTATAACCGGAGATATGATGGAATTCAGGCACTTAGAGGAATAGCTGCGATATCAGTTCTTATTAATCACATTGCGTTTATAGGATGTGGTGGATTTGGTGTGGACATTTTCTTCTGTATCAGTGGTTTTATAATGATGTATGTTACACATAACAGTTCAAAATATTTCTTTGTGAAAAGAATAATTCGTATTGTACCGTTATATTATCTTATAACATTTATAACATATATTGGCATGATTGTTGTACCATCGGCATTCGAAAATGCATCGGCCGATTTTGCAGGACTTATACGTTCGCTGTTATTTATTCCTTTTGACAATGCAGGGGCCCTTCAGCCTTTTGTAAGAGTTGGCTGGACACTTAGTTATGAAATATTCTTTTATGTTGTTGTATGGGTAGCCCTTAAAATAAATAGTGAGTACCGCGCATATATTGCTTCCGGTTTTATTATATGTGTTGTGACTTTGGGCAGACTAATTTCATTTGATAATGCATTTTATACATTTTATACAGATCCAATTCTTATAGAATTTGTATTCGGAATGATGGCATTTGAATTGCTTCGTCTGAATGAGGAGAAATATGCAGAGTGTAAAAAGGCGGAGAAGATAGTTTTGCTTTCAATAGCAGCTTTGCTTTTTGCTGTGATGTGGATTCCGGGATACTATGATATATCAGGGGATTACAGATATATATGGTATGGTGTGCCGGCACTTTTGATATTCTGTTTTGTATTTATGGCATGCTATAAGACAGTAATTCCGAGGTTGTTTGTGTGGCTTGGAGATATAAGTTTTTCATTGTATCTTATACATTATTTTATTATACGTGCATACAACAGATTTATATATAACGGAAACAATATAAATCTGTCTGTGATTATTATGTTGATTTTATTTATAGTTTTAATTTTGGCATTAAGTACAGTAAGTTATTATATTTTTGAAAAGAAGCTGACGTCTTTTTTCAGAAAGTTTCTTAAGTAAACATGCTATATTTCAATATTTTCCGCTTCATAGGATAGTTCTTCCCAGAGTAACATTAGTTCGTCAAGTTTTTGGTTGAGAGCATCCTGTTCCTTTGTGAGGTCATTAAGCAGGAGAGAGTTATAGCCATTAGCCGGGTCTGAGAGAGCATCGTTTACCTCGGCTAACTTTTCTTCAGTAGCCTCTATATCTATTTCGCATTTTTGAAGTTTTGTGTCAATTCTTTTTTTTGCAGCTTTTAATTCTTTTTGTTTTTCCCAATCATTTTTAGTATCACTGTTTGTTGAAATAGGAGAATTTACGGCTGTCTGTGCAGAGATTTTTGTTGCAGCGGCTGTTACTGCGTCCTTTTTCTCAAGATAATAGTCATAATTTCCAATATAATTATCAGCTCTTCCTGATGTTATATTCAGAATTCTTGTTGCGGTCTGATTGATAAAATATCTGTCATGGGATACATACAAAACTGTACCTGTATAACTTCTTAAAGCATTTTCAAGAAGTTCTTTTGATAGTATATCAAGGTGGTTTGTAGGCTCATCGAGTATAAGGAAGTTTGCATCTGACAACATAAGCTTTGCAAGAGCAAGTCTGCTTCGTTCGCCGCCGCTTATATCTTTAACCAACTTAAACACATCATCTCCGGTAAATAAAAATGCGGCAAGAAGATTACGAATCTCTGTAATGGTCATATCAGGATATTCATCGCTTATTTCTTCATATAACGTATTGTCAGGCTCAAGCTGTTCGTGTTCCTGGTCATAATATCCGATGTATACGTTTGTACCAAGACGGATTGTTCCGGCATCAGCAGGAATAACATCATTTATGATTTTGAGGAGGGTAGTTTTTCCACAACCGTTATCACCTATAATGGCAACACGCTCACCTTTTTTTATATCAAAATTAATATCAGAAAATAGTCTGTTGTTGCCAAAAGCTTTGGACAGACCTTCTGTAGCGAGAACATCATTTCCGCTTTCTATGACTGGAGTAAACTTAATTTTTATTTCATTGTCAATGGTAAAAGGTTTGTTTATTCGTTTAATTTTACTTAATGCCTTTTCACGACTTTCAGCACGTTTTACGGATTTTTCGCGATTGAAGCTCTTGAGTTTTTTAATAACTTCTTCCTGATGTGCAATTTCTTTCTGCTGTTTATAATATGCTTTCATCATATCTTCGCGAAGTTTTGCCTTTTTCTCAGCGTAGGCTGAATAATTGCCCGTAAAGACCGTTCCGGAGCCGTTATCAAGTTCTATGGTTTTTGTAATTATTTTATCAAGAAAATATCTGTCATGAGCAACAATAAGAACTGCACCTTTATAATTCAAAAGATAATTCTCAAGCCATGCTATGGAATTCATATCAAGGTGGTTCGTAGGCTCATCAAGTATTATAAGGTCAGGTGAAGAGATAAGGAGTTTTCCGAGAGCTACACGTGTTTTTTCGCCTCCTGATAACATGTCAGTCTTTTGGGTATGAGGATCACAAACAAAACCGAGACCTTTTATGATACCATTTATCTCGCTTTCACAGGCATAACCGCCAATACGCTCAAATTCGGTTACGCATCTATTGTATTCTTTATACATGGAGTCAAGTCTGTCAGGAGAGGCCTCCTTCATATCGTGTTCAAGGAGTCGAATTTTTTTCTCAAGCTCGTATACATCTTTTTTGGCTGACTGAATTTCTTCGTATATAGTATTGTCAGAGGAAAGTATTTCTCTCTGACGAAGATATCCGATGGTAACATCTTTAGGAATAATAACTTCGCCTGAATCAGATGATTCTTCACCGACAAGAATCTTAAGCAGAGTTGTCTTGCCCACACCGTTGATTCCGACAATTCCGCATTTTTCATGGTCATTTATATGAAATGATATATTCGATAGAATCTGATTATCTCCAAATGATTTAGAGATGTGATTACATGATAGTATCATAGTTCTTTTTTTCTCCGTATATCTTGTGAATTAAAGACATTTTACAATGAAAATGACGGCTTGTCCAGCAGATTGACAAATACTTAACAATCTAATATAATTACTTCGTAAAAAGTATGCTATATAACAGGAGACAGTATTATGACTGAAAAGACTATTTCAAGAGCTGTAATCACACGACTTCCAAGATATTACAGATACCTTGGAGAGTTGCTTGAAAATGACATAGAGAGAATTTCATCGAAAGAACTTAGTGAACGTATGAATGTTACTGCATCACAAATAAGACAGGATTTTAATAATTTTGGTGGTTTCGGACAACAGGGATACGGCTACAATGTAGAATATTTATATCATGAGATAGGAAAGATACTTGGTCTTACAAAGATACATAATGCTGTTATTATAGGTGCAGGTAATGTAGGCAGAGCTATTGCAAATTATCAGGATTTTGAAAAAAGAGGTTTTCATTTTGCTGCAATTTTTGATAATAACCCTGATATGATTGGCAGACGAATTGCAGGCTGTATTGTTATGAGTACAGATGTGATGGAAGAGTACTTTATGAACAATGATGTTGAGATAGTAGCACTTACAGTACCTAAAAGCAGCGCACCTGCAGTTGCGGCAAAAGTAGTGTCTTGGGGAGTTAAAGCTATATGGAACTTTGCACCAACTGATTTAAGCCTTCCGGGAGATGTTCTTGTTGAGAATGTTCATCTTGCAGAGAGTCTTATGAGATTGTCTTATAAAATCAAAGAAAAAGATATGTAGCTTAGGTGGCGGGGACATATATTCCTGAATAAAATACAATGTATAATAAATAACATTTCGGAGATACTTTTAATAGATTTCCAGAAATGGAGTGGTATTCATTGTTGTTAAAAAGAGGAGACATATATTATGCTGACCTGAGACCTGTTGTAGGATCTGAACAGGGAGGCGTAAGACCTGTACTTATAATTCAAAATGATATGGGAAATAAATATAGTCCTACCATAATTGTTGCTGCAATTACATCAAAACTTAATAAGGCCAATCTTCCTACACATGTTGACCTTACATCATCAAAATATGACATTGTAAAAGATTCTGTAATTCTTTTAGAGCAGGTTAGAACAATTGATAAATCGAGATTAAGAGAATATGTATGTCATCTTGATGAGGATGCTATTGAAAAAGTAGATAGAGCACTTAAAATAAGTCTTGCAATTGTTTGATGCATACATAAGAAAAGTTTATACATTTTGAATATATACTAAGGAAGATAATTATGAATATTGATATTCTTTGTGTTGGGAAAATAAAAGAAAAGTATTATACAGATGCCATTAATGAGTATTCTAAACGTTTGGGAAGATATTGCAAGCTTAATATTATCAGTGTAAATGATGAAAAAACACCTGCATCACCAACTGACAGGGAAAGGGATATAGTAGTCAGAACAGAAGGTCAAAGAATACAGAAATACATAAAAGAAGATGCATATATTATTGCACTTGCTATTGATGGGAAATCATATTCTTCAGAAAAGTTTGCAAATATGATTAATAACGTTGGTATAAATGGAACAAGTAATATTCAGTTTATTATTGGAGGGTCGCTTGGTTTAAGCGATGATATTCTTAAAAATGCAAACATGAAAGTTAGTTTTTCTGAAATGACATTTCCACACCAGCTTATGAGAGTAATATTACTGGAACAGATATATCGTGCATATAGGATTATTAATAATGAGCCTTATCATAAATAAAAAACTGCTGAATTTGTAAAAAAACAAATTCAGCAGTTTTTCTGCAAATGGTTAATTATTCTTCAAATATATCCTCTTCATAATCGAAATCTTCATCATAGTCGTCGTAATCTTTACATGAAAGATATCTGTATACCAATACTGCAATGCCGGCTACAAGAGTTATTATACCGACAATTGCAAGCACGGTAAGTACTGTGTTTTTCTTGTTTTCTTCAACTTCTTTTTTGTGAAAAAGTTCATTAACCTTAATTGCATTAACAAGTTCATTAAATCTGTTATCCATGGATGTGTTCTCCTTTCATATAATCAATAATAGTATACCACCGAGAACTGAAAAATACTATAATATTCTCGTCAATTTTGCAAAAGAGGCTTTCATTTTTCGTGTTCCGTAGTTGTCAAACTCTACGGTTACTGTAGGGTCATTATCAGCATCGGTTATATCTTTTATTATGCCTTCACCAAATTTAATATGCTTAACTCTGTCATTGACAGACAGGTCAAATGAAGAAGGAGACATATCATTTGGCTTGCTAAATCCTTTTTTGATATATGGATTATCAAAGAAAATATTGGATTTTTTATTTTGTGGCTTATATGAAAATGTATCTTGTTTAAAAGATAAGGTTTCTTGTTTGTGATGAGAAACATTTCCCTGTTCGTTTATAAGATATCTTGGTATTTCTCTTATAAATCTTGAAGGAGCATTAAACATTATATCGCCGTTACGCATACGCCTTGCAGCACAACTTATGGTAAGCGTGTCCATGGCACGGGTTATGCCGACATAGCATAATCTGCGTTCTTCTTCGAGATCTGAATTATCGGCAGCATATATTGCCATATCGGAAGGGAATATTCCGTCTTCCATACCGCACATGAAAACATGTGGAAATTCCAATCCTTTTGCACCGTGAAGGGTCATAAGGAGGACAACATTACTGTCAGTATCTGTCATGTCAATATCAGAAATAAGTGCGACATTTTCAAGGAAGAGACTGAGCGAAGAGCCTTCTTCTTCGGGTTCAAAGGAAACGGCCTTGTTAATAAGTTCTTGAATATTCTCGATACGTGAATTGGCATCGTCAGTACCTTCGGCATATAAATCATCAAGATATCCCGTATCAGAAAGAATATCATTTATAAGTTCATGCACAGGATATTCTTCTGAAGATAACTTGTATCTGTAATTTTCAATCATCGCCACAAATTCATTGATTTTGATGAGTGAACGGTTAATGCCATCTATATGTGATGCATCTTTTAATGCGTCATAGAAGCTTATATCATGAATATCAGCATAATTCATTATCCTGTCAATGGTTGTAAGACCGATGCCTCTTTTAGGAATATTGATAATACGTCTTACGGCAATGTCATCAAGACCGTTATCAACAGTTTTAAGGTATGCAAGAACATCTTTTATTTCTTTTCTGTGATAGAAGTTGATTCCTCCGACTATCTTATAAGGAATATTGCGAAGAACCATGTTTTCTTCAAATATACGGGATTGTGCATTGGTTCTGTATAAAATTGCATAATCCTTGTATGAAGCTGTTCCGTACTTTACGCCTTCATAAATATCTTTTGTAATGCCTGCTGCTTCTTCATGATCACTTTCATAGCGGACATATTTTATAGGTAATCCTTCGCCCTTATCACACCATAATTTCTTTTCTTTTCGCATGGAATTGTTGGCAATTACCTCATTAGCAGCATTAAGAATCGTGCTTGTAGAACGATAGTTTTGTTCAAGCCTTATGATGGTTGTCCCTTTGTATACTTTTTCAAAATTAAGTATATTATAAATGTTAGCTCCACGGAACTTGTAAATAGACTGGTCATCATCACCTACCACACATATATTACTTTCAGTATCAAAGCCATCATCCTGTGGCTTTGTAAGAAGGGAAAGCAGCACAAATTGTGCAGTATTGGTATCCTGATATTCATCTACATGTATATATCTGAAACGGTTGTGATAATACATTCTTGCCTGTTCGTCTGTTTGAAATAATTTTACGGTATTTACAAGAAGATCATCAAAGTCCATGGCGTTATTTTTGAAAAGGCGTTCCTGATATTCTTTATATATCTCAGCATACATGGTTGCTCTGAAATCCCCTTTGCTGTCCATAGCATATTGCTCAGGAGATATAAGTTCATTCTTATTGGAAGAAATAACCGACAGGGCTTTCTTTTCATTAATAACTTTAGGATCAATATTGCGTCTTTTTAGTATGGCTTTTATTGCAGATTTTGAATCATCTGTATCATATATTGTAAAACTTCTTTCGTAACCGAGAGAATCACCGAAGCGTCTTAAAATACGTACACATGTGGAGTGAAATGTACTTACCCATATATTCTGTGCATCATCACCGACAATATTATTAATACGTTCACGCATCTCATCAGCAGCTTTATTGGTAAATGTAAGTGCTATAATGTTCCACGGACTGACATTATGCTGACTTATAAGGTATGCAATACGATATGTAAGAACCCTTGTTTTACCTGAACCGGCACCTGCAAGAATGAGAAGAGGACCGTCATTATGTGTTACGGCAGCCAGTTGTTCTTTATTTAACCCGTTAAGTATTTCCATTCAAAAAACCTCCAAACATATGTTTACTTTATCATACGGTAAAGCGTATGTCAAAGGG
This sequence comes from Lachnospiraceae bacterium, assembly GCA_015057375.1. Lineage (GTDB taxonomy): Bacteria > Bacillota > Clostridia > Lachnospirales > Lachnospiraceae > V9D3004. The sequence continues at coordinate 36,480 of SVEM01000010.1, forward strand.
ATATTTTTTAATAAAAAAATATCAAAAAAATGTGTTGACAACAAAAATATTTGATGCTAATGTAATAAGCACATTAATTCTTGTGCACAGATTAGTGTTTCTTTTAAGTAATCATTTTAACCGGTGAATAATTCACAAGGTTACTCGTAGTTTCTATTAATCATTGTTTATCTATTTATTCAAAATGATAGGACAAAAGTAGTATTTTTATTGTTTGGAGGGATGTATTCTTCTATGCAGGAACAGACAGAGTTTGATAATGTTCTTGACGAGCTTCTTGATTATTTTATACATGTAGAAAGACAGACACTTCTTTTGGTACAGCGCGGTATCAAGTCAAGGAAGGATCTGATGCAGTCTGCAGATGATTACCTTTCTGAACGTGGAATATCTGTTAATCTCAGAAAGTATATTGTAGAGCATTTCGGAAGATTTATATGGGGTTATTATCTGCTTGAGGAAGCAATTAATGATGAAGACATATCTGATATTAAAGTTCTTGGTTATGATAATGTACGTATTAAGCGCAGAGGTAAAAGAATGAGTACGGACATTCGTTTTCCGAGTAAATCTGATTATAAGCGGTTTGTCTCAATGGTTGCAGTAAAAAATCGGACGAATCTGGCTGATATTAATGCGATTCAGTCTTTTACGGACAAGGACAGTAACAGCAATTTTATTTTACGATTCAATATTACAACGGATTTTGTTAACTCTACGGATACACCATATATTCATATTCGAAAGATTCCAAAAAAGAAGTATACAATAGAACAGTTGATTGAATTTGGTATGCTGACAGATGATATGGCAGAATATCTTTTAGAGGCAGTAAAAGAGTCGGGAGGTATTATATTTACCGGCAAAGGTGCTAGCGGTAAAACTACACTTATGAATGTTCTTCTTGAACATATTCCTCATGACAAAAGCGGTCTTGTTATTCAGGAGAACGAGGAGCTTTTCAGTGTCACACATCCGGATATGATGTTTCAACATATAGTTATGCCGGGCGGCGAAGGTAAGATTCAGTATGATCTTAAGGATCTTGGCAGAAACGGACTGCTGACGGATATCGATTATTTTATTATCGGAGAGATAAAGGGAGGAGAAGCACTTTATCTTCTTAATGCCGGATATACCGGACATAAGTGTTGGGCTTCAGTACACGGAATGGACAGTACAAGCGCAATTGATAAGCTTGCTGATTATGTGAAATATGAGAGTGATTATTCGTTAAAAGATATCAGAAAGATGCTTATGGGTATGAAGACAGTTGTTTACCTTAAAGATTTTAAAGTATGTGAAATATCTGAGATAAAAGATTACAAGGACGGTGAGTTAATATATGAAAGGGTCTACTGATAAATCAGAGGCTAAGGTTAGTTATTTAATCAGATGGCTTAACAAAAGATATTATGAGAGAAAGCAAAAAGAAAAGAAAGTACAAGAGTCTTTGGGAAATCATAAAAATATTTCTTTTCTGTATAGGCTTGATCTGATGCTTGAACATAGTGGTATACGTAATATAATCAGAGGAATGAATGCAGAGTTATACATTATATGTTCTATAGTTGTATATGCACTTGTATCTATATTTGTTTATCATCTTACAGATAGTTTTCTTATAGCTGTATCAGCGTTGTTTGTTCTGATTTCATTTTCTTATATTGTCTTATATATTTTATCCGGTATTTATTACTCCGGACTCGAAAAAGAGCTTATGACATTTCTTAATCTTGTAGAGAATTTCAGCAAAACTGAGAAAGATATTGTACAGATTTTTAAAAAGACACTTTTTTATATAAGAGAGCCGCTAAAAACTCTTGTTTCAGATTTTTGCAATGAGGCTGAAAGTTCCGGAAACATCCAGATGGCATTTGATAACATTATATTTCGTATAGAGCATGTAAAATGTCGTGAGATTATGAGGAATTTTCAGGTGTGTTCAAAGTATGAAGCTAATTATGATACAGTGGTGAAAGATATTAGGGCTAGTATGATTGATTATCTGGAAATCAGAAATGAAAGAAAATCTATTATAAATAATGCAAGGGCTGAGATAGTAATTTTAGTTTTAGCTGCAGCAGGTATTGTTACATTATTTTCAGAAATAACTTCTGATTTGCCTAATCTTCTTATGGGAACTTTTATCGGTAATATAATCATTTTTTACTGCTGTATCGTATTAGTTATATGTTTTGTACTTATGATTACATTTGATAAAAGGGGATGACAGTATTAACAGAAAAATAATGACTTTTCTAACCGGGAACGGTGTCACGTTTATGTTTCCGGATATTACAGTAACAGTGTATATATGTGCTGTTATTGTATTGGGAATAATCTTTTCAATTCTAATGTCTATTATAAACATATGGCTGGTTTTTCCGGGATTTCTTATTGGTCTTATGTTGCTTCCGTTAGTTATCATTATTTCTAATAATACAGATAATAATAATATGCTGCCTGATATAGAAAGTATATACGATATTTTAAGAATACAGGCCAGAGCAGGGATTTTCATTAAAGATTCTCTTGCAGACTGTTATATGATGGTGACAGATAAGCGGCTTAAGGCGGCATTGCTTGTATTGTGTAATAAAGTTAGTATTAACAGTACAATTGAGGAAGCTGTGGAGGAGTTCAATTCAAAATTTAATAACAGGCATATAGATGTACTTTGCATTGTTCTTAATCAGGCACAGTCAAGCGGAAAGACGGTGCAGATTCTTTCAGATATGAGTGAACAGATAAGATTGGTAAGAAAGTCACATTCAATAAGAGAAAAGGGAAGACTTGAAAGACGTATTGAAATAATAGAGCTTCTCATATTTGTCGGAGTAATAGCCATAGGCATATATTCTATGGGATCAGAAATTGCCAAAATAATCATTTAATTAAATCTAAATATGAAAGGAGAATTTGTTTATGATAACAAAAGCAAAAAATTTTATAGCAGAGAAAAAGAATGCTGTTTTAGCATCAGAAAAAAGAAAACACGGAGGTAAAGAGATTATTATGGAGTTTGCTCTGGCAGCAATTGCGGTAGTTCTTGCAATGCTTTTCAGAGATCAGATTGAAGATGTAATATCGACACTCGGTACAACATTTTCAACGAAGATAAACAGTATTTTTACAAGTAATCTGTAACTCATATTTCGGAGGGTAATCATTTATGAAGAATAATAGTAAAAAGTTAGGAAGTATAGGGAAATTGTTGCCTGTAATGCTTGGAATGTGCACTGCAGCTGTGATGTCATTAATGTATATAAATTACATGAAGCAAATGGACATCCGCGAAGAGGTATCCAAGCTTGCGAGACAGTATACTTTGCGAATGGAAACAGAGGGATGTTTTACTAATGAAGCTACTATGGGACTTACTGAAAAGCTTATGTCGTTAGGAGGCAAAGATATAAGCTATACAGGATCAACTTTTACTCCTTGTGATTATGGCACAAGAATTTATTTGTGTATAAGGGTTAAGATGCCTGTTCCTGATACTGTGTTTAACGACTTGTTTGGCATTGAATCAAAGGAAACGTATAAAGAAATATACATTAAAAATTCTACAACAGCAAAGAATTAGGTGGATTTATGAAAAAAAGAGGAAAAATAGAGTACATTGCTGCTTATATGATTATATGTTTTACAGGACTTCTTATGTTATTTTCATTTTCGGTAAAAGAAGTGCGTCAAAATGAGATATTTATAAAAGATGGTCTTGACAGTGCATGTCTTGCAGCAGCGTTGATAGATTTGGAAGATTATGCAAAAGACAGATTTATATTTATACCGAATTATGAATATAACAGGCAGATATTTCTTAATGCGTTAAAAGAGAATTTAAACCTTAATAATGATTATACTCCGAAAGAAAAAGCGTTATTTGATAGGATAACCGTACATGAATTTATTATTTACAACATCGCCGATGGTGAATTGTATACTTACAGATATTCTGATGGAAAAATGCCTGTATTAAAAACAGAAGGTTATGATAAGAACAAAAGGACGCCGGATGGGACACTTATAGAGTCGTCTACGATTTATGCTGATATAGGTATGAATGTAACTTCATTTGCCGGTGTAACAAAATATGTTCATGTAAAATCATCAGTTGATGTTGTAAATAATTAGAAATAGAGGGGTGTTTTATGAAGCTGAAAAAGGGATTTATACGTATAGGGCTTTTCGTTATTCTTGTTGCCATTGTGGTATCAATATATGTTTTTCTATCAAAAGACGATGGCGAAAAAATATTGGTAAGCAGGCAAAATATATTACATGGAACAATAATAACAGAGAGTAATTTTGATGAGTATGTATACACAATAAATACTGATAAAAGTATGAAACCGGATGATGTGATAATGGAAAAAGAACAGATTATAGGTCGTTCAGTAATATATGATATTGCAGGAAACACAATAATTACTGATAGTGTATTGTCTGATGAAGAAGAGATTGCAATACATATGAATAATCCTGTGATATCAGGTATAAAAGCAACAGATATTTCGCAATTTTCAGGAGGAATAGTAAGAAAAGGTGATTATATTGATATCTCAGTGATAGACAATATAACAGGAGCATGTGCGGATGTTTTAGAAAACGTATATGTTTTTGGTGCATATAATTCAGATGGCACATTAATAGAAGATAATAACGGATATGCAATGATTATTAATATTCTTATCGAAAAGGAGCATGAGCAGCATCTTAATTCAATGTTATCTAAAGGAACAATCAGAATATGTAAGCATGAAAAGAGGTATGCGGATGAGTAAAAGAATATTGTTATTATTGTTTTTGTGTTGTGTTTTTTGTTCATCAAAGAAGGTATATGCAGGAACGTATGACAATGCATATACATTTTATAACAAGTGGTGTGAGAAATCAGATGTTCCTGCTATATACAATTCTAATGATGGTTATATATATTTTGGTTCAAAAGGTGTGACCTCAGGTACTAATGTTAAGTATAAAACAGTTGGTTATTCCATAACATTATCTGTCGGTGCTAAAAAAGACAAAGTAGAGGTAAAGCTCGGAGGAACTTATATTAAAGATGTATCAGAGATTAAGAAAAACGGATATACATATGTTTTAAGAAGGGTAAAGTACAGCAGGCTGCTTACATTATTTGGAGGAAATAAAAATATAACCTGGAATGAAATATACTGTAAAAATAATACATATGAATTTGATGCAATAATGACTGTAGAAGAAGGTGGTAACAGTTTATGTGGGAAAGTAAGCGAGAGTAGTGATTACAGGACTATTTCAGGGGAAAATAATGCTTATTTATTCAGGACTGCTGCCGGCATTAAGGCCGCCAGAAAATGGGCAAATCCTTCTGATCTTGACAGCTTTTTTGATAAGACGGTTGTTTTCCCTGCTAAGAATTATATTGATATAAGAAATCAAAAAATAACCGGTAATAATGTATTTTTTGACAGTGATATATATTATGTCAAACCAAACAGTACAATTTATATGTCAGTAGAGTCATTTTTTTATGATAGCGATGCGGCAGTAATGAAGTTTCATCCTAATTATAACATTTATTCTGTGACAGGCTGGGGAGATAATCAAAAATACTATACTATGCAGAAAAGAAGCGGAGGAAATATACCATATTCAGGTCTTATAGCAGATGGGACATCCGATGCAAAGCCTATAACTCTTATAGATACAGATATAAATGGCACAACGGTTTATACAGACTGTCCGTTTGCATTTTCCAGTACCATACGTTGCAGATTTAATGTGCCGGACTGTAATCGTATATATATAAAAAATGAAGGTAGGGTATATTACAATTATGAATATCCTGATTCTTTAAATAACAAAAATAATCTATGTGATGTGAGCAATAATGATGGTTCAATATGCGTTCAATCTGATGGAAAAGCCCCTGATGCAGACGTTCCGAAGAATTTGTCAGCTATATCAGCCAGCTATATTCCAATTACGGCGTATGATTATGATTCGGGGATAAAATCTGTTGGAATATATAGAGATGACGGGAAACTTATATCTAACAAAACTTTTGAAAAAAGAGTAACCGAATATAATTCTGACAAAGATTTTTACATTGTAATTGAATCAGGATACAGATACTATGTTAAGATTACGGATAATGTAGGTAATATATATAACAGTAGCTATATAGAGTTTACAAGTCCAAAAGCACATACTGTAAATGCATTATTAAGTGGTGGAATTAACGGATATAATCATAAGAAACTATCGGCACAGGTATATGGAGGTAATTCCGAAATTGCAGCATTTTTGATTTTGTCAGAGGAGGATGAAAATCCTTTGGGTGAAAGAGTTGTATTTGTAAATCAGAGTGTCATGAACGGAACTATGGAATCAGGTCTGTATTCTTATAGTTATTCGTTAAATCCAATGAATTATTTAAACAATTGTCCTGATGGAATATATAATATAGAGATTATATCTGGAGGAAAATATGTTTCATCTGACCCTGTTGAGCTTACATATAAAAAGGATGTAACATCACCTGAAGTAACAATTCATAAGACAATAGATGAATCAAAATGGCATAGGAGTGATTTGAAATTTAGCTATACGGCAAATGATAATTTGAGTGGTATTGCTTCGGCATCCGTAATGTCAAATAATCAAATATATACAGGGGAAACAACTGTTAATGAGTCGGGAATGACACTGAGCGGTGTAAATACAATCGATACAGAAGGTGTAAATAATGTAGTCATAAGTGTAAGTGATAATGCAGGTAATCTTTCGTATAAATCATTTCAATATATGCTTGATAAAACAATACCTGAAATAACATTTAGCGGAGCATTTGCAGGACTTGATGAAGAGAATAATGTGTGGCTCAGTAAAGAAAAATTGAAAAATCCAATTTATATGTATGACAGTCTCAGCGGAATGACAACAAATATTTCTGAATACAAAGCTTTTATGAGTAAAAATGGTGCAATACGTGAACTTGCCTATTCAAAACCTTATAAAATAAAAAGGACAGATAGTAAAAATGTTACCTTATACCTGTCAGATGAATGGATTAATGATAGTGAAAGCGGAAGTTACGATTTTATTGTCAGAGGTGCTGATGTAGCAGGAATGGAAACCTCATCTCATTTATATATAAATGTAGATGCTGAAAGTCCTTATGCCGATTCAGACTATCAGGGAGGATGGGACAGTAAACAACTGAATGGCTATGTAACCATATATGATTCGCATTCAGGTATCTCTTCCATAGAGGTATATTGTAACGGGCAAGTGTCAGATTCTTATTATGGGGTAAACCAAAAATCAAAAAAAATATATATAAACCATTCTGAACTAAAATATAAGAACCCGGTATTGTACATAAAAATTACCGATAATGCCGGAAATATTTATGATCATATACTGGCGGTAGATAAGGATTACATTCTTCTAGAAGCTGATATTAAAAGGATTGATAATGTGGTACAACCGATTTTTATGGCAGGAGAGAATGGCATACTGAGAATAAGGTTTTATGGCAGTGCAGATTATATAAAAGTGTTTTATCCGGAAAGCCTGACGGAACATAATAATAAGCTGAACATAGAATATGATGTTAAAAATAGAGATTCATTTATAGTAAGCAGAGGATTTAATATTCCCGTAAAAGCAAAAAACGGACCGTACCGGGTTGTAGTCAAAGCAGTAAAAGGAGACAAAGAATATAATGTTTATCCTGAATTTGAAGTGTATGGTTGTGTGACTGAAAAGTTTAGGACAAGAATTAGGTAATGATAGGAATACTTTATAATGTAAAAACGGCTTATAATCTGATTCAGGAAATTAATAGGAATACCAAACGCGTTTATTCTGTTATATTGATTTTTCAAATTATTACTTCATATGCGTGTGTTTTTTTGAAAGAGTATACCCAGGCTGCAATAATATTTTATCTTGCATGGATTAATACTATTGCGCTTGTGGATTATTATACCGGGTATGTGTATGCAAAGATGAAAAATATGATATATATTCCGGTTGCTATGTGTATAATATTGTTGTTTTTGTGTGACAATGGATATGTTTACATAATAGAAATCAGTAGTATATTTTTTGTCTGTATGGTTCTTTTGAAGTTCATGGAAAAAACATGTGGATTAGGCGGAGGAGATGTAGATGTTTTATTGATAGGGACGATATTTATATCTTTTTTTAAAATATATAAAACGACAGCTGATGTTAATAATATAATACATATTGTATATGGTTGTCTGATAACAAATTTTGCGATTTTTTCCGTTGCAGGACTTTTATTTGCTGTAAGATATATATTTTCGGTTGACTTAAAAAAATTTATTTTAAAAGATAATAAGCCTTTTGTTCCAAGTATTTATATGGCTTCGGTTTTATATTACATTTTACATTTTTATTAATTTCGGTTATAGTATAAAAAGTTGTAGAAATGAGTGGAGGAATCCAAAATGACAAGACAGGAATTTGCAGAGCTTATTAATAATAAACTTGTTTTTTTAGACGGTGCAACCGGATCTAATCTTCAAAAAGAAGGTATGGATCCGGGCGTATGTCCTGAAAAGTGGATATTGGAACATGAGGATGTAATAGTTGCACTTCAGAAAGAATATGTTAAAGCCGGAAGTGATATTATTTATGCACCGACATTTACGGCGAATAAAATTAAACTTGATGAGTATGGTCTTGCTGATGATATAGGTAGTATTAATAAAAGTTTAGTTGACTTGTCAAAGAGGGCGATAAAAGAGGCTAACGAGGAACTTGTTAAAGAAGGAAAGGCTGAACGAAAGTGTTATATTGCAGGAGATATAACAATGACAGGAAAGCAGCTTTATCCTATCGGAAGTCTTAAGCTTGAACAGCTAATTGATATATACAAAGAACAGTTGTCTTATTTATATGAAGCAGGAGTTGATCTTATTGTTGTGGAAACAATGATGAGCCTTTCGGAGTGTAGGGCAGCAGTTCTTGCCGTTAAAGAAACCTCTGAACTTCCTGTTATGGTAACTTTATCATTTGAAGATGATATGAGAACATTATATGGTACAGATCCGGCAACGGCAGTAACTGTTTTGCAGTCAATGGGTGTAGATGCAATAGGAGCAAACTGTTCATCGGGAGCATCTGATATGAAAAAAATAATAGATGTTATGACAGAAGTAGCACAGATACCTATTATTGCAAAGCCTAATCTTGGTGTGCCTGTTCTTGTTAACGGAAAAACAGCATATTCTAACACACCAGAAGAATACGCAAGCGAAATGAAGGAACTTATATTGTCAGGTGCCAGAATTATAGGAGGATGTTGTGGTACTGATCCATCTTGTATAAGATTTCTTAGAAAAGAAGTAGATAAACTTTCATATGATGATATTAAAGATAAAATTTGTGAAAAGGTAATAAAAGCTTCTAAAAAGAAAATTCTCACATCTGAGAGATGTTCTGTCGATATTGCATCCGGTAAAAAGTTTATGATAATCGGAGAAAGAATTAATCCGACAGGAAAGAAAGCTCTTCAGGCATCACTTCGTGAAGCTGACATGGATATGGTAATTAACATGGCAGAAGAGCAGGAAAAATATGGTGCAGATATATTAGATGTAAATGTCGGAATGAATGGTATTGATGAAAAAGAGATACTTCTTAAAGCGGTTGAAGAACTGTCTCAGTCTGTTAATCTTCCGCTTTCTATTGATACAAGTAATGTTTCGGCGATGGAGTGTGCCTTAAGAAATTATCCGGGACGTGCACTTATAAATTCTATAAGTTTATCTGAAAATACGGACAAGCTGTTAGATATATGCAAGAAATATGGAGCTATGTTTGTTTTACTTCCATTGTCCGAGAGTGGACTTCCTAAGGATATAGATGAAAAGAAAAACATTATTCATAATATCATTGATATGGCTAAAAATCATGAGATAAGCAAGGATAACATAGTTGTAGATGGTCTTGTTGCAACTGTTGGTGCTGATAAGAATGCTGCTATTGAAACATTGGAAACAATAAGATACTGTAAAGAAGAACTTGGTGTTGAGACAGTGTGCGGACTTTCCAATATATCGTATGGTTTGCCTGAAAGAATATATGTTAATTCAGCATTTGTAGCTCTTGCCATATCAAAAGGTCTTACCATGGCGATAGCAAATCCTATGCAGGAGCTTCTTATGAATACAATATTTGCTACGGATCTTCTTATGGCAAAGGAAGATGCTGATTCCAGATATGTAGAAAGAATGACCGAAAATGTATCTGTACAGGATAAACAAGAGGTAGAATTATCAGAAAAGGTTATTTCTAATATATATGATTCTGTCTTAAAAGGAAGAAAAGAACATATAACAGAGTATGTACAGAAAGAATTAGATAATGGGTGTTTGGCATCTGATATTATTGATAATGAACTTATTCCGGCAATAAACAGAGTTGGGGATTTGTTTGCATCAGGCAGATATTTTCTTCCGCAGCTTATGAAAAGTGCAGATGCTATGAAAGAAGCTTTAGATTATATCGAACCGTATCTTGATAAGAATACAACTGATAACAAGGGAAAGATTGTCATAGCAACCGTCAAGGGAGACATTCATGATATCGGAAAAAACCTTGTTTCCATTATGCTTAAAAATTACGGCTTTGAGATATATGATCTTGGAAAAAATGTTGAAGCTGATGATATTGTTAATGCTGCGGTTGAATATGATGCAGACATAATCGGTCTTTCTGCTCTTATGACAACAACTATGATGGAAATGAAAAATGTTGTAGATCTTGCAAGAAATAGAGAGGTTCGTGCGAAGATTATGATAGGCGGAGCAGTTGTTACTGAGGATTTTGCATATGAAATAGGTGCAGACGGATATTCTGCAGATGCTAATGATGCGGTTGCAGTTGCAAAAAGACTTATTTCACAGGAGTAGGATATGGACAAATTAAATGTAATAATACCTGTATATAAACCTGATGAATCATTTTCGGATATTTTAGCATGTATAAAGAAGCAGAGTATAAAGCCGGAGCGTATTATCCTTATGTGGACATTGCCTGATGGTTCTTCGGATGATGTTAAAAGTAGTATTGAGGAGAAATATGCAGACAATATTACTAATATATATTATGTGAATCAGAGCGAGTTTGATCATGGCGGCACAAGAAGACTTGCGGCAGACAAAGCGGATGCTGAGTATATTTTATGTATGACACAGGATTGTAAGCCATATGATGATTTGCTGATTGAAAGTCTTATGGATGCGATTGATAACGAAGCTGTTGCTGCAGCATATGCAAGACAGATTCCTTATGATAACTGTAATGAAGCGGAAAAGATTGTAAGAAGATTTAATTATCCGGATGAGGAACGCATACAAAATAAAGACAGTCTTAAAAAATATGGTATTAAGACATATTTTTGCTCTAATGTATGTGCTATATATAGAAAGAGTGCCTATAATTCTGTCGGTGGATTTGTGGAAAAGACCATATTTAATGAAGATATGATTATGGCAGCAGGACTCGTTGATAATGGTTATTCAATTAAATATGCTGCAAAAGCAAAAGTATACCATTCACACAATTATACATGTATGCAACAGTTCAGAAGAAATTTTGACCTTGCAGTATCTCATAAACAGTATTATGATATCTTTTCGAGGGTTTCCTCTGAATCAGAAGGAATAAAGATGGTTATAACCGTGGTAAAGAAACTATTATTTAGCAGATTCTTTTATTTGATACCAATGTTTATTATTAACAGTGGATACAAATACATGGGCTACAGGAAAGGACTGAATTACGAAAATATGTCTCGTAAAAAGGTTCTTAAATATACAATGAACAGGTCGTACTGGTCATAACATGCGGAGATGGAGAATGAAAAAATGTCAGTTAATAAGAAAAAAAAGAAAAAAGGCTTATGGATTTTTCTTTGTATTATGTTTGTTATTTCGATTGTTGCAGGAAATAGAGCGGCGGCGTTAAATCACAGTATTCAGAGTGCTTTTAATCTGATGGACCGTGATGAGTCTAATGTGATAGCCAGTGTTGAAGATGAGCTTTTGGCATCAGGTGCTGACATAGAAAAAAGTGACGAGATTATTAATATTCTTTTAGTTGGTGCAGATAAGAGAAGTACATGGAAAGAGGCCGGAAGATCTGATTCCTGTATGATAGCAACCATTGATAAAAAGCATGGAAAATTAAAGCTTACATCGCTTATGAGAGATATGTATGTTGACATTCCGGGATACGGAAAGGATAAGTTTAATGCAGCATATTCAATCGGTGGAATTGAGCTTGTTTATAAAACTATACTTAATAATTTCGGTATAGCTGTTGAAGGATATGCAATTGTTGACTTTGCTGCGTTCAGAAATGTTATTAATACACTCGGAGGAGTAGAGATTAATCTTACAGATGATGAACATCGTATACTTATGAACAGATATCACAGAACGTCTGTGTTGAAGTTAAAACCGGGTGTAAATAATATGAATGGTACACAGGCTTTAGCATATTGTAGATTGAGACAGGATATTAAAGCAGATTTTGGACGTACCGAAAGACAGCGCTATGTTATAAGTCAGATATTCCATAAACTTAAGACTCAGCCTATAAGTAAATGGTATAATACCGCGGAGGCAGTATTACCTGAAGTGTCTACAGACCTTAATAACGATGCAATAATGGGGTATATGAAAGATGTAATATTTATGGGAACAACAGAAATAAACCAGTTTCGTATTCCTATAGACGGTTCGTATTCTAATCTTACGCTTAGTAACGGACAACAGGTTCTTAATATAGATCTTGATATGAACAGGAAGGCGATAAAAGAGTTTATATACGAGAAAAAGCCGAAGAATAATCAAGAATAGCAGTTTCTATTTTTCGCTTGACACATATAGACATATTTATTATACTTGAACAATAAATATAGTGATAAAGGCGAAGATGAGGAGGAGTAAGCACTCCGCTTTAGTTCAGAGAGAAGATGGTCGGTGAGAATCTTCGTAAAGCTTGTGCAGAAGGTAGCCTCGGAGCTGTGGGATGAAAAGGTATTAAAGAATACCTGAGTAGAGTCCAACGTTATTCCGTACGTTATAATGGAAACGGTATATTAAGTACCGGATGAGTGCAGATTTATTCTGAAGTTAGGTGGTAACACGGACTATGATTGTTCGCCCTAAGTGGATTGTATCCATTTGGGGCTTTTATTTATATATTTTACATGAAAGGATTGATATTAATGAGAAGTGATAATGTAACAAAAGGTATGCAGCAGGCACCACATCGTTCTTTATTTAATGCACTTGGATTAACAGCTGAGGAGATGAAAAGACCTCTTATAGGTATAGTCAGTTCGTATAACGAGATTGTACCTGGACATATGAATATTGATAAAATTGTTGAAGCAGTAAAGCTCGGAGTTGCAATGGCAGGAGGTACACCGAGAGTATTTCCGGCGATAGCGGTATGTGACGGTATTGCCATGGGACATATCGGAATGAAGTATTCTCTTGTTACAAGAGATCTTATTGCTGATTCGACAGAGTGTATGGCTCTTGCGCATCAGTTTGATGCACTTGTTATGGTGCCTAACTGTGATAAGAACGTTCCGGGCCTTCTTATGGCAGCTGCCAGACTTAATATTCCTACAATATTTGTCAGCGGTGGTCCGATGCTTGCAGGACGTGTAAATGGAAAGAAGAGAAGTCTTTCAAGTATGTTTGAGGCAGTTGGTTCACATTCAGCAGGGCTTATGACAGAAGCTGAAGTATGTGAATTTGAGAATAATGTATGTCCGACCTGTGGTTCATGTTCAGGAATGTATACAGCTAACAGTATGAACTGTCTTACAGAAGTACTTGGAATGGGACTTAAAGGAAACGGAACAATTCCTGCAGTATATTCAGAAAGAATCAGACTTGCAAAGCAGGCAGGTATGAAGATAATGGAACTTTTGGAAAAAGATATTCGTCCAAGAGATATTATGACAGAGAAAGCATTTATGAATGCACTTACTGTTGATATGGCTCTCGGATGTTCAACTAATAGTATGCTTCACCT
>SVEM01000054.1 GCA_015057375.1 Lachnospiraceae bacterium
TTTCGCTTAAGAACTTTATGGGAATGAAAGAGCCTACACTCGTTTCAGGAACTGATGGTGTAGGAACTAAGCTTAAGCTTGCATTTTGTCTGGACAAGCATGACACTATCGGTATTGACTGTGTTGCCATGTGTGTTAACGATATAGCATGTGCAGGTGGTGAACCATTATTTTTCCTTGATTATATAGCTTGCGGAAAGAACTATCCTGAAAAGATTGCAGAGATAGTAAGCGGTGTTGCAGAAGGATGTATTCAGTCAGGCGCTGCACTTATCGGTGGAGAAACAGCAGAGATGCCTGGTTTCTATCCTGAAGATGAATATGACCTTGCAGGATTTGCAGTAGGTATAGTTGATAAAGCAGATATGATAACAGGCAAAGACCTTTGTGACGGAGATGTTCTTATCGGTATAGCATCATCCGGTATTCACAGTAACGGATATTCACTTGTAAGAAAGGTATTTGACATTGAGAATACTGATCTTTCACGTACATATGAAGGTCTTGGAATGACACTCGGTGAGGCACTTCTTACTCCGACTGTTATTTATGTAAAGGCACTTGCAGGACTTAAGGCAGCAGGTGTTAAGGTAAAAGCATGCAGCCATATAACAGGTGGCGGTTTCTATGAGAACATTCCGCGTATGCTTAAAGAAGGAACTCATGCACGTATTAAAGAGGGAAGTTTTGAGATCCCTGTTATATTTGACATTCTTGCAAAAGAAGGAAATGTAGAGAAGAAGATGATGTACAATACATACAATATGGGTATCGGTATGATGATAGCAGTATCTCCACTTCAGGCAGATGCAGCAATGAAAGCTATTAAAGATGCCGGTTATACATCTTATATTGTTGGTGATATTGCAGCAGGAGATAAGGGAATTACCCTTATGTAACGGAGGCCCATATGCTTAATGTAACAGTACTTGTGTCGGGCGGCGGAACTAACCTTGCGGCACTTATTGACAGCGTTGAAAAAGGCGATATAGATAATGCGGTTATAACTACGGTTATAAGTAATAAGAAAGATGCTTATGCACTTACACGTGCAAAAGAACACGGAATTAACGGATTATGTATATCTCCTAAGGATTATTCTGACAGAGACGAGTTTGCAGATGCCATGCTTGAGGCTCTTTCTGAAGCAAAGACAGACCTTGTGGTTCTTGCGGGATATCTGGTTATTGTTCCTGAAAAGATTATCAAAGAATATAAAGGACGTATTATTAACATTCATCCATCACTTATACCGTCACATTGCGGTCCCGGTTTTTACGGACTGCATGTGCATGAAAGCGTACTTGCAAGAGGTAATAAAGTGACAGGTGCAACGGTTCATTTTGTGGATGAGGGTACGGATACAGGTCCAATCATTATTCAGAAAGCCGTATATGTAAAAAATGATGATACACCGGAAAGTCTGCAGAGAAGAGTTATGGAAGAAGCTGAATGGCTCATTCTTCCTGAAGCAGTAAAGCTTATAGCAGACGGAAAAGTTGTTATTGAGAATAATATAGCAAAGATAGTAGATTGATTATAGCGGAGGTACATATGAAAGTTCTTATAGTAGGAAGCGGCGGCAGAGAGCATGCCATAGCACACAGCGTAGCAAAGAGTCCTAAGGTTGATAAGATATACTGTGCTCCGGGTAATGCCGGAATAGCAGAGCTTTGCGAATGTGTTGATATAAAAGCAATGGAGCTTGAGAAGCTTGCGGATTTTGCAGAGTCTAATCAGATAGATCTTACAATAGTCGGAATGGACGACCCGCTTGTTGCAGGTATTGTAGATGTATTTGAGGCAAAAGGATTAAGAGTATTCGGACCGAGAAAGAATGCGGCAATCATAGAAGGTTCTAAAGCATTTTCAAAAGACCTTATGAAGAAATATAACATTCCTACAGCAGCATACGAGACATTTTCAGATGCAGATAAAGCTCTTTCATACCTCAGCACATGCAATTATCCTATTGTGCTTAAGGCGGATGGACTTGCACTCGGAAAAGGTGTTCTTATATGTATGAACGAGGATGAGGCTAAAGCCGGAGTTAAGACAATCATGCAGGATAAGCAGTTTGGCGACGCAGGAAATAACATGGTAGTTGAAGAGTTCCTTGTAGGACGTGAAGTATCAGTACTTTGCTACAGCGACGGAACAACTATCAAAGCAATGACAAGTGCTCAGGACCATAAGCGTGCAAAGGATAATGATGAAGGTCTTAATACGGGAGGAATGGGAACATTTTCACCAAGTCCGTTCTATACCGATGAGATAAAGCAGTTCTGTGAGGATAAGGTTTTTGGACCTACCATCGCAGCGATGAAGGAAGAAGGAAGAACATTTGTCGGCATACTTTTTGTCGGACTTATACTTACAGCAGACGGTCCTAAGGTTCTTGAGTATAATGCAAGATTCGGTGACCCTGAGGCGCAGGTAGTACTTCCTAGAATGAAGACAGACATTATAGATGTTCTTGAAGCTTGTATAGACGGAAAGCTTGCTGATATCAATCTTGAATTTGAGGACAATGCGGCAGTATGTGTTATACTTGCATCAGACGGATATCCTGAGCAGTACGAGAAAGGAAAGATAATAACAGGTCTTGAGAATTTTGCTGATAAAGACGGTTATTATATATTCCACTCAGGTACAGCAAGCAAGGATGGAAATATCGTAACAAACGGTGGAAGAGTTCTTGGAGTAACTGCAAAAGGTGATACACTTTTAGAGGCAAGAGCAAATGCTTATGAAGCTGTAAACTGGGTATCATTTGAAAACAAATATTATAGAAATGATATTGGTAAGGCTATTAACGAGGCCTGATCATTTACAATAAAACTACATCATAAATTTTAGGAGGAACAATTAATCATGTATTCATTTGACGAGATTAACAACTTTGATCCTGAGATTGCAAAAGCGATAATGCAGGAAAAAGGAAGACAGAATGATCATATTGAGCTGATCGCATCTGAGAACTTTGTTAGTAAGGCAGTTATGGCTGCTATGGGAAGCCCATGTACCAACAAGTATGCTGAGGGATATCCTGGAAAGCGTTACTACGGCGGATGCGAATATGTTGACGTTGTAGAAACACTTGCAATTGAGAGAGCTAAAGAGCTTTTCGGATGTACTTATGCAAATGTTCAGCCACATTCAGGAGCACAGGCTAACCTTGCTGTATTCTTCGCACTTGTAAAACCTGGCGACACTGTTATGGGAATGAACCTTGATCACGGCGGACATCTTACACACGGAAGCCCTGTTAACATTTCAGGCTCATATTTCAATATCGTTCCTTATGGTGTAAATGATGAAGGATTTATTGATTATGATGAAGTAGAGAAGATTGCAAAGGAATGTAAGCCTAAGCTTATCGTTGCCGGAGCAAGCGCATATGCAAGAAAGATTGATTTCAAGAAGTTCCGTGAGATAGCTGACATGGTTGGTGCTTACCTTATGGTAGATATGGCACACATCGCAGGTCTCGTAGCTTCAGGATATCATGAGAGCCCAATTCCATATGCACACGTTACTACAACTACAACTCATAAGACACTCAGAGGACCTAGAGGTGGTATGATTCTTTCATCAGAAGAATTTGCAAATGAAGCTAAGCTTAACAAATCAGTATTCCCTGGTATCCAGGGTGGACCTCTTATGCACGTTATAGCTGCTAAGGCTGTATGTTTCAAAGAGGCACTTGATCCATCATTCAAGGAATATGGAAAGAATATAATTGATAATGCTCAGGCACTTGCAAACGGACTTATGAGCAGAGGTCTTAACATTGTATCAGGTGGTACAGACAATCACCTTATGCTTGTTGACCTTGTAAGCAAGTCAGTTACAGGTAAAGAAGCAGAGATTCTTCTTGATGCAGCTAATATTACATGTAATAAGAACACAATTCCTAATGACCCTCAGAAACCATTTGTAACAAGTGGTATTCGTCTTGGTACTGCAGCAGTAACAACAAGAGGAATGAACACAGAGGATATGGACGTTATAGCTTCTGCAATTGCAATGCTTATTGATGATGTAGATGCTAACAAAGCAAAAGCTATGGAGCTTGTTAAGACTCTTACAGAGAAATATCCTTTATACGCATAAAACATAAAAGGAAGTATATGAAGAAGTTATATATTGCAGAGAAACCGAGTGTGGCAACTGAGTTTGCCAAAGCACTCAGGTGTAATGGAACTAAAAGAGACGGGTATATAGAATCAGAAGATATCATAGTAACATGGTGCGTCGGGCACCTTGTTACTATGAGTTATCCTGAGGTCTATGATGCGTCTCTTAAAAAATGGACAAAAGAAACTTTGCCGTTTCTCCCGGAAACATTTAAATATGAGATAATACCATCAGTAAAGAAGCAGTTTGATACAGTAAGCGGACTGCTTAATCGTAGCGATGTCGATACAATATATGTATGTACCGACTCGGGGCGTGAGGGAGAATACA
This sequence comes from Lachnospiraceae bacterium, assembly GCA_015057375.1. Taxonomy (GTDB): domain Bacteria; phylum Bacillota; class Clostridia; order Lachnospirales; family Lachnospiraceae; genus V9D3004. Next base: position 4,471 of record SVEM01000054.1, read on the forward strand.
TATACCGCCTTGTGGATATGATGGCGAAGGTTCCAAATACAAAAGATAAAAGAAGAGTGTGGATAGATTCACAGACAGAGGATGAGATACTTCGTGGTATAAGAGAAGCAAAGCCGATATCTGAATATGATAACATTTCCTCGGCGGCATATCTTCGTGCCAAAGAAGATTACCTTATGGGAATCAATTTTTCCAGAATACTTTCAGTCACATACGGTTATACGATAAATGATTTTATAAAATCTAAAAAATGGCTTCCGGTTTCGGTCGGACGAGTTATGACCTGTGTGCTTGGAATGATTGTTAAAAGAGAACGAGAAATAAGAAATTTTGTGAAGACACCATTTTACAGGGTAATAGGTAGTTTTTCAGAAGTCTCAGAGAATTCCGAAAATGATTCTACAGAAGTAGCACCCATATTTAATGCGGAATGGAAGGCAGTAGAAGGTTCAAAATATTTTGAGACACCGTACCTTTATAAAGAAAACGGATTTAAGGATAGGGAAGTTTGCGAGCAGTTTGTAAAGGACATTGCTCCGATACAGAATGCCGTTGTAGATAAACTTGAAACAAAGAAAGAAAAGAAAAATCCTCCGCTTTTATTTAACCTCGCGGAGCTTCAGAATATTTGCTCAAAGGTATTTAAGATAAGTCCTGATGAGACACTGGCGATTGCACAGGAGCTTTATGAAAAGAAACTTATAACATATCCGAGAACAGATGCGAGAGTTTTATCAAGTGCCATTTCAAAGCAGATATATGGAAACATTAAAGGACTTACCTCATATCCGCTTGTACAGAATTATGCAAAGGAGATTCTTGATAACGGACTTTACAAAGGAATAGAAAAAACAAAATATGTAAATGACAGCCAGATAACAGACCACTATGCAATCATACCTACGGGACAGGGACTTTCAGCACTTAATTCCCTCCCTGAAAGAATGCAGAAAGTATATGAAGTTATAGTAAGAAGATTTCTTGCCATATTTTATCCGGCTGCTGAATATAAAAAAGTAACACTTACAATACTTCTTTCAGACCATCCTGAAAGATTCTTCACATCATCAAAAATACTTACTGTTCCGGGATTTCTTCCGGTGACTGAGTTTTCATTTAAGAAGAAAAATACCGAAAAGGATGATGCAGAGAATACGGACAAAGATGACGAAGAGGTTACGCAGTCCATGTCTGACGAAGAATTTGCAGAACTTCTCAAACGACTCAAAAAAGGTTCAGAGCTTCTTCTTACGGCATTAAATATAAAAGAAGGCGAGACATCACCGCCTAAGAGATATAATTCAGGCCAGATGATTCTTGCAATGGAAAATGCCGGACAGCTAATAGAAGACGAAGATCTGCGTGCTCAGATAAAAGGAAGCGGAATCGGAACAAGTGCGACCAGAGCCGAGATTCTCAAAAAACTTGTTAATATCGGGTACATAAACCTGAATAAGAAAACCCAGATATACACACCGGCACTTACAGGTGAAGCTGTATATGAAGTTGTAAATGCTTCGATAAAAAGTCTTCTTAATCCGGAGCTTACCGCAAGCTGGGAACTTGGATTGTCTCAGGTGGCAAACGGAGAAATAACCGAAAAGCAGTACATGGATAAGCTCGAGGCATTTATTAGAAGAAATGTAGACTTCGTAAAAGATAATAAGTACATAGCTTACATTACACAGGAAATGAACAAGTTAAGACAGTATTATTAATTTACCGGGAAAGGAAGTTTTTTATGAAAATAAATGAATTATACGATTTGACACAGACAATAGCGGCGCCTTTGTTTTCCGGACACACATATCCATGGGAGCTTCTTCCGCTTATAGGAGATTATATAGTTGCTCTCGGAAATACTTTGCCTGCCGATGAATATGATAAAATCGGTCATGATGTTTGGATTGCAAAAACTGCTAAAGTCGCAAAGACAGCAAGTATTACAGGGCCGGCAATAATCGGAAAGGATGCTGAGATTCGTCACTGTGCATTCATTAGAGGAAAAGCGATAGTAGGAGAAGGTGCAGTTGTCGGAAATTCTACAGAGCTTAAAAATGTAATTCTTTTTAATAAGGTGCAGGTGCCTCATTATAATTACGTAGGCGATTCCATTCTCGGATACAAATCACATATGGGAGCCGGCTCTATTACATCAAATGTAAAATCAGACAAAACGCTTGTAACGGTAAATGCTTCTTTATATGAAGCAGGCGACAAAAAATACGAAACAGGTCTTAAGAAGTTTGGCGCAATGCTTGGTGATTGTGTGGAAGTCGGATGTAACAGTGTGCTTAATCCGGGAACAGTTATCGGTCGAAACAGCAATGTATATCCGCTTTCAAGTGTGAGAGGATATGTTCCTGAGGGAAGCATTGTAAAGACAGGTGGAATTATTGTAAGTAAAATATAGTCGTGCGTTGACAAAAAATGTTTAATAATGTATTCTTAAATAGTTTGAAGAATACATTTAAAAATAAGATAAATACGAAAGGAGTTTCAACATGATTTATTCAAAAGAAGTAGAAGAAATGTGTCCGGTTGCTCAGGGCGTGTCACATGGTTGCGCACCTATTCCGGAAGAAGCAAAATGGGTAAACGTTAAAGAAGTTACAGACATTTCAGGTTTTACACATGGTATTGGCTGGTGTGCTCCACAG
>SVEM01000055.1 GCA_015057375.1 Lachnospiraceae bacterium
TCTAAATATGTAAGACTTTCATTTTCAAATACCACAGCAATGTTATCAGGGGTCTTTGTAACCTGCTCCTCAAACAGTTCCACAACAGTCTTTTCACGTGGGTAATCTGCATCTGTATCGTTGAAGTCTTTAAGTATCAATTCTCTTTCTTCTTCGCTTACAATTTCAACATCTTCCAATTTAGAAGTTGCATGATTCATAAGTTCTTCAAGTATGGTTATATAATGTTCAAGTATCTGTTTTGCACTTTCTTCTTTGAACAAATCACTGCAGTATTCAAGTATTATTCCAAAGTTTCCTTCGTTTTCCCATATATTAAATGTCAAATCGAACTTTGCTACAGTATCCTTTATTTCTGCCCATTCAGTCTTTACACCATTAAACTCTATCTCTTCATTCTCATTATTCTGAAGAACAAGCATTACATCAAAGATTGGATTACGGGAAATATCTCTTTGTACGTCAACAGCTTCCACAAGTTCCTCAAATGGATACTCCTGATTCTCGTATGCCCTAATACATGTTTCCTTGATTTCTTTCAAAAACTCCTTATATGTCTTCTTACCTTCAGGCTTTCCTCTCATGGCAAGGGTATTAATGAACATACCAAGCATTCCCTCTGTATCCTTGTGGGTTCTTCCGCTTATCGGTGTTCCGATCACCACATCTTCCTGACGACTGTATTTGCCTAAAAGCACCATTGCTGCTGACATAAGCACCATGAACTCAGTTGCTCCGTTCTTTGCAGCCATTTCCTTTATCTTTCTGCCAAGCTCATTACCTGTATTATTAATTACCAGGGCTCCTCTAGTGCTCTGCTCCTGTGGACGGCTGTAATCAAGCGGCATGTCAAGTACAGGTATCTCATCTTCAAACTGGCTCTTCCAGTATTGGGCCTGAGATGATAAGTCTCTTGTCATCATCCACTCACTGTAATCCTTAAACTGATGGGTAAGTGGTGCCACCGCTTCATTGTTGTAAAATGCATTAAACTCTTTAATGAAGGTACCTACACTCATACCGTCTCCTACGATATGATGCATGTCAATGTTAAGAAGATGATATTCTCCTCTGTCTACAAGACGTACTCTTACAAGTGGTGCCTTACTTAAATCAAATGGTTGCATAAAAGAAGCATTAAGTTCTTCATCAGGTGTTTCTATGTCTTTAATATACTCAAACTCTGCTTCCACGTAATCAAGTATCTTTTGTACCGGTTCACCGTCTATCATCATAAACTCAGTTCTTAATATTTCATGACGGTTAATTACCTGCTGTAATGCATCTTTAATTGCCTCAGGGCACACTTCTCCCCTAAGTCTTAAATTTCGTGGCATATTATATACCACTCCGCCAAGATCCATCTGACAAATAAGATATGTTCTCTTCTGGGCTGACGACATCGGATAGTATTCCTTATCTTCTGCCTTTGGAATTGATACATACTTTTCTGCCACTTCACCTGTTATAAGCTCTGCAAGTTTTTCCGGTGTATGATTGGTAAATACATCCTTTAATGCAATCCTGTGTCCTGTCTCTGCTTCTATTCTGTTTACAAGTCTTGTTGCTCTTAATGAATGTCCTCCTAATGCAAAGAAGCTGTCCGCTACACTTACCTGCTCTACATTAAGTATCTCACCAAATATTCCACAGATAAGTTTTTCTGTATTATTTCTTGGTGCAATATATACATTTTCTGTCTTTGCCTCTATCTCAGGCAATGCTCTCTTATCAAGCTTTCCGCTTTTATTTACCGGAATGCTTTCAATCTGCATCATATATGATGGAATCATGTATTCAGGAAGGCTCTTTGATAAAGTATCTCTTACAACAGATACACTTATTTCCTCAGCACCTACCATATATGCATAGATTGCCTTATCACCGTTTTCATCTGCTCTTGCGATTACTGCACAGTCACTTATTCCTTCTATTTCACGGATACGGCTCTCAATCTCTCCAAGCTCGATTCTGAATCCTCTTATCTTAACCTGTTCATCAATACGTCCCAAATACTCTAAATTACCGTCAGGAAGCCATCTTGCAAGGTCTCCTGTATGATACATTCTTCCTTCTCCGTATGGATTAGCAACAAACTTTTCTGCTGTTAACTCCGGACGATTCAGATATCCTCTTGCAAGTCCGTCTCCCGCTATACAAAGTTCTCCCGGAACCCCAATTCCGCAAAGATTATTTCCCTGCACAATGTAAATCTGTGTATTACTTATTGGTTTTCCTATTGGTATGTTCTGATAATTATCTTCTATTTGCAGACATGTAGACCATACTGTTGTTTCAGAAGGTCCATACACATTTTCAATAACTGCTTTTGTTGAAGACTTTAATTGTCTTACTATATCTGAACCGACAGCTTCGCCACCCAACATAATATACTTCATTCCTGAGAATACTTTTGTATTTGGATTTTGTGCGAATAATCCTTTTATTCGGCTAGGTGTTGTCTGTAAGATTTCCAGATCATTTTCTATAACCAGCTTTTCAAACTCCTCCAGGTCATTTTGCTGCTCATTATTTGCTATATATGTAGTCATTCCGTTACATAACGTAAGCAATACTTCTGTGACAAAAATATCAAATGTCATATTGGTTACTGACGCAAATTTTCTTAGTTTATTTTTATACGCATATGACATTGTACTCTTATCACAAACAGCCGAATAGTTAACCACATTCTTGTGTTTTATCATTACACCCTTTGGTTTTCCTGTGGTTCCTGATGTGTAGATACAATAAATCAAATCTTCCGGTTTGTTCACCCTCTCAGGATTTTGGGACGCAACAAAACAAACCTCGCTGTCCGCCAGATCTATTACATCTATATCTGTATCAATTTCTGCATTATAAACAAGTACTGCCTTAGGTGCTGAATCATCAAGCATATATGCGATTCTGTCTTCTGGGTATGTTGGATCTATCGGTACGTAAGCTCCGCCTGCTTTGATTATTCCGTAGATTCCAACTATCATTTCAAGACTTCTCTCAGTTACCAATGCTACAAAGTCATCCGGTTTTACTCCTAATTCTCTTAACTTGTATGCTATCTGATTGGCACTTGCATTTAATTCAGCATATGTGAGACTTTTATTCTCAAATACTACCGCAATATTATTCGGTGTCTTTTCCACCTGCTCTTCAAAAAGTTCTACTACGGTTTTCTCACGACAATATTCTATATCTGTATTATTGAATATTTCCATTATAAGCTTCTTCTCGTCATCAGAAGCTATATCAATATCCTGAATTCGCTGTTGGGAATTTGTGATATAATTCTTAAGTAATATTTTATAATGTTCAATAATTTTTTCTATTGTCTCTCTTTTGTATATAGAATGATTATATTCCATGAATCCGCATAAAGAGTCATCATCATCAAACATTTGAACATTAACATCCACAAACGTTACATGGTCTCCAAGCTTGAATTCTTCACATTCACAATCACTCAATGCAAGCTCTACTCTTTTTCTTCGACTATAGTTAAATCCCACCTCATAAAAAGGTGTTCTGCTTAAATCTCGTGGCGGATTAAGTGCCTCTACAAGCTTTTCCAGTGGTACATCTTTGTTCTGGTATGCCATTAAAAGCTTATCCCTCACTTTTAATACCACATTGTCAAAGTTCATATCTGCAGTTATGTCTGTGGTTATAACAAGATTGTTAATGAAACAGCCTAGCATATTTTCCAGCTGTCCATTGTCTCTGTTTGCCACTGTTGTTCCGATAACAACATCATTATTATTACTGTATGCTCTTAACAAACATTCAAATGCTGCAAATAACACAACATTCACTGTACAATGATGTGTGACCGCATATTCCCTAATCATTTTTTCAAGGGAATCATCAATATCAAAATATATCATTCCGCCTTCATCCTGACGCACTGCCGGACGAAGATAATCTGTTGGAAATTCTACAGGTTCAAAACCTGAAAGTTCATTTTTCCAATACTCTACCTGTGATTTTATTGCCTGTGATTCAAGCACAGCCAGATTGTGCTCTGCATAATCGCCGTAGCTTATTTCAGGCTTTAGAATTTTAGAATCCTGATTATTAATTATTGCATTATACTCAGCAGTCAGTTCACGGCTGAATATGCTTTCTGAGCTTCCGTCATATACCATATGATGACCGGAAAGTATAAAATAATATGTATCTTCATCTGTATGAAAAAGGGCATAACGAACCAGAGGACCTCTTTCAATATCAATAGGTAACCTTACGAATTCCTTTGCTTTTTCCGCAATTACCTCGTCATCTGACTGCTGTCCTCTCATATCAAAATATCTGAAATCAAGTATACCTGCGTCTAATACTTCCTGATATACTTCATCATTATCCTGTTTAAATACTGTACGCCAAATCTCATGACGCGCTATGATTCTGCTTATGGCTTCTTTCATAGCATCTGTATCAATTTTACCTTTTATCTTACTTGCAAAAGGTATGTTATATACATAACTTTCCGGTTCTAACTGACAGTCCATCCATATACCACGTTGAACTGCAGAAAGCGGAAATTTCTTTTTTCCTGAAGAGACAATTTTTTCTTTTAAATCCTCAGCTTTCTCCCCTTTTTTCTTTGCCATCATTTTTAGCAATAGCTGTCGTTTTTCATTGTTCATCAGTTTCCCCCCTAAAACATTAATATTTAATTATAATTTTTCTATATATTTTAATAGATAGTCAAAAAAGGCTTCATTATCGTTAAACGCAAAGAAGTGATTCCCTTTGAATACATTCAGTTTGAATTCCCCGTTTGTATACTCTTTCCATTCCTGAATATCTTCCATCGGCGTCTCATCATCACCATCGCCTGCCAATACAAGTACCGGTATGCTAATTTTTCCCCACTCCGGACTTCTATCGTATTTTGAAAACATTTGCACGTCTGCATACATGATATCTGCAATGATTTCATATAGTTCTTCACATTCCATCACTTCAGGCTCTATCTGTCCTAAGGACGCTGTTTCTTCCATGAGTTCATCTTTTGATAATTCTTTTAATGATTTGTCTTTGTACTTTAAGTGCGGTGGTCTGTTTCCTCCAACAATTATTGCTTTAGGTAAAACAGCTTTTTCCTTTTCCAAGACAAAGGCTGTCTCAAGTGCCACCAGGCAACCCATACTATGACCATATATCACATAGTCTTCTTTGCACCTTTTCCTAATCATTTTACTTACATCCTGGGCTGCTTCTTCTATATCAAAATAGAATTCTTCGCAAAATCTGCCTCCGTGTCCCGCATATTCTATGGGACAAACATCGATTGAAGATTTTAATTTCTTAACCCAATCATTATAAATGCTTGCGCTTCCTCCTGCATACGGCAAGCAAAACATCTGTGACACCATAATTTCTCCTCCTAGTATTAATTTTTGTAAGCACTTACATTTAGTGTGTCAAAAAAAAATAAATATAACTTTTTAGTCACATTGTTTTTGTTTTGACTATAACAAATTCCCCATAAAACAATGGTATTATTTGACAACACCTAATAAAATTTTATCATTCTTTTTAGTATTTGTAAACATACTAGATATAGTGGTTGACTTTATTTGCATCACAATTTAACAATTATTTGTGAGGTTTTTGTTCATTTTCCCCAACCGGTAAATAACTACCACACTTCCTTTACCCCCAACAAAAAATGAGCCCTAAAACTCATCATCTAAGTTTCAGAACTCATTATTCCATGCACCATTTTCAAAGCTCTAAAGTTGGATTTTACATTGTGAACCCTGAAAAAACTGCATCCCTTCATATACCCGTATACCGTAGTGGCCAGAGTACCTTCTTCTCTTTCTTCTACCGGAAGCTCCAGCATATTTCCAATCAATGATTTTCTGGAAGTACCCAACAAAAGAGGATATCCCAATTCATTGAACTTTTCCAGATTATGCATTACTTTTACATTTTGCTCATAGGTCTTACCAAAACCTAGACCGGGATCGATAATTATTTTATCCTTAGCTATACCTGCGTCAAGAGCTATATTTATACTGTCATTCAAATCGTCCTTTATATCACTGATAAGACTGTAATAATTTGTATTATCCCGGTTATGCATAAGGCAACAGGCCACTCCTGTTTCAGCGATAAGAGAAGCCATCTTCTCATCATACTTTAATCCCCATATGTCATTTATCATATCTGCTCCGGCCATTATTCCTGCTTGCGCCACCTGAGATTTATATGTGTCCAAAGACACCGGAACGTCAAAGTGTTCCTTGATTGCCTCTATAACAAAACATGTTCTTTCTATTTCCTCTGCCACAGAAATCTTAGTATGTCCCGGCCTTGTGGACTCACCGCCCACATCAATTATATCCGCACCCTGACTCAACATATCTCTGACTGCTGCCAATGCCTTATCCACATCCGAGATATCACCCTCTCGATAAAATTGGCCACCATCAGAAAAAGAATCCGGTGTGACGTTTAGGATTCCCATAATGTATGGTCTTTTTCCAATTCGAAATTCCTTCTTACCAATAATCATACCGCATTCTCCAATCTGACTTAAATCCTTATATTTTTATTCTTTTTTTCTTCTTCCCAGTAGCAGCTATCATATGCCTTACAGCTAAAGCAGTTACGAGAAAGCTTATCTGCCTTATATAGAATATAGCTAAGATTTTTTTCAGCTTCATCTGGTTGTTTCTTATGACTTTTAATAGCCTGACAAATCATCATCCTATCTTCATTTGAAAATCCCACATCCTGCAATATCCTCAAGGCTATTTCAGCCCCCACCTGATGATGAGAAAAACCCAAATCATACTCTATATATCTACCAATATCATGAAGTAACGCCATAGCATAAATCATTTCCTTGCAGTAGCCAAGCTGTTGTTCCATATTAATGATATATCCTATCCTTGCCACATCAAGAAGGTGTTCCATCCCATGAAGACAATATATTCTATCACGTTCTAATTCATTAATTCGGCTAATGTTTTCTTTAAATTCAGGATGTTCAAGTATATCGTCAATTCTTTTCATTATTATCTCCAAAGCATTATTCCCTATGCTTGCTGTAATCATAATTTAAGTATTCT
>SVEM01000011.1 GCA_015057375.1 Lachnospiraceae bacterium
TGTGTTTGTATGCCAAAATAGTTTGATTAGCTTACCTGCATCTTCAAGGTCACCACGGCTAAGACGCTGAACCTCAACGACTAATACTGCAGAAATGGCAGGAGATTCAATCAGCCTTAACAGCTTCTGTATTTCGGGGCGGTCCTTTAATGTTTCTCCGGAAGCAACTTCACGGAAAATATTTGATTCTGGTATAGTATCGTTCATATTACGAAGACACCATTCGTTGAGTATTGTTTCGTGTTTTAAAAGAACTTCATCAACACTCATAGTTGGATCATCAGAACGAGATTTTCTGAGATAAATCAAAACGGACTCTTTTGAAAAGTCACGTGCGTTATAATAATCATTGTACATATTGAACCCTCCAATTAATAATATTAAAAAAAGGTAAAAAAATAACACCTATTCAAAAGCGGTGCAATATGTTACAATATTCTTGCTTAGGGGATATTGTAAGCACCGCTTATGATATTCGTTATGGTCCTGGTTTGATGCTGGGACCATTCTTTTAAATAATTACATAAGGAGTAATTTGTATGGTTGTTGAAAATGTTGTTGCTGTCTCAGTTTTATATGGCACTATGTTCCTTTGTGTTTTTATCAAATTTATACATAAGGCTATGGTTGATAAAAAATTATTTAAACAAGTCAAATTCTGTATGCAACCGATAAAGAAGAGGAATACCTGGGACGATAGCTTGTTTGATATAATACTACACAAACAGTCAACTATTCAGATAGACTCTAAATATCGCATTACGATAGATGATAAAATAGTTATAAATGATATCATAACTGATTTCCACAGAAATATGACTAATCTATATTTTAATAATCAGCTTAATACATCAAAATATCTGCTAAATATGGATGAAGTAGAATACTTCATGTTTAATTTATATGAATTTTTAAAAGCAAATACATATGAAAAAGAATTTGCCGGATATGTAATGTTTAATTATGTTAATAAAGTTGATGAATGGACATCATGTTATTCGTTAACTGAACAAGGCATAATATATTATAAATTGAATTATATTACATCAGTATATTTAAGAAAATACAGGCTAATAAATAAAATTTACAATATAAACAATTATAATGAACATGAGGAATGTATAAAAGGGAAAATAGATAAAAGAAAGATATATATGTATATGCCGTAAAATCTATCTAACTCATCTATGTTTATAAAAGCCTTAGAGAAATCTAAGGTTTTTTACAATTTTCCTCTTAACTCTACAACCTTACCAAGAATTTTGACTGGTATATCATTTATATCCTGCTTGGTAAACATCATTGGTTCGTATTTGGGGTTGAGTGATTGTAATCCAATACCACTGGAGTATTTGTTTAATCGTTTACAAGTAGCATCCTGACCATTAACAAGAGCTATTACAATGTTGCCAGCATCTGCATCATCCTGTTTGCGAACGATAACAACATCGCCGTCGCATATTCTTGGTTCCATAGAATCGCCTTTTATTTTAAGTCCAAAGAACTCTCCAGACATGGCCATTTCTTGAGTAATTTCTTCATAATCAATAATATTTTCAATAGCTTCAATAGGAAGTCCTGCAGCGACGCGTCCAAGGACAGGAATAAGAATACCGTTGGATTTTTTTTGAGTAGGTAATTCATACAAATAATCTGATCGTAAGTTATCATCTGAGCTCGGTGCTCTTTCTTTTGAAACATCTAATCCCATTAACCATGATTCGCTAACATCAAGAGCTTTTCCTAAAACAACTAACTTATCTTGACTGGGTTTGGTTTTACCAGCAACATATTGACTTATATCTGATTTATTCATTTTGACGCCTAATTTTTCGCAGTAAGGTAATACTCTTTTAAGAATATCAACCTGACGAAGATTACGTTCAATCATTATTTGCTGTAAGCGAGATGATGTAGTTTCCTTTTTCATAATATATTCCTCCCGCACATAGTGTACAGTATTTTGAACAAAAATTCAAGACATAAAACATATAAAGTTAAAAAAATTGAATTTTTTGTGTTGACATATATAAAATCCCGTTGTAAGATAGAGGTAGTTCAAGATATTGAACGAATAAAGGAGGTGGAATAATGTCTTTTGATTACAGTAAGTTAAGAGGACGAATTGTAGAGATTTTTGGCAACCAAGGTGCATTCGCAAGGGCTATGGGATGGTCCGAGAGAACATTATCTTTAAAAATGAATGGCATAAGAGCGTGGAAGCAGACAGATATTTGCAAGGCTGTAAAACTGTTGCACCTTAATGAAAACGATATACAGCTATATTTTTTTACAATTCAAGTTCAAAATATTGAACAAAAATAACATGAAATAGTAACACATATAAATAATCAAATTCATTGTAGAGTATGTCAATAGCATTTTGAACAAGGAACCAAATTTCGTTCCTCAGCCTCTTCCAGAGTTGTTTTATAAAAGTGGCCATTGCCGCAATTTGTACGATGGTAGCATTTGCCTGTTTTTGTAACATAGACATAATTTTCCTCTTTTTCATCATCCGAATTGTTTTCATCAAGAATACTGTAACCAGTATTACGGGATGTGTAATAAATAGATGAGGTTTTTGGGGTGGTGAGAAGATGTACAAGAACCTGAGAAAAGCATTAGCTGACAAGAATATTACATTGAAGAGTTGATTAATTATCACAAACAAGCCAATAAGCATAAAGATGATATATGAAATGATTTAGGAGTGAAACTATGGCAAAAAGTAAATACGAAGTAGCCGGAACAGAAGTATTTGAAAGCGATAACTACATAATAAGGGTTCATCATCCAAAGTTAAGCGCACAGGAGCACGATCGCCGGATAAAACAAATTAATGATGCAGCAGTAGCACTACTGATGAGCATACATATTTAAAAACTAAAGGAGGAACAGAAAAATGAAAAAGAAATTATTTATCAGCTGTCCGATGAAGGGCAGAACAGAGGAGAACATCAGAAAGAGCATGGAAAAGATGCACAAGATGGCTGAAATTGTGTTTGAGCAGGAACTGGAGGTTATACCGTCATATGTTGAAGATAATCCACCTGAAAACACAAACCAGGCAATATGGTATCTTGGAAAATCTGTGCAGTTGTTAGCTGAGGCTGATTTCTTTATTGGTGTAGATTGGAACGAATTCTTCAAAGGATGTTCGGCGGAAAGAGCTATAGCAAGAGATTATGGAATCAGAAGTACATACGTCAATATGTATGAAATAATGCCTGATGCAAAAGAAGTAGAGCATGAGTATTACGAAACTGCAAAAACATGTAACCCAGGAGGAATGTAAAAAATAATGGACCCATGTGTAAAGTGTGGTGCACCGGGACACGTTCATCACATAGTGTTTAAAAGTCACGGTGGACTTGATAACAAAATGAATTTAATAAATTTATGCCCGATGCATCACGAATTGGGACCAGACGCGCCGCACAAATCAAGAAAAGCGGATTTGGAACTTAAAGAGGCGCTGCAGGAGGAATACTTTGAGTTGTTTGACGAAGAGGAATATACGATAGAGCAGATATCGGAACTGATAGGAATAAGTAAGAAGAAAACAGAAAAAGCATTTCTCAAGGTTAATCAGTATGCAGGTATCTTTCAGAAGGAAGATATCATCAGAAGGCTGATGGGAGGAAGATTGTATTGAAAAAGGTCACATGCAGGGATTGTGTTAAATGGGACATATGCATGGAGAGGTCAAGACAAATAGTGTGTACATTATTTTATAAGAAAGGAGGTACTAAAGATGGAAAGATTAACAAAAAGAAACCCCAGAGGTGAAGCATATTATCCGTATTGTTTTAAGGAGAACACCTGCGCCGGCAATGGAAGAAATGATAAATGTAATCATTGTTCATTTGATTATCGGATTTGTGATAAGTTAGCAGCTTATGAAGATATAGGGCTTGAGCCGGAACAGATTATAGAGATGGACAGGCTTTACTTTGAAAAGTGCAGAGAAGTTAACAAGTTAAAAAATAAGTTGAGAAGGAGGGAGAGTAAAATGCCGATAAGATTTTATGCGTGGCTTTATGAGTGGTTTAGAATACCTACTATTGCAAAAAGGAGATAACGCAGATGAAAAATCCAATAGGAGATATTTATGTTATCGAATGTAAAAAGTGTGGATTTATAGGTTGGAGCTTAAAAAATAGAGATTCATGTATCAGATTTTCGACTGAAAATGTAAGAGCTACAGGCATTACAGGAAGTTGTGATGGGGAAGTGATATGTGAGACAGTTCCTGAAAGAGACAGGAGGTTAAGGATTGAAGCAGCCAAAAAAATTAACCAGGACACAAAAAGAACTTGTATCAAAAGCAGGACTGGTAGCATCAAACTGGATGCTATTAACAGAGGATAATATAAGCATCACTATTGTACATAAGAGCAGTGGAAATAAGAAAGTGATAATGAAGTAAGGGAGTGCATGAATGTATGCACTCCTAATCAAACAAGGAAGGAGATATGTATAGATGAAGAACACATTGTCAGATTTAAATAATTATCTTTTTGAAGCTATAGAGCGCCTGAATGATGATAGCCTCAATGAAGAAGAACTTAATAAAGAAATAAAGAGAAGTGAGACAGTTCAGAAGATTGCCGGGACCATAATAGCAAATGGAACATTGGCACTGCAGGCCAGGAAACATTTGGATGAGTACGGACAGGGAGACAAGGTAGAGCTTCCTATGTTGGGTGTTACAAGCAAATGACTGCTTAAAGAAAATGAAGAGCTAAAAGAAACGGTTAAAAATCTTCAGAACAGAATTAAGAAACTGGAGGACTGGTAAGATGTATGGCCATAAATACACTGATGAAGAGAAAACTTTTATGGAAGCATATGTTCCGGGACATAGTTACAAGGAGATTCAGAAGGCTTTTACTGACAGATTTAGATGGGGAATAACTGTAGGTCAAATTAAATCATATATAGGAAGTAATAATTTGAATACCGGAAGAACCGGACGTTTTGAAAAAGGGCATATACCAAGTAACAAGGGCAAGAAGATGTCAGCAGAGTTATATGAAAAAGCAAAGCCTACAATGTTCAAAAAAGGACATGTTCCATCAAATTATAGACCTGTAGGCAGTGAAAGAATAACTAAAGACGGATATATAGAGATTAAGATAGCGGATTCTAGAAAATGGGCTCTGAAACATAGAGTGATTTGGGAGTCTGAAAATGGGAATATACCTAAAGATTGCAATATCGTATTCCGAGACGGGAATAGGAAGAACACTAATATAGATAATTTGATGATGGTAAAAAAAGGTGTAATAGCTGTCTTAAACCATACAGGTATGTGCAAACATAAGGAAGCAAGAGAAACAGCAATAAGGTTGTCAGAGCTAAAAATTGAAACTGCAAAAGCAAAAAGGAGAAAAAAGGAGGAATAACCATGAAAGAAAACATGGCGATAGTAAACATAAGGGTTGATAACATATATCCGCATCCGGATAATCCGAGAAAAGATGTAGGAGATGTCTCTGAGTTGGTAGAGTCTATAAAGCAGAATGGAATTATGCAGAATCTTACTGTAATTCCTATTGATGCATTGACAAAAGAGCCGGACAAGCAGACAGATGCCAATGACATATCTGTAAAGAGTGATTTTCATGCACTGATTGGCCACAGAAGATTAGCTGCAGCTAAAAAGGCAGGACTTGTTGAGGTTCCGTGCAAAATAGTAAGCAATATTTCTCGTTCAGAACAGATATCCATCATGCTTGAAGAAAATATGCAGAGAAATGATCTTACTGTGTATGAACAGGCAGTGAGCTTCCAGATGATGCTTGACCTGGGAGAGACAGAGGATTCACTGGCAAAAAGAACCGGATTTTCGAAGCAGACAATAAAGCACCGTCTTGAGCTTGCGAAACTTGACGGAAAACTTTTGGCAGATAAGACAAAGGATGAAGGATTCCAGATGTCATTAAAGGATATGTACGAGCTTGAAAAGATAGAGGATATAAGCATAAGAAATGAGATCCTTCAAGAAGCCGGTAATTCAAATCAGTTGTCGTGGAAGATAGGTAACAAACTTCAGGAGATTAAGGAGGCAAAGAATAAAGCTCAAATTATACAGATGCTTGAGGAAAAAGGTGTACAGAAAGCACCGGAAAAATATGCGAAGGAGAGATATACAAATAAATGGAATCGTGTAAAAGACTACAGATACAAAGATGAAGCGCCTAAACAAATCAAATTACCAAAGTCTGATGCTCCTTATTATTACTATGTTACATATTACGGCAATATAGAGATAATACAAAAAGCGGTTAAAAAGAAAGGACTAAGTGATTCTGAGAAAAAAGAAAAAGAACGCATAAAGGCAAAGAAAGAACTTGAAGCTATTGAGAAAAAACTTGATGAAGATATCAGAGAGTTTGTAAAAGGAATTGCTGCAGGAAGGTATAAAATTTCCAAAACATTTGAAAATCAAATGATGAATGATGTATGGAAGCTTATTACAGAATTAGATTATGCTGATGTGACTAAAACTTCAATGGCTTCTTATCTGGCCGGAAAGAACAGTATAAGTCTCAGGTGGAAGGTTTAACAATTCTTCAGCAGATGATTATAAGTCTTGCCAAAAACATTAACAAGAACAATGAAATTGTTGATTATAACTGCAACTGCAAAGAAAGAGAATCAAAAGTATATAGAGAATGTGTAAATAACCTTGAAGGATATGGATTTACGATAGACGAGGAAGAAAGAAAGCTTATTGACGGAACTCATGAGCTTTATGGAGGAAATTAAGATGGAAAAGATGATAGAGGAATTGGCTGAGTATGTGTGTGATAAGAAGTGTAAGTATGCCTGCATGTTAGTTAAAAAGCAGGAAGAACTGGATGAGATATGCAATAAGTGCAAGCTGGCAACCCATATGAGCAATATTGTGTTAAAGCATAATGAAATACTTAATAAGAATATAGCTATGGAATCGCAGGCAAAGTCAGTCGCAGATTATTATGGTTATGCAAATCAGAGTGGACAGCTTATTGAAAAAATGGCTGAGCTGATGGTGGCGATAAAAAAATATGATAGGGTTTACGGTTCAGATGATCTGATTAATGCGCCGGCAAAGAAATTCTTAGACGTTAAGCACCTTGAAGATTGTATATTCGAGAAAATAGCAGATGTTGAGATTATGCTAGCGCAGATTAAGCATCTGTTAGGCTGCAGTTCCGAAGTTGAGAGTATTAAGGAAATGGAGATAACAAGGCAGTTAATGAGGATTGCGGAGGAAAGAGAGGGTTTAAATAAATGAGTGAATCAAGAGTTGTTAAAGGTTTTAAAGTTTTCAACCCTGACTGGACATGTAGGGGTTATCAATTTGAAGTTGGAAAGACATTTGAAGAAGATGTTGAACCAAAATGTTGTGAACGTGGATTCCATTTTTGTGAAAAGGCATCTGATTGTTTTGATTATTACAATTTTAATTCTGACAATAAGGTTGCAGAAGTAGTAGCCCTTGGCAATGTGGCTTCTGATGGAGTGAAGTCCTGCACTAATAAGATTCAGATTGTGCGTGAAGTACCTTGGGATGAACTGCTGCGTATTGTCAATGAAGGAAAAGATTGTACTGGACTCAGGAACACTGGGAACAGGAACACTGGGGACTGTAACACTGGGAACAGGAACACTGGGGACTGTAACACTGGGAACAGGAACACTGGGAACAGGAACACTGGGGACTGGAACACTGGGAACTGTAACACTGGGGACTGGAACACTGGGGACTGGAACACTGGGAACTGTAACACTGGGGACTGGAACACTGGGGACTGGAACACTGGGAACTGTAACACTGGGGACTGGAACAAATCTTCTCATAATACTGGTTGTTTTAATACAGAACAACAGAAGATTCTTATGTTCAACAAACCATCTGATTGGACTTATAATGACTGGTTAAGAAGTGATGCAAGACGTTTATTGTATCAAATTCCAAAGAATGTTGTTGAATGGGTTTATTCAGAAAATATGACTGATGAAGAAAAGGAATTATATCCAACACATGAAACAACTGGTGGATATTTGAAGGTGCTTGATGAATCTGAATGTGCTCAGATATGGTGGAACAGTTTATCGGATTATTGCAAAAAAATAATCATGTCAATACCAAATTTTGATGCTGAAATTTTCAAACAGTGTACCGGCATTGATGTAAATAAGTAACCCGGAACTGCTGCAGGAAGGAGAATGCGAGGATGCATGCATGATCCCTTCTTGGTGGAGTGCTTACAAAATTATCAAGGAGCAGCCGACAGCATTTGATGTTGACAAGGTTCTGACAGAGTTACAGGAAGAAAAAGATTATTCATATTCTGATTTTGAAAGCTATGCAAGTGAAACAGATTTGTTCTTAGATGCCGAATATGACGATTTATTTTATAAAGGATTGGAAAGGGCAGTTAAGATAGTGAAAAGAGGTGGAATAGATGCCCGAAACAGAAAAGACTTGTGATAACTGCAAGCATAAGGATAAGTGGATAGACCAACATCCATGCAGTGAATGTATTCATATTGCAGGGGATATGTTTGAACCCCAGTATAAAGATATGGAGAAAAGAAGAAGGGAGGAATCAAGGTGTTAGAGATGTCAAAACATGAGATAGAGCATGAATATACACACGCAAAATGCAGAGCAAGTCAGATAAAAATACTTGCCGAACTGAACGCAACGCATCCGTTTGAAATATGTAATGTATTGGTGGATCGTGGAGTGTTGGAATCAAGAGAAGGTACAATGACAGGCCATTATGTTGTATTAAGACTTCTTAAAGAAGGATATGAGGACGACATAATAGAAAAACTAGATGTGTCAAAGAGAAACATAGAAAAAATAAAGAGCATGTATGAGAATGTGATGAATTATGTACATAGTAGTGATTATAAGCGCAGGACGTTTGAAGAATTGACAAAAAACTACAAGAAGTCCAAGAGATCTTCAATTTCAAAGAGCAAAGTGCAAGAAGAGATAAGAAATCTAAAAGAAGAGTATGAGAAAAAAATAAGTAAGTATGAGAAAGAGCTTGAGGATGCATACGAAGTAATCCGAGTGCTGCGTTTAAGAATCAGGGAGCTTATGTAGTTAAAAAATAGTTCGCATATAGGGAGAAATTTAAAATTAAAAAAGGTACTTTAAAAATATGAAGCCGAAAGGCTTTTTGAAAACAATCTCAGTATATTAAAGTTAGGACGATTACCATGCATGTGATAAAAACATACAGATTACCGACCACTAATGAATATGAAATAGGATTTGCCGGAAGATATGGATTAAAAGGTGAAAAGAGAGGAAAGAGAAAAAAAGCATCACCGGAGCAGATAAAGAAGCAGAATCAGAAGAACAAAGAAAATCGAACAAGAAGACTGATTGCAGCTAATTTTACAGAAGGTGATTATTTTGCAACATTAAAATATCCTGCAGGAACAAGGAAAGATATGGCCACTGTCAAAAAAGATTTTAATAATTTTCTCAGGCGCCTTAGAACTAAATACAAGAAATATGGAATGGAACTTAAACACATATATCGAATAGAGGTGGGAGAGCAGGGTGGAATACACATACATGTGATTATTAACAGAATACCTGGAAAAGACAGTGACATGATCATTCAAAAAGAGTGGAAAAATGGTCGAGTTAATTTTCAAAGCATATACGAGAGTGGCGGTTATAGAAAACTTGCAAACTACATTACAAAAGTACCAGAAGAGGAAGGAGAGGAATATAGACAGCTTAAATTATTTGACATAGCAGAAAGAAAGAAGCTGGTTACCGTTAATTCATCAAGAAATCTAGTCCGACCTGAGCCGGAGATAAAGATATTCACAAGAAGAAGTGTGAGAAGGATTGTTGAAAACGGGCCGGTAGCGACAGAAGGATATTTCATAGATAAAGACTCAATATTGATGGGAGTTAATCCGTATACAGGAATGAGTTACATACATTATGCGGAACACAAAATAAAAAGCAGAGGAGTAGATAAAAATGTTTATAAAAAATTCGGTATTCAAGACTATGGTGAACAAAGCATGGAAGAAGCAGGATTTAAAAATTTCAAATGTTGATAACTGCTACATAATAAATTTTGGGTGGTGTACCATTCAGGTGATAAAAGAGTTTATGACCAATAAGCTAAAGGCAATACTGATTGAACTTGTTGGAGAGCTGCCGACAGAGGGAGAAGGGTATCTTTACGGAGAAGACTGTGAACCACAGGCATGTCTAAATATATACGACAACCTTTTTATGGAATTTCAG
The DNA here is from genome assembly GCA_015057375.1 of Lachnospiraceae bacterium. GTDB lineage: Bacteria > Bacillota > Clostridia > Lachnospirales > Lachnospiraceae > V9D3004. Next base: position 10,289 of record SVEM01000011.1, read on the forward strand.
GGAAATGAAGACGAGAGATGCGAAGCAACATGTATGATGGTATGTCATGGCAATGATGTTAGTGTAGTAATGCAGAATATGGCAGCAAATCATGAAAAATTTATGATTTCTGCATCATATATGAATATGTTGGATAACGGACAGATAGATGAAGAAAACGGCGAGTATGATCCAGGCTTTCCTGTATCATTAGGTTCAAGCATGGCCTGGGGTAATAATGTAATGGTATTAAAAGTTCCAAAGACACCGATAAAGTATTGTGTTGATAAAACCATATTGTCACTTAAAGGTGATATGGCTCATGATGCAAACGATTTAATTCGAGATTAACGCAGAAGTAAAGGGTGAGGCAGCAGTTGAAAAGATTAATAAGTGGAGCATGGGGAAAGGATGAGAACATAGTAGGCTTTTGTTGTTATAAAAAGCACAAGGGATATATTACCAGGAAACAGAGAAAACAACATAAATGCCTGAAAAAGAATTGCAAATGCTACATACCAATAAGGAAGATGAGAGCATCAGAGAGATAAATACAATGATATCTGCACAATTATATACCACAGTAACAGTAGACCAGTTTTGTTCGGGGCAGTACAATACTGTCCCGGGGAAGGAGAAGGTATGTCGTATTTAGGAAATGCAAACGCAAAGTGTCCATATTATCATCACGAGAGCAGGAAGCAGATTACGTGTGAAGGATGTGGGTGTTTTGAAATTGTACATAAATTCAAAAATGAAAAAGAAAAGATGAGATTTGAGATAAAGAACTGTTATAACTATCCAAATGAATGTCAGATAGCAAGGGCCAACGATAAAAAGTATGAATGAAAAGGTGAGAAACAAAGGTTTTCTCGCCTTTTTTGAAATTATAAGTTATGAGTGGGAGATTTTAAGAAAAAAAGTACATAAAATTAAAGTCAAAATACGAAGTGAACAAAGTGTGCGTTTATACACGCGTACATATGTGTGTATGCGCGTGAGAGGTGGTAGAGTGGCAAAATACACTGAATGGCTCACAGAAGAAGGATTAATAAAGATTCAGGGATATGCGCGAGATGGACTTGTTAATAGCGAAATAGCAAAAGCCATGGGTATAAGCCGTACAACATTAGACAAATGGAAGAAGATGTTCCCTGAAATAGAAAATGCCATTAAGGGACAGAAAGAAGTAGTAGATAGGAAAGTAGAGAACTCGCTGTTCGAAAAGTGTCAGGGAAAAGTTGTTAAACTGAGAAAACCGATGAAGGTAAAAAAAATAAAATATGATCCGAAAACCGGAAGAAAGATTGAGGAAAAAGAGGTTATTGAATATACGGAACAGGAAGAGTATATTCCTGCAGATACAAATGCGATTAAATTCTGGCTTATTAACAGAAAACCTGAAGAATGGAAACAGAGAGTAGAGGTAGCAGCGCAGACAGATAAAGATAATACAGGAATTATACAGATTGAACGTTCAGGGGATGAAGAAGTATTAGATGGCGAATATAAAGAAATTGAAATCGAAGAAAGTGAATAATGTCATATGGACACCTCAGGAGAGACAAGCTGAGTTTATGCGCAGAACTGAGTATGAATGTCTGTATGGTGGCGCTGCAGGTGGAGGTAAGAGCGATGCGCTGTTGTGTGAAGCCTTAAGACAGGTGCATATACCAAATTACAGAGCAATTATATTCAGACGTACATATCCTGCGCTGGAAGGTCTTATATCACGAAGTCATGAACTGTATAAACCGGCATTTCCTAAGTCAAAATACAATACATCTGAAAAAAGATGGCAGTTCCCATCCGGAGCAAAGATATTTTTTGGATATATGCAGTATGACAATGACTGGAGAAATTACTTAGGTAAAGCATATGATTTTATAGGATTTGATGAGCTTACAACATTTACAAGAGACCAGTATATGCGTCTGATGGGACGTAACAGACCTATGGGACCGGGAACACGTGTGTATATGAGAGCAACCACAAATCCGGGTGGAATAGGTCATGCGTGGGTTAAAGACAGATTTATAGATGTAGCACCGCCAAGAACGCGTATTATATCAAATCATACGATTAAAAAACCTGATGGCAGCAGTATAAAAATAAGCCGGACAAGAATATTTATACCGGCAACGATATTTGACAATCAAAAGCTTCTTGATAATGATCCGAATTACCTCGGTTCTCTTGCGGCGCTACCTGAAGCGGACAGAAACGCAATGCTTTATGGCGACTGGAACTCATTTGAAGGGCAGGTATTTAAGGAGTTTGTCGATAATCCGGCACATTATGAGGACCAGAGATGGACACATGTTATTAAACCGTTTCCAATACCGGCTCACTGGAAGATATTTAGAGGGTTTGACTTTGGTTATGCTAAGCCGTTTTCGGTTGGATGGTATGCCGTTGATGAGAGAGGTAAGATGTACCGAATAGTTGAATATTACGGCTGTAACGGAACTCCGAATGTAGGATTAAAAATAGATCCTTTTGAGATAGCAAGAAATACTCATCAGATGGAAAAAGAGCATCCGCTTCTTAAGGGTAAAAAGATATATGGTATAGCCGATCCGTCAATATTTGATGAGTCAAGAGGTGAAAGTGTGGCCGCAATGATGGCAAAACCGCCAAATTACATCTACTGGAATCCGGGTGATAACACACGTATTGCTGGAAAAATGCAGTATCATTACAGGTTTGCATTTGATGAGGACGGAGACTGCATGTTCCAGGTATTTAATACATGCCATCATTTTATAAGGACAGTTCCGTCACTTGTATATTCTTCAACAAATGTTGAGGATGTAGACACATCAATGGAAGATCATATATATGATGAGTGTCGTTATGTCATGATGGAAAATCCTATAACACCTAGAAAGAATGTGGCAGCAGTACGAAACTATGATGATCCTTTAGAGTTAAGTGAAAAAGCAATTAAAGTATACAGAGTGTAGGAGGGCACTATGAAAGCGAAAGAGTACGGAAAAGAAATAAAAGAAAAAAATGCAAAACGTATTGGACAGGAAGAAGTAAGAAATGCTGTAAAAGTATTGCAGGGATATAAGGAAGGCAAGTTAAATCTTGAAAACAAGGTCGTAGAAAATGAACAGTGGTGGAAGTTAAGGCACTGGGAATACATACGAAAAGAAAAGAATGATACAGAACCTGCTTCGGCATGGCTGTTTAATTCTATTGCAAATAAACACGCAGATGCGATGGATAATTATCCTGAACCTAATGTTCTTGCACGTGTATTGGATGATGAAGAGACTGCAAAGAGACTTTCAACAATTCTTCCGGTCATACTTGAGCAGAATAATTATGAAGACGTTTATTCAGATGTATGGTGGTACAAGCTTAAACAGGGTACCGGAATTAAGGGAATCTTCTGGAACTCATCAAAGAATAATGGACTTGGAGATATCGATATTAAAAAGTGCGATATTTTAAATCTGTTTTGGGAACCGGGAATTACAGATATACAGGATTCGAGAAATTTATTCCATGTGTCGCTTATTGATACAGATTTACTTAAGCAGCAGTACCCGGACATAGAGTTTTCAAGCGGTGAAACGTTTGAAGTGGCTAAATATGTGTATGACGATACAGTAAGCACAGAAAATAAGAGTGTGGTAGTAGATTGGTATTACAAGAAGATAGTGAACGGTAAAACGATATTGCACTATGTTAAGTTTGTTAACGAGAGTGTGCTTTACGCGAGTGAGAACACAGATGAATATTTTGAGAGAGGATATTATGACCATGGACTATATCCGTTTGTGTTCGATACATTGTTCGTGGAAGAAGGGACACCGTGTGGATTTGGATATATTGATGTAATGAAGAGTCCTCAGACTTACATAGATAAGCTTGACCAGATTATACTTGAAAATGCATTTGAAAATGGTAGTACAACGTGGCTTGTCTCTGATGCTGCAGGAATAAATGATGATGATTTAAAGGATCCTAAAAAGAAGATAATTCATGTGCCGAACCTTAGGGAAGACACCATAAGAGAGGCTAATACCAAATCGCTTGATGCTAGTTGCAGTAATGTTCGTTTGAATAAGATTGAAGAGTTAAAGGAAACATCTGGAAACAGAGATTTTTCGCAGGGCTCAACATCAAACGGCGTTACAGCTGCAAGTGCAATAAGTGCGCTCATGGAAGCAGGAAGCAAGCTGTCAAGAGATATGATAAGTTCCGCATATCGTGCATTTGTTAAAGAGTGTTATTTGTGCCTGGAACTTATAAGACAGTTCTATGACCTTCCGCGTTCATTCAGAATAACAGGCGAGGACAACCAGTATGAATATGCCGTATTCGATAATACGGAAATGCTACCAAAGGCTCAGGGCAATGCTTTTGGAGAGGAAATGGGAGACAGACTTCCTATATTCGATATCAAAGTAAGCGCATCAAAAAAGGCAACATATTCAAGAATGGCGCAGAACGAACTGGCAATACAGTTGTATGGCATGGGACTTTTTAATCCTGATAATTCAGATCAGGCATTGGCACTCTTGGAAATTATGGACTTTGACGGAAAAGAGAAAGTGAAGTCGAAGATTCAAACTAACAGGACCATGTATGAAAAGATGATACAGATGCAGCAGCAGATGGAGCAGATGGCAGCAGTCATAGACAAGCTGGGAGCAGATATTGGACAGCCAAGTGACGTATTAAGTCAGGTTCAGGCACAGTCAGGAGACTTAAGTATGTTTAATCCAAATGTAAAAATATCGGAAAAAAGAATGAATCAGGCAGAGAGAACTGCAGATCGTGCAAGAAATGCGGCATCAGTCGGAGGTGAATGAGTATGACAAATATTGAAATAGCAATATCTAAAAATGAAATTGTTGTTGAAATGATAGGGCATGCCAAGTATGCGGAAAAGGGCAGTGACATTGTATGTGCTGCCCTTTCAACTCTTGAATACATAGTTACAGGTTGGTGTGAAAATAATCCGGAAAAAGCAGTTATAAAGAAGTATGATACAGGACCGGGATATACGATAATAAGGATTCTTCCGATAGGAAATGATGTGTTAAATGTTATTGAGGCAGCAGTAATCGGCTTTCAGGGAATTGAGGAAAGATACCCTGAAAATATAAAATTAAAAAAAATTCAAAAAGAGGGAGAAATAAAATTTCAAACAAAATATAATTCGAATTAACGAGGGGACAGGCCCTCTGACACTTCGGAAAGGACGATGGATGATGAAAAAAAGAATAAATCTACAGCTTTTTGCAGATGGTGGAGACGGAGCAGCTGCCGGAACTACTGCAGGAGCTACGGGCGAAGGAATTGTGGACGCCGCACAGACCGGTCGAACCGACGCGCAGGACGACGCTGCAACACAGACAGATGGAAATAATCAGTCAGATGTCGGAAAAAAGTCATTTGAAGAGCTTATAAAAGGCGAGTACAAGAAAGATTTTGATGCAAGAGTACATAAAATTATTAATCAGAAAACTGCAAGTATTAAATCAATGCAAGAGCAGATGGATAAAATCAATCCGGTGCTTAGATTAATGTCACAGAAGTACGGAGTTGATGCGGAAGATCTTGAGGGACTTGTAAGAGCTATTGAGGATGATAACAGTTATTATGAGCAGGAAGCTATCGAAAAAGGAATGTCGGTAGAACAGCTTAAGCAGATGCGCATCATTGAGCGTGAGAACGAAACATTACGACAGATGATAGAACGTGACAGGCAGCAGAATGAGTCTGAACGTATCTATAACGAATGGATGGAGCAAGCAGAAGAGATTAAGTCTGTATATCCAAATTTTGATTTCATGACAGAGGCGCAGAACAAAGATTTTGCAGACCTGTTGAAGGTTGGAATCGATGTTAAAACTGCTTATGAGGTTATCCATAAGGATGAAATTATCCAGGGAGCAATGGCAGTAGCTGTTCAGAAAACTAAAGAACAGGTAACAAACAATATCAGAGCGAATGGAAACCGCGCAAGTGAAAATGGTACAAGCTCACAGGCGGTGGCTACATTCAAAAAAGATGTAAACAGTCTGACAAAAGCAGATATGGAAGAAATAGAGAAAAGAATTGCAAGGGGAGAAAAGATATCATTCGGTTAACCCTTGCGTAGGAGGGAAAAAGAATGAACAAGATAAAGAAATTATCAAGAATGTATGATGCACAGAAGTTTGCTGATGTAAATACAAACACAACACTGTCACCGGGACTTTCGGCTGAGAATAAGACATATTACGAGAAGACACTTCTCAACAATGCAGAACCTAACCTGATTCATAATCAGTTTGGTGACGAGTACGACATTCCTAAGAATGGCGGAAAGACTATTGAGTTCCGTAAGTATGATTCTCTGCCAAAAGCAATAGAACCGCTTACAGAAGGTGTAACACCTAAAGGGAATAGTCTTAATGTAACAGCTGTAACAGCTACAGTGGCGCAGTATGGTGATTATATTCAGATGTCTGATATGCTTGACCTTACAGCCATTGATAACAATGTTGTACAGGCAACAAAGCTTCTTGGTTCACAGGCCGGAAGAACTATGGACACTATTACAAGAGAAGTCCTTAATGGCGGTACTAATGTAATGTATGCACCTATTGGTGATACAGAGGTTACATCAAGAAGTCAGCTCACAGATAAGGCTGTTTTAACAGTTAATCTTGTATTTAAGGCAGCAGCGCTTCTTAAAGCATTTAACACAGATACTATCAAAGGTTCTTATGTGGGAATTGTACATCCATATGTTGCATATGACCTTATGGCCAGCGACCAGTGGATTGATGTTCACAAATATGCATCACCTGAGAACATCTTTGAGGGAGAAATCGGCAAAATCGGTAATGTTCGATTCGTTGAATCTTCAGAAGCAAAGATTAGCGAGGGCGGAGCAGACGGAGCAAAGGTATTTAGCACTCTTATTCTTGGTGCTCATGCATATGGTAAGACAAAGGTTGCAGGCGGAGGCCTTAAGCATATCCTTAAGCAGTTAGGATATGGAGATGATCCGCTTGATCAGAGAAGTTCTGCAGGTTGGAAAGCAACACATGTTGCTAAGAGACTCTGCGAGCAGTATATGGTAAGAATCGAAAGCGGTTCTGCATTCTCTGATATGGCAGTAGCTAACTAATAATTTAAGGTGGGGCGATAACATCAAACCACCGATATAATAGGAGGTAACAAGATGGCAAGAAATAGTAATTCGGCACCTGCAGTAGAAGCACCTGCAGTAGAAGCACCTGCAGTAGAAACAGCTGTAGAAGGGAAACCTGCAATGAAGAATTATATGAAGGAAATGGTTAAAATCCGTCTTTTTAAGGACAATGACAAATACAAGGATGATTTGTTCGTCAGTGTAAACGGAAGAACATTCCAGATTAAAAGAGGCGTTGAGGTTGAGATTCCAAAGGCGGTTGAAGAAGTAATCAGACGTTCTGAGGAAGCGGACCTTATGACTGCAACATTAATAGCAGCAACAGAGAGTGAGTATGAATCAAAGACAGATTCAATAAAATAAATCAACAGTGTTTTTTAGGGTGGTGGCAGGTGTCACCACCTGTTTTATTTGGAGGAGAAAATGACAATACAGGAAGTTATATCAAATGTAGATACAGTTAAACCAAACATGATAGATGATGGTGTCAAGATAATATGGTTAAACGAGGTTGAAAATGCTGTTTACAGAATAATGAAGCTTAGAAAAGGTTCAGAAAATACTAAAAAGCCGCATCTTACTATAGAGAGTGATGCTGACTATGAGTTATTACTTCCTGATGAGTTTTCAGGAATATATACACATTATATATCGGCCATGATCGATTATAACAATGGGGAAACAGCAAGATACAACAATTCAATGATTATGTATAACAATACAATGAATGATTTTGAAAATTACTGGTACAGGACACATCCGCAGGTGTCAGATGGGAAGTTTGGGAGGAGATAATGATGTTGCCGGAAATCAATTATATTGAGCAGAGCAAAGACATTATAGAAGTGTTTGGCGGATATAATCACACCGAGGCTATAAAGGACGGTCAGTTTTTTGAAATGACTAATTTATCAGCTGATAATTATCCGGTTTTATCCGCAAGAAACCGAAGAGAGTTCGTTAAAGAGATTAACAAACCAAACGGATTAACATACACGGATAAATTGGCATATGTGGATGGAACAGAGTTTTATTATAATTCAACGAAAATATGCGATGTGAGTGATTCTGAAAAGACAATGGTATCAATGGGAGCGTATTTGTGTATATTCCCGGACAAAATCATATTAAATACCGAGACAGGGAACTACTTTGATATGGAAGCGCATTATCAGAGTAAAGGGATTATTAAGGTAGAACCAAGCACACTTAATGGCAGCAGTATTGAATACAGCGAGTACGAACCGGCACATGTTGACGGTGCATACTGGCTTGATGAGGGAGTGTTAAAACAGTGGTCTAATACATATGGCATGTGGTTATCGGTACCAACAGCTTATGTAAGGATATCAGAACATATAGATGGAGAAATAAACGAACAGTTTACGGATGGTTTTGAGGAAGGCGATACTGTAACATTTGAAGGCTTTTTGGAAGAAAGCTTAAACGGAGACTTCAGTTTGTATTCCTGCGAGAACGGATATATGGTTATTGGTTCTGCAGTTAATCAGTTTGAACAGGAAGATGTTATTAATATCGACAGAACAGCACCTGATATGGATTTTGTGTGTGAATTAAACAATAGATTATGGGGATGTTCTTCAAAAAATCATGAGATATACGCATCAAAATTAGGAGATCCGACAAACTGGAGAGCTTATGCAGGTCTTGTATCAGATTCATATGCGGTAACGGTGGGTTCATACGGAGATTTTACCGGGGCTATAGCGCACATGGGAAATGTTTTATTCTTCAAAGAGGGCTGTGTGATTAAAATTTACGGCACAGAGCCATCAAATTTTACGAAGACTGAAATATATTGCCGTGGTGTAGAAAAAGGCTCTGAGAAGTCGCTGGCAGTGCTGAATGAGATTTTGTATTACAAATCTAAAGACGGAATATGTGCGTATGACGGCACACTTCCTACAAGTATATCGGCAGATTTGGGAAATGAAAGATATCGTAATGCCGTGGCAGGCGTTACTTTAAATAAATACTATGTATCAATGCAGGATGTGAACGGTAATCGTCATTTGTTTGTGTATGACACATCAAAAGGTATATGGAACCGCGAAGATGATGAAGATATAAGATTCTTTGCCGGCGCTGCAGGGATGCTTTACTACATGAATGAGGACAGTTTAAATATTGTCAGAACGCAGGGAAAAGGCAAAGGATTATATCCCGGAATGTATTTCTATGTGGGAAAGAAAAGAACGGAATTATATCCAGGAATGATATATCCCGGACAGATAATAAATGATGAATATGAGGAAAACATAGAATGGTCATGTGAAACAGGGGATATGGGAACCGAATATCCGGACAGTAAGTATATATCAAAGATAGTCGTAAGGGTAAAGACAGAGGGAATATTCAAAATGGATATCCAGTATGATTCTGACGGAGTTTGGGAGCCTATATTAGATATAAATGATACCGGGAAGAGTTCTATAACCATTCCGATAAAAGTAAGACGTTGTGATCATATGAAGTTTAGACTTCGAGGAACAGGACAGTTCAGATTATATTCGATATCAAAATGTATAGAAATGGGGAGTGAGCCATGAAAACTAAAATGCCAGTAATGTACGGAAAAACGGACAGTCAAAAAATAAATGCACTTATTAAGGTTGTATCAGAGCTTTGTGAAGATACAGAACCGAAAAAAGAAGAAAATACACTTCCGGAAGGGACAATTATTTTAAGAAAAGATGTAAGTAAAAATGCCGGAATGACATATGGAACATGGTTAATGTTACCTAATGATATAAATATCAATGGAATCTCGTTAAAAGCATACATAAGGGTACAGGAGGATAAGAAATAATGGCAAGGCAGATATCAAAAAGCAGTACATCATCAACAAGTCAGGTAAATCAGAAGAATAAACAGACACAGAAAAATAATTCATGGTCTAATACTTCCCAGAAATCAAGTGGGAAATCAACGTCATATAAGGATTTGTCAAAGTTGTCACCTGAAACACTGGCACTGCAGAATGAAGTGTATTCTCAGACAGGTTATACACCATCTCAGAGTGTAGAGAAAGCCGAAGCACAAAAAGCTGCAGCGGAACAGGCCTTAAGTAATTATGGTAAGTATAATTCGCATTATCAGCCTGCGCTTGAAAAAACTCTTAATGACATATTGAACAGAAAATCATTTAATTATGATTTTAATGCAGATGCATTATATCAGAACTACAAAGACAGTTATGAACAGCAGGGTAGAGAGGCAGCACAGAACGCGGCCGCCGCCGCATCAGCTTTAACCGGAGGGTATGGTAATTCATATGCAACAAGTGCGGCAAATCAGGCAAACGAAGCATACATGACGGAGCTTAACAACAAAATACCTGAATTATATCAGTTAGCACTCGACAGATACAATATGGAAACACAGAATCTCTATGACAGATACGGTGCTATTGGAGAGCAGGAAGACAGAGCATATGGTCAGTGGAGTGACGAAAGAGATAACTTAGTGGCTGACAGAGATTATTACGGAAATGCGTATGATTCAGAGCGCAATTTTGATGTAACAACGCAGCAGAACAAATATGAGAATATGATGAAACTGCTTGGTTACAGGACAGAGCTTGAGGCAAGAGATGTAACTAAGGAAAAGAGTAATAACACTGTTAAAGAAAAGTCCGGAAGTAAGTCAAAGAATGTTGAAAACACAAGTACAACATCAAGAGATAGTCAGAGTACCGTGTCAAATGCAAAGGGAGCTAAATCAACTACTGTAAACAATTTAAGCGGAACCAAAACATCTGAAAGCGAAGTACAAGAAGCATTAAAGACCTTTAAAGATAAAATGGCTGCAAGATATGACAGTGAAACAGGCACATATGATGAAAAAGCAATAAATGATGCATGGAATTATCTTGATGAATTGGTACGTTCAGGAGATATAGAAGAAGACGATGCAAGATGGATTGGTAATATTACAGGAGCACCAGTTCCTAAGGCTTAGGAGGATGTTATGAGTAATTACGATGAATATTTAAAAATAAAGAAACAGAGAGAAGAAAAAGCAGGCAAAAAGCAGGAAGAGAAAAAGTCATCTTATGACAGATATAAAGCAGTACAGGAAGCAAGGGCACGTGACCTTGCTTCTAAAACTACCGAGAACCTTGCAAATATGAATACAAGAACAAAAATGATGCAGAGTCAGGAGCAGTTTATTAATCCCTTAAATGGTAAATATGTGGACGCTGCAACCAGATATATCTTTAATAGAAATTTAAACTCCATGAATACGGGGCTTAGAAGAAATGAAGAGAAAGTGCGCTCTGACATAGAGGAAAGCTATGCAAGGAGAGAGGACAAAGAGAATATATTAAGCCAGGCAAACGAATACATAAGTGCTAATAAGAGAGATCGTGAAAACCTGATGAACCGTAATAGAGCATCAAATGATTTTGCCAATCAGTTCAAAAACAAATCAGAATATGACAATGCTTTTAACATGGTTAAGTATGGTGGCAAGACATATGATGAGTTAAATGCCATTGCTGCAGAGAATGATAAAAAGAAGGCAGCAGGATTAAAAATAAACGAAGATGAAGATAAATGGATTCGTGAATATGCAGAGTATGCAAAAACGAGCGAAGATATAGATAAAGAACGTGCACAGGTTAGAAATGAAATTAAAAATCAGCAGAAGCAGTTTGTTAAGTTGTTTAAGAATACCGGAAATATGAACGCAAAAAAAGAAAATAAATTTCCGTCTGAAGATGAAATAGATAATTCAACAAAAATGAAAAAAGCAAACGAAAAAATAGCATCTTTGAGTGATAGGCTTGCTGAGTTGGACAAAGAGTATGAATTAAGAAAGCAGAAAGAATATTATGAAAGTTATCTGCTGAAGGATGATTTTGAAAAAGTATCAGCTGAAGGAATGGAAGCAGCTGAGAAGAGTGTAAAAAAAGTAGATAAATATAATTTTGATGGTGCGATGTATAATACACCAGAACATATTAAGGAAACACAATATCCAAAACCAAGTACTTTTATGAATGATAAGGAAAACAAAATCTATTCATATATCCTCAAAAAGGAAGGTCAAAAAGCTGCAGATGATTATATGGATTATCTGGCAGGAACATTGAATAATCGTAGTGCAGAATATTCATTTGCTCCGGTCAAGGGGAATACTGTTTTAGAAATTCTTTATGGGCCAGAGATCGGTTTGAAAAATGTCGAAGAAGGTGTTAAGGCATTAATAAACAATATTGCTGGAGAAAAGGCGCTTCCAACATCAAAAAATGAATATCTTGATTCGTTAATTCGTGGGGATTTAGAAAGTAAGGGTGTGATGGCAACGGCATTATATGATGTAGGAAGATCTGCAGGAGAAATGGTGCCATCAATGGCCTTAAATGCATCAATAGGTAATTTAGCAGGCATAGCATCTAAAGGAGTAAATGTAGCATCTAAGGCAAAAAAAGCTGCAGATATAGCATCGAAGGCAGGACCGTTGGCTTCAACAGCTTCGTTTGGAATAAATGTAGGTGCGCGTTCTGCGAATACGGCATGGAGAGACGGTGCGTCATACGAAGATGCAATGGCATATGGTTGGGGCGCTGGTATAAAAGAAAGTGTATTACAGTATCTTCTCGGTGGTGTAAGTTCATTTGGCGGCAAAGCTACAGGAATAACAAAGGATCTGATAAGTTCAAAGGTGAAATCTACATTAGGTAAGGTGGTTCTTAACACAGGTGTATCAATGGCAGCAGAGGGCGCAGAGGAATATCTGCAGGAGATTATTGATCCTATGGTGCGTAATCTGACACTTGGAGAAAATAATGAGTTTAAGCTTGTAACAAAAGAAGCACTTTACTCAGGTTTTGTCGGTGCTCTTAGCGGTGGTTTGCTTGGTGGCGGGGAAAACATTTCTTCTGCAATAATGGAAAATGCATATCAGAAAATTGGAAGTGACATGACGGCTGAAAAAGTAGAACAGCTTGTGGATTATGCCGGAAAAGTAGATGTGTTAAGTGATGTTGTTGAGGAATATCGCAATAATCCTACAGATATCAATGCAGGTAAGCTTAAGGTTGAAGTGGACAGGCATATAGGAGATATTGTTAATGAATCGGTTAAGTCAGGAGATATAAGCCCGGAACTTGAATCACTTGACGGATATGTAGCCGAGATAGGAAATGAAGCAATAGCAGAGACAAGAAGCATCTTGGAGCAGATGGACGAAGATGTACTTTCAAAGACTATAGATAAATTTTCAGACAGTGCAAGAGAAGTTATGAACTCAACACGTGGAAGTGCCATTGTGGATGATGTTACATATAAGAGCGCATTTGCAAAATATTATTCATATGGCCGCGCCGGAATGAAGTTTGAAACTGCAGAACAGAACGCTACATTTAAGAATGATTTGACGGATGCACAGAAGAAGCTTGCTTATGATACAGGAAAGCATGACAGGGATATATTTACTGCAGAAGCGCAGCAGAATGTATCTAATAAAACAAACAGAGCTACAGGTGTACTCCGTTATATATCAGAATCAGAGCTTGAAGAGGGAATGAAGGTACCAAATAAGATAAAGGATCTTAACGATCGTCAGAAAAGCTCTATTATGGCGCTCAGAACATTTGCAGAAGTATCAGGACAGGATATTGTACTTTATGAATCAACAGCTGTTAATGGAAAGATTACAGCTCCAAACGGATGGTACAACAAGGCAAATAATACAATCTATATTGACGTTAATTCCGGCAATATAGGTGAAACTGCTATGCTCAGAACAGCATCACATGAGATTACTCATTCGATTAAAGAATGGTCGCCAGAAAAATATAAAGCTCTTCAGGATTATGTGATTGAACAGTTTGAGACTGATGGAAGCATAGAAATGATGGTGCAGGAAGAGATAAGACTTGCAAAAGCAAACGGAATGACCATTACATATGAAGAAGCAATGGATGAAGTGACAGCCAATGCATGTGAAAAGATGCTTAAGGACACAAATGCTATTGAAAGAATGGCAAAAGAAGATCCTGATATGTTCCAGAGAATTAAGCTTGTCATTGATAGAATTGTAAGTGATATCAAAAAGGCATTTGAGGGACTTCGTTCCGGAAGCATAGAGCATAAGCGCATGAGTGAGCTTCTTGATGACTGGACAGAGATTCAGAAGCTGTGGGATGATGCGTTGGTGGATAGCGCGAAGAAGTCAAAGGAAGCCGGAAAGAGTGCGGAAAGTAAGGTTGAGAGTGATGAGAATATATATTCTGTAAGGGATTCTGAGTTTGCAAAATATATAGATGAGAAACTTGTTGACTTTATGACAAGGGTAGAAAATGGAGAAGTTAACTGGAATGAATCATATACTATTTCTGAAACAATACCTAAAAAATTAACAGATGATATTGCTGAAGTACTAAATATTAAAATTGATGGAAAGTGTAAAAATGTAATTCATAAAAACGAGATACAGCATATTATTAATAGACATGGTAAAGCGGGAAAAGCAGATCATACTATGTCAGATAATTCTAATATTGGAATAATTGATTATGTTGTAAATAATTATGATTATGTTAAAAGGGGAAAACGTCAAAATAAAACTTATAGAAACAGTGACGGAACTCATTCGGAAGTAATAGAGATATCTGCAAAACTTGGAGATTATACATATTATGTAATAGAGGCAGTTCCTGTTAAGAAAAAAGAAAACAGAATAGTTGTAATAAGTGCATATATACATAATGAAAAAGAGATATCTCAAGCTGACAATGCTACAAGCCCTGTCAAGAACGTCCGTGACGAAGTTGAGTCTATCTCTGATGTTAAAGTAACATCAAACGATATGACTGTCAAGGCACAAAAATCAGATGTGGAAACAAAATCCTCGAATGCAGATAATGTTTTTTTATACAGAAATGATATGAATGACATAGAAAAGGGCATGAAGGATGAGGAAAGATATAAAATATTAAAGGATTCTAAGATAAAGGTTATTGATGGAAATATCGATATTGATAAGGAGATGAAAAATCTTAAGGGAATAAAGGACATTGATAATTTGTTGAATATGCCGCCATATAAAAACGAATCTTTATATAAAAGTATTGGTGAAAAGTTTGGAGTGTATAAGAATTATAATAAGTTAGGATTGGTGTTCGGATATTCTAAAGGAACAATAAGTGAGATGGTTAATAAAATAGATCAGAATCCAAAAGCCAATGAAGATGTTGTTTTTATGATAAAGAATGCGGAAGAATTAATAAAAAATGCCGTTCCTATTATGATACGTGGTGATAAATATAAGGGTACAATACGTGAAGATAAAGGATTAAAGAATGTGTATGTCATGTTATCTGCCTATAAAAAGGATGGTTTAATTGTACCTGTAGAGATAATCGCAAAAGAAAGGTATAATAACGACAATAATATATATGTTGAGGTCTCATTGAATGAAATAAAAAAAGGAAATGGGATCATTGACATAGAGACTTCTAATGAAGTGCCTACATCTCATCCATTTCCTTTTGAAATAAGTGTACAGGATGTTATTAGACATGTCAAGAGTACAAGAACAGGATTTTTACAGTATATCCCGGAACAAATGCTTGATGAGGAACAGATACCTATTGCAGATGAAGTGAAAAAGAAAGAAGATATTAAACTGGAATATGCAAAAAAAGGAATAAAGGCAGATACTAATTTAATCAACAAAACATATATAGAAAGGTATGGAAAAAATAAAGACATCAATAAAAAGTTTTCCTTAAGAGACAACACCGGAAGAGAACTTACTTCAGAGCAGGAAGAGTATTTTAAGAACTCGAAGGTGCGTGATGAGGAAGGAAATCTGCTTACAATGTATCATGGTACACCTTATGGTGGGTTTACAGTGTTTAAGAGTGATTTGACATTTTTTACACCGAAAAAGGAATATGCAGACAGATATCACAATCCATCAGCAAGCAGCAGAAGCAGAAAAACCGAGCATGATATCAAGAAAGACACATATGAGGTATATCTGAACATAAAAAAACCATTTGATATATCTGATAAAAAGACAAGGGATATATATATTAATGAATATATAAAAGGCGGATATGCTGCAGGAATAAATCCATATATAAGTATAAGTGAAATTGAAAATACAATAAAAGATGGTATTGACTGGGTTGAAGCTGATAATTTGAAAGAGTTCCTTGATGAAAACGGATATGATTATGACGGAATTGTAATAAATGAAGGTGGAGATTTGCTTTCTGATGGAAGTGTGTATGATCGTGGCAATGCATATGTAACATTTTATCCGGAACAGATTAAGTATGTAGACAATACTAATCCAACAGAGAATGAAGATATACGATATTCTTACCGTGGAGATACACGTTCCAACCGTGAAATTCTTGCAGATGCACTTATGAGCGCAACTAAAAACGCAAGTGAAAGAAGAAATCTTGAAAGTTATCAGAAAATCATTGGTGCGCTTGACATGCAGGAGAAGCTTCGTAGAGAAAAAGTGCGTCAGATGAAAGAAGTGGAGACATCTGCAGAGAGAGACAGGATTAAGAAAGAGATTGATGCCATAGATAAGAAGATAGCATACAATGATAAGAGATTAATTCAGATGGAGGCAGCAGAATCACTCCGCCAGGTAATAGCAAGAGAGTCAAAGGCAAATGCAGAACATGATATAGAGTACATAAAGAAACGTTACGAAGAAAACAAACGCAGAAAGCAGATGACAGTTCTTCGTAAAAACATCAAGAATAATGCTTCCAGTCTCATATCGATAATGAATAAGCCTACAAATACAAGAAACATACCTGAAGGACTTAAGGCACCTTTAAAATCATTCTTAATGTCGATAGATTTTATATCCGCACAGGCGGATCCGGCAAGTTTTAACACAAAACAGTGGATAGACCGCATGAATGAACTTGGAAGAGTAGTGGCAAGTGACACAGAGGTTAATTTTGATCCTGACCTTATACATAGAATGAATGAATTTGTTGATAAGAATAAAGGGAAGAAATTAACAGACATGAACATGGCGCAGCTTGAAGAACTTTATATCGTAGTGCGCTCATTGCGAATGGGAATAGCCAATGCAAACAGAATGTTCGCCAATAAGAGAAGCGAGTCTGCAGAAAAGTTAGGATATCAGACCATAGAAGAACTTAAAAAGCATAAAGATAAGAAGAAAGACCAGTTGAGGGGACTTGCTGAGATTGATAAACTTCTTAATACGGATATGCTTGATGCAGCAAGTTTCTTCAAAATGATTGGCGAGAACGGACAGAGTATATATGAGGAACTGTATGACGGATGGAAACAGAGAGTTTACGATATAAAGAAATCCGGAGAATATACGGAAAGCATATATAAGAAGCTTGATATATCCCAGAAAGAACGTGACGAGTGGACAGGCTCTAAAGCAAAGCGTCATAAGTTCGATATTCTTGGAAAAGAGATAGAACTTACAACAGCGCAGATAATGTCTCTTTATGAACTTGGTAAAAGAGAACAGGCAAGAGGGCATATGTTTGGTGTTGGAATACGTCCTGATACAATAAGGACCGGCACAAAAGACATAGAGCAGGCAGAGGCGGTTAAACTTACGGAAGGTGCACTTAATCATATTACAAGTGTGCTTACCGAAAAGGAAAAGAACTTTGCAGATGCGCTGCAGAGTTATCTTGCAAATGAATGTGCGAATCAGGGAAATGAAACATCCATGAAAATGTATGGATATAAGAAATTTTTGGAGAAAAACTATTTCCCAATAAAGACATATGATAATGCAGGAAAGACGGATAAAGCAGATGGTATACAGAGTTCTAATGTATATGCCATAATCAACACCGGTATGACAAAGAATCTTGTTAAGGATGCCAATACAGGTCTTATTGTAAGAGATATATTTGATGTATTCACTGATCATGTAGTGGATATGGCTAATTATCACGGAATGTCAGCACCTATAATGGATGCAATGAAATGGTACAACTACAAATATATGACCGGGGATGAATTTACAAGTGTTAAGGAGCAGATTGAAAGAGCATATGGAAAGCAGTACAAGAATTATTTTATGAACCTGATGTTGGATATAAACAATGATTCATCAAAAAGCACTGCTACAGGGCTTGTAAATAAGGCCATAGGAAATTATAAGGTGGCAGCAGTCGGAGCAAATCTCAGAGTAGTTGTACAGCAGCCAACAGCATACATAAGGGCGGCCAACATGATCAGTCCAAAGTATCTTACAAAGGCTCTCGGAATGAAACCGTCAATTAAGGAAGCAAAAGAAAACTCATCCCTTGCATGGTGGAAATCAAACGGATATTACGACACCGGCATTGGACAGTCCATAAAATCCTTGATTACTCATCAGAAAAGTATTAAGGATAAAACGATTGATTACAGTATGTGGCTTGTGGGTAAGGCTGATGAGCTTACCTGGGGAGCAATCTGGAATGCTGTCAAGCTTGAAATAGCAGATAAGACAGATATTGATGTTAAATCAAAAGAATACATGGATAAGGTAAGGGAAAGATTTGATAACATCATAGATGAAACTCAGGTTGTAGATACTGTATTTTCAAAATCACAGTTCATGAAAAACGATAAAGGAATATCAAAGTACATATCAGCATTCATGGCAGAGCCTACGAAAACTTATAATATGCTTCGTTCATCTTTAGTGACAGGTGAGAAAGATAAGATAGCGAGAGCTACGGCAACTTTTCTGGTAACAACTACTGTAAACGCCGCATTAATATCTGTCTTTGACTCAATGAGAGGGCTTGCATATGATGATGAGGAAAAAGAGAAGGAATTTTACAAGAGATATGAAGAGAATTTTGTCAAGAACTTTAGAGACAATGCAAATCCATTAAACCTTGTTCCTTATGTAAAGGACCTTTCAAATACAGTAAAAGCTGTTACTGGAAGCGGAATATCTGCAAACAGAATGGAAGTTGCGTGGGCTGAGAGTATCATGAAGAGCTGTACGGAAATATATAAATACATAAATGGAAATTCCAAGAAATCCGGTGTTGAGATTATGAAACTTTGTGCAAAAGCTGTGTCTCAGACTACAGGAATATCGATAGGTAATGCTTATAGAGAGATAGAGAGTATCTATAATACAGCAAAATATGACATTCTGGGTGTAAATACTTTTGATGAACAGGTAAGGGAAGCAGCAGAATATCGTGTTGCCGGTGATATGGATTCCTACAGAAAGACAGTGGCTGCACTCCAGGCAGAAGGCTATACTGTAGATGAGATAATGAAAAAGGTTAATTCAGCGACAACAAAGCTTAATAAGCCAAAAGAAGAGGAAGATGTTAAGAAGGAAGAAAATAAAAAGGATGCTTCCATATATAAATCAAGTGATATTGCAACGGTACTTGAAAATAAGGATATTCAGGAAGCAAATAATATTCTGAATGAAATATACCAGGATGTTCTTCTTTCGGAACCTGATAAGTATGAGGCATTTAAGAAAACTCGTACAAAGGTAAAGCAGTCCTTAAGCAAGGTGTATAAAGATATGACCGAAACAGAACGTAAGGAGTACGGAGAACTTATTAAACAGCTTAAAATAGATAAGGTTGAAATATACACGGAAAATGATTTAAAAACCATTGAAAAAGCACTGGCAAAAGAAGCAGAAAAATAATTCGGAAAAGTGGGAGAATTAAACTCCCACTTTTTTGTATCATAAGTAAAAGGGAGAGTGAAGAACGTGAGAGATATAATAAATAAAGTAAAGATAGCACTTGATAAACCGTTAGAAAGAATAAGTATCAGTGTTAAGAAAAATGACTCTAATACAAGAAAAATACATTTCACCCTGACACAGGAAGGCGTTGTATATAATCTCGATAACGTAAAAATAGCGGCAATTATAGGAATTAAGCCTGATAATAAGCATTTCTATAATGATTGTGTAATTAAGGATAACGAGATCCAGTATACAATAACCGGGCAGAGTATATGTGTTGAAGGAGATGTGAAGTGTGAGCTTGTATTATTTGGCTCAAATGATGAGGAAATTGCATCAGCGACATTTTACATACATGTATATGAAAAATTATTTGATGAAGATGTAGTTGAATCAACAAATGAATATAAGCTTCTGAAGGCAATTATAGAAGAGAGTGATGCTAATCTTAAAAAGACTATTGAATATGCTGAGCAGGTGGAAAAACTGGCAAAGTCAATGGTTATTGATAAAGAAGAACTTGATGAAGCAATAACAGAAGCTTTTAACAATATATCATGAGGGGTGATAAAATGAAAAAATTAATGGAAATTAAAGAGGCATGCGCGTATGCAGCATCAAAAGCAGTAGAAAAAGTTTTAAAAACTAAAGGGATATTAAACGGGTTAGCCTCTCTGGACAACAATGGCAAGGTGCCTAATGACCAGCTTAATACTACATTTAATACTGCAGAGAGCATTAATTCATGGGATGCAGTAGGCAAGTGTATTAATGCAGTTAAACTTATCTCTCTTGATGGCACAGCTACTGCAAGTATTAGTTCTGTTAACTTCACACCTTTAGTAACAGTTAATAATAAAGTTGATTTAACAAATTCAGAATCATATTCGTTTGATAACACAGCAAGTGCAGTGTATACCCAAAATACAAATAGTCTTGATGTATCGTTTGATGGGTACGGTTCTATTATTCTGTGGGCGCCTGAAGGGGAAGTTCCATACACGCAGGTTAAAGTAACATTATCAAATGCAAATACAGTTAACTTCTTCTTGTTTGATGAAGATGTTACAGATGCAAAAGGGCAGGTTGCGGCAGGACAGCATGATATAGATACAGCAAGTCCTTCAGGAACAAATTCACAGACAACATATGTTTTAGATCTACCAGAAGCGGCTCATGGAGGATTAAGAGCAGTTAAGATAGTAAGAGTATCTCCGAATAGTACGACAGCAAAAATAACAGCTGTAGAGTTCATAGGTACTAAAGTAGGAGACAAGGTTGAATTAGACTTATCAAGTCGTGCAACGTACACTATAGATGGCAATACGATTGCAGAATATAATCGAAACACAAACACACTTGAGTGTATGTTTGCTTGGGGAACAGGAATAATCTTTAAAGCACCTGTACAGGGAGCGTGCATTAAAGCAGAGCTTTCTTGTATAAATGCAGGTACACTTAATAGTTATGTGTTCGACGAGAACTTTATAAACGGCATAGGAGAAGATGCTGCAGGTCAGCACGAAATGCAGAAGATTACGCCTAGTAGTACATTAGAGCGTATAGTACCTGGAGAACGCTTTGATAAAATGTTAAGCAAGATTAATAATGCCATATATGTTTTAATAAACCGTGCACAGGCACTTAAGACTTTAGGGCTTAACTTTAGTAGGCACACAGAAGATACTGATGCACACATGACTGCTGAAGAAAAAGCAGCTTATGTAAAAGGAACATTGTTGCATAGCTTGCCTTCGGATTATACACAATTAGGAAATGCATACAGAAACCAAGTACTTTCTGCAGAAGCAGGGTTTTGTATATATAATAATGCCATGTACTCGTTTGTAAATAAAGCGAGTATATCTAAGGAATTATATTACGGAGAAATAAGTACAACCTCCGAAGGTAGGGTAAATTTAACCTTAACCTTAAACGGCACCTCATTTGGTTGGGGTGTAGGTACACGCTTTACATTGTACGCCCCTAACGGTGCAGATATACAAGTAGACGATGAAATTTATAAAACTAATAATAATAATAGTCGTATGGGTATGCGTTTTTACGAAGCAATAACAATGGCTCCTGATGATATTATAGACTTTATAGTAATACGTAAAAACAGTACGTATATGCTAAAACGTATACGCACTAACTAAAAGGGTTTGATTATATTACAGACTAGTCCTTTATAACGAAGTAATAAAATAATAAAAATATAGAAGAGGAAAAAGATATGTCATATAAAAGAATAAACTGGGAAGACAGCCCATCAACAAATACTCCGCTTAATGCAGAAAACCTGAATCATATGGACAAGGCATTATTTGAGCAGGATGCGAGAATTGAAGAAAATAACAAGTCGATAAAAGATATTGATAAAGTCAATGAGCATATGAAAAATTATGTAAATGTAGATGATGCCGAAAAACAGATAGGTACATATTTAGGAATGAATATGTACCAGAAGATATATACCGTAGGAAGTGATGTGTTAGGAATTGTAAGTGCAGTTAATTATCCTATAGATATATTGGAACTGATTGATTATCGTGAAGAAGACAATACTATTGGTGCAATATGTGAGATTTCCGGATTTATTAAGGACGGAGACGTAAAATATCCGTTGCAGTTTAATAGTGTAATAGAAGGTTTGGAAGTAAGGGCATGTGCATATATAGATGAAGAGCAGAAGCTTATACGGATAGGATATTCAGGATTAACATCCGGAGTAGCAAACAAGGAAGTGCATGTGATTGTAAGATATGTTAGATATGAGGAGGATTGACGATGAAAAAAGTATTGATTTGTGCGACAACAGGAATTTTTGGCAACATTATAGCAAGCTTGTTAGGAGGATGGACGGGCAATTTAAACACAATGTTGTTTATGATGGCAGCAGACTGGATAACAGGATTAATTGTGGCCGGAGTATTTAAAAAATCTACAAAAACCGAAAATGGTAAATTGAACAGTTCTGTAGGATTAAAGGGCCTGTGTAAGAAAGGAATGATGTTACTACTGGTTGTGGTAGCACATAGATTTGACCTAACAATAGGAACAGGTTACATAAGAGATACGGTAATAATTGCATTAATAGTTAATGAAGCTATATCATTACTTGAAAATGCTAAGCTTATGGGAGTCCGAATTCCGAAAGTTATTTATAATGCTATTGAGGTTATAAAAAATGAGAAGGAAATAGAAAGCGAGAGTGAAGATATATGAAAAAAGAACATGATGTAAGAATAGACAGAACACTTATACATCCACTGTTAGACTTTAAGCTTACAAAGCTGTTAAAGCAGTGTGCTAAGAAAGGGATATTCCTTATAATAACCGAAGGATATCGTACAGTTGAAAGACAGGATGCTTTGTATGCTAAGGGGCGTACTGCTCCAGGAACTATAGTTACCGGTGCAAGAGGATCCTCGTTTACAAGTCAGCATCAGTGGGGTATAGCTTTTGATATTGCTATTAACGATAATGACAAGACGTATGATGTTGCATTATTATGTGAAGTAGGAAGCATTGCAAAAAAGATAGGTCTTGGATGGGGTGGAAATTGGAAAGACTTAATTGACAGACCGCATTTCTATTTGAAAAAATGGGGTTCTACTGTAAAGAAGTTAAAAAAGAAATATGGATATCCGGATATATTCAAACGGACCTGGACTGGAGTAGTCATAAAGACAGGAGGAATCAATCTGTTCAGGAATACTGACAAGTCAAGTGTAATACGCACCATTCCAAAAGGGAAAAAAGTTGATATACTGTTCAAGAAATTGTGGTATGCTAAGGTTAGATATAAAGACAAGATAGGATATGTAAGGAAGAAGTACTTAAAGTAAGTACATAAAAATTTCTTCTATATATAATACTTCCATCATAAATGTGCGAGTTCCTCTGTGCCGATATCTGTGAGAAGCCCTGCCACTGAACGGTCGGTCATGGAATATCTCTGGGAAAGATATCTCATGGAAGCGGCAAGTTCTCCGTCAGGTCCGCCAAACTGGCTGATGATAACCTGAGCCATCTTAGGGTTACATTTTGTGATTTTTACCGGATATTGTAATCGTCTTTCATAAGTCCACATACATTTCACACTCCTTCCCATGGCCATGGAGCGCATATCCAGGTCCACGAATCGTCAGCAACTACAGAATACTTGGTAAGCGGGCCGTAACATTTTTCGTATTCTTTTACAGCCTGATTTCTCTGGATGCGGTATTTCTGATAATATTCCATAGCTTCTTTGTCTTCAGGATGTGTATCGAGATATAATCCGACATCGTCAAGTGCAAAACTTATTTCGTTTATAAAATGCATAAGATTATTTCTTGCAGTGTTCACAGTTACCCCTCCTTTTATGCTCACATGCAGCAGCCGCACCGTAGAAAGGCAGTACAAGCTCGGCAAAAATTGTTCCGTAGTTCAAACCTTTTCCGGCATCCATAACCTGGCGGAATGATTGCCAAGGCACGTAGGCACTGCCGAGAGGCATATTCTTAAGGTGGTCGTATGAAAAGGCTTCATTGCATTTGTTACAGTTCATAGCGATTCTCCTAAAATGAAGTTTTATATCATTTTATGTAGAAAAAATAGATATGTGATAAATTAGTGCAATATCGTGGTATAACGATAATAATTCTTGACATTGAATTAAAAAAAAAGGATAATGGATTTATAAATTATTTTAGAAAAGGGGATTAATTATGAAGAAGGTTTCAAGAAGTATGTTGGTGGCATTGTCATCATTTTTTATGATGATGATTGTTATGTGTATAGCTCCTAAAGTGGAAGCTGCAGGTGTTGATATTAATTTTCCTGCGGAAAGAGCTATCTTCCAGAGAGGCGATAATAACACGGCTGACATTACAGTAAAAGCTACATTTTATGGGAATGCAGACAAGGTACAGGCCAGAGTGCGTTATGCTGATGGCGAAACAGAATGGGCAGAGCTTTCGGGCTCAGGCAACTATGAAGGTGTTATATATGATGTAGAAGCGGGTGGCTGGTATACTATCGAAGTACAGGCAGTTGACGGAAACGGAAATGTTGTTGGAGATGGTTATCGCCAGAAAATCGGAGTTGGTGAAGTGTTCATAACAGGCGGACAGTCTAACTCAGCTAACTTCGGTGGTGGAAAAACTACTGCATCTCACGACGAGGTATCCGCACTTAACGGAAATAATGGTGCATGGCAGCACTGTGCTGACAGCCAGCCTTGTACAAGTGGATTTAATACAGGAAACGGTGGTGGTTCACCATGGCCAACACTTGGTGATAAGCTGTATGAGAAACTTGGTGTTCCAATTGGTTTTGTGTGTACAGGACAGGGAAGTGCAAAAGTTTCAGAGCTTGCTGGTAATCTATACGGAAACACTAAGAAGGGTATAGATGCTGTTAAACCATATGGTTGCAGAGCATTCCTTCTTCATCAGGGAGAGGCTGATGCACCTGGTACTCCAAATGACTCATATCGTGCAGATCTTCTTAGACTTATACAGCAGACAAGAAATGATTTTGGTTATGACATTAACTGGATTATTGCACAGGTTTCATATGCATGGTCAGGTTATAATGATACTGCAAAGATGAATGCACATAAAGCAACACAGCGTTCTGTATGTAACAATTATAATATATTTGTTGGACCTGATACAGATGACCTTCAGGGTGATTATCGTCATACAGATAACCTTCATTTCAGCGTGAAAGGTCTTATCGAGCACGGTAACAGATGGGCAAATGTTATAATTGACAAGTTATTTACAGGCCATACTCTTAATGCTGATGAATGGATGGAAGGCGGAACAGTTGAACAGTGTGGTAACACATTTAACGGTGGTTCTGTAGTTACACTTTCAGCAGTTCCGGATAAAGGATATTATTTTGTTCCTGGTTCATTTAAGGTTACAGGTTCAGAGGGAGAGATTCCGCTTGAAAATGATTCATTTATAATGAGATCCGAGGATCTTACTGTATCAGCAGAGTTTGCAAGGCTTCCTGAATACTTCTTTACACTTGATGCAAAGATAACCGAAGCAGAGTCAGTAGATGGAAATTATTATGAGGATGCAGGTGTTCAGGCGCTTAATAGTGCGATAGAGGCAGCTAAGGCAGTATTTGCAGATGTTAATTCTGATGAAACTGCTGCAAATAATGCGATTGCAGCTATAGAGGATGCAATTAAAGGTCTTGTTATGAAACCATTTACTGATAATGGTGGACAGAATCCTCCGGCAGATAATAATCCGGGCACACCTGGTAATCCGGGAACATCGGTAACTCCTGGAACAACTGTAAATGTTGGGGATATAGTAGCTGTTGGAAATGTTAAGTATAAGGTAACCGCAGCAGGCAGCGTAAGTGTAGCCGGCCTTGTAAATAAGAATAAGACATCTGTTGTTATTCCTAAGGCTGTTAATATAGGTAATGCTACATATAAGGTAATAGCTATCGAAAAGAAAGCGTTTACAGGAGCAAAGAAGCTTAAGAAGATTACTATAAAGTCAACAACTATAAAGAAGATTGGTAAGAATGCTTTCAGTAAGATAAATGCTAAGGCTAAGTTTAAGGTGCCTGCAAAGAAGCTTGCTGCATATAAGAAGCTTATCAAGAAGGCAGGATTTAAGAAAATGTCTGCTATTAAAAAATAATTAGTCAAAAAGCTAATATAAAAGTTAGGTGATTTATATGGCACAGTTGAAATATAGTCGCCAGAGAGAATCTATTAAAGATTATTTATATTCTACTACAGAGCATCCTACGGCAGAGATGGTGTATAAGAATGTGAGGAAAGTATATCCGAATATAAGCCTCGGAACGGTATACCGTAATCTTAATTTGTTGGTAGCTATCGGTGATATCATCAGGCTTGACTGTGGTGACGGATTTGAAAGATTTGATGGTAAAACCAGTACACATTATCACTTTATCTGTCGGGAATGCGGTAGAGTGTGGGATATGGATATTCCGCAATTTGAGAATATCGGGAACATGGTTCCGGATAACATCGGCGGCGTGATTGAAGGACATTCGGCGTATTTCTACGGAAAATGTGATGAATGCATAAAAAAAGGCTTGACAGAAAAGGAAGCTTAGAGTAATATAAAACAGTAATCATTACTGATATTGAAAAAATTTAAATATAAAGGAGAAGAAATTATGGCAAAATTTGTATGTTCAGTATGCGGATACGTTCATGAAGGAGATGCAGCACCTGATTTCTGCCCACAGTGCAAGGTTCCTGCAGAGAAGTTTGTTAAGCAGTCAGAAGACAGAACATGGGCAGCAGAGCATGTTGTAGGTGTAGCTGCAGGTGTTAGCGAAGATATTATTGAAGATCTTAGAGCTAACTTTAACGGAGAGTGTACCGAAGTTGGTATGTATCTTGCAATGGCAAGAGTTGCTCATAGAGAGGGCTATCCTGAGATCGGACTTTATTGGGAGAAGGCAGCTTGGGAAGAGGCAGAGCATGCAGCTAAGTTTGCAGAGCTTCTCGGAGAAGTTGTTACAGACAGCACAAAGAAGAACCTTGAGATGCGTATAGAGGCTGAGAACGGAGCTACAGCAGGAAAGTTTGACCTTGCTAAGCGTGCTAAAGCGGCTGACCTTGATGCAATCCATGACACAGTACATGAGATGGCAAGAGATGAAGCAAGACATGGTAAAGCATTTGAGGGACTTCTTAAGAGATACTTCAGCTAAGCGAAACGCAAATATTTTTAAAGAATTCAGTAAACAGGCACGGAGTTTATTCCGTGCCTGTTTTTTGGGCATAGCGACAATGAAAAACTCCCCTATGCCCAATTTACAGCTTGAAACAAAGATTTTTTTCATAGACTGGGCATAGACACAAAGAAATCCTTTCCTATGCCCAGTTTTCTCCTATTTCCTGGGCATGATGCACTTAAAACAACTATATATGCCCAAATCTACCTAATCCAACCTCAAAAAGCTGCTATTCTTGGGTATAGAGTTAAAAATATTTTCTCTGATGCCCATTTCCCTAATTACCCAAATTCTTATTTAGCGAACTATCCACCTCCAAAATCCAGCCGCTTTGCGTCTGTCGTGCTTCGCACTTATGATTTTGTCGGTATCGCGCCAGAAAAAGTAAATGTCTGCTACGCAGCCGCTTTCTTTTTCCTTGAGCGCGTTAAATTCTTATTTACTCAAACAGTCTAAGAGGGCAGTTTTTCTGCCCTCTTAAAAATTCCATATAATATATTAAACATCATAAATCCTATTCCTCTTTTTTCCCTTCCAGCATTGGTATAGCTATATGATCGTTAAAGAACTGAATAAGCGGTCCCATAAAGAATGCTGTGATTATTGTTCCGATACCGGCAATAGTAGGTATCTGTGCAATTGTTCCGCCTGCAATAAGGAAAAGGCTTACTCCCAAAATTACGCATACCAAATCGCAGCAAATACGGACATATTTGAACTGTCCTAATTTCCATTTGCCGGAAAAGACGATTGCTACGGCGTCGTAAGTAGAAACACCAAGATTGGCAGTCATATACAGAGAGGAGCCAAAGCAGATAATTACGATGCCGATGATTAAACAAAGGCTTCGTATAAGCATCGAAGGGTCTGGCAGTAAAACCTGTAAACGTTCATATGTAAATTGTGTGATATATCCCAGCAAAAACAGATTGATAAAAGTGGCAATACCGATATTGCGACGGTCAGCAAACAAACTGAATAACAGCAGTACCAGATTGACCAGTACATACAATGTGCCGAAAGAAATCGGAATTAGGTTATCCAAACCGCTCATAAGAGACTGGAATGGGTCTACTCCCAAAGCCGCAATTTTAAAAATGCCGACACTGACAGCGCAAACTGAAACACCCGCTAATGACATAATAATTCTTCTTGTTTTCATAGTTGCTTTCATCCTTTTTGTATTTAGATTTGTTCCAAAACAGTTTATCATGTATGAGATGTTTGTGCAATATAGGACAGATAATATGTGTCTTAAAAGTCGTGTTAATTTTGTGAAAATATTGCCAAATTATGCAGATATATTGTATGCTTTTTATATAAATATAAAAATGTATTATGTACGGGCTAATTGTGTATAATACTATAGTAAAATATGTAAAGACAGACAGGAGGATTACATATGGGAAAATTAACAATATGCATGTACGGAGCAGCAAGCGAACGTATTGACAGACAATATATAACAGAAGTTGAAAAACTCGGTGAGGAAATAGGTAAAAGAAATCACAAGCTTATATATGGAGCCGGGGCAAGTGGGCTTATGGGAGCGTGTGCAAGAGGCGTTCAAAGAGTTGGCGGAACGGTTATAGGTGTTGCGCCTAGATTTATGAGTGCATTTGAAGATATTAATAATGATTGCACAGAATTTATTACGACAGAGACAATGGCTGACAGAAAGCAGATTATGGAGGATAATGCGGATGCATTTTTGGTTGCGCCCGGCGGTATAGGAACATTTGACGAGTTCTTTCAGCTTCTTACACTTATTGAGCTTGGAAGAAAAGAAGCTCCTGTTATCTGCTATAATATAAATGGATTTTATGACAACCTTATTAAGGTGCTTGACGAGTGCATAGAAAAAGGCTTCATCCACGAGAATGTACGCACTATGTTTGAAGTGTGCGACAACGAGAAGGAAGCCCTTGATATTATTGAAAATGCTTTGAAAAATAAAAGCGAAAAATAATAAGATTACTTCATTTTTTCAACAACGCGTTCTATCCATGCCTGATTAAACGGCATGAAGAAACCGGCTACGGGACCTACGAGGAAAGCGCATATAACTGTTCCGATAAATGCATTTCCACCGAGGAAAAATCCAATAGCAGCAAAGCATACATCGGTTATGATTCGGATGACGGAAAATGGTTTGTGTGACTTGTCGCTTATTACAACGGCGACAAGGTCATTTGGCCCGGTTCCGGATTCAGATTTGATAACGATGGTCATTCCGAATGCAAGTATTATACAGCCGAGAACCAGCCCTATTATTCTTACGATATATGGGCTGTTTTCATTTATAATGCTGCCAAAAAGTATGGTACACACATCAATTATCGGACCGCCGAGCAACATGCAGACGAGGGTTCCGATTTTTATGTAGGATCTGTCAATAATGAGAAGAGCTACAATAATAATAAAACATATGCTCATATGTGTATAACCGTGTGTCAGGAAACCGAATCCCGGAAGTGCCGATAATGTACGGAACAATCCCTGGATAAGTACGTTGAACGGGTCGGAACCCAGATTGGCAAGAAGGAACAGGGTTACACCTATATGTGCTATTGTAAGTCCAAATACAAGTATAATAAGTCTTGTAAGAATTTCTTTTATTATAGTCATAGTTAAATCAATCCTTTCTCTTTTTATTATTGTAAGGTAATTTGTATATTAAGGTCAATAAAAATCTCTTTACAAAAGTATATAATAGTGCTAGTATAATCATGCAAAATATCCTATTAAAATAATAGGAATTAATAAAGGAGATATTTTATATAATGAAGATATCGACTAAAGGCAGATATGCACTTAAAGTAATGATAGATCTGGCGCAGCATAATGACGGAACATATATATCCATTAAGGAGATTGCGGAACGTCAGGAAGTGTCAACCAAGTATCTTGAAGCGATTGTAGGAACGCTTAACAGGGCAGGATTTGTTGAGAGCCAAAGAGGCAAGAGCGGAGGCTACAGACTGGCAAAAAGCCCGGAACTGTTTACGGTTGGAGCTATTCTTAAGATATCTGAAGGAAGCTTATCACCTGTCAGTTGCCTTGACAGCAAGGATGGTTTGTGCGAAAAGGCAGGCGAATGTGTTTCACTTCCGTTATGGAGGAATCTTGACAAGGTAGTGGATGATTATCTTGAGAGTGTCACACTTAAGGGTTTGTTAGAAATGCGCGATTAATTTTCGTTGATAAAGGAGGTAATCATGATGAAGGTATATGCAGATAATGCTGCAACTACACAGATGAGTAAGACAGCGAGAGATACATTTATAGAGTATATGGATAATTTTTACGGGAATCCGTCAAGCCTTTATACCGTAGGTCAGCTTGCAAAGGTTGAGCTTGAGAAAGCAAGAGAGACGGTTGCATCTTGCATTAATGCAAAGCCGCAGGAGATTTATTTTACATCGGGCGGAAGTGAGGCTGATAATCAGGCTATTCGTTCTGCGGCGGCATTTGGTGCGAAGAAAGGTAAAAAGCACATCGTTTCTACTGCATTTGAGCATCATGCAGTTCTTCATACACTTATGAAGCTTGAAAAGGAAGGGTTTGAGGTGACATACCTGGATGTTCATGAGAATGGCATTGTGACACCTGAGGATGTAAAAAATGCACTTAGAGATGATACTATATTAGTTACAATAATGTTTGCAAATAATGAGATCGGTACAATTCAACCTGTGAGAGAAATTGGTGAGCTTTGCAGAGAGCATGGCGTTTGGTTTCACACTGATGCCGTACAGGCAGCAGGTCATGTAGCTATTGATGTTGAGGCAGACAGTATAGACATGCTTTCGATATCAGCGCATAAGTTTCATGGTCCTAAGGGATGCGGCGCATTATATGTAAAGAAGGGTATCCCTGTGGCAAATATTATTGAGGGCGGTGCACAGGAGCGAGGAAAGAGATCCGGTACTGAAAACCTTCCTGCGATTGCATCTATGGCAGCAGCATTTAAGGAAGCGTGCAACAATATAGAAACATCATCTGAAAAGTCAGCAAAGCTTCGTGACATGCTCATGAAAGGGCTTAAGGAAATTCCTCATTCAAAGCTTAACGGAGATGTAGACAGCAGGCTTCCGGGAACAGTTAATTTCTGTTTTGAGGGAATTGAGGGAGAGTCGCTTCTGCTTCTTTTGGACGCAAGGGGGATATCTGCTTCATCGGGTTCGGCATGTACTTCCGGTTCGCTTGATCCGAGTCATGTGCTTCTTGCAATAGGACTTCCGCACGAGGTTGCACACGGTTCACTGAGACTTTCAATTAACGAAAACAATACCGAAGAAGAGATGGAGTATATTATAAAATCCGTTTCAGAGGTTGTGGATTATCTTAGAAACATGTCACCTGTATGGGATGACCTTATGACAGGGAAAAAGGATTTTTATTTTGAATAAAATGATAAATATATAAAGAGGAGAAAATGTTATGTTGTACAGTGAAAAAGTAATGGATCATTTTCAGAATCCAAGAAATGTAGGTAAAATAGAAGACGCCGACGGTGTTGGCGAGGTTGGTAATGCAAAATGCGGCGACATCATGAAAATATATATTAAGGTTGAAAATGATATTATTGTTGATGTTAAGTTCAATACATTTGGCTGCGGCTCGGCAATTGCATCAAGCTCAATGGCTACAGAGATGATTAAAGGAAAGCCTGTTGCGGAGGCACTTGATATTACAAATAAGGCGGTTGTAGAAGCTCTTGATGGACTTCCTCCACAGAAGGTTCACTGTTCAGTGCTTGCTGAGGAAGCTATTAAGGCAGCAATAGAGGATTATTACAGCAGAAATGGAAAATAAAAAAGTAATGATAGCAATGAGCGGCGGCGTGGACAGTTCTGTTGCCGCTGCGCTTCTTTGTGAAGAAGGATACGAATGTATGGGGGCTACCATGCGTCTTTTTTGTGGTTCGGCAGAAGACCTGGAAGATGCAAAAAAGGTTGCAAATCATCTTGGGATGCCGTTTGAGGCTTTTAGCTGTGAAAATGAATTTGAAGAAAATGTCATACAGAGATTTATTTCCGCATATGAGCGCGGTGATACGCCTAATCCATGCATAGACTGCAATCGTTATATGAAGTTTGGAAATTTCCATAAAAAAGCGGAAGGGCTTGGGTATGAATATGTTGCAACGGGTCACTATGCACAGATTGAATATGACGATGAGCGTGGCAGATATCTTTTGAAAAAAGGTATGGACAGAACAAAAGATCAGAGCTACGTACTTTTTTCACTGACTCAAAAACAGCTTTCAAGGACATTATTTCCTCTTGGGAAATATACAAAAGAGCAGATTCGTGATATGGCACAGAAGTATGGATTTGTAAATGCCGAAAAGAAAGACAGTCAGGATATCTGTTTTGTGCCTGACGGAGACTATGCGGAATTTATCAAAGAGTACACCGGGAAAGAATATCCGCCGGGAAGTTTTGTGGATGAAGAGGGAAATGTTCTCGGTCAGCATAAGGGAATCATAGGATATACCATAGGTCAGAGACGCGGACTTGGGTTGTCTCTTAAAGAATCCATGTATGTTATAAAAAAGGACATGAAAAAAAATGAAGTAATACTTGGATTTAATGATGATTTGTTTGGAGACAGGCTGGTTGCGCGTAATTTCAACTGGATTGCATGTGAAGAGCCTAAACCGGGCGAACAGGTAAAATGTACTGCAAAGACCAGATACAGTCAAAAAGAACAGCCGGCTACCGCAAAGGTTACGGAGGACGGCTGTGTGGAAGTTATATTTAATGAACCGGTACGGGCAATAACTTCAGGCCAGTCGGTAGTTTTATACGATGACGATATAGTTATTGGCGGCGGTACAATAATGTAAGTTATCAACGGGCACTCCCATAGGTGTGTCCGTTTTTTAATTTTATCCCTTTTGCTTCCATCATTTCGGATACGGTTACAAGCTGATAGCCCTGTGAGATAAGTGCCGGAACGATTTCCTTTACTGCTTCCGCAGTATTTGTGTACAGGTCATGCAAAAGTATTATATCTCCGTCTTTTGCATTTTTCATGACGCGATTTACAATAACCTTGCTGTTTTTAGCTTTCCAGTCAAGGCTGTCTACACTCCATAATACGACAGGGTAATCTGTGTTTTTTAGGACACGTCTGTCAGTATCGCCGTAAGGAGTTCTGATAAGAGAAAATGTGTTGCCTGTATATTTTTTGATTATTTTTTTTGAACGTTTGAATTCTTTTTTTATTTGTTTTGTCTTAAGTTTATTTAGCATTTTATGGCTGTAGCTGTGACTTCCTATTTCACAGCCTATGGATAAAGCGCGATTTGATGCATCATAATGAGCAGGCAATCGGCTTGATACAACAAAAAATGTTGCACGGGCGTTATGTGTTTCAAGTGTGTCTAATATTGAGCCTGTGGTCGATGTGTTAGGACCATCATCAAATGTAAGAGCAATCATTGGTTTGTCAGGATCGATGGTATCCGGCATTATATTGCTGCTATCGGGAGTCGGCATAATCGTAGGAACAACGGATACGGCTCCGTTAGAGACAGCGTAGTCCTCTGTAAAATTTCCTGCATTATTTGTAGAGTTATGCTTATATTTCCTTATAAGAAGAAAAGCAAGAAAAAGAACAAAAAATATAAACAATATCCGTGAAATGTATGTAAATGTATATTTATTATTATTCATCATTAAAGACCTCGCTGTATAGTATGTGATTTGTTTTAGGACAAAGACTGTTTACAAAGTATAGTATATTCATTTGATCAAAAAAATGTGTTATAGATGTTTTATTTTTATGTTATGCATATTTTAAACTGCTATTAATTATCATTAATTATTTATTGCAAAAATTGTACATGTTGTGGTATAATTCATTGATAGTATTGTACTTAGTAATAAAAGGAGATAATGTAATGAAAAACGTTCAGAAAGGGTTACTTCATCTTGTGATTATTCTTGCAGTGATTGCATTATGTACAGTAACTGTAATTGTAGGATTAGGAAAGCATCACAAAGGTAGCGCTGAGAACATTCTTCTTGGTCTTGACCTTGCAGGTGGTGTAAGTATTACTTATGAAACCGTAGGAGATGTTTCAGCATCTGAGATGAGTGATACAGTATATAAGCTTCAGAAGCGTGCTGAGAATTATAATACTGAATCACAGGTTTATCAGGAAGGTGACAACAGAATCAATGTTGATATACCTGATGCTGAGAATCCACGTGAGACACTTGAGAAGATGGGTACAGCAGGTTCTCTTTATTTTGTATCAAATGATGCTTATCTTGAAGCTAAAGAGAATTATAAGCCAACACTTAATGACGCAGGTCAGGAAGTTTTCCCTGAAGATGTGAAATATAGCTCAATCGTATGTGAAGGTGCTGATATTGCAGATGCAAAAGCATCAACAAGTCAGGATCAGACAACAGGAGCTGTAGAGAATGTAGTTAATGTTGAGTTTAGTCCATCAGGAACAACTAAGTTTGCTAAGGCATCTGAATATGCATACAATCATAATAATGAACCTATTCATATTATTTATGATAATGTAGTTATATCATCACCTGCAGTTCAGGGAATTATATCTGATGGTCACTGCCAGATAAGTGGTGGTTTCCAGGAATATGAAGAAGCTAATGATCTTGCAACAACAATCCGTATCGGAGCACTTCCTATTGAGCTTAAGGTTTTAAGATTTAACGTTGTAGGAGCGCAGCTCGGTGAAGAAGCTATTGAGACAAGTCTCTTTGCAGCACTTATAGGACTTATTCTTCTTATTCTGTTCATGATTGTATATTACAGAGTGCCGGGATTTGCTGCTGCACTTGCTCTTGTATTCTATGTAGGAGCAGTAATTCTTGCAATCAACCTGCTTAACGTAACACTTACACTTCCGGGTATTGCCGGTGTTATTCTTTCGATAGGTATGGCGGTTGATGCTAACGTTATTATATTTACACGTATTAAAGAAGAGATTGCTACAGGAAAGACTGTAAAATCTTCTATTAAGATTGGTTTTGAGAAAGCTACATCAGCGATTGTTGACGGTAACGTTACAACACTTATCGCAGCAGTAGTTTTATGGTATCTTGGTTCCGGTGTTGTAAGAGGATTTGCACAGACACTTGCAATCGGTATCATTATTTCAATGTTTACTGCATTGGTTGTCACAAGACTTGTTCTTATGGCATTCTATAATCTTGGAATTAAAGATGTTAAGTTTTACGGTGTACAGGGTGAGCCAAGTAAGATTGGATTTGTTAAGAATAAGGTAAAGTACTTTATTATATCAGGTGCAATGTTTGTTATCTGTATAGTTGCTCTTATTGCAAATAAAGCTACAACAGGACAGATTCTTAATTATGGTCTTGACTTCATGGGTGGTACATCAACACAGATTACATTTGATGCAGGTGTTGCTATTGATCAGGATGTTAAGAGCGATATCGAAAAGATATTTAAGGATAATACAACAACAAATGAAGTTCAGATATCTGACGTAGAAGGTGAGAATGCTATTCTCGTTAAGACTATGGAACTTTCGGTAGAAGATAATGCAGCTGTTGTAAATGCGCTTGTTGCTTCTGATTATAAGATAAATGAGGGTAATATTCAGACAGAGACTATAAGTGCTACTGTCAGTGATGAGATGAGAACAGATGCTGTTGTAGCGGTTATCATTGCTGCAATATGTATGCTTATCTATATCTGGATAAGATTCAAGAATCTTGCATTTGGCGCAAGTTCAGTTCTTGCTCTTGTACATGATGTAATCGTTGTACTTATGGTATATGCACTTCTTAGAAACTGGGTATCAGTTGGTAACACATTTATAGCATGTATGCTTACAATCGTAGGTTACTCAATTAACAATACAATCGTTGTATTTGACCGTATAAGAGAAAATGCACAGCTTAAGCCAGGTAAGGCAAATCTTGCAAGCGTTATTGATCTCAGTATTAACCAGACAATAAGCCGAAGCGTTAATACAACAATAACAACATTCCTTATGGTAATAATGCTTGTTATATTCGGTGTTGATGCAGTAAGACAGTTTGCTATACCTCTTGTTGCAGGTATCGTATGCGGATGTTATTCATCAATCTGCATTGCAGGTACTTTGTATTATCTGTTTGTAGCACGTGCAGGAAAAAAAGAGAAGAAATAATTCAGTAATTCTGAAAATGTAATATATAGTAATTATCAATACCTGTAGGTATCGTTTGGTACCTATAGGTATTTTTTGTTTGAAAAAATTTTGTTATATCCGCTTGACAAAATAAAACTATGGTGCTATCTTATCTATAAACCATTAGCACTCTATTTAGATGAGTGCTAACAATAAAGGCGTGATGACTATGGTTATGGACGAAAGAAAACTTAAGATTTTGCAGGCTATTATCCGTAATTATATGGAGACAGGGGAGCCGGTAGGTTCAAGAACTATTTCCAAATATACCGATCTTAATCTCAGCTCGGCAACTATTCGTAATGAGATGTCTGATTTGGAGGATATGGGATATATTATCCAGCCGCATACATCAGCAGGACGCATACCGTCTGATAAGGGATACAGATTGTATGTCGATATGATGATGGAGCAGAAGGACAGAGAAGTTGAAGATATGAAGGAACTTCTCGTGAACAAGGCAGACAGACTTGAGACGGTTCTTAAGCAGGTTGCCAGACTTCTTGCGGAGAATACTAATTATACTACGATGGTTTCTAAGCCAAGATATGTTCATAAGAAAGTTAAGTTTACCCAGCTTACGATGGTATCTGATAATCAGATGCTTGTTGTAGTCGTGATAGACGGTAATATTGTGAAGAATAAGTTCATTGAGCTTAGTGAACCGCTCGGACAGGAAGAACTTCCACATCTTAATTTTATTCTTAATACAGCGCTTAACGGTCTTGATCTTACTGAGATTAATATGGCACTTATATATAGAATAAAAGAGCAGGCAGGACAGTATGCAGATATCGTAGGGTCTATAATTGATGCCATAGCGGAAGCGGTCAGTGAAGAGGATGATTACGGAGTGTACACCTCCGGAGCTAAGAATATCCTTAAGTATCCGGAGCTTAGTGATAAGGAGATGGCAACAAAACTCATATCAACTCTTGAAGAAAAAGCTGATATAAGCAATTGGATGAATGCTGATAACGAGGAACATGGAATTAAAGTGTATATAGGAGAAGAATC
>SVEM01000012.1 GCA_015057375.1 Lachnospiraceae bacterium
GTGTTTTGGTTGCAGCTACAGGAGCAAATGGTGCTGCTGAGAAAGAAGCTCTTACAAATGTTGCTATGCAGGTAGCAGCTATGAATCCACAGTATATAGGAAGAGCTGATATTTCACAGGATGAAATCAACAAGATGAGAGACATCATTGTAGATAGTTCATTAAATGATGCAGCTTCCCTTCCAAAGCCAATTTTAAATGGTTTATTTGACAAAGCAGTTAATGATAAATTATTCTCAGATGCAGATCTTGCTGTATATGAAGAGAAGAAAAATGACAAATATTTATTCAACTTCCTCTCAGATGCTGCTAAGGCTACATTAGCTGACCTTGCAATGCAGGATAAGGCAAATATCGCTGAGAATAAGATTTTCGGTGGTATGATCGAAGGACGTATTTCTAAACAGCTTAAAGAAATCAGTCTTCTTGATCAGGTTTATGTAAAGGCAGAAGACGGCAAGCAGACAGTCGGAAAATATCTTGAGTCAGTAAACAAAGCTCTTACAATTGCTAAATTCGTTCGTTTCGAAGTTGGTGAAGGTATGGAGAAGAAGAATGAAGACTTCGCTGCTGAGGTTGCTGCTCAGATGGCTGGAAACTAAGAATAACATAAAAAGTATTTCAAAGGCTTTTGGAGAAATCCAGAAGCCTTTTTCGTTATATATAAGTTTATTCTATATAACCTTTACTAAAACCATTGAAAACTTCACAAAAAATAGATATGATATAAATAACTATAGTCTTGTATTAAAAGGAGGACATTTAAGTGAGAAATTGGAATAGATTTTTAAGTATTATAACAGCATTAACTTTGTTCTTTTCAGTAGTTCCGGTAATGGATACTCCTATCGTTAAGGCGGCAGAAGTAGCTGATAATGTGGTTCGTTTACAACCGAATCAGGCGTCTATATTCCATGATACAAATGGTGATGGTTTGGGTGAATTTGAAGGCTGGGGAACCTCTCTTTGCTGGTGGGCAAACAGATTGGGTTACAGCGAAACATTGACTGCTGAAGCGGCACGGGTTTTCTTTAGTGATGAAGGCTTGGATATGAATATAGGACGTTATAATGTGGGTGGAGGAGACAATACAACCAATGCCGGTGCTCCGTTTTATCATTCGCCTCATATTAAACGTTCGGATTCTGCTGTGCCTGGATATTGTGTGGATGTAACACCTGTGCAGGCAGGAAAAACAGAAGCTGATTATGCAGATTTTGATAGAGTAGATATGGAATGTGGTTATGCATGGAATTACGACTGGAATGCAGATAAAAATCAGATGAACATTTTGATTGCAGCTGCAGAAGCAAGTGGAGAAGATTTTATTGCAGAAGCGTTTTCTAATTCGCCGCCATATTTTATGACGGTAAGTGGATGTAGTTCAGGAAATACGAATCCGGGTCAGGATAACTTGCGTGCAAATTCATTTGTTGCGTTTGGAAAATATATGGCAGATGTTATTGTACATTGGGTAGAAGAAGGTGTTATTGATTTTCAAAGTGTATCACCGATGAACGAGCCTAATACAAATTTCTGGGGCGCATATAGCAATAAACAGGAAGGATGTCACGTGGATCCGGGTAATTCCCAGTCAAGAATGATTTTTGAGTTGTACAATGAATTGTCAGCTCAGGCTGCTGAGATGGAAGATGAAAGAGTAAGAACTGTTCTTGAGAATATCATTTATGCAGGAACTGATGAAACAAGCATTGACTCACAGATAGATTCTTATAAGAAGCTGTCAGCAGAAGCAAAGCACATTGTTACACGTATAGATACGCATACATATGGTGGTTCGAGACGTGGAGAATTAAGTGAATTGGCAAAAACCAGCAATGAAAATCTTTGGATGTCTGAGGTGGACGGAAAATTTGCAATGGGTACAAATGCAGGAGAAATGTCAGCCGGTCTTGGACTTGCAGAGAGAATTATGACAGACTTAAATGGCTTAAAAGCATCAGCCTGGATTCTTTGGAATGCAGTAGATAATCATATTGATAATAACTCAAGCAGAGACGGCGGTTTTGATGTCGATACCAGAGATGCATTTTACGGTAAAACTGATATGAACGGTGGATATTGGGGAATTGCTATCGGAGATCATAATACTCAGGAAATTTTACTGACTCAGAAATATTATGCTTTTGGTCAGTTTAGCCGTTATATTCGTCCGGGCGATACTATTATTGGTTCTTCTTCAAATACATTGGCAACTTATGATGCAGAAGATAATCAGGTTGTAATTGTTGCCATTAACACAGCTGGACAGGACAAACGCTGGCAGTTTGATTTGAGTAATTTTGAAACAATGGGTTCAGAGGTAAAAGCAATTCGTACCAGTGGTTCTTTAGCAAATGGAGAGCATTGGGCTGATGTGTCTGCACAGGTAAATACGGTTGTAGATACAGACAGTAAGAATTTCACAACAACCATGAAAGCAAATTCCATTACTACATTTATAATAGATAACGTGGTTTATGATACGGAAAATGAAGCCGGCATAAAAATGGATATTACTGCAGACATGGTAACCGGAAGTAATCCATGGAATAATAATCAGGCACTTGGTGTACAAAATGTAATCGATAATGATACATCTACTTATTTTGACGGAGTACTTGAAGGTTGGATTCAGATCGATTTAAAAGAAGAAAAGACAATACAGGCAGTTTCATTTATACCAAGAAGCGGTTATGCATATCGTTGTGTAAATGCATCGATATACGGTTCTGCAGATGGAAACACTTGGGATTTGTTATATACAAACACCTCTACTCCTTCAGACGGAAGTGAAATGATTATTGAGGCGAATGATTTTGTATCAGGCAAAGATTCATATCGCTATATTAAATATGCGGTACCGGCATCTGACACAGATCTTTGTTGTAATTTGAGTGAGCTTTATGTTTATGAAAAAAAGATGTTTACACCGTCATTAATAGCAAAATTTGATTTTAATGATGAAAATAGTGGTTTTAACTATGAAGATGCGAAGGCAACAGGAGACCATTCTTTGCAGCCGTATAATGATGGAAATGCATTGTATTTAGATGGTGTTGATGATTATTTATCCATTACAAAAGCGGACGGAAGCAGTTTGATGACAGGTGTTGATGAAGCTACCATAACTATGTGGGTAAAACCTGAGACAAAAGACAGAAACTGGTTGTTTTTCATGTCGCCCGATAATGATGAACCAATATATTTGAGCGAAAAATACGTTGGTATGATAGATGATTCCGGAAATTTACTGGGTGAAAAGTATAAAAACAATGGTCTTGTGCGTTGGGATGCATTGACAACGAATGTGCCAACGGATGATTGGTATTATGTAACCTTGGTATGTGAAAAATATCAGACTATTTTGTATGTGAATGGTGAGAAAGCGGATAGGCAGAGCAGCATCTATAGTTTGAGTGATATTTTAGGAAAAGACAGTGTGTTCTATCTTGGAAAATCGCTTTGGAGCGGCGGCGAATACTTCCATGGACTTATAGATGATGTATGCGTATATAATTATGCACTCGATGAGGAGTCTGCAAGAAAATTATATTATGGTGAAGAACAGGATATTCCAAATACAGAAAATCCGGGTACTGAGAATCCGGGTGCTGAAAATCCTTCAATAACTCCTGTGCCGGGATTAACTGTGCCAACAACGGAACAGATACTTACAAATAACCCTGGTATTCCAACAGGAAAATCTGAGGAAGCACCGAATTCAAAGTTTGGCGTATTAAAAGCACAGGTAAAGAAAACCACAAAAAGCAGTAATAAGATACAGTGGTCAAAAGTAGCAGGTGCAGACGGATATGTAGTATTAGGTAATAAATGTAATTCAGGAAAAAATGTGTACGGAATGGAAGTATTATCTGTTATAAGCAATAATTCAACCACATCTTATACACACAGCAATTTGAAGAAAGATACTTACTATAAGTACATCGTTCAGGCATACAAAATGACAAACGGAAAGATGGAAGTTTTGGAAACCTCTAAAACAATTCATTCTGCAACAAAAGCCAAGAAATATGCTAATGTAAAATCATTAAAGGTAAACAAGGCAAAAGTTGTATTAGCTAAGAAAGGCAAGACCTTTAAGTTAAAAGTAACCCAGAAAAAGAATGGTAAA
The DNA here is from genome assembly GCA_015057375.1 of Lachnospiraceae bacterium. GTDB lineage: Bacteria > Bacillota > Clostridia > Lachnospirales > Lachnospiraceae > V9D3004. The sequence goes on from SVEM01000012.1 coordinate 4,136, forward strand.
AAATTGGTAAAACACAGAAAAGTGATGTTTGAAACCGTTGACAGCAAGGTAGCTGCCATAAACAAGAAGGGTATAATAAAGGCCAAGAAAAAAGGAACTTGTACGATTTATGTATATGCACAAAACGGTGTGTACAAGAAAGTAAAAGTAACTGTTAAAAAATAATGTGATTTAAACTATATTTTGACTAACTTTTGTATGGGGAAATGTTTATGAGAAAAAAACTTTTCAGACGAATATTCACCTTGTCATTATCAGCTGCAATTATTATTTCAGGAGTGCCTACATTTAATATAAAGGCTGCAAGCGCTGAGGTTGAAGCGGGCTTTAATAGTGATTACAATACTCTTATTATTGCAGGCGCAGACGATATCAGAAATGACATAAGTCTTATAAAACAGGCTAAGAACGGAACAAAGATTGAATGGACATCAAGTAATCCTGCTGTAATTACAGATAGTGATACGGATGCAAACTCAATTTATGACGGAGGTATTGTTACAAGACCTGCGGCTGGCAGCAATCCTGTTGAGGTTAAGCTTACTGCAAAGCTTACAAGCAAAGACGGATCATTAACAAAAGAAAAGGTGTTCAATGTAACGGTTGCGCCTAAGACAAAGAACCTTGATACTAAATACAATGCCGGATACTTCTGGCCTCATTTTGATGCATCGGGTGGATACGAAAAGATATTTTTTGGATATAGCACAGATGGTCTTACATGGGTTAAGTTAAATAAAGTGAACGGAGTCGTACAGCCTGTTCTTGCTAATGATGCAGTTGGAAGTGACAAAGGTGTGCGTGATCCGCATCTTATCCGTTCGGCAGACGGTGATAAATATTGGCTTATAGGAACCGATCTTCATGCAGAAGGCGGCGGAGCCGGCGGAAGTGGTTGGAACCAAACATCTGCAAGTCAAAATATTGTGGTTTGGGAATCAAATGATTTAGTAAACTGGAGTGAGCCTCGTATTGTGTATTCAGGGTTTGATGCAGCGGGCTGCGTGTGGGCACCGGAGGCATATTATGATGAGATTAATAAAGATTACATAGTTTACTGGTCAATTCGTGATAATACAAAAAACGGAACAAATGATAATGCTCTTCGTGTTTATGTTTGCCGTACAAGAGATTTTAACCATTTTTCTGAATCAAAGGTGTGGCTCAGCGAGGATCCTGCATCCGCCACAGAAGTAAATATAATAGACACATCAATTGTTGAGGATGACGGAAAGTTCTATCGTTTTTCAACTTCAGACTGGAACACAATAATTGATGTCAGCGATACATTTGATACAGAGGATGTGCTTGATATAAGAGTAAATGAAAATGAAAGCAGACCTAATGGTTCGTGGGAGCGAATTGTTAAAAGAAGCGAAAGCAGAAATGCAGGCTTTAGTTCTGACGGAGTCGAAGGTCTTACTGTTTACAAGCTTCCTGACGGAAGATGGTGCGCAATGGGAGATCACGGCGGATACAGAGCATTTGTTACAAATGATCTTTCATCCGGAAAATTCACCGAGACAAAAGCAACATTTGTTGACGGAAGATTCAGACACGGATCAGTGATTAGACTCTCAAAGTCAGAAGAGGCAGCACTGCTTTCAGCATATAAAGAAAAAACAATAGTTCCTGATTTGAGAGATGATGATGGTACAGCAGGAACAAAAGAGCCGATACTTGAGTTTGATTTTGAGGGAGATTTAAATAATTCTCAAATGACATTATCAGGGGATGCAAAGGTTGTTTTTGATGAAAAAAGAGATAGTAATGTTCTTAGTTTAGATGGAAGTAACAACACATTTGCCGAGCTTTCGAAAGGATTATTTGACGGAAGAAACACCATGACGATTTCGATGGATGTAAAGAGTGAAATGAGCGACGGTAATTTCTTTACATTTACATTTGGTAAGGACAGTACGGCTTACAGCTTTTTGAAAATAAAAGGCAGCGAAATCAGAAATGCATATACAACAGACGGCTGGCAAAATGAAAAGGAAGTAAAAGGTATCGGAAATGGTACGGGCGCATGGCAGAACGTTACTATTGTATTTCTTAACAATACAATGAGGCTGTATATTGACGGTACGCTGGTTTCGGAAAATAACAATATGGGTATAACTGTTTCGAACCTCGGAAGCGGTATAATATCATATCTTGGAAAATCATTTTTTGCGGAAGACAGTTATTTCAAAGGAAGTTTTGATAATTTCAAGGTTTATGACAGGGCATTAAGCAGTAAGGAGATACTTGAAAGTAATATGATGAATGTTAATTTACTTAAAAAAGTGATAATAGGTACAGAGCCGGCGTTTCCGGCAATTACAATGGGTACAGATTATCATACTGCAATTACTTCTAAGATTGACAAAGAAAACAATATCATAACAAGTTATGTCAGAAAAGGAACGAAGTTAAGTAGTGTGCCTGTTGAACTGGATCTTGTTACATCAGGATTGAGTCTGGAACTTAATGGTGAACCGTTTGAAAATGGTTCGAAAGCGAATTTGAAAAAGGATTCTACACTTGTTATTTCAGATGGTACAAGAAGTGAGGCCTACACTATAAAGAAGCCGATAATTTCATATAATCCTGTGCTTCCGGGACAGTATGCGGATCCTGATATTGATTATTTTGACGGGAAATACTGGATTTATCCGACAACAGACGGATACCCGGGATGGGGTGGAACAGTATTTCATGCATGGTCTTCGGAAGATTTAGTAAACTGGGTGGATGAAGGCATAATACTTGATGTTGCAAATGACAATCCTGCTACAAATGATAAGGATATTCAGATTGCCGCATCAAAATGGTCTGACGGAAATGCGTGGGCGCCATCAATAGAGGAAAAAGACGGCAAGTATTATTTCTATTACTGCGGAAATATTAAGGGTGAATACACGTCTCAGTATGGAAGCGGTAAGGCTATCGGTGTTGCCTGGTCTGATTATCCTGACGGACCGTTTGTAGCAAATGACGGACCGATCGTTTATCCGAAAATGCTTCAGGAATCAAATATTGGATTTGGCGGGCAGGTCATTGACCCGTCAATATTTGTCGATGATGATGGTAGGGCATATCTGTTTTTTGGAAATGGCACTGCTTCAGTTGCCGAACTTGAAGATGATATGTTAAGTGTAAAAGCAGGTACTATAAGACGAGTAAATGGATTGAATGATTTCCGTGAATCGGTTGTTGTTACAAAAAGAGACGGAATGTATCATTTTACATGGTCGTGTGATGATACGGGAAGTCCGAATTATCATGTGAATTATGGTGTGGCTGATTCTCTTGATGGTAATACTGTTGAAGTTTCATTTAAATATACACTTCTTCAGAAAGATGAATCGCTTGACATGCTCGGAACAGCACATCAGTCAATTCTTTATATGCCTGAAACAGATGAGTGCTATATTGCATATCACAGATTTTACACACCGCTTGGCATATATACGGAAGGACTCGGATATCACCGCGAGACATGTATAGATAAGCTGACATTTGATGAAGAAGGTTATATGGAACCGCTTAATCCTACAATGGAAGGTTTATACTATTTAGCGAAAGATACGGAAGAGGACGATGAAATAATTACGAATCCGATATCAACTCCTATACCAAATCCGGTTGTTAATACGCCAAGTCCGACAACACCTACAATACCAACGAAGGAAAGCGTATTAAATAACAATCCCGGCATACCGGCAAACGGAAAAGAGGAGTCGGTTAATTCATCATTTGCACCGTTATTTGCATCGCTTAAAAAAGTGACAAAAAACAGTGTGAAGATAAAGTGGAAAAAAATAGCAGATGCCGATGGCTACATTGTTCTTGGAAACAAATGTAATACAGGTAAGAAAAAATATGCGTTTGAAGTGCTTGATATAGTTTCAGGCTCTGTTACGTCATACAAACACAAAGTACTTGCAAAAGGAACTTCATATAAATATATCATTCAGGCATATAAAATGATCGACGGTAAATTATCGATTATAACTACCGGCAAGACAGTTCACGCAACAACGGCGGGTGGCAAGAACGGTAATATCAAGGCATTGAAAGTTAACAAGTCAAAGCTTAAGCTGAAAAAAGGTAAGAAATTCTTACTGAAGGTTGCTGTTAAATACAAAGGTGGAAAAAAGAATGTTCATAGAAAAGTTTCATATGAATCTTCTGATACAAAAGTAGCAGCCGTAAACAAAAAGGGATTGATAACAGCAAAGCGAAAAGGCTCGTGCATAATTTATGCTTATGCCGAAAACGGAAAATGCAAAAAAATAAAAATTAAATTAAAATAGTAGTATAAATTATGATAATAAATCAAAAACAGTACAAAATATGTCATTTACAATTATGTTGTAATAAGTTATTATGTTATATGTTATAAATTATTTTTAAAATAAATTAATAAATGAAAGGGGATAATTTATGAGAAAGTATTTTAAGAAAATTATGTGTGTAGCTATTACATGTGCACTTGTTGTTCCTGTAATGCTTCCACAGACAGCTAAGAAAGCTGAAGCAATCAATCCTGTTGTTCAGGATGTGTATACTGCAGACCCTGCACCTATGGTATGTTCAGATGGAAGACTTTATCTTTTTTCATCACATGATGAAGATGTTACAGTTAATGGCTTCTTTTCAATGAACGACTGGAAATGTTATTCTACAACAGACATGGTTAACTGGACAGATCATGGTACAGCTTTAAGTTATCATACATTTAGTTGGGCTAAAGATAATTCATCATGGGCTCCGCAGGTTGTTGAACGTGATGGAAAGTTCTATGCATATGTTCCTATTAACAACAAGAATAACACTAACTGTATAGGTGTTGCTGTTGCAGATTCTCCTGAGGGACCATATGAAGATCCTATCGGTAAGCCGCTTTTAGGACCTACATATTCATTTATTGATCCTACAGCTTTTGTTGATGAAGATGGTCAGGCATATATTTATTGGGGTAATCCTAATCTTCACTGTGCTTTACTTAATGATGATATGATTAGTATTGATACAAGTATTAATGGAGATGGTTTTGTTAACGGAATTAAGAAGTGGAATATGGAAACAAGCCATTATAGCGAATTAAATAATGTTAACAATAATAACAATAATATCGCAAGCGGAAATTATAAAAATTCAGTAAGTGCAGCTCTTAAAGATATGCATGCTCAGTTTGGTGTTGGAACACGTGTTGATAATAATAAAGTAAGAAGACCTACTATGTATGAGGAAGGTCCTTGGTTTTACGGACGCACCAACGATAAGGGTGAAAAATGGTACTATATGATTTATGCAGCTAATGGTATTCCTGAGAGAATTGATTACTCAATGTCACAGTCTCCAACAGGACCATGGCAGTATAAGGGAATGATTATGGATGATAATGTTAATGGACAGGGTACAGGAAGTTTTACTAACCATCCTGGTATCGTTGACTACAAAGGACATTCATATCTTTTCTATCATACAGGTAAACTCGTTGACGGAGGCGGATTCAAGAGATCAGTAGCTATTGAGGAGATCACTTATAACGAAGACGGAACAATTAATGCAGTTCCATTTACTGATGCCGGTGTAGATCCTATCGAAGCTCTTAATCCATATGATAAAGTAGAGGCAGAGACTATTGAGTTAAGTAATTCTCTTAATGCTTCACCAAATGACAGAATGGGTAAATATGGTGTAGAAAAAGAGAAGAAAGACGGAGCATCAGGAAATATTAATCTTTACAGTATAGAGAATAATGATTATATCAAATTAAGAAATGTTGATTTTGGTGAGAAGGGTGCAATTGCATTTACAGCTTGCACATCATCATCTGCAGCGAAAGATACTGAAGTTGGTACAATTGATATTTATTTTGACAGTCTTGACAGTGAGCCTGTTACTTGGTTTACAGTAAAGAGTAGCGGAAATGCTGATGAGTTTGTTGCAGAGACAATAGACGTTGATAAGTCAGTTATGAACGGAGTTCATGATGTTTATATGGTATTTACAGGAAATGCACAGGGCGAATTGTTCAAGTTTGACTACTGGCAGTTTGAAAAAGAGCCTGAGCCAACACCAGCTCCTACAGAAGTACCTACAACAGAACCTGTTATTACTCCAACAGCAGGTCCTGGTGGTCAGCAGCTTCAGCCTACTGTAGCTCCTTCAGAGCTTGAAAAGCCTGCTAAGGTTAAAGGTCTTAAGATTAAGAAAAAGGGTAAGAAAGCTGTTAATGTATCATGGAAAAAGATGGATGCAGATAAGTTCGAGATTGTATATGGTACAAATAAGAAGCTTAAGAAGTCCATAAAGATTAAGACAACAGCTAAGACATTTATTAAGATTAAAAAGCTTAAAGTAGGTAAGAAGTATTACTTCAAGGTTCGTGCTTATAATACTAACGGAACTAATAATGCATACGGACCATACTCCAAAAAGAAAAAGATTAAAATGTAATACAATTCTTAATTAATAAAAGGGCTGTGCACTAAGTATTTGGTGCACAGCCTCTTTATATAATGCATCCGATGAAGAAGAGATAAGCTCTTGATAAACAAATACAAAGTTGTTATAATTATCCAATGTATATTGTTATTTTGCAATCTGAAAAGAAGGAAAGAGTATGAATATAAAAAAGCTTTTTGATAAAACATTTTTGAAATTTATTCTTGTTGGTATTGCCAATACGGTATTTGGCATGGCAATCATGTTCATCTTATATAATGCATTCGGAGTAAACTATTGGATTTCTTCCGCTGCCAATTATGTATGCGGCAGTATACTAAGTTATTTTCTGAATAAGTATTTTACATTCCAAAACAAAGAAAAGAGTCTTGCGGTTATAGTTAGATTTGTTGTCAATATAACAATATGTTACTTTATTGCTTACGGTGTTGCAAAACCATTTGTAAGGTTTATATTCTCCGGAGCAGGAACAAAGATTCAGGACAACATGGCAATGCTTGCCGGCGCAGGATTGTTTATGATACTTAACTATTTTGGACAAAGATTTTTTGCATTCAAAGAAAAATAAAAAGTGAGGATATTATATGAAAACAACTACAGTAAAAGGAACTAATGATTATTTGCCTAAAGAAGCGGCACTCAGGGATTATTTACAGAATAAGATACTTAATACGTATATTAATAACGGATTTGAGCATATTATTACACCGGCTATTGAAGATGCAGAGAATCTTGATAAAAGTGAGGGTGGAGAAAATCTCAATCTTATATTCAAGATTCTTAAAAGAGGGGACAAGCTTACAAAGGCAATAGAGAGTGGTAATATGGATTCACTTTCTGATATGGGATTAAGATATGATCTTACCCTTCCTTTGTCACGTTATTATGCAAATAACAAGGCGAACCTTAACTTGCCTTTTAAGGCTATTCAGATTGACAGAGTTTATAGAGCTGAGAGACCTCAGAAGGGAAGACTTCGTGAATTTGTTCAGTGCGATATTGACATACTCGGATCATCATCTTCATCATGTGAGATTGAACTTATTTATACAACTGCAAAAGCTCTTCTTGCGATTGAGATAGAAGAATTCCGTGTAAAAGTAAATGACAGAAGAATTCTTAACTCAATTCTTAAGAATATCGGCTTTGCTCAGGAAGAGCTTGAAAGCGTTTGTATTATATTTGATAAGATGGACAAGATTGGAAAAGACGGAGTTATAGAAGAGCTTGCTAAGAAAGAGTACTCAGAAAATGTTATAAGCAAGTTTGAAGAGTTTATCAGTATTCCGGACATGTCTCTTGACAGAGTAAGAGAGTTTGTTTCCGAAGATGACAGATGTTATGTTGATAATGTTTCTGAAATAATTGCAAAATCTTTGAAACTTGCTGCAGGCAAATATGATGTTGTTTTTGATATTTCACTTGTAAGAGGACAGGGATATTATACAGGTACAATATTTGAGGTGGAGAGCCTTAAGTTTAAGGGTGCCATAGCAGGCGGTGGAAGATATGATAATCTTATCGGAAAGTTTACAGGAGAGTCAGTTGCAGCGGTAGGATTTTCTATTGGATTTGAGAGAATTTATTCAATACTTAGTGAGCAGAATTATGTTCCGAAGGACATTGTTAAAAAGGTTGTTCTTTTCTATAACGAAGACGAGTATACAGATGCTGTTATGAAAGCTGACGAGCTTAGAAAAGAATATGCCGTTACAATGATTGAAAGACCGAAGAAACTCGGAAAATACCTTGCTAAGATTGAAGCACAAGGATATTATGGATTCCTTGTTTACGGTGAAGCTGACGAGATAAAATTACTTGGACACAATTAATTATTGGAGGTGTTAACTTGCGTCAGAAATTTATGAGATTTATGCAAGGCAGATATGGTGCGGATGATTTTTCAAGATTTTTAAGTATGTCAGTTATAGTGCTTTGGATACTTTCGTTGGTTGTTAACATATTTGCACGACATAGCTTTATTTTTGCAAGTATATCATCATTTATTACAATTATTGTATGGGCATGTTTAATTGTAATGATATACAGAATGTTTTCAAAAAATATTCAGAAAAGATATCAGGAAAATCAGAAGTTTTTATTATATAAAAGCAGATTTATGCAGAGAATGAATAGGGCAAAAACTGACAAATATCATCGTATATTTTCGTGCCCTAACTGCAAACAGAAGATAAGAGTTCCAAAGAACAAAGGCAAGATTGCTATAAGATGTCCTAAATGTGGCGTTGAGTTTATAAAGAGAACATAAGGTAGATTTTATGTTTGGATATGTAATAGTCAATAAAGATGAACTTAAGTTCAAAGAATATGATATATACAAAAGATACTATTGCGGCATCTGTAATGCGCTGAAAGAGCGGAGTGGACTTATGGGACGTATGTCCCTTAATTATGATGCAGTTTTTCTTGCTCTTATACTGACAGGGCTTTACGGTGAAGAAAGATCATGTAAAAAGTGCAGAAGATGTGTGGTCCATCCTGTAAAAAAACATGATTATGAGATAAATCCTTATATAACATATAGTGCGGATATGAGCATTTATCTTACATATTACAAATGTATAGATGACTGGAAGGATGATAAGAAGCTATTCAAGTATTTGTATGCAAAACTTATTTCAGGCCAGATAAAAGATATTGAAAATAAGTATCCTGGTAAATGTCAAAACATTAAAAATTATCTTTTAGAATTATCGGAATATGAACATAATGAAACATATGATATTGACCTGGTATCAGGTTGCTTCGGAAAGATTACTGAAGAAATATATGCATATTCAGATGATGTGTGGCAGGCAGGACTTAGAAAAATCGGATTTTATCTTGGAAAATTTATATATATTCTCGATGCTTACGATGACATAGAAAAGGATATAAAATATAATTCCTATAATCCGCTGATTGAAAGATATAATAATGCAAAAAGCATGAAAAGTTTTGAATCTGAATGCAGGAACATTCTTCTTATGATGATTACTGAGTGTTCGAGGGAATTTGAAAAGCTTCCGATTGTAGAAAATATAGGTATAATAAGAAACATATTATATTCGGGTGTTTGGGGAAGATTTAATCTGATATCAGAAAAAAGACAGGAGAAATAATGACAAAAGATCCATATTTAATCCTTGGTGTTTCGCGAAGCGCCAGCGATGATGAGATAAAAAAAGCATATAGAAACCTCAGCAGAAAATATCATCCTGATGCTAATATCAATAATCCTGACAGAGACATCTGTGAGCAGAAGTTTAAAGATGTTCAGCAGGCATATCAGAGCATTATGGATGAAAGAAGCCGTGGTTCTTACGGATATGATTATAATCCGTTTGGAAATGCCGGACAGTCAAAGTACGAGAATGATGACAGCAGATATATGAAGGCCGTTATGAACTATATTAACAGTGGCAGTTATAAAGAGGCTCTCAATCTTCTTAATACAATACAAAACAGAACCGGTACATGGTATTATTACAGTGCTGTTGCCAATGCAGGAATTGGAAATAATGTGACTGCAAAGGAGCATATTGATATTGCATGCAGAATGGAACCATATAATCACAATTTTGCTCAGATGAAAAGCAGACTTGAAAATGGTGGAGCATGGTATGCCGGACAGGCAGGAACATATGGTTTTCCGGGTATGGAAAGTACGGGAAGCTGTTCAAAGATGTGCATGTATTATTTTATATGCAGTGTGTGTTTGGGCGGCAACGGAGTATTTTGCTGTATATAAATATGGTATTGATACTTGAATAAGAAATAATATTACTATATACTAAATATAAGTATGACAAGCAGTTTTAGGAGGAAATAACAGATGTTAGATATGCAGTTTGTCCGTAATAATCCGGACATAGTAAAACAGAACATTAAAAATAAATTTCAGGATGAGAAGCTTCCGTTAGTTGACGAAGTTATAGAGCTTGACAAAAAGTCAAGAGCTGTAAAGCAGGAAGCAGATAATCTCCGTGCAGAGAGAAACACCATTTCTAAGCAGATTGGTGCGCTTATGGCTCAAGGCAAGAAGGATGAGGCTATGGTTGCAAAGTCAAAAGTAACTGAGAAATCTGAATATCTTGCAAGCCTTGAAGAGCAGGAAGAGTATCTTCTTGAAGAAGTTAAAAAACGTATGATGGTTATTCCTAACATTATCGATCCGAGTGTTCCTATCGGAAAAGATGATAGTGAGAATGTTGAAGTTCAGAAATACGGTGAGCCGGTTGTTCCTGATTTTGAGATTCCTTATCATACTGAGATAATGGAAAAGCTTAACGGTATTGACCTTGATTCTGCAAGACGTGTTGCAGGTAATGGTTTCTATTATCTTATGGGAGATATTGCAAGACTTCATTCGGCAGTTATCTCATATGCAAGAGATTTCATGATTGACAGAGGATTTACTTACTGTATTCCTCCTTACATGATAAGAAGTGATGTAGTTACAGGTGTTATGAGCTTTTCAGAGATGGAAGCAATGATGTATAAGATTGAGGGAGAGGACCTTTATCTTATCGGTACAAGTGAGCATTCCATGATCGGTAAGTTCATTGACCAGATGATACCGGGAGATCAGCTTCCGCAGACACTTACAAGCTATTCACCATGTTTCAGAAAAGAAAAAGGTGCTCATGGTATTGAGGAAAGAGGAGTATATAGAATTCATCAGTTTGAGAAACAGGAAATGATCGTAGTATGTAAGCCTGAGGAAAGCCCAATGTGGTTTGATAAATTATGGCAGAATACAGTAGATCTTTTCAGATCACTTGATATTCCTGTAAGAACACTTGAGTGCTGTTCAGGAGACCTTGCAGACCTTAAAGTTAAGTCTATCGACGTTGAGGCATGGTCACCAAGACAGAAGAAGTATTTTGAGGTTGGAAGCTGTTCTAATCTTTCAGATGCGCAGGCAAGAAGACTTAGAATCAGATATAAAGACGAAAACGGAAAAGCATTTGCACATACTCTTAACAACACTGTTGTTGCACCGCCAAGAATGCTTATTGCGTTTCTTGAAAACAACCTTAACGAGGACGGCTCAGTTAATATTCCTGAGGCACTTCGTCCTTACATGGGTGGTAAATCAGTTATAAAATAATTAATATTAATTATAAAAGGAGGACTATATTATGTCTATTGAGGTTAAAAAAATTACAGATCCAGCATTTAGAAAGTACGGAAGAGTAATTACAGATTACAAGATATCTGAGCTTATCGAGAAGATGGGTGCTACTCCATGTCCGGATGATGTTATCTACATTCCATCAGATCCGGAACTTGAGAGCCTTGATATTGCTAATGATTTCAATATCAGCCTTTACGGCGGGCTTCCTGTACAGATTGGATATTGCAACGGTCATAACAAGTTACTTAATGCTGTTGAATATCATAGAAGTTCAGAGTTCAATATCGCATGTGATGATTTGATTCTTCTTCTTGGAAGCCAGCAGGATATTAACTACGAAGATAATACTTATGACACATCACTTATAGAAGCATTCCTTCTTCCTAAGGGAACAATGATTGAGTGTTATGCAACAACTCTTCATTATGCACCATGCAGCTACCAGGGAGCAGGATTCAGATGTGTTATTCTTCTTCCAAAAGAGACTAACTATGATTTGGTTGTTAAACCTGATGTAGTAGCTGAAGATCCACTTCTTGCAGCAAGAAATAAGTGGCTTATTGCACATCCGGATGCGAACATCGCGGGTGCTGTTAATGGACTTAAAGGAGCTAATATATCAGTAGACTAATGAAAGATTCTATTATAGTACTTGCATCGGGGTCGCCGAGAAGGAGAGAGATTCTTTCCAATATTGGCCTTACATTTACAGTGATAACGAGTGATGCAGATGAGGTTATCACAAAAGATGACCCATATGATATTGTCTGTGAGCTTGCATATGCAAAATGTATGGAGGTTACAGAAAGGATTATTCATAACACTGAATTATCAGACACTGCAAAGCGTACAATATATGTAATCGGAGCAGATACAATGGTATTTCATAATGATAAGCATATGGGTAAGCCAAAAGACCGCAAAGATGCAATAAGAATGATAAAGGATATATCAGGAGATACACATCAGGTACTTACAGGTGTATGTATTTCAAAACTTGAATACATAAATGATACTTATGAGTGTACAGCACACAGTTCGTTTGCAGAAACGACGGATGTGGATGTTTCTGATATGACAGAAGATGAGATAATTAAATACATTGAAACTTTGGAATATACTGACAAGGCAGGCGGATACGCAATCCAGGGTTATTTTTCAAGATATATCAAAGGTATACACGGAGATTATTTCAATGTAGTCGGACTTCCGGCATGCAGATTGTATCATGAACTGGCTTCTTTATAAAAAAGAATAATAATTACTAAACTGCAGATACTGTATTTGTATTTGCAGTTTTTTTTGCTCAAAATTATAACGGAGGAAATGATTATGCCAAGAATAGCATTTTATGATACAAAAAAATATGACGAAGAATATTTTGAAAAAGTAGAGCATCCGGGTATTACATTTAAATATCTTGAGAACAAACTTAATTCTGATACTGTAGAGCTTGCACGTGGTTGTGATGGTGTGTGTGCATTTGTACATGACGTTATTGATGAAGAAACGATTGATAAGCTTGTAAATTATGACATAGGTATTGTTGCAATGAGATGTGCAGGATATAACAATATTGATCTTAAGAAAGCTAAAGATAAGATAAAAGTAGTGAGGGTGCCGGGTTATTCGCCTTATGCTGTTGCTGAACATGCTATGGGTCTTTTGCTTTGTCTTAACAGAAAAATTCATAAGGCATATTTTAGGACAAGAGATTATAATTTCAGTCTTAATAACCTTGCAGGTTTTGATCTTCATGGAAGAACGGTCGGAGTTATGGGTACAGGTAAAATAGGAAGAGTATTTATAGATATTTGCAAAGGATTTGGCATGGATGTAATTGCGTATGATCCGTATCCTATACAAGGCTCGAATATAAAATATGTTTCTAAGGAAGAATTATTTAGAACAAGCGATATAATATCACTTCATTGTCCGCTTACTGAGGAAACAAAATATATTATTAACGAAGATACTCTTGCAATGATGAAGGACGGAGTATTTATAATAAATACTTCAAGGGGCAGTCTTATTGAAAGTGAAGCTCTTTACGAAGCGATAAAAAAAGGCAAGGTCGGTGCTGCAGGGCTTGATGTATATGAGGAAGAATCGGAGATATTTTTCGAAGATTTCAGTAATACGATTATATCGGATGACGTATTAAAACTGTTTTTGTCTTTACCAAATGTTCTTATCACTTCCCACCAGGCATTTCTTACGGCGGATGCCCTCATAAATATTGCCGAATGCACAATAAATAATATTAATGCATATTTTAATGGTGAAAAGCTTGAAAATGAGATTTCTTATTGATATTTTTTGGTAAATGGTGTATACTATCTCGGAAAAACTGCTTACGCACCGGAGGTAACAATATGAACGTTCCATACGTTAAATTAGATAAAGCTCAGCTTATCATGGAAAGAAACGAAGTTGAGAAGATATATAATCAGTATAAGGAAAAGAATCTTTCTCTTGATATGTCAAGAGGTAAGCCGTGCTCTAAACAGCTTGATTTGTCACTTCCGATGATGGACACACTTAACAGTGCTTCTGATTATATGTGTGCAGTTGACGTGCGTAATTATGGTGTGCCAATGGGTATTTCAGAAGCAAGAAAACTTATGGCAGATATGCTTGAAGTTGAAAACGATGAAGTTATCGTTTGCGGTAATGCAAGTTTGAGCATTATGTTTGATATCATTTCTACAGCTATGAACAAGGGGATTATGGGACAGACACCATGGGGTAAGCTTGATGAAGTTAAGTTCCTTTGCCCCGTTCCGGGATATGACAGACATTTTGGTATAACTGAGTACTTTGGTATTAAGATGATTAATATTCCTATGACAAAAGAAGGTCCTGATATGGATCTTGTTGAAGAATATGTAAATAATGATGAGTCGGTTAAGGGTATTTGGTGCGTGCCTAAGTATTCTAATCCTCAGGGTATAACATATTCAGATGAAACAGTAAAAAGATTTGCTGCGCTTAAGCCGGCTGCAAAAGACTTCAGAATATTCTGGGATAACGCATATGTTATACATGATTTATATGATGATAAAAAAGATGAACTTCTTCCGATACTTTCAGAATGTAAGAAAGCCGGAAATGAAGATATAGTATATATATTGGGATCAACATCAAAGGTTTCATTCCCGGGAAGCGGTATTTCTGCAGTAGGTACTTCAAAAAATAATATAGAAGATATTATGAAGCGTCTTTCAATGCAGACTATCGGACACGATAAGATTAACCAGCTTAGACATGTAAGATTCTTTGGCGATATTAACGGTATGAAAGAACATATGAAGAAGCATGCAGCTATTATCAGACCTAAGTTTGAGCTTGTTGACGATATACTTACAAAGGAACTTGGAGATCTTGACATTTGTTCATGGTACAATCCTAACGGTGGATATTTCATATCATTTGATTCCATGAACGGCTGTGCATCTCAGATTGTACAGAAAGCTAAAGAAGCAGGTGTTGTACTTACGGGAGCAGGTGCTACATTCCCATATAAGAAAGATCCTGATGATAAGAACATCCGTATTGCACCTACATTTCCTACTGACAGTGAGCTTTTTGAAGCGGCAATGTTATTTACCGTATGCGTTAAGCTTGTTACACTTGATAAGTTAATCTCCGAGTTATAAGAGAGCATATTTTAGGGAGTAATCTATTGGAGCAAAAGATTAATTATCAGCTTGAACTTGATAAGTTAATAAAATCATTATCTGACAAAGAAAATATTCCACATTTACTGCTGCATGCGTGTTGTGCGCCTTGCAGCAGTTATACTCTTATGTACTTATCAGAATATTTTGATATCACTGTTTTATTCTATAATCCTAATATTTCAACAGACACCGAGTATAATAAAAGAGCTGCAGAGCTTATCAGATTTATTGAAGAAAATAATTATAAGAATAAAGTTACATACATTCAGGAAGATTACGATTCTTCTGAATTTTATGATGCGGTAAAAGGTCTTCATGATTGTCCTGAAGGAGGGGAAAGATGTTTTGTCTGTTATGAATTAAGACTTAGAAAATCTCTTGAAGTGGCAGAAAAGCATGGATGTGATTATTATTGTACAACTTTGTCCATAAGTCCGCATAAAAATGCGGCTAAGATAAATGAAATCGGGTATAGATTAGCGGAAGAATCAGATGTAAGTTGGCTTCCGTCTGATTTTAAAAAGAAAAACGGATTTAAAATCAGTACCGAATTATCGGAAAAACATAATCTATACAGACAGAATTATTGTGGATGTGTCTTTTCAAAAAATCAAATTTCAAAATAAAGTCAAAAAAATAAAAAAAATGACAAATAAAAAAAGGATATCCCTTGTTTGTGTTGAATTATATATTGTATGTAATGTTTTTGCTGTATATATAAGGAGTGTTTTATATTGAATATACGTGAAAGATTAGAACAAAGAGAACATGAAATACTGAGTCCTTATGCGGGGTTCAGTGATATGAGCAAGGGTAGGGAACGTTACGAAGTTCCGTGCGATATCAGAACCGAGTATCAGAGAGACCGCGACAGAATAATTCACTGTAAGGCATTCAGAAGATTAAAACAGAAAACGCAGGTTTTTCTTGCACCTGTGGGTGACCATTACAGAACCAGACTTACTCATACACTTGAAGTGTCGCAGAATGCAAGAACTATAGCAAAAGCACTCCGTCTTAATGAAGATCTTACAGAAGCTATAGCACTTGGACATGATCTTGGACATACTCCATACGGACATTGCGGAGAGAGAGTTCTCAATAAATTGTGTCCTGATGGATTTTCGCATGACATGCAAAGTGTTCGCCTTACAAAATTTCTTGAAAAAGATGGTAAGGGACTTAACCTTACATACGAAGTAAATGATGGGATACTTAATCACCAGACGAAAGGCAATCCACATACTCTTGAAGGAAAGGTTGTCAGATTTTCGGACAAGATTGCTTATATTAATTCAGATATTGATGATGCAATTCGTGCTCAGATTTTAAAAGAAGAAGACATTCCGTCAGAGTATACTGAAATACTTGGACACAATCTTAATCAGAGACTTAACATTCTCATACATGATGTTATTCTTTCCAGCGAAGGAAAAAATAATATTTGTATGAGTGAAGAAAAAATGCAGGCACTTATGGGACTTCGTTCATTTATGTATGAAAATGTTTATTACAATCCTATAGCAAAAGGTGAAGAAAAGAAAGCCGCTATAGTTATAGAACAGTTATTTAATTATTTTTGTGACCATACGGAAGAGATGCCTGAAGAGTTTTCGAACATTATCCGTATGGGTGAGACAAAGGAACGTGCGGTCGCAGATTATATTGCATGTATGTCAGACAGATATGCAACTAATTTATTTACACAGTTAACAATTCCTAAGACTTGGAGCATTTTATAGAAAAACCGGAGGAATCGGATGTATTATTCTGATGAAATTATTGAGGAAGTAAGAAACAGTACCGATATTGTCGGCTACATTTCCTCGCACATTAACCTGAAAAAACAGGGTGGCAATTATGTGGGATTATGTCCATTTCATAATGAGAAAACGCCATCATTTTCTGTCAGTCCTAAAAGACAGATGTATTATTGTTTTGGTTGTGGTGTAGGAGGAAGTGTATTTACGTTTGCCATGGAATATGACAACCTTACATTTCCTGAAGCAGTAAATATGCTCGCAAAGAGAAGCGGAATTAATCTTCCGGAGGTGGAAGAAAGCGAGGAAACTAAGAGAAATAACAGTATTAGAGCAAGACTGCTTGACATTAACAGAGAAGCCGGTGTGTATTATTACTCGATATTAAAATCGGAAAACGGCAGGATAGGATACGATTATTTCAAAAAACGTGGTTTGTCCGATGACATAATTAAGAAATTTGCGCTGGGATATACAGGAAAGTCCGGTGGTTTATACAGATTCCTTAAGAATAAAGGATACACAGATGACGAGTTAAAAATGTCCGGTTTGTTTTCGTTTGACGAAAAACAGGGACCAAGAGATAAATTCTGGAACAGAGTTATGTTTCCGATAATGGATGCTAATAACAAAGTTATAGCTTTTGGCGGACGAGTTATGGGAGATGCCCTTCCGAAGTATCTTAATTCACCGGAGACGCAGGTGTTTGATAAGAGTCGTAACCTGTATGGACTTAATTACGCAAGATATGCAAGAAAACCGTACTTTATATTGTGTGAGGGCTACATGGATGTAATAGCATTACATCAGGCAGGATTTTCAAGTGCCTGCGCATCGCTCGGAACAGCATTTACCGGTATGCAGGCCAATCTGATTAAAAGGTATGTTAATCAGGTAATAATATCGTATGACAGTGACGGTGCCGGAGTAAAGGCTGCACTACGAGCCATACCGATACTTAAAAATGCCGGCATATCCGTAAAAGTCCTGGACATGATGCCTTACAAAGATCCGGATGAATTTATAAAGAATTTGGGCAGTGAGGAATATGAGAAACGTATAGAAAAAGCAATTAACAGCTTCTTCTTTGAGATAAAAGTTCTTGAAAGGGAATATGATTTTTCTGACCCTGAACAAAAAACTCATTTCTTCAATGAAATGGCAAAAAAGCTTCTTGTTTTTGAGGACGAGCTTGAACGAAATAATTATATTGAGTCCATGGCGGTCAAATACGCAATAAGGACTGAAGACCTTAAAAAGCTTGTTGCAAAAATGAGTGCAAATATTGCCGGTATACCTGTGAATGTCGTAAAGACAAAAAGAGAAGCGGGTGCAAAAGAGGATGGTAATTCGCAGGCACAGAGTATGCTTCTTACCTGGATGACAAATGAACCGGTATTATTTGAGAAACTAAAAGGCATACTTGAACCGGATGACTTTTTCAACGAGCCGTATCACAAAATTGCAGTACTTCTGTATGAGCAGTTTGAAAGCGGCGGTGATATTATTCCGGCAAAAATACTTAACAGCTTTGAAAATGCCGAGGAACAGAGCATGGCGGCCGGAGTTTTACACAAACAACTCCCGGAGCTTGCTTACGAAAACGGTGAAAAACAAAAGGTTCTTAATGAGCTTGTCAAACGAATTAAGAAGAACAGTATTACAAGAATGACGAGAACAGTAACAGAGCCTGCAGAGCTTCAGAAACTAATGATTATGATGACCAATTTACAGAAATTGCATATTTCGCTGTAGTTTGGTTAAGTTAATAAATGACAGGAGGACCATATAATGGACGAAAACATGGAAAAATTTACACAAAGACTCAGTGAACTTATTCAGCACGCAAAGAAGGAGAAAGATATTCTTATGCAGGACGAAGTTGTTGCATTTTTTAAGGATATGAATCTTCCGCCTGAAAAATTCGAAGATATATATGCATATCTTGAAAAGAATAACATTGAAGTCTTTAAAGAATTAAATGTGGACGTAGACGTAGATGTAGATGATGATGTAGATGACGATATTATTCTTGAAATGGACAAGACAGATGAAGAGGTAGAATTAGAAAAAATAGATTTGTCAGTGCCTGATGGAATAAGTATAGAAGATCCTGTCAGAATGTATTTGAAAGAAATCGGTAAGGTGCCGCTTCTTACAGCAGAGGAAGAAGTTGAACTTGCTAAGAAGATGGAAGAAGGAGACGAGGCAGCAAAGAAAAGACTTGCTGAGGCAAACCTTCGTCTTGTTGTAAGTATTGCAAAAAGATATGTAGGACGCGGAATGTTATTTCTTGACCTTATTCAGGAAGGTAACCTCGGACTTATTAAAGCTGTTGAAAAGTTCGATTATACAAAAGGATATAAGTTCAGTACTTATGCTACATGGTGGATAAGACAGGCTATTACAAGAGCTATTGCAGATCAGGCAAGAACAATAAGAATTCCTGTTCATATGGTTGAAACAATCAATAAGCTTATAAGAGTTCAGAGACAGCTTCTTCAGGAGCTTGGAAGAGAACCATTTCCTGAGGAGATTGCAAAAGAAATGAATTTACCTGTTGAACGAGTAAGAGAAATTCAGAAGATTTCACAGGAGCCTGTTTCTCTTGAAACACCTATCGGTGAAGAGGAAGACAGTCATCTTGGTGACTTTATTCAGGATGAAAATGTACCTGTTCCTGCAGATGCTGCTGCATTTACACTTCTTCGCGAGCAGCTTGATGAGGTACTTCAGACTCTTACAGAAAGAGAGCAGAAGGTTTTACGTCTCAGATTCGGTCTTGATGACGGAAGACAGCGTACACTTGAAGAAGTTGGTACTGTATTTGACGTAACAAGAGAGCGTATCAGACAGATTGAGGCAAAAGCACTCAGAAAGTTAAGACATCCTAGCAGAAGCAGAAAGCTTAAGGATTATCTTGAGTAATGGGAGTGTGTTATGCATCATTTATCAAAAAGACTTTCAAGCGTTGTGTCGTATGTAAGCAGCGGCAATAAGGTTGCTGATATCGGATGTGACCATGCATTTACATCCATACACCTTATAAGGTCCGGTATAGCGTCATCAGTTCTTGCATCAGATGTAAATGACGGACCGCTTGTCATTGCCGAGAAAAATATACGTATGTCAGGACTAGATTCGCAGATTGAGGTTAGAAAGTCAAACGGGCTTTCAGAGATTACTACGAGCGACAATATTGATACCATTCTTATAAGTGGAATGGGCGGATATCTGATAATAGATATACTTAATAGTAATATCGGTGTGAGAGATAAAGCAAAAGAGCTTATACTTCAGCCGCAGTCTGACATACATAATGTAAGACACTATCTTCATAATAACGGATTTTCTATTTCTGATGAAATGATGGTTTATGAAGATGGAAAATATTACAACATCATAAAAGCAGTACCGGGAAATCAAAGTTATGATAATGAATTTGAGTATTTATATGGTAAGGCTTTGATTGATAACCGTGACGAAGTATTTAAGGATTATATAAAAAATATATATAAAACAAATGCAGCAATTATCTCACGTTTGGAGGGAAACGAAAAACAAACGGACAGGCTTTGCGAGTTTAAAAAAGAGAATGAATATATAGAGCATTTGTTGGAAAAAATAATGTGATAATTTGAGCAGCGTGGATGGTCGCGCCTGTAAATGCCGAAAGGCTGCAGGTGAGGAAAGTCCGAGCTTCACAGGGCAGGATGCCGGATAACGTCCGGTGGAGGTGACTCCCAGGCCAGTGCAACAGAAATAAACCGCCTGTGTATGCAGGTAAGGGTGGAAAGGCGGGGTAAGAGCCCACCGCTTTTGTGGTAACACAAAAGGCACATGTAAACCCCATCCGAAGCAAGACCGAACAGAAAGCTATACGGCGGCCCGTCGTGCTTTCGGGTAGGTCGCTAGAGCTTATCGGTAACGGTAAGACCAGATAGATGACCATCTTAGACAGAACTCGGCTTATAGCGCTGCTCATTTTATATATAGGAGACTGTAAATGATTGAAAGACTCAACAAACAGGCAGAGTTTTTACTAGAAATAGATAAGCTTAAGAATATACAGAGACGTACATATCTTAGTGACGGAAAAAGAGTTGAAAATGATGCCGAGCATTCATGGCATCTTGCTATTATGAGTATGCTTTTATCGGAATATGCAGAAGAGGATATAGATGTTCTTCGCGTAATGTCGATGGTTCTCATACATGATCTTATTGAGATAGATGCCGGTGACACATATGCATATGATACTGCAGGAAATGCAGATAAAGAAGAAAGAGAGCTTAAGGCTGCAGACAGAATATTTAATATTCTTCCTAAAGATCAGGCAGAACACATAAGAGCTTTATGGGATGAATTTGAAGCAAATGAAACACCGGAAGCACATTTTGCAAACATGCTTGACAGATTCCAACCGACAATGCTTAATGCAGCATCGGGTGGAATATCCTGGAGAGAGCATAATATAGGCGAATCGCAAATTGTAAAACGTAATGAGCTTTCAATGCTTGGCTCAAAAAGACTTTGGGATTACTGCCTTCATAAATATGTTAAACCTAATATTTATAAATATAACGTAAGATACGATTATGAAGAAATAGAGTATGAACGTTTCACACTTGCATATGAAAGAATAAACAGTATTTCGTATGACAATATGAACATTCCTGAAAAATATAAAGCATATTTTTGTGAGCTTGCAGATGTATTTAAAGCATATTATAAATGCATAACCTGGCTTCAGGAAAATTCATATATTTATGCCGCTCCGGTTTATAAGTGGTATAAGGAAATATCTCTTGAAGAATGGAAAGAAATAAATCACAGTGTAAACAGATTCAGATATGACAGTGCATACTATGAAACCTCTTATGCAAATCCGACAAAGGCTGTAGGAGAATTCGGTGAGAACATCGGCAGTATGTTATGTGCGCTTGCTGCAAAAACATTTGATATCGGTTCGCTTTGTTTTGAAGCAAGATATTTTGAACTGACTATTCTGGCAGAGCTATTTCTTGAAATATATAATATTTTTGAATGCAGTGAAGAAGATGAGCTTTCAGGTTCAATAAAGTCAGCCATCTATTATCATACTTATGATTACATGGATGAGACAACTGAGTACAGAATCAGAGACAGCATAACATGCCATAAGCCGTTTTTCACTCAGATTATTGACAACATCGATATAAATGATGAGAGAAGTCTGTATCTTACAGGTGAAAATATTGGCTTCAATGAGACGAATTCATTTAAATATATAAACAGTTTAAGTGAAGAAGAGATTGACAAAATTGCGCATACATATACTGACGGATATATCAAGGGCTTTGAACTGGCAGGGATAGATTTGGCAGAGAAGGAAACTGTCCAGATAAGATATCCTGTAGGATTTGAACGTATTGTCAAGAAAGCGATGCAGATATTTGCAGAAAACGGACTTAAGTCTGTTATATTAAGACGCAGACAGGGCGTGCCTCAGTCAGGATGCATTGACTGTAATCCGCAATTTGCGTATGACCACAGATTTGATAAGGCTATATATTATAACAAGGCCATTATGGACAGACAGTTATCATCTCTGAAAAATGCATATGAGAAGTATAAAAACGAAGCTGAGGTATATGCAGGTCCGGCGGTTATAGAATATTTTGGTGAAAAGGATTTTGAACCTGCAACAAAGAAAGAAGCACTTAAGCTTGATAAAGCACAAAGAGACCTCTCATCAGAATACGATATACTTTCGGCAAACCTTGTTAATGAATATATCGACCACGAAAAGTACAGTTTTACTATTATTGCATTTCCGCTTCCTGAAATCGGAGATGATTATGAAAAGATATTTACTGATACAATTCAGATAAATACACTTGATACGACAATGTATCATAATGTCCAGCAGGCGATAATAGATGTACTTGATGATTGTGAATATGTTCATATAAAAGGCAGTGACGGTAATAAAACTGATTTAAAAATTTCGCTTTGTGAGCTTTTTGATAAAGAAAAACAGACGAGATTCCACAACTGCCTCGCAGATGTAAACATTCCGGTGGGTGAAGTTTATACAAGCCCTAAGCTTACCGGCACTGAAGGAATATTAAATGTCAGTGAAGTATATATAAACGGTCTTGTATATAAGAATCTCATGATAAGATTCGAAGACGGTATGACAAAGGAGTATTCCTGCAGTAACTATGACAATGAAGAAGATAATCATGCTTACGTACAGGATAATCTTATAAAACATGAATCACTTCCTATGGGAGAGTTTGCAATAGGAACCAATACGGCTGCATTTGCAATGGGAATAAAGTATAATATATCAGATAAACTTCCTATACTCATAGCGGAAAAAACGGGACCACATATTGCTATCGGAGATACCTGTTTTATGATGAGTGAGGACATACCGACATATAATCCTGACGGTAAAGAGATGATTGCCAGAGAAAATGAAGTGTCAAAGGCAAGGTACGAAAATCCTAAGGAAGCATATTTTGGATGTCATACAGACATTACAATACCATATAACGAGATTAGATGTCTCAGTGCCGTATATGAAGACGGAAGAGAAGTACAGATAATTAAAGATGGTTTATTTGTTCTTGAGGGAACAACAGAGCTTAATACCCATCTGAAAAATATATAATCATTTCAAAGGAGAATAAATAAAATGGCAAAAGTAAGTATTGTTATGGGCAGCGATTCTGATCTTAAAATAATGAGTCAGGCTGCAAGCGTTCTTGATGATTTTGGAATTGAATATGAGATGAAGATCATTTCAGCACACAGAATGCCGGAAATTTTTGTGGATTATGCTAAAGGAGCAATGGACAGAGGTGTATCTGTAATTATCGCAGGTGCCGGTGGAGCTGCACACCTTCCGGGTATGTGCGCAGCCCTGTTTGACCTTCCTGTAATCGGTGTACCTATACATACATCAACTCTTTCAGGTGTTGATTCATTATATTCAATCGTTCAGATGCCTTCAGGTATTCCTGTAGCAACCGTTGCAATTAACGGTGCTAAGAATGCAGGAATTCTTGCAGCAAAGATGATAGCGATGTCAGATGAATCCCTTCTTGCTAAGCTTAAAGATTTTAAGGAAGACATGAAGGATGCTGTATCAGCTAAGTCTGATAAGCTTGAAAGTATAGGTTACAAACAGTATCTTAGCGAGATGTAATTTGAAATTAACTTTTTATAATAATCCGGAAAGGTTGCAGCTTCTGCAGCCTTTTCTGCTATTAAATTTACGCTTCCTATTTCTTTTCCGTTATATGAATATGTTATTTTTCCAACGGTATCACCTTCTTTAATCGGAGCCTGTACGGTGTCGTTTACGGATATGTTTTTTTCTATAAGCGATGTGTCCTCGCCATCGGTAAATATATGTACAAATTCGTTTTCCGGACGGCATGTGATTTCATTTATCAGACTTCCTCTAACTTTTACGGGTTCTGAAGCAAAGTCACTGTGGTTATCTTTATAGGATGAGCATCTTGAAAAACCATAGTCTAAAAGGCGTGCAGCTTCTGCAAATCTTGTCTTATGATCCGGAGCGGCAAGTATGACGGAAATAATATTTATATTATCTCTTTTTGCCGTGGCAGACAGGCAATATTTTGCTTTGCTTGTAGATCCTGTTTTCAGACCTGTTATTCCGTTATAAGAACGAATAAGCTTATTTGTATTAGTAAGGCCA
Organism: Lachnospiraceae bacterium; assembly: GCA_015057375.1. Classification (GTDB taxonomy): domain Bacteria; phylum Bacillota; class Clostridia; order Lachnospirales; family Lachnospiraceae; genus V9D3004. Next base: position 28,898 of record SVEM01000012.1, read on the forward strand.
AATTCACTTTCCACACCCTTAGAATTTTTATGTATAAATGAATCCATCCATACAGTTGAATAATCAGATATTTCAGGATGATTTACAACAAGTTCCCTTGACATAAGTGCTATATCGTATGCGCTTGAATAATGTCCTGAAGTTATGTCATCATCAAGTCCGTTACAGTTTATGAAATGTGTATGATTCATACCAAGACTTTTTGCCTTATTGTTCATTTTTTCAACAAATGCTGCTTCGGAGCCGCTAATATGTTCAGCCATTGCAACAGCAGCATCGTTTGCACTGGATATAGATATACATTTTATCATGGTATCTACCGTCTGCGTTTCGCCGGGTTCAAGAAATACCTGAGAACCTCCCATGGATGCAGCGTATTCACTGACTGACACGGAATCATTCAGACTGATTTTTCCACTTTTTAATTCCTCAAATATTAGTAAAAGAGTCATGACTTTTGTTACACTTGCGAGCATTAGTTCTTCATCTTTATTTTTTTCAAACAGTATTTCGCCGGTGCTTCCTTCTATAACAACGGCGGCTTTTGAGTTTATATCATTTTCGCTCATAATACTGTAATCTTTTGCAGAGACATATGTACACATTCCATATACACTGCTCATTGTTATGCTGATCGTGAGAAAAAAAGATAGCATATATCTTATTAACCTTTTCATTTTCTGCTCCTTTTATTATTCATATTATATATTAGTCTGCGAAAACTTTTTTATGATAAGAATATCTGAAATTTTGTAGCATATATTTATTCATAAGAGCCTGCATGGCTAAATAATGAAGGGAGTACGGTTTATGGAAAATTATGATGTTTATAATGATATCAGGGTAAGAACGGGCGGAGACATATATATTGGGGTTGTAGGACCTGTACGAAGTGGTAAATCAACATTTATCAAAAGATTTATGGAGCTTGTAGTTATACCGGGAATAGAAAATGAAAATGAAAGAATGCAGATGGTTGACGAACTACCGCAGTCTGCTTCGGGAAAGACTATTATGACAACGGAGCCTAAGTTCATTCCGAAAAAGGCGGCACTTGTTGATTTGTCGGAGGAATGTTATGTAAATGTCAGACTTATAGACTGTGTTGGTTTTATGACACCGGGAGCACAGGGTCATATTGAAAATGAGCATGAGAGAATCGTGATGACGCCTTGGTTTGACGAAGGACTTCCTTTTTCGCAGGCCGCAGAGATTGGCACAAGAAAGGTTATAACAGATCATTCTACAATTGGTATAGTTATTACTACTGACGGAAGTGTCGGAGAGCTTTCCAGAGAAGCTTATATAGAGCCGGAAAACAGAACTATTGCTGAATTAAAGGCAATCGGCAAGCCGTTTATAGTTGTACTTAATACTAACAAACCTTACAGTGCTGAGGCTAGGAAAATTGCAAAGGATATATCTGAAACAAATAATGTTACATGTATTCCGGTAAACTGTGACCAGCTTAAGAGAGAAGATATTAATAACATACTTCATAAAATACTTCTTGAATTTCCGGTAAATAAAGTGGATTTTTATATGCCGAAATGGGTTGAAATGCTTGATAATTCCCATCCTTTAAAAAAGAATGTCATAGAAAATGTTAAAAAAATATTTGATGAAATAAATGTCCTTAATGATATGCAGGATAAGGAATATGTATATGAGAGTGATTACATAACAGGATTTGATACCGTAAGATATAGTCCTGAAAACGGAACGGTTGCAGTAAATATAAAATTTGATGACAGTTATTATTATAGCATTCTCAGCGATCTTACGGGAATAGAGATAGATAACGAATATTGTCTTATAAGTACGTTAAAGGAGCTTGCTTCAAAAAGAGACAGTCTTATATCTATAGGAAATGCTTATGATATGGTTAAATCATGCGGTTACGGAGTGGTAGAGCCGGCAATAAGTGATGTGTGTATAGAAGAACCGGAAATTATAAAACATGGCAGTAAATACGGAGTGAAAATAAAAGCAATTTCATCATCGATTCATCTTATAGCGGCAGATATTGAGACAGAGATAGCACCTATAGTCGGAACAAAGGAGCAGGCCGAAGATCTTATAAAATATATAAATGTAAATGATGCGTCTAATTCAGATGGAATGCTTGATACAAATATATTTGGAAAAACTATAAGACAGCTTGTGGAGGAGGGTATACATACAAAGATAGGAAGATTATCAGAAGATTCCAAAGAAAAGCTTAAAGATACGATACAAAAAGTTGTAAATGACAGTAATGGTGGACTGGTTTGTATAATCATTTAGTAACTTTTTGTAACATTTTTGTAATTATTATGTTGACAAAGCGTATTTGGATTGTTATACTTTGATTGTGTTTGTAATAATTTTGTAACAATTTAGATGTTATTGCTTTGGAGGCAAGGATGAGATTTTTAGACAGATTTGGTTTTATTCATAATAAAAGATTTATTGCTGCAGGACTTGCAGCTGTGATTATTCTTTCATGCAGTATTCCTAATGTTAAGGCAAGTATGGTAACCACTGAAAAGCCGCTGGCAGGTATTAATGTTGCTCTTGAAGAGTTTATAGTTGCAGAGGTTGAGCAGGGAATGATGCATGCTTTGACTGATACTACACAAGGAGAACAAAATCCGCATTTTGCAGGTGGTGTTCAGGTTGTTACGAATACTGCAGAACAGAATGATGAACTTAAGGAAGAGAAAGAGGAGCATATTAAGCTTAATCTTAACTATGACAGACTTGGAATTGCCAAGGTTGACACATATCTTAATGTAAGAAAGAAGCCTAATACCGGAGCTAAGGTTGTAGGAAAGCTTACAAAGAATGCAGGATGTCATATATATAAAGTTAAGAAGGGTTGGGCTAAGATTGTATCCGGTAAGGTTAACGGATATGTTAAGGCATCATACCTTGTAAAGGATGCAAAAGCAGAAGAGCTTGCATATGATGTGGGTAAGAAAGTTATAACAGTTAAGGAAAGTGGTCTCAGAGTAAGAGCACTTCCATCTACAGAGTCATCTATATACAGTGTACTCGGATTGGATGAAGACTTTGAAGTTTACAGAGAGAATCTTAATGCTGAGTGGCTTGAGAAGTTTATTAATAAGTATGTTAAGAAAAAAGAAGTAAAGTCAGTTAATTATGATGCTATGGTTGCAGATCTTTCTAACTGGGTATGTATATCAGTGGATAACGACTATGCATTTGTATCAAAACAGTATGTTGAGATTTCATATAAACTTAAGAGAGCTGTTAAGATCGGCCAGCTTTCTACTGACGGTTCGAACGGAGTTTCATCAATTCGTGCTTCTATAGTAGAATACGCTAAGCAGTTCCTTGGTAACAGATATGTTTATGGTGGGACAAGCCTTACTAACGGAACAGACTGTTCAGGATTTACAATGAGCGTATTTGCTCATTACGGATATGGCCTCCCTAGAACATCAGGAAGCCAGTGTTCAGCTACAAGATCTATTAGCAGTTCGGAAGTCAAACCGGGAGATTTGTTCTTCTACGGAAGCGGCGGACGTATTAACCACGTTGCACTTTATATCGGTAGCGGCATGATTATACATGCAAGTAATCCAAGTTCAGGTATTAAGATTTCTAATGCATATTATCGTCAGCCTGTTAAGATTGGACGTATAATTAACGATTGATGATATTACAAAAGACATATATTTTTATAGCTGTTTATGATTAAATTACTAAGAAAGCTGTCCTATAGTATTACAGTAGGAAAGCTTTCTTTTTATGTTGTAAATGAATAACGTATTAAATATATGTCAACAATAAGAATACTAATATTTTTGATGAGGTGAATCTCATGGATAGAAATAGAAGTGTTATTATTGGAATATGCGGTGCAGTTATAAGTCTTATTGTTGTATTTACCATTTTAATTAATTTGCCTGATAAGCCGCGTGAGAGCGAGCTTGATAAAGCTATAAAAGAAAGAATTACGCCTACTGTCATACCTGAAAGCCGTTCAGAAAATGAAAAAGTTTTGCAGACTCTTAATGGTAATACAAAATATTTTCTGCAAACATATTATGTAAATGCAAATGATCATGAAAATTTATCCGAAACAGAATATATTATTCCTTCGAGGTTCGTTACCTACACCAGGGACGAACTTCAGGATTATATTGACGGATATATGGAAAATATGCCGCTTTCAGAATACCTTGATGGTCTTATTGATTATGAGATAATTGATTTTTCAAAAAACAAGTTGGTTCTTCGTAAAACATATGCTTCTGACTGGAATAAAGAGAATGAGTATTATTTATGTGACGAAGACGGTGAAGTTGTGGTATACTATAATGATAAAAAAACTGTATATGAATATACAGGTATGAAAACAAATGATTTGTCTGATGAAGACAGAATTAAGATAAAGATTGGTTACTATGTTTCTGATGAAGAGGAGCTTTATTCTCTTTTGGAGAGCTTTTCCAGTTGATAAAGCCAGATGGTGGAGGATTATTATGTATTGTGCGGATGTTATTATAGTTGGTGCCGGGCCTTCGGGTATGAGTGCGGCGTATCATATCATGAATGAAGTTGGCAAATCCGTTAATGTTGTTGTTTTAGAACATAAGGACAAGCCGGGCAAAAAGCTTCTTGCTACAGGTAACGGCAGATGTAATTTTACAAATGACATATTGGATGATGAAAGTTACAGAGGAAATAATCCTGCATTTGCATATGAACTTATATATGAATATAACAAGGAATGGCTTATAGACATGCTTTATGATATAGGCATTATACATACAAGTATCAATGGTTATTATTATCCCCATTCATTACAGGCATCTGCCGTAAATGATTCTCTCATAGGAGCGGTAACTGGCGGTGGAGCTAAAGTTATTACGGATGTACATGTTTCTTATGTAAAAAAAGAAAAGGATTGTTATGTTGTGCATACAGATAAAGATGTATATAAAGCAAGATACGTTGTTGTTGCAGCCGGAGGAAAATCATATAAGGCACTTGGCTCTGATGGATCAGGATATGATATATGCAAAAAATTGGGCCACAGTATAGTAGATGCCCATCCGGCGTTATGTGGTATAAACCTTAAAGGTATTTCTTTTAAAAAATGTTCAGGAGTAAGGGCAAAAGGTCATATATGGCTTGAGGAAAGCGGAAAAACCATTTCTGAAAGCGAAGGAGAATTGCAGTTTACAGATTACGGACTTTCAGGTATACCGGTTTTTCAAATAAGCAGATATGCAAAATGCGGGCAGACTTTACATGTTGATTTTGCACCTGATTATACATATTCAGAACTGCACGACATGTTTACATACATTTGGCGTAAAAACAATCATAAATCAATTGAAGAGGTTCTCAATTCATTTCTTCCTGCAAAGCTTTGCCGTGTATTAGCCGAACATGATGGTAATATAAAAGTTGTTTGTAACAAGCTTAAGGACTTAAAACTTAATGTTGTTTCAACATTGGATTTTGACAAATCTCAGGTTACTGCGGGCGGAGTTGATGTGTCTGAGATAGATAGCAAAACCATGCAGTCTAAGCTGTGTGACGGATTGTACATAGTAGGAGAACTTCTTGATATAGATGGAAATTGCGGAGGTTATAACCTTCATTTTGCATTTGCAAGCGGTGCATGTGCAGGAAAAGATATTGGAGGAAGAATCAAATGCTCATAAGATTTTCGGGAATCAGATTAAGTCTTACTGATGAAAATATCTGCGAGAGAACCGGTCGCGTCAGTTGCTATGAGATGGATATGATAATAAACAAGATTTGTAAATTGCTTAAAATATCCGAAAAAGACGTAGCTAATATTTCTGTTATAAAAAAGTCAACAGATGCCAGAAAGAAACAGGACGTGGCTTATACATATCAGGTTGAAGCAGAGATAAGCAAAAACAAGATTCCTAATATAAACAGATTAAAGGGCAAGGCTGATGTTGTAAAACCCAAATCGTTATTTGACGCTTTATACAAAAGGACCCAGCCGTCGGATGATGAAAGACCTGTAGTATGTGGTATGGGGCCTGCAGGATTATTTGCTGCATATATACTTGCACTTAACGGAGCACGACCTGTAATTATTGAGCAGGGTGAGAAAATTGAAGACAGAGTTGAAACAGTGAGCTCTTTTTGGAATGGTGAAAAAAAGCTTAATCCATTTTCAAATGTAAGTTTTGGAGAGGGCGGAGCCGGAACATTTTCTGACGGAAAGCTTAATACATCCGTTAAAGATACCTATGGAAGAATTGATTACGTAAAAAGGACATTTGTTTCATTTGGTGCACCTGAAGAGATTATTTATAGTGCAAAACCTCATATTGGTACGGATGAATTAAGAACTGTTGTATGCAGAATGAGAGAAGAGATAATCCGGCTTGGAGGAGAGGTTCATTTCAATACGAAGCTTGTACATATTGACGGTGAAGATAAATTAAACTCTGTTACAGTATCAAATGTTGTGACAGGAGAAGAACGAATAATTAAATGTAATAAACTTGTTCTTGCAATCGGACACAGTGCCAGAGATACTTACCATATGCTTAAAGGGATGCTTGATATGGAAAGTAAGGATTTTGCAGTCGGACTCAGAATGCAACATAAGCAGTCCTATATAAACAGACTTCAATACGGAGATTTTGCTGACCGTATGCCGGCAGCTGATTATTCCTTAAGATACCATACAGAATCAGGACGTGCCGTATATTCATTTTGTATGTGTCCCGGAGGCTATGTTGTAAATGCTTCTTCTGAGGACGGACACCTGGTGATCAATGGTATGAGCGACCATAAACGAGATTCTGCGAATGCTAATAGTGCAATTGTCGTAAATGTCACAAAAGATGATTTTGGAAATGATATTATGGCCGGTATAGAATTCCAAAGAAAACTTGAAAAGAAAGCGTATGAGCTTCTTTCAGGAGAAATTCCGTGTCAGACATATGATGATTTTAAGAATAATGAAGTAACGACAAGAGATATAAAACCGGTCAACAAAGGACAGTACAGTGTGTGCAATATAAGGAGTATTCTTCCTGAAGAGCTTAACGAAGCAATTATTGAAGCAATGGAACATTTTTCGGATGTGATGGAAGGATTTACGGAAAATGTTGTTATGGCGGGAGTTGAGACAAGAACATCTGCGCCTCTTAGAATTATAAGAGACGAGTCGCTTCAGTCAAATATTAGCGGAGTATTTCCTTGTGGCGAAGGTGCAGGTTATGCAGGAGGTATTATGTCAGCGGCTGTTGACGGCATAAAGGTGGCTTTTTGTGTACTTGATTTGATGTGAAATATACACTATAATGCAATGAAGATGAAATAGAACGAAGGGTAAAACGATGGTTAACGAAAATATCAGACAGCAGATAGCTAATAAAAAAAGAATTGTTGTAAAAGTAGGTTCAACAACTATAACACACTGTGACACGGGAAAGCTTGATTTATTAAAACTTGAAAAGCTTGTACGTGTACTTACGGATATAAGAAATCAGGGTAAGGAAGTTGTCCTTGTGTCTTCCGGTGCTATAGCAGTAGGAAGACAGGCGATCGGTCTTACGATGAAACCGAACATTAAGTCAGTAAAACAGGCATGTGCGGCTGTCGGACAGGCAAGACTTATGATGGTTTATGAAAAGTTATTTTCAGAATATAATCAGATGACTGCACAGATTCTTATGACAAAATATACTATAGAAGATGAAGAAAGCAGACATAATGCGTATCAGACATTTAAAGAACTTCTTAACATGGGAGTTATTCCGATTGTAAATGAAAATGATACGGTTGTAACGGACGAGCTTGATTTTGGTGATAATGACACATTATCGGCACTTGTGTGTTCACTAATCAAAGCAGATCTTCTTATACTTCTTTCTGATATAGACGGACTGTATTCAGATGATCCGCATAATAATCCTGATGCAGAATTTATAGGATATGTAGACAGCCTTGACAATTCTTTGTTTGAGATGGCAAAGGGAACAAACAGTGTATCAGGAACAGGCGGTATGGAGAGCAAGCTTTCCGCGGCAAGAATATGTAAGGAATCCGGAGCTGACATGGTAATAGCCAACGGAAAAGATGTTTACATACTTGATGATATTATAAAAGGTGAAGAAGTAGGAACATTTTTCAACCTTAACAATTGAAAGTGAGGCCGGTATGAACGAAGCAGACATAAAAAGAATTAATGAATTGTATCACAAAATGAAAAATGAAGGATTAACCGATGATGAAAAAGAGGAGCAGGCAAAGCTTCGTAAAGATTATGTTGCAGCTATCAGACAAAACATGATTAATAATCTTGACAATGTATCAGTTGTTAATCCTGACGGAACAGTTACACATTTATCAGAGGTAAGAAAGAAAAAAGAGAAATAAGCCATGGACAATCTACCGAAACAAGACTTAAGAAAAGAAATGCTTGAGAAGAGATCTTCTCTTACAGCAGAATACAAAAAAGAAGCGGCTGAGAAAATTGCAGCCTATATTGCCGATGTTATTAATACAAAAAATGCAGACCGGGTACTTGTATTATCATTTGCAGCTTATAACAATGAGCCTGACACGGAACTTATTTGCGACATAATAACAGATATGTGTGAATACAGTATTGATTTTGCATATCCTAAAGTGTCGGATAACAATGAAGATATGGAATTTTATCTTTCGGATTATACCGAACTTGTTGTGGGCTACAAAGGAATAAGAGAGCCGGATTCGGAAAATGCAGAACATATAGATGCGCCTCTTATTGCAGAAGAATATGATTACATACTTATTCTTTTGCCGGGACTTGCATTTGATAAGCGTGGTTACCGTGCAGGATACGGCGGCGGATTTTATGACAGATTTCTGGCAAGAGCAAAGGATCTTGATTGTGACAGTATAGGTATATGTTATGATTTTCAGTATCTTCCTGAAGATAATATATGCACAGATGAGTATGACATGGCATGTGATTATATAGTAACCGATGAACGTATTGTGAAAGGGGAAATTTTATAATGCTTATAGAGCTTGGAATGAAGGCAAAAGAAGCGGCAGTATATCTTAACAGGTTATCTGTTAACAGAAAAAATGAAGGATTATTTGCCGTAGCCAAAGCACTTGTGACTGATGACAATATTACATATATTTTAAAGGCAAATGAAGCGGACATTGCTGCTGCAGAAGAGGCAGGAATGAAACCTGCCCTTATTGACAGACTTTCCCTTACAAAGGAAAGAATATTTGCAATGGCAGAGGGGCTTGAGCAGATAGCAGGACTCTCCGATCCGGTAGGCGAGGTTACCAATATGACTATCAGACCAAACGGTCTTAGAATAGGAGAAAAGAGGGTTCCGCTTGGAGTTATCGGAATTATATATGAGTCAAGACCTAATGTTACGGCAGATGCATTTGGTCTGTGCTTTAAAACAGGAAATGCAGTTATACTTCGTGGCGGAAGTGATGCAATTAATTCAAACAAGGCTATTGTTGATGTTATAAAAAAAGCGCTTAAATCTGTAGATATAACAGAAGACTGTATAAATCTTATTACAGATACAAGTCGTGCAACCGCAACTGAGTTTATGCGTCTTAACAGATATGTTGACGTACTTATTCCAAGAGGCGGTGCAGGTCTTATTCAGACGGTAGTAAATAATGCAACAGTTCCTGTTATTGAAACCGGTACGGGAAACTGTCATATATACATTGACGAAACAGCAGATACCGATATGGCGGCTTCCATAGTATTTAATGCCAAAACTCAGAGACTGGGAGTATGTAATGCTTGTGAATCTCTAGTAATTCACAGTAAAGCGCTCGAAAGAGTTCTTCCGGTTATCGCGGAAAAACTTAAAGAAAAGAATGTTGAACTTCGCATGGATGAAAGAGCTCTTGCTGTTGTAGGAGATGCTATCAAAGCAACTGATGATGACTGGGGTACGGAATATCTTGATTCTATTATTTCCGTAAAAACAGTCGACAGTATAGATGAAGCAATTTCTCATATAAACAGATTCAACACCGGTCATTCAGAAGCAATTATTACAAATGACTACAACAATTCCCAAAAGTTCCTTGATGAGATAGATGCAGCCGCGGTTTATGTAAATGCTTCAACAAGATTTACTGATGGATTTGAGTTTGGTTTTGGAGCTGAGATAGGAATCAGTACCCAGAAACTTCATGCGAGAGGACCTATGGGACTTAGGGCGCTCACAACAACAAAATACATCATTTACGGTAACGGACAGATAAGATAATAAATTGACAAATGATATGATTATTCATATAATCATAAGGTATGTTTATATTTGCTATTCAAGGAGGAAATGGTCATGCAGTCTTATGGACTTAATGAGTTAAGAGAAATGTTTTTGAAATTTTTTGAGGAGAAGGATCATCTTCGTATGAAGAGTTTTTCGCTTGTTCCTCATAATGATAACAGCCTGCTTCTTATCAATTCAGGTATGGCGCCTCTTAAGCCTTATTTTACAGGCCAGGAGATACCACCGAAAAGAAGAGTTACTACTTGTCAGAAGTGTATAAGAACAGGTGATATAGAGAATGTAGGAAAGACCGCAAGACACGGTACATTTTTTGAGATGCTTGGTAATTTCTCATTTGGAGATTACTTTAAGCATGAAGCTATAGAATGGTCTTGGGAGTTTCTTACAAAAGTTGTCGGAATTCCTGAGGATAGACTTTATCCATCTGTATATGTTGATGATGATGAAGCATATGATATTTGGAATAAGGAAATCGGAATAGCAAAAGACAGAATATTTAAGTTTGGCAAAGAAGATAACTTCTGGGAGCATGGTACAGGTCCTTGTGGACCTTGCTCTGAGATTTATTATGACCGTGGAGAAAAGTATGGTTGTGGTAAACCTGACTGTACTGTAGGTTGTGAGTGTGACAGATTTATCGAGATCTGGAACAATGTATTTTCACAGTTTGACAGTGACGGAAAAGGTAATTATGCAGACCTTATCCAGAAGAATATAGATACAGGTATGGGACTTGAAAGACTTGCTACAGTAGTTCAGGATGTTGATTCTATTTTTGATGTTGATACTGTTAAGTCAATCCGTGATAAGGTATGCGAGCTTTCAGGAACAGAATATAAAGCTGATGCCAAGAAAGATGTTTCCATAAGAGTTGTTACTGACCATATCCGTTCCGTAACATTTATGGTATCTGACGGTATTATGCCATCTAACAGCGGACGCGGTTACGTGCTCAGACGTCTTTTAAGACGTGCATGCAGACACGGAAGACTTCTTGGTATTGAAGGTTCATTCCTATTAAAACTTGTTAACACAGTTATCGAAGGTTCAAAGGGTGGATATCCTGAGCTTTCAGAAAAGAAAGAATTTATATTTAACGTAATAGAGAAGGAAGAAGCTAACTTCAATAAGACAATTGATCAGGGACTTTCAATTCTTGCTGATATGGAAGCTGATATGGCAAAGAACAATACAACAGTATTGTCAGGCGAGAATGCATTTAAGCTGTATGACACATATGGTTTCCCTATCGATCTTACAAGAGAAATTCTTGAAGAGAAAAACCTTACATTTGATGAGGAAGGTTTCCTTAATGCTCAGAAGGAACAGCGTAAGCAGTCAGAAGGTACTTTTGGTACACATTCCATGTCAGGAAAAGATGCAACCGTATACGATCTTCTTGATGTTGAACTTTCTACAGAATTTGTAGGTTATGATAACACATCATGCGAAGCTGTAATCACAGCACTTACAACAGAAACAGAAGTAGTAGATGCTCTTTCAGACGGTGAAAAGGGAACAATTATTACAGACAAAACTCCTTTCTATGCAACCATGGGTGGACAGGAAACAGATACAGGTGTGATTACAACTGCAGACGGAGAGTTTGTTGTAGAAGAGAGTATACATCTTGCAGGAACGAAAGTTGGTCACGTTGGATATGTATCAAAGGGTATGATAAAGGTAAATGATAAAGCAACACTTACCATTGATGCAAAGAAACGTGCTCTTTGTGCAAGAAATCACAGTGCAACACACCTTCTTCAGAAAGCACTCCGTGAGGTTCTCGGAACTCATGTCGAGCAGGCAGGTTCAAGTGTGAATGAAGACAGACTTCGTTTTGACTTTACTCATTTTTCAGCTATGAGCGCAGATGAGCTCAAAACAGTTGAACGTATGGTAAATGAAAAAATAGCAGAAGGTCTTGTTGTAGATATCAAGAATCTTCCTATCGAAGAAGCTAAGAAGACAGGCGCACAGGCTTTATTTGGTGAGAAATATGGTGATGTTGTGCGTGTTGTAGATATGGGCAGATATTCTGTAGAGTTCTGTGGTGGTACACATGTTGGTAATACAGCAGAGATAAATTCATTTAAGATACTTAGTGAAACAGGTATTTCAGCCGGTGTAAGACGTATAGAGGCTATAACATCAGAAGGTGTTGCAGAATATTATGCAAACATGGAAAAACTCTTAAATGATGCTTGTAAGCTTATAAAAGCTAATCCTGATAATCTTTCTGATAAGATTACATCATTACTTGCTGACAATAAGGCACTGCATTCAGAAATTGACAGCCTTAAGAGCAAGATGGCAAATGAAGCAGCCGGAGATATCATGAATCAGGTTGAAGAAGTAAACGGAGTTAAGCTTATCGCAGCTGCACTTACAGATGTTGATATGAACGAGCTCAGAAACCTCGGAGACCAGATGAAAGAGAAACTTGGCGAGGGTGTTGTAGTTCTTGCATCAGATGCAGGCGGAAAAGTAAACCTTATGGTAACTGCTACTGAAGGTGCAATTAAGCTCGGAGCACATGCCGGAAATCTCATCAAAGCAATCGCAGGAATTGTCGGCGGTGGCGGTGGCGGAAGACCTAACATGGCACAGGCAGGTGGAAAGAATCCTGCAGGTATTCCTGACGCACTTGCAGAGGCTAAAAAGGTATTAGCTGAACAGCTTGCTTAAGAAAAAATATTTTTAAAAAAAGTGGAATATTTTTCTTGACGTATAGAAATAATATGTTATAATAGAATTCGTGCAAAATAAACCCAAACAGTTGTATTGAGCACAATCTACAACTGGAGGGAGGTTAGGTGTGATACTATGTCAAACGTAATAGTTAAAGAAAACGAGACATTGGATAGCGCTTTACGTCGCTTTAAAAGAAACTGTGCAAAAGCAGGTATCCAGCAGGAGATTCGTAAGAGGGAACATTACGAAAAGCCAAGCGTAAGACGTAAGAAAAAGTCAGAAGCTGCTCGTAAACGTAAGTATAAATAATTGTGCTAACATTAGGACCTGATTATTCGGGTCCTTTTTTCTTGTATAAAAACATGCAAAAAGTGAAATAAAAATGGTAAAATTCGCAAAAAGACTATTGACACAGGAAATATATGGAATTATACTTTATTAGGGGGATGTCTCAAAAAGACATATGTGGAACACAAAAGAGTACAATAAGTATGTTCTTTTTAAGGCATGATATAAATCAGATTTGCAAAAAGCAGATTGTCTTATATAAAAAGAGAGCTCCGAGAAATTTGGCCAATCGATCGGAGCCCTAAACCACAAGCACTTTTAAGAAAAGTACTCGAGTAAAGCATATCACTTTTCTTAGTAAGTGTAAAGAAAATTAAATAAGGAAAGGTGATATAACTATGAAAAAAAACATTAAAAGAATTACGGCATGTACACTTGCCGGTGTAATTGTTGCGGGCAGTTGTGGGAATTATGGTCAGGTTGAGGCAAAGAAGCCTGATAAAAAAAGTGTTGAAAGCTCAACACTTGATCATGACGATGAGGAAACTTCGTATGTCATAGATTGTAAAAATGCTTTTATCTATAACATGATTAATAAGAATTATGCGGAAGATATAAATGAAGATACATATTTACAGGATAATAATATAGTATCATTGGAACTCACAGAAAGTGAAGTTGAAAACATTGAGAGTGCTGGGGTTGTGGTGGAAGAGGATATATGTGTTACAGGGTCAGGAAAGAAAACAGATAGGCTTACAAAGAATAAGCAAAGAATGAAAACTAAAAATACTTATAGAAATACAAAGAAAACTAAGAAACATACATTATCATGGAATGTGGAATCCTTAGGAATTACTGAGGAAATTCTGCAAAAAGATGATAGGGCAGAGGTAAGTGAATCAATAGAAAGAGTAAAGATAGCAATACTTGATTCAGGTATTGATTATTCTGAAAATATTAATGTTGTTTCACGTAAAAATTTCTTGGATGATGAAGTTTCACCTCTGTTTGAAGATAATACCGGACATGGTACAGCAATAGCAGGAATAATCGCATCAAGAGGTGTAGATGATACTATAAAGGGAATTAACCCCAATGTTGAAATATATTCTGCCAGAGTCTTGGATGAGAATAATCAGGCTCCGATAAGTAGAGTTGTAGAAGCGATATATTGGGCTATAGATAATGAAGTTAATATAATTAACATTAGTTTTGGTACAACTCAAAAATCAGAGGTATTATATAATGCTATACGAGATGCATATAAAGCAGGTATATTAATATTTGCTGCATCAGGAAATCAGGGAGAAATGCAAACAGAAAAAAACGAACTTGATGAAAGCTATGTTGAATACCCTGCAGCTTTTTCAGAGGTGGTTGCAGTAGGTGCAACTACACCATCGGGTGAAATGTCGGAGATAACATCTCGTGGAGATGAACTTGAATTACTTGCGCCAGGAGAAAGTATAGAATCAGTAGGTTGGTTAGATATGGGAGTAGTATGTGATGGAACAAGTATGGCAGTGCCACATGCAGTTGGAGCAGCAAGTTTATTATGGCAAAAAGATCTAAAAAAACCGGCAGGATTCATAAAAGGACTATTAGAAGCAAGTGCAAAAACAATTGATAGCGATGGCAAAGAGTACTCTTTTATTGATGTTGATTATGCTAACGAAATATATAATGATTATTATATACAATATAAGAAAACTGAATATAGTTACAATGCATCAGATATTGATACAATAAACGAAAAATTTGATAATTGCGAGGAAGTGGAAGATTATACAGATTGTGTAGATGCAAGCTGGAGCAAAGATAATCATTCAAAAACTGTTGATTATGCATATAATAATACTGGTGGTTGCATAACAGCAAGTCAGGTGGAAATAGTTAAATTAGGTGCAAAAGCACCTGATATAAAGTGGCCTGCCAGCTCGGACGAAAAACGAAGGATGTTTCATGCTAAGGATAGTGACGCTGGTAAGACGTATAATTATATTAAGGTATATGAACATATAATGAATATGGCTTTAAAATGTAAAAAAACAACCCACGCAAAGGCGTTAAAAATTGCTTATCCGGACAATAATGCCGGTGAATATAACGAATGTAAAACTGTGACAAATACATTAAATAAAGATGCCATAGATAGTATATTGAAAGGGAAAAGTATTAATCATACAAATGAAGCTTTAGTAATGTTAGGGATTGCAATGCATTTGGCAGCGGATGTATATGCACATCAATCATATGTAAAAAAAGGTGATTCTAAAACGTTTAAAATCCCTGGAAAATATAAAAAAGATCATGATCAGGATGGAACTCCTAATAATGACGATGTGGATTTTGTGCCAGCAAGATGGAAATGTGCAAAGGAAACTTGTAAAGAAATAATTTGGGTTTGGGGTTGCAATTTGATTCCGGATGGAAATGAATTTAATTTTTATGGCTATCATGATGTGTTAAAATTATATAAGTTATATAAGTTTGCAAATGAAAGTCCTAACGGTGGAAACAAAAATGAATATATAAATGAACTAAAATACTGTAGTTATGATGATTAAAGTAGTGAGTAAAAAAGGGGGAATAATACATATGAAGAGAATATTACTTATAATGCTAATGCTTTCCTGCCTTTTTGTATTACAACCATATGAAATACAGGCGGCGGAGTACAAAAGCACAGAACTTAAGGTAAGAGGCTTTGAAGCACAAACAGTATATTCATCAAAAAATAAATTACATATCATAGAGCTTCGCGAGGAAGAAAATGAAGATGATGAATTTAAATATCATTATGAATTTTTAGATACAATAATTTCAAAAAACAAAATCATCCGTCAAAGAACAATAAAATGTAATAGCCTGAAATGGAAATGTGCCGGATTTGAAGATGATCGCTATTATGTGGTTAGCAGGGACGATAAATCGTCTAACGCATGTAAAACAGTTAAAGTATATAATAAAAAAGCTAAGTTGATATCTTCTTATAAAATTAGAATTTCAATCAAAAATTTAAAGGGTTCAAATTATAATATAATAGAATGCAGAAAAATAAAAAACAAACTATATTATACTGTGGTTGCAAGGGATGGCAGCAAGTACTATGAATACTATCAGTGTTATGATTTGAAGAAAAAGAAAGTATTATTTAGCATGGAATACGATAGACACAATCATTATACGAAATTAATCGGGAATAAACTTTATGTAATGTTGGAGAATGAAATAATTGAGTATAATTTGAAAGGTAAAATTATAAACACATATGAATTACCTGAAGGGAATAAGTATGCGGTAAATGCAGATAATACTGATGAATTTAGATTTTTTGATTTTGATGTTAATGGAAAATATATATACTATTGTATTCAAAACGGAGTGTATTCTTGCGATACTAAAGGAAGCAAAACATTTGAGTTAATGTATGATTCAACTGGAGATAGCGCGTTTTGGCCTGGGGAAAAAATTGGATTTAATTTGGATACATTTAAAGTAATGAAAAATGGTAATTTTTATATACAATTATCAACGGATGGAAGTGCTGAAACATCAATAAGCACAAGATATTATGAAAAATTAAATTGATTGAATAAGGGCTTAATAGTATCAGACTGCTATTGAGCCCTTGTTTGGACATGTTAATGGATTTTAAAATAATTGATAATAATTGCCCATGCGCCATTTTGTGCGCCAATTTTTTTGAATACTATGTAAGAAATAATATTTTCAGAACGAAAGGGATATAGAACATATAAAACAAAATCAGGGGGATGTTGATGATATGAAGAAAATAATATTATTTATGTTTGTACTTTCCTGTCTATTTGTATTACAACCATATGAAGCACAGGCTGCAGAGTACAAAAGCACAGAGCTTAAGATAAGAGGATTTGATGCACAAACAATGTATTCAGGTAAAAATAAATTACATGTTATAGAACATTGTGAGGAAGAGAATGAGGATGATATATTTGAATATCACTGTGAAATTAAGGATACAATAATTTCTAAAAACAAAATTATTCGTCAAAGAACAATCAAATGTAATGATATGAAATGGCAGTGTGCCGGATTTGAGGATGATTGCTACTATGTGGTTAGCAGGGATGATAAGAAATCATCTAAGGTGTGTAAAACAGTTAAGATATATAATAAAAAAGCCAAGTTGATATCTTCGTATAAAATTAAAATACCAATCAAAATATTAAATGGTTCAAATCCTAATATAGGAAAAATCAGAAAAATAAAAAATAAACTTTATTACACTGTTTCCGCAAAGAAACGTAATGAATATTATGAGTATTTTCAATGTTATGATTTGAAGAAAAAGAAAATATTATTTAGTGTAGAATACGATAGATACTTTTATACAAAATTAGTTAAAAATAAACTATATACAATGTTAGAGAATGAAATAGTTGAGTACAATTCTAAAGGTAAAATAATAAACAGGTATGAGTTGCCGGAAGGAAATAGGTTTGTAGAATATTATATATCGCAAACAGAGAATACAGATGAGCATCTGTTTTTTGACTTTGATGTAAATGGCAGGTATATATATTACTGTAACCAAAACGGAGTGTATTCATGCGATACTAAAGGAAGCAAAACATTTGAGTTAATGTATGATTCAACGGGAGATAAAGTGTTTTGGCCAGATAAATATAAAGAATTTAGATTGGATGAATTTAAAGTAATGAAAAATGGTGATTTTTATATACAATTATCAACGGATGGAAGTGCTGATACATCAATAAGCACAAGATATTATAAAAAATTGAATTGATCTAACAAGGGCTTAATAGTATCAGACTGCTATTGAGCCCTTGTTTGGACATGTTTATGTTGATGCATATACTGTAAAAGGAGACGTAATCTATTATGTCAATACTAGAGGGCTTTTCAAATGTGATGAACTGGAAACAAAAGCATTTGAGATTATTTACGATGCATCAAATGATGATTTATTTACTAAGTCGGAAGGAACTTGT
>SVEM01000013.1 GCA_015057375.1 Lachnospiraceae bacterium
GTAAAATACGTTATTATCGGACATTCTGAGAGACGTGATTACTTTAAAGAGGATGATGAGCTTCTTAACAAGAAAGTTAAGAAGGCATTTGAAGCAGGCCTTACACCTATCCTTTGCTGTGGTGAGTCATTAGAGCAGAGAGAAATGGGCGTAACTATGGACTGGATCAGATTCCAGATCAAGTCTGATCTTGTTGGTGTTACAGCTGACCAGGTTGCAAGCATGGTTATTGCATACGAGCCAATTTGGGCTATCGGAACAGGAATGACAGCTACAACAGAGCAGGCTGAAGAAGTTTGTAAGGGAATTCGTGAGTGCATCGCTGAGATGTATGATGATGCTACAGCAGAAGCAGTTCGTATTCAGTACGGCGGAAGCGTAAATGCAGGTAATGCTGCAGAGCTTTTTGCACAGCCTGATATCGATGGCGGACTTGTTGGTGGAGCTTCACTCAAAGCTGATTTTGGAAAGATTGTAAATTTCTAATCCTAAATCAAATAACAAAATAAAAAATGCAATAGAGAGCTATTAGATTAGGTGTAATTACCGGTCGAATAGCTTTCTCTTTTGCATGAGAGATATATTTTGGGGGATAAGATGAAAATACCAAAAATTATTCCTGTAGCATGTTTCTTGATTTTTTTTGGAGCATTATGTTTCCTTAAAACAGAAACGGTCGAAGCAAGAACAGGATATATCTATACGGGCGACTCCAGAATGAGAAGACTCAATGTCACTATTGGCATGAGTAAACAACAGGATACCTGGGCGTTTTATAAAAGTGGAATGGGTTACTCATGGTTTGTAGAGGAGTCTTTGGAAGATATAAATAATACAATAGAAAATAATACGTATATTGACAACTGGGTTATTATTTCCGGTTGGGGTGTAAATGACCTATGGAATATTGATACATATCTTAAAAAATATAAAGAGCTTTTGTATGATAAATGGAGTAATTGTAATTTATTTCTCATGTCAGTTAATCCGGTTGACAGAGGATTTAATGCAAAATATGCTGCAATGACAGTATTTAACGAAAAGTTATATAGTTTTGTAAATAAAAATATAATAAAGTCAGGCGGAAGGATATTCTACATAGATTCCAATTCTGTTATGAATGAGAAAGGCTTTTCTACAATAGATGGTTTACATTACACGGAAAATACGAATAGGTTTATATACAGAACTATTCGAGTAAATATTAATCAGACCGGTAAAGACGGTGCAATGACGTTGAATGCTAATATGAAAAAGACATTAATGCATTTGGGAGCTGATAAGAAAGTAAAATGGAAGAGCAGTAATACTGATGTTATACAGATTGTAAAAAAATATGATAAAAATAAGTATAAGGCAGATATTGTTGCTCTAAGTCCTGGAACGGCTATCGTAACAGCAACAAGTGATGATTATGTAATTAACTATGTTATCACAGTAAGCAATGATTATCCGTTGACAGTTTATTTTACTTATGATGGAAATGCTGAAGCTGTAGCAGAGTATATACAAAGCCGAGTGGGCGGAGATGTGGTCTGCATATATTCAAATCCGTTTTATCCGTTAAAGAAGAAGGCACTTGGAAAACGAATTAAACAGGAATATGATAACGATGCAAGACCGGAAATTATGCTTAATGTAAGAAAGTCTGCAAATGAAAAATTGCACACACAAATTACTACGGAGCAATTTGACATATCAAAATATTCGAAGGTATACATCGGATATCCACTGTGGAACAATCAGGCACCAAAGACGATATATTCATTTTTAGATAAATATGATTTGTCAAATAAAACAATAGATGTTTTTTATACTTCATATGATGAAAATGTGTATGAATGCGAGTTGAAAAATGTGTATCCTAATCTGAATATAAATTCTATGATTGGGTTTGCAGTTGATGATGTGCTGAATAAAGATGTGAAAAAGCAGTTGAGACTTTGGATTAGAAACTGATAGATTGTTGAATATAGAAGAAATAATATAAATAGAAAGAGGGTATCACCTAAGTCAATGACTTTTGTGATACCCTCTATTCATATGCACGTTTAAATTATTATTACTCTAAAAACGAATATGCTTTGTTTATAACTGCATAGTATGCAGGTTTTTTATCATTTACGGAATTGCCGCAAAGAAGAGGACTTTCTTCAGTGCCACGCCAAGATGCAGCATCTGTCATTCCCCACCATGTAAGACCGGTGATTCTTGCTCCGTTCTGAGCTTCAACAATAACGGCACCAATAAGATCTTCCCAATATTTTATCTGCTCGTTTACATTCTGTTTGTTAAGGCCGAGATCTAACTCTGTGTATTGCATATTGAGATCTGCTTCCTTTATTGCACGGAGAGTATCTACATGATCAGATACTGTGTATACGCGCTTCACATTGAGATAATCCTCATATGTTCCAATCTTATCATGTCCCTGCATTCCGATTGTTGTTACATATTTCTTGCCATCAGGATTCAATGAATCTGTTGAATTAACATAATTACATACAGCAATAGCGGTATCGCGTACTTCTTTAATATTAGTATCGTAGTCGTTATATACAAGTTCTACACTATCAGTCAAATCATATTTTTCAAGTATTTCATAAGCAGCCTTAAATGCCTTCTTAACATGTTCTGGATTGGTTAACATTGTTGTAGTTGAAGGGTTGGAAGGATCTTTAAATATCTTTCCTTTGTATACTTCATAGTAACATTTTACATCATCATTTTTATCTTTTCCTATACGGAATATACACTCAGGCATATGGGAATATTCGTTAACAACATCCCAGGCATATACAACATCTTTATATCCTTTGGAATAGACATAATTCATAACATTCTTAATGTAGTATTCGTTACGGAGATCCATCATCTCAGGAGTTACGTAACCGGAATAGCCGTTATAGTCTCTTCTGAAAAACCAGTTAGAAGTCTGTTCATGCCATAACAAACCATGATATCTGACACGTATTCCGTTTTGTTTTGCGTACTGGCAAAGTCTGTCAATATTTCCATAGTTTAACTGTGGAACATTTGCTTCTGTGTATCCGTCAGGAATTATGTATCCCTGATTTCTGGCCTGAGAAACGCTGATTAAGTTAGCCTGCCAGCCAAGAATAGAATTAGGCTTCATTTCGTTTTCTGCTGTAAGGCTGTTGTAATTCTGTTTAATAAATGCGGTATTGTTTGCGTCGTCAATCTGGCTGTTCCAACCACCGTAAGCAACACAAGTTCCGACATTCTGAACAAAATGCTTAAGTGAATCAAGAAGTGTGTCAGCACCTCTTGTTGGAGCAGGTGTTGCAGGAATAGGTTCCGGTGTAATAATGACATCCGGTGACTGTGATGGCATTGCAGAAGAAGTTGCAGATGGTTCTGTTGTAGCATTAGGAATTATCTGCGCATCAGTAACTGTTACTTTGCATTTAAATTTTTTGGACAAAGTCTTTTTTGCTTTTTTGTACTTTACAGTAGCTGTTACTACAGAGGTTCCTTCTCTTAATGAAGTAACTTTTGCAGAAAGCTTTTTTGCTTTTTTTACGGAAATAACTGTTATATCAGAAGATTTCCATTTGACCTTTAATATTTTCTTCACACCTGACTTTTTAACTTTAAGGGATTTTGTTTCGTTAGTAGTCATAGTGATTTTTTTGCCGACATTCAGTTTTGGTGCTTTTTTCCCTGCAGCATATGTAGATATGTTGACAGATGTTACTAATACGGATGTGGCAAGTAAAATAGAACATACTTTTTTAATAGACATTTTGCATTTCATAATCATTTCTCCAATCTTTTATATAGTTATTTATCCCCATTTAATAATGTATCATGTTTTGGTTTATATGTCTATAGATAATGCTTGAATGATAGGATTTCATATGGTAACATTTTATATATATGTAATAATTTTTTTTGTTATAGAGAGGTATTTTATATGAAAAAAAATAGTAGAGTTATTAAAAAGTTTGTTAGCATGACACTTGCTGTTTCTATGTTAGCATCATTGTTTACCGGTGTTGGTTTTACAAATATTGATTTTGTATCTGCAGATGAAATTGAAACTCCACAGATGCTTCTTCAATATGACGAGCCTGCCGGAAGCTGGGAGTCACAGGCACTTCCGTTAGGTAATGGTAATATCGGTGCCATGGTATTTGGTGGAGTGGCAGATGACAGACTGCAGCTCAATGAAGCTACCATTTGGAGTGGCGGACCTGCAGCAAATCCTGCGTATGATGGTGGTGAAAATGAACATTCAACCGAGACAGTTCATAATGCACTTATGTATATCCGTAATGATTTGCAGAAAATGGTAACTGATTTTGCAAATAACAACAAAGCATATAAAGATAACAATGGAAATATTGTTTCTTGGGATTATCCGGACAGATTAGGCGACGGGAATTTCAGTAGAAATCTTGAAATATTAAAGGGAGAAAAGAGTAATTTCGGTGCTTATCAGACATTTGGTAATTTGAATATTGTTGATCAGTCAAATAATAATTCATCTTCAAATTATCGTCGTGTTTCAGATATTGACAGAGCTGTACAGACTGTTACATATAATCAGAACGGAATTGATTTTACAAGGGAATATTTTATAAGTAATCCTGCTAATGTATTAGTTATAAAATACAGCGCTAGTCAGCCGGGCGCTCTTTCAAAACGAGTTGCATTTTCTTCTGATCAGAGCAGAAAGTCTGTATATACAGATGGAAATGAAGCTACAATTACAGTTGAAGGTAATCCTACTGATCATGGTTCGAACGGACTTAAGTATGCTTCAAAGCTTAAAGTTATTGCAGAGGGCGGAAGCGTTACAAAATATAACGACAGCACTCTTTCTGTAAATAATGCTGACTCATTTGTTGTTATAATGAGTATTAATACTAATTATCAGAGTGATCCTTCTACATCATATGATTATTTCAGTGACGAGAACCCTCTCGATATGGTGGAGGATGCTGTTGCTGAGGCGGTAGATAAAGGATATGATGAGCTTTATGAGGAGCATGTAGGTGATTATAAGAATCTGTATGACAGATGTGTTATTAATATAGGAGCAACAGAAGTCCCTAATAAAATGACAGATGATCTTTTGGCAGGATATAACAGGGGTAATTCTGAGGAAGAGAACAGATATCTTGAAACATTATTTTTCCAGTACGGAAGATATCTTCTTATAGCAAGTTCACGTGAGAATTCCCGTGTTCCTGCAAACCTTCAGGGTATATGGAATGATAGTTTATGGCCTATTTGGAATTCAGACTACCATACTAATATTAACCTTCAGATGAATTATTGGCATGCTCAGAGCACTAACCTTGCTGAATGTCACATGCCTGCTATAAATTATATAAATGACATGGTTGAAAAAGGAAAAGTTACTGCTAAGAAGTATTATTGTAAGCAGGACGGCGGAGAAGTTCGTGGATGGGTAATTCATCACGAGAATAACATTTACGGTAATACTAATCCGAGTGACTGGACAACAGCTTTCTATTTCCCTGCAGCGGCTGCATGGCAGTGTCAGGATATGTGGGAAGCATATCAGTTTAATGATGATGAAGAGCTTCTTGCAAAGTATTATGATACAATGCTTCAGGCTGCATTATTCTGGGTTGATAACCTTTGGGAAGATGAGAGAGACGGAACACTTGTATCCAATCCGTCATATTCACCTGAGCACGGTGTATTTACTGTAGGATGTACATCTGACCAGGCAATTATCTGGGAGATTTTTGACCAGGTTATTAAGGCATCAGAGATACTCGGAGTATCAGATGAACCTGAAATTGATGAGATAAGAGAAGCAAAAGAAAGACTTTATATGCCTACTTTAGATACAGTTGGTGGACAGTATAGAGAGTGGAAGGATGAGACCAAACTGGAAATAACAAATGCTGACGGACACAGACATCAGAATCATTTGTTTGTCCTTCATCCGGGTACATATGTTGTAGCAGGAAGAAGCGAACAAGATGATGCGATTATGGAGGCAGCAAGAGTTACACTTGATAAGCGTGGTGACGGAGGTACAGGTTGGAGTAAAGCTTGGAAGATAAATATGTGGGCACGTATGCGTGACGGAGACCGTGCACACAAGCTTTATTCAGAACAGCTTTCAGGTTCAACACTCAGCAATCTTTTTGATACACACCCGCCATTCCAGATTGACGGAAACTTTGGTGCAACTGCAGGTGTGGCAGAGATGCTTTTACAGAGTCATGGCGATTATATTGAGCCATTATGTGCACTTCCAAGCAAATGGGGAACAGGAAGTTACAAGGGACTTAAGGCTCGTGGCGACTTTGAAATTGATGCAAAATGGTCAAATGGATATATTGATGAAGTAAGTATTTTATCTAATAAAGGAAATGAGTGTAAGGTTAGATTTGAAGGAATTAAGGATTATTATGTTGTAAATATGACTAATAAGACTTATACAAAGACAACTGTCTTAGATGACAATACTATTTCATTTAATACAAAAGAAAATAATGAATACCTTATATGTTATACATTGCCTGAGGGTGAGACATTTACAGAGGAAAAAGACGAGCCTGTTGTAACACCAGCACCGGACAATGGAAACAATATTACAGATAATAACAATACAGATAAAAAAGATCCTATTGCAGAAACACTTACACTTAAGAAGCCTGTAATTAAAAAGATTAAAGCTTTAAAGAACGGCATGAAAGTTACAATTAAGAAAAAGGTTAAAAATGCAACAGGATACGAGATTAAATATTCTTTAAAGAAAAATATGAAGAAAGCTAAGATTGTTAAGATTAAGGGTGCAAAGAAACTTTCAAAGACAATCAAAAAGCTTAAGTCCGGAAAGAGATATTATGTTCAGGTAAGAGCTTACAATGCCGGAAAGAAAGTATACAGTAAATGGAGTGCTAAGAAGTCTGTTAAGTTGTAGTATTAATGGTGGTTAAGGGTAAAGTTATTATATAATCAATTCAGGCCGGATGGCGATATCGCTGTCCGGCCTGTTAATATCAGTTTTTAAGAAATTTCATTTCCTTCTTTGCATCAGGTAAATACAATGATTTATAAGTAAACATTACATATCCTTTAGCGCCTTTTTTAAAGGAACGGTTGATCTGTTTTTCTATGTTGGTTCGACTTTTTTTCCAGCCTCTGTCTATGCTGCTCTGATAACCTGCTTTATATAAAGCGAGGCCGGTGTATACCGGAGTATTTCCGGTTCCTATACTCATCCATTCGTTCAGCCTGTCGTTAAATAATTTTACTTTTTTACCTTCGGATATATAGTTGTTTGACCAGTATATCTGTGGAACAATGTAATCGACATAGCCTTCCTCCCAAAGCCATGTTTCTAAATCGCATCCGAGACTTTCTGCATATGCAACGGTTCCGGCAGGGCTTATTCCGAAGTCGATTTCAGGGTTATATGCTTTAATTGCCTGATAAACAGAACTTACCATTTTATTGATGTTGTTCTTTCTTTCTCTTTTTTTAACCTTGAAGAACTGGTTTCCTTTTTTCTTTGAAGGATAGAAGTAATCGTCAAAGTGGATGCCGTCAACGTCGTAATTTTGTATTATTTCCATTACACCGCGTACAATTCGGTCTGTAACTTTTTTCTTTGCAGGGTTGTATATCTTGGTGTGTGTTATACGATACGGATTAATCCAGGCATGAAAGTCTATGTCATATGCATTTGCATATTCAATCATTATGGCAAGCGGATCGTAAGAGAGTGGCTTGTCCGACATGTATGTACACCATTTAAACTCGCTGTTTGGATAGACAGCGTCATCAAAAGGACGAACATGAAAATATATTGCATTAAAATCATATTTCTTGATTTTTTTGAATATCTTATTTGCATTTTTTCTGAATTCTGTTTCGGTTTTGTTATAAAGACCGGCATCCTCAAAATCGGTATAGCTGAACCATATGCCGCGGTGGGTATCCGGAGTTGTTTCAACATTTGCAGAAGCTGTCGCATGTGGCATTGTAAGTAGCAAAGCACAGAAAATAAAAGAAGGAAGCAGATATTTTATAAGTCTGATTAAGTATTTATTCATTATATAACCTCGTTTTTTGTATTTTTATATATAGTATACATCATTTATGTCACAAATAGGGTTAAAAAATAGTAGACAACATTTTTTTACGGGTGTAAACTATAAAAGATGATAAATTTTACGTGCTGACATGTTTTGTTGGCAGATGGAGGGAAAGATGGATAATAAAGCTATGGACTGGTCTAATCTTGATTTTGGATACAGAAAGACTAATCAGAGATATGTTTCTAATTATAAAGGCGGAGCCTGGGATGACGGATATATGACAGAGGACGACACAATTACTATGAGTGAGTGTGCCGGTGTTCTTCAGTATGCACAGACTGTATTTGAAGGTATGAAGGCATATACTACTGAGGATGGAAGAATAGTAACTTTCAGACCTGACCTTAATGCAGACAGAATGATTGATTCAGCTAAGCGTCTTGAGATGCCTGTTTTTCCAAAGGACAGATTTATTGATGCTATAGAAAAGGTTGTTAGTGCAAATAAGGATTTTGTTCCACCATACGGTTCAGGAGCAACATTATATATTCGTCCTTATATGTTTGGTATTTCACCGGTTATCGGTGTTAAGCCTGCTGAGGATTATCAGTTCAGAGTATTTACAACACCAGTAGGACCATACTTCAAGGGCGGCGCTAAGCCTATCACTATTAAAGTTAGTGATTTTGACAGAGCAGCTCCTAACGGAACAGGTAACATTAAAGCCGGACTTAACTATGCAATGAGTCTTCATGCAATAGTAACTGCACATAAAGAGGGTTATGATGAGAATATGTATCTTGATCCTCAGACACGCTCAAAGGTTGAAGAGACAGGCGGAGCCAACTTCTTATTTGTAACAAAAGACAATGAAATTGTAACTCCTCAGTCTGACAGTATTCTTCCTTCTATTACAAGAAGATCTCTTGTTCAGGTTGCAAGGGATTATCTTGGACTTAAAGTAACAGAGAGACCTATTGATATTTCAGAACTTTCTGATTTTGCTGAGTGTGGTTTGTGTGGTACAGCTGCAGTTATTTCACCTGTAGGTAAAGTTGTTGACCACGGCAAGGAGATTTGCTTTGCAAGCGGTATGGATGAAATGGGACCTATAACAAAGAAACTTTATGATACACTTACAGGTATTCAGATGGGTAGAATAGAAGCTCCGGAAGGATGGATTCATGAAATTGTATAATGTTGTAAAAACATTTTTAATATGCTTTTTCATCTGCCTTTTCGTCGGTTGTGGCGGGAAGGCAGACAGTTATTATGAGGAAGCTGTTACGTTATATTCGCAGGGAGATTACGAGAAAGCGACAGAGCTTTTTGAAAAGGCTATCGAGTCAAACCCTGATAAAGCGGAATACTATATTGATTATGGTATTACGCTTATTAGTTTGGGAAGATATGATGAGGCACGTGTTAAGCTTCAGTCGATAATGCGTGATACTGACAGCAAGATAGTTCGTGAGAATAATAAGAAAGCATATCGTGGAATTGCGTTATCATATTATTCATCGGGAGAATATGATCAGGCTAAGGCTTATTTCGAACTTGCGCTCGGAATAAAGGAGCTTGAGTCATATGATAAGGATATTAAAGCATATCTTGCAGAGTGTCTGATGCATCTTCAGAAATACGATGAATCTTTGGATTGTTGGAATTCGATTATAGAAGAAAATGATGAGGCTGAGTATTATCTTGGTCGTGCAAGTCTGCATTCGCTCATGGGTAATGCTGATTTGGCGATAGCAGATTATAATAACTGTATATCAGAGGATAAACACCTCTACGGTGCGTATCTTGCATTGTATAATACTCAAATAGATGCGGGATATGCTGATGCTGCTGCAGAAACTATTACAACTGCAATGGAAATTATAAAGGATAAGAAATCAGAAGAATCATTTGACTATTATATATTTAATTATTATTACCTTAAAAACAGTAAGGAGACAGGAACTGATACGCTTGCAGAAGGGTTTTCTTCATTTTATGATGAAGGAGAACTTACGGCAGGGTATTATCTCGGACGAATTGCTGAAGATGCCGGAGATTACCAAAAAGCGTATGAATATTATACAAAATATGCCGCTGAATGTTCAGGAGAAATCGGAGCTGATTTCTGTAATCAGTATGCAGAGTGTCTTGCCCAGCTTGAAAAATATGACGAGGCACTTGAGTGGATTACAAAAGGCTGCAGTATGGCCGGCGGAACCGCAAAGAAGAAGCTTTTATTTAACGAAGTAATAATATATGAGAAAAACGGTAAATATGATATTGCGGAAGAAAAAGCAGCACATTATCTTGAAATATATAATGATGAGCTTATGGCCAAAGAATATGAGTTTATAAAGACAAGAATTAAACCGAAGAACGAAAACTGACAGAGTAGGAGAATTATATTGGATTTATTTGAAACAGAGGTTAAACCTGAGAAACTGCTTCTCGTTGGTGTGTCGGTAAATGATGAAGAAGATACTAAAAGATCGCTTGCTGAGCTTGCTGAATTATGTAAGACGGCAGGCGGTGTTGTATTTGACAGTATTTATCAGAACAGAGAGCAGATTCATCCCGGAACTTATATTGGAAAAGGAAAGATAGCTGAGATAGCTGAGATTATTGAAGAGGCTGATATAGATACGGTTGTTTGTGATGATGAGCTTAGTCCGGCACAACTTCGTAATCTTAATGATTTGCTTGGAGCAAAGGTTATAGACAGGACGATAGTTATACTCGATATATTTGCCATGAGAGCGCAGACAAGCGAAGGAAAGATTCAGGTTGAGCTTGCACAGCTTAAGAGCCGTGCCGCAAGACTTATCGGTCTTAGAAGTTCGCTTTCAAGACTCGGAGGCGGTATCGGAACAAGAGGACCCGGAGAAAAGAAACTTGAGATGGACAGACGTCTTATAAGAGAACGTATTTCAGTCCTTGCAAGAGAGCTTGAAAATGTAAAAAAGAACCGTGATACAACAAGAAGAAAGCGTATGGAAAGCGGAGTTCCGCTTGCGTGTATAGTAGGTTATACGAATGCAGGAAAGTCAACGCTTCTTAATACTCTTACCAATGCGGATATTCTGTCGGAGGATAAGTTATTTGCAACACTTGACCCGACGACCAGAATATACGAATTTGAAGACGGCGGACAGGTACTTTTTACTGATACTGTAGGATTTATAAGTAAACTTCCTCACCACCTTGTAGATGCATTCAGAAGTACTTTGGAAGAGGCAAAATATGCAGATATTATTATACATGTTGTTGATTCCAGTAACCCTTATGCGGATAAGCAGATGGATGTGGTGTATAAAACACTTCATATGCTCGGGATATCAGGAAAGCCGGTTATAACCTTATATAACAAGTGTGACAGGCACGAAGATGACGGCACACTAAATCTCGGACATGACCAAAACAGTGAAGCTACAATCAGAGTATCTGCAAAAACAGGTTTTGGCTTAGACGAGTTTATGACCAAGCTGAAAGATATCATCAACAGTAGAATGGTAACGATAGAAAAGACAATTCCATACAGTGATGCTGGAAAAATTGCTGCTATCAGAAGCAAAGGCACGCTTCTTTGCGAAGAGTATAAGGAAGATGGAATATTTATTAAAGCAATGATACCATCAGACGTATATATTGATATCTGATATGTGTATATGTCGGCACTTTTTTTCATATATTATTTCCATAATAATTAATTGGGTATAATTTATGAAAAAGAGTGCCGTTTTTTTATTATTTATGTTTATTTCTGTTATATCTTATGTTTGTTTTTCTCAAAAAGGTGAATTGGCAAATGAAGTATCAGGGAAAGAATCAGATGAAGAAAAGGTTGTTTATCTTACATTTGATGACGGACCAAGTAAAAACACCGAGAAAATTCTTGATATTTTAAAGAAAAATGATGTTCGAGCAACATTTTTTCTTATTGGAAACCAGGTAAATGATAACACAAGTGATGTAGTAAAAAGAATGATAAAAGAGGGACATCAGATAGGTGTGCATACATATTCGCATGATGCTAAAAAAATATATAAGGATGACAAGGCGTATTATAACGATATATTAAAGGCTGAACGGGTGATTATTGAGAATACCGGTGTTGTGCCTTTAGTTTATCGTTTTCCGTGGGGAAGCAATAACTGTTATGTGATGAAATTCCGAAATAAGGTAATTAAAAGATTAAAGAAAATCGGACTTGAATTTTGTGACTGGAATGTAAGCGGAGAAGATTCTGTGGGAAGTCCTACAGTACAGACAATTATAAAAAACATAAAAAACGGTTATAACAGGTATAACGAACCGGTAGTTTTGTTGCATGATTCGGCATCTAACAAGGCGACTGTGGAAGCGTTGCCGCGTATTATAAAAATGTACAGGGAAGCGGGATATTCATTCGGAACTGTAAGTGAGAGAAGCCGTATTTATCAGTGGAGAGTAACTAAATAACAGCTATTGCATATATTATGACATAGTGCTAATAATAAGGAGTTTTAAGGTCGTATGGCATTGGGGAATCTTCGTGTAAATGTTACTTCAGAAATCGGAAATAAACCTTTAGAAGGAGCTGTGATTCGTGTTGTCAGTCCGGATGAACCGAATCGTGTAATTGAGCAGACAACAACGGATTCAAGTGGAAAAACACAGGATATTGAACTTTCTGCACCTCCGCTTGAGTATTCTATTGAGCCGGGTGCAAATAAACCATATTCGGAGTATACGATATACATTGATGCAGAAGGATATATACCTGTTGAAATAAGTGGCGCAGAGATTTTATCGGGAGAAACCGCGATACAAAACAAGAAACTTCTGCCGATAGAGCCTAATAATGAAGAAGGTACAGAATTATTTGTAATACCTGATCATACCTTGTGGGGAGATTATCCTCCTAAAATAGAAGAACCTGAAATTCAGCCGGTTAATGAATCCGGAGAAATTGTACTTAGCAGGGTTGTCATACCTGAATATGTTGTTGTACATGATGGTCCGCCGAACGATTCATCTGCTGAAAATTACTATGTTCCATATAAGGATTATATTAAAAATGTTGCAAGCAGTGAGATATATGCCACATGGACTTATGAAACAATAGTTGCCAATATACTTGCAATACAGTCATTTACATTAAACAGGGTATATACTGAATTTTATAGAAACAGAGGTTATGATTTTACGATAACTTCATCGACGGCTTATGACCATAAATGGATACCGGGCCGAAATATATTTCAAAGCATTTCAGAAGTTGTTGACAGTATTTTTTCAAACTTTCTGTCAAGACCGGGTGTAACACAGCCGATACTTACGCAGTATTGCGACGGAAGAAGGGTTACATGTCCGGGGCTTATGTCACAATGGGGTTCACAGTCGCTTGGTGAGCAAGGTTATTCTGCAATTGAGATAATCAATTACTATTACGGAGATTCCATGTATATAAACAGTACAGAGGTTATATCAGGTATTCCTTCATCATGGCCGGGCTTTAATCTTGATATTGGAAGTGCCGGAGAAAAAGTGAGACAGATGCAAACACAGCTTAATGTTATTTCAGATGGTTATCCTCTTATACCCAAAATAACTGCAGACGGAATATATGGTCCGGCAACGGCAGAAGCAGTAAGAGTATTTCAAGATGTATTTGACCTTCCGGAAACAGGGGTTGTGGATTTTCCGACCTGGTATAAAATATCCGAAATATATGTAGGTGTAAGCAGAATAGCAGAATATGTATAAAAAACGACATGTAATATATCCGGTATAAGTCAATTTTACATGACTTTATACCGGATGTTTTCAAATAATTAATTTATAAATAAATTTATCTTAAATGTCTTTAGTTCTCTTGTTTTCCATATATCTCGTGTTATAATAATAAATTAAGTCTAATGAAAAGAATTTCTTAATAAAGAAGATATTATGAATTATACAAGGGTGTACCGGCACCCCGGATTGTTAATATATTTTGGCAAGGATAATAAGGAGGCTATTAATTTGATTAAATCCAGTGTTAAAAAACCATATCTTACAGTAGTTGCTGTTATTGTAATTCTCGTGCTTGGATTTGTAAGTCTGTCAAAAATGAAAACAGATCTTCTTCCGAATATGAGTATGCCATATCTTATGATTATAACTACAGAACCCGGTGCAAGTCCGCAGAAGGTTGAGGAAGATGTTACAAGACCTATTGAAAGTGCGGTCGGAACATTAAGCGGAGTTAAAAACATCATTAGTAATTCAGCTGAGAATTACAGTCTTGTCATGCTTGAATATGAAAGCGGAACAAATATGGATTCGGCAATGGTTAAGATATCGTCTGCCCTTAATATGCTTTCACTTCCTGAGATGTGCGGAACTCCTAATGTTTTGGAAATCAGCATGGATATGATGGCTACTGTTTATGCGACCGTAAGCTATGAAGGAAAAGATATAATTAATCTTACTGAATTTGCTGACGATACTGTTGTACCTTATTTTGAGAGAAAAGAAGGTATTGCCAATATAACCGAAATAGGTGCGGTTACTCAGTCTATGGAAATCAGACTTGATGAAGATAAGATTGAAGCACTGAATGATAAAATCCTTGAGTATACAAATGATAAACTTGCTGATGCAGGTAAAGATATTACAAAAGCAAAAGATAAGTTAAATGATGCACAGAGCCAGCTTGATAAAAGTGAATCAACACTTGCAAATCAGCAGAATGATACTAATGCCCAGCTTACGGAGGCACTTTCTAAGCTTGATGATGCAAAGGCAGCAAAGGCTGCTTATGAAGCTACACTTCAGAGTCTTAATGCACAGAAAGCTGCGCTTGAAGCTGAGAAGAAAGCATATGAAGATAATAAAATAAATGACACATATCAAATGCTTGACGGTATGTTAAAAGGGTTATCAGGAACACTTTCACAGTCGGCAAACGCCGCCGGAAAAAAAGTTATTTCAGGCATTGAAGAGGCTGTATCTGATAAAGCAGGTTTTGAAGCATATATAAATTGGATTAAGAGTATCGGTTATGGAGAGCAGGTAAAAACGCTTACTTATGATTCGTTAAAAAGTGTATATGATATTGTTAATGTCAGAATACCTCAGATAGATACTGAGCTTGCAAATCTTGCCGTAAAAATCAAGGCATCAGAAGCAATTAACAATCAGCTTGCTGAACAGATGAAGGATCTTGATAAAAATTATAAAGATGCTTTATCGGGAGCACTTTCTGCAACATCAGGTTTTGGTCAGGCAGGAGCGCAGATATCATCAGGAAAAACAGGAATTGATGATGCTAAAAAGGAACTGGATACTGCTGAGAAAACATTGAAAAAATCAAAGAAAGCAGCAAGAGAAAATGCTAATCTTGACATGTTGTTAAGCCTTGACGCACTTTCAGGACTTATTTATGCACAGAACTTTGAAATGCCGGCAGGATATATAGATGATAAAGAAGATAATCAGTGGCTTCTTAAGGTCGGAGAAGAGTATGACAGCAAAGAAGCTGTTGAAGACATGGTTCTTTGTAAAGTGCCGGGTATAGGTAAGGTTAAAGTAAGTGATGTGGCTGATATAACCATTATCGATGATTCAAAAGACAGTTATGCAAGATATAATGGGGATGCCGCGATTATTCTTGCTATATATAAAGCAAGTACGGCTAACACCAGTGATGTGTCTAAAAATTGTAAGGAAGCAATAGAAGAGCTTGAAACGAAATATCAGGGACTTAAAATAGTGCCTTTCAATGACCAGTCAGATTATATTTCCATGTTCCTTGAAAGCGTTCTTTACAGTATGCTTATCGGTGCAATACTTGCGATTATAGTACTGGTATTATTCTTAAAAAGTGTAAGACCTACTATTGTTGTTGCATTCAGTATTCCGTTCTCAATATTATTTGCAATAATACTTATGTATTTTTCAGGTATAAATATTAACGTAATGTCACTTGCCGGACTTGGTCTTGCAATTGGTATGCTTGTAGATAACTCTATAGTAGTTATTGAGAACATATTCAGATTGAGAAATAAAGGAGTTGAACCTGCAAGAGCAGCTGTCTGGGGTACAAAGCAGGTAGCATCAGCTATTATTTCATCAACATTGACTACAATATTTGTATTTATTCCTATGATATTTACATCCGGAATGATAAAGGATCTTGTAATTCCATTTGCACTTACGATAACATATGCACTTACTGCATCGCTTATTGTGGCACTTACTTTAGTACCTACTTTTGGTTCGGTTATGCTTAAGAAGATTAAACCTAAAAAGCAGCCTTTCCTTGAAAAAGTGCTTAGCATATACGGAAAGATTCTTTCATGGTGCCTGAGATTTAAGGTTGTTCCTCTATTAGTTGCCGGAGCTCTTCTCGTATTCAGTATAGTAGGAGTATTCAGAATGGGTATTGTAATGATGCCTGACATGTCTGCCGAAACATTCAGTGTAACCCTTAATATGCCTGAAGATACCCCAAATGATAAGGCTGTGGAAATTGCTGATGAAGCACTTTCTAATATATTATCCGTAGAGGCTGTGAAGGATGTTGCAGTAATGGATAATGTCGGTATGGCCAATATGCTTGTTGGAGGAATCGCACAGGGTGGAGAATCCTCATTTGACAGCATTATGATGTATATTACACCTGAGGAATATGTTAATACCGTAAAAGAGTTTGATGAATTTACTGAGAATATAAAAGAAGTAACAAAAGACACACCATGTGAAGTTATTGTCGGAATGGAGGAGTCAATGTCCTCTATTATGTCTACTGGAATTTCGGTAAATATATATGGTGAAGATGATGAGATACTCAATGATATAGGTAAAGATATCATGGGAATCCTCGAAAGCACAGAAGGAATAACTAATGTGAGTGACGGTGCAGAAGATAATGAGCCTGCCCTTCATCTTACTATTGATAAAGACAAGGCGGCAAAATGCGGTCTTACAGTTGCACAGATATATAGTGAAATAACAGCTAAGCTTACAACAGAAAAGAAGGCAACACAGGTTGTTGTTAATAATCACAGAATTGATGTAAATATTGTTGATGAAACAGACGTACTTACCTATGAGAACTTAATGGATCTTGAACTTTCTGTTACAAAGAAAGATGAACAGGGGAACGAAAAGGTTAAGAAGTATAAGTTGTCTGATTTTGCCGTTACGGAGCAGACAGAGAGTGCGCCGGTTATCACAAGAGAAAATCAGTCAAAATATATAACAGTTACTTCGGAAATGGAAGAAGGATATAACGCAGCACTTATTGCAAGAGACCTTAAACCTGTTATTGAAGACTATGAAGCACCGGAAGGTTATTCGGTTGTAGTTGCCGGGGAATCTGAGGAAGTTGTTGAAATGCTTGAGCAGATGTTGCTTGCATTGCTTTTAGGTTTCTTACTTATATATCTTGTAATGGTTGCACAGTTCCAGAGTCTGTTATCACCATTTATCGTTATATTTACAATTCCGCTTGCATTTACAGGAGGATTCCTTGGTCTTCTTATAGCAGGAGAAGAGATAAGTGCTTTATCCCTTATGGGATTTATGGTACTTATGGGTACAGTTGTTAATAATGGTATTGTATTTGTAGATTATGTAAATCAGCTTCGAATTCAGGGACTTGATAAAAAGAATGCGCTTCTTGCGACAGGTAAGACGCGATTCAGACCTATATTTATGACAGCGTTTACAACGGTTCTTGCAATGAGTAATATGGCATTTTCAAATGATGCCGGTTCTGTTATGTCAAAGGGAATGGCTATTGTAATATTTGGAGGATTGTTATATTCTACAATTATGACACTTATCATAGTGCCTGTTATGTATGATATTTTATACAGACGTACTCCTAAAGTTATTGATGTAGGAGAAGATATTGATGAAGAGTATAACGAAGCAAGAGATTATATTGAGAGCAATAAAGAAGTATAAATGTGGAGGCGTTTATGTCGGTATATGAAGTAGAAAGCTTAAATACAGATAATATATGTGTTCATGTACCGGGTTCGAAAAGTATTACTAACAGAGTCTTGCTTCTTGCCGCTTTGTCAGAAGGTACTTCGCATATTGAAGGAATACTTGAAAGTGATGATTCAAAGCATTTTATAGAAAGTCTTAAGCTTCTCGGGTATCAGGTTTTTTCAGGTGATAGCCATGTGATAATTAAAGGCTGCGGAAGAAATATTCCGAACAAAACCGGAAGTATATATGTTGGCAGTGCCGGTACTGCTGCCAGATTTCTTACGGCGATGCTTGCTTTTTCAGACGGAACATATTATATAGATTCTTCAGAACAGATGAAGAAAAGACCTATGAAAGAGCTTATTTCTGCGCTTATGTGCGCAGGAGCAAAGTTTGAATTTCAGGAAAATGAATATTCATTTCCTTTTAAAGTCACAGGCGCAGGCAATTCATTTACAGATAAAAGCATGTTGACGCTCGATGTAAATATTGATAAAAGCAGTCAGTTTTTGAGCGCACTTCTTATGGCAGCACCGATAAGCGGAAGAAGGGTGCATATTCATCTTACCGGAGAAAGAAAAGCAAAATCGTATGTTAAGATAACACAGAAAATGATGCATGATTTTGGTGTAGATGTTTTGATGCTTTCTGATAATGATTATGTAGTAGACGGAGAAAAGAGTTGCTATAATGCCGGAAGCTATATGTGTGAACCCGATGTAAGTGCTGCATGTTATTTTTATGCCATGGCTGCTGTTACAGGAAAGAGTGCCCTTGTATATGATGTTCACAGAGACAGTATGCAGGGTGATATAAAGTTTGTGGAATTGTTAGAACGCATGGGTTGTACGGCGATTGATACTGATGAAGGAATTATTCTTACGGGACCTGACAGACTTTGTGGAATAAAAGCAGATATGAGTGACTATTCCGACCAGGCACTTACACTTGCTGCTATTGCACCATTTACAGATTCAGGAGTCACGATAAAAGGAATAGCACATATAAGAGGTCAGGAAACAGACCGCATAAAGGCTATGTACAATGAACTTACACGCATGCAGATAAAATGTGTTGAGCATGCGGACGGAATAGAAATTTCATCCGGAACACCTCAGTCTGCACTTATAGAAACATACAATGACCACAGGGTTGCAATGTCATTTTCTGTAACAGGATTATGTGCAGACGGAATTAAAATTAATAATCCGGAATGTTCTCATAAAACATTCCCTGAGTATTTTAATATATTAGACGATTTATGCAAACAGGAGGAAAGCATATGAAGACAATAATAGAGCTTATCGAAGAGCAGGTAATGCAGGCTTTTGAGAAAGCAGGATACGAGAAGAGTTATGGAAAGGTTAATATTTCTAACAGACCTGACTTGTGTGAGTATCAGTGTAATGGTGCGATGTCAGCAGCAAAGGCATATCATAAAGCACCATTTATGATAGCTGATGATGTTGTGGCAGGACTTACAGGAAATATAATGTTTGAAAAAATAGAATCCGTAAAACCGGGATTTATCAATATAATTCTTAATTCGGCATTTCTTGCAGGTTATGTTGATTCAATGAAGAATTCTGAGAAATTCGGACTTGCAGCACCGGATAAAGTTAAGAAGATTGTTGTTGATTACGGCGGACCTAATGTTGCAAAACCACTTCACGTAGGACATTTGCGTGCAGCAATTATCGGTGAAAGTATCAAGAGAATTGCAAGATATGTAGGACATGATGTTATCGGTGATGTTCATCTTGGAGACTGGGGACTTCAGATCGGACTTATTATTACAGAGCTTTCAATCAGAAAACCGGATCTTCCTTATTTTGATGATGATTTTACGGGAGAGTATCCAAGCGAGGCACCATTTGATATGTCTGAGCTTGAGGAGATATATCCGTATGCCAGTGCTTATTCGAAAGAGCATCCTGAATACCTTGCAAAGGCACAGGAAGCAACCGCAGTGCTTCAGAGCGGACACAGAGGATACCATGCATTATGGCAGCATATAATTGATGTTTCTGTTGCAGATATTAAAAAGAATTATGACAGACTAAATGTATCATTTGAACTTTGGAAAAAGGAAAGTGATGCACAGTGCTATATTCCTGATATGGTACAGAAGATGAAAGATGAGGGACATGCTTATATAAGTGACGGTGCTTTGGTTGTAGATGTAAAAGAAGAAACCGACACTAAAGAGATTCCTCCTTGTATCATATTAAAATCAAATGGAGCAACAAACTATGAAACAACTGATCTCGCAACAATCATTGAAAGAGTAAAGCTGTTTAATGCAGAAAAAATGATTTATGTTGTTGACAAGAGACAGGGACTTCATTTTGACCAGGTATTCAGATGTGCAAGAAAGACCGGTCTTGTAAATGATGATACAGAGCTTATATTTGTCGGCTTCGGAACAATGAACGGAAAAGACGGAAAACCATTTAAGACAAGAGATGGCGGTGTGCTTCGTCTTGAGACACTTATTAATGAAATAAGTGACAAAGTGTATGAGAGAATCATGGAAAACAGACAGATGCCTGAAGAAGAAGCTCGTGAAGTTTCTGAAAAGGTTGGTTTGTCTGCCCTCAAATATGGTGACCTTTCAAATCAGGCATCAAAAGATTATATATTTGATGTTGACAGGTTTACATCATTTGAAGGAAATACAGGACCATATATTCTTTACTCAATTGTTAGAATTAAGTCTGTTTTGCAGAAATACATTGCGGCAGGCGGAGATATTACAAAAGAGCTTAAGATACAGGCACCTCAGAATAAGAGCGAGTCAAACGTAATGCTTTGCCTTGTAAAATATCATGACTGCATTATGCAGGCATACAAAGATAATGCCCCTCACAGAATATGCCAGTATCTGTATGAGCTTTCAGATGCATTTAACAGTTTCTATCACGATAATAAGATACTTAGTTGTGAAGATGAAGCAAGAAAAGAGTCAATGATTGCACTTCTTATTCTTGTTAAGGATGTTCTTGAGAATTGTATTGATTTACTTGGTTTTTCAGCACCGGACAGAATGTAAGTCATAACAGGAGTTGATTTATAATGTACAGAGACATAGACAGTCTTATAATTTACAAAAAAAATATATCTTCAGGAATCATAAGAAGTATGAGAGATATCTTTTATGATTTCTCTGCAGGAGATTATGATAAAAATGAGCTTAAAACAAGAATATATACAGAGATTAACAACCTTCTTGATGTAGCAACAGACTATGGTTTTGACGGAAACCTTTGGAAGAATTATGTTGCTTATGTTCTTGCAACGAGTGAAAATCCATTTACAATTACATGCGAAAAAAGCGGAGCACAGGATGGCACAGTAAATGATTTTGTAAAAGAGGATCTGAAACATTTTTATAACATACTTAATTATGATTTTTCTGAAATAGAAGAGGCACTTGAAATAAACTGTTTTACCCGTATTACTAATTATCGTTCTCTTATAAAGCCGGAAAGAAGATTTAATAAGGGAGTAAGTGATAAGGTAAAGGAACTTGCATACAGTTTAAGCGGTGTGCTTACTGCGTCTGATCTGTACATAATAGTAACTGATTTTTATAAGAAATACGGTGTTGGAATGCTTGGTCTTAATCCTGCATTTCGTATAAAAAATGACGGAAACGGGTTGTCACTTGTACCTGTTACAAACATTTCAGGTGTTACTCTTGATGATTTGATAGGATATGAGGTTCAGAAGAAAAAGCTTGTGGATAATACAGAAGCATTTGTCAGTGGTAAACGTGCAAATAACGTTTTGTTATGCGGTGACAGCGGAACCGGAAAGTCTACAAGTATAAAGGCAATACTTAACAAATATTATGCTGAAGGGCTTAGAATGATAGAAATATATAAGCATCAGTTTAAGGATCTTTCAGCAGTCATTGAAATGATTAAAGACCGCAATTACAGATTTGTTATATTCATGGACGATTTGTCATTTGAAGAATTTGAAATAGAGTATAAGTACCTTAAAGCGATAATAGAAGGCGGACTTGAAACAAAACCTGATAATGTACTTATATATGCAACTTCAAACAGACGACATCTGATAAAAGAGACGTGGAAGGATAGAGCCGATATGGACAATGAACTTCATGTCAGTGATACTATGCAGGAAAAACTTTCGCTTGCACAGAGATTTGGTCTGACGATATATTACGGACGACCAAGCAAGAAAGAGTTTGACGAAATTGTAAAGGGAATTGCAAAGAGACATCCTGAGATAAACCTTACAGAAGAAGAGCTTCTTATGGAAGCTAACAGGCTTAGTCTCGTAAATGGCGGATTTTCAGGACGAGTTGCAGAACAGATGATAATATCGAAGTTATAAGTTAAATGTCATTATTTGTTTTATTTCATCAGTAACTTTATCTATAAGCTGTATGTACTGTTCATCAGTATCATACAGCTTTATTTTTCTAAAATATTCTGAGGCATACACAGCTTGCGCAACAAGCATCTCAAGTCCGCAAACTGCAGTCATGCCAAGCGCTTTTCCCTGTTTAAGAAATTCAGTTTCAAGTGGATTATATATAAGGTCAACAACAGCTTCACAGTCAGGGTAACATGTGAGGTCTATTGGTGACACACCTGTATTAGGATACATGCCGACAGGTGTTGTATTTATGATGACTGAGGCATCAGTATGAAGCTGTTTGCACAGCTCATATGTAACAGAGTCCTCAGCCTCTTTATAATAAACAGTAATTATATCAGAGGCTTTAAGTGCTTTAAGAACGGCAGCAACAGCTTTGTGAGCACCGCCTTTTCCAAGGATAAGTACTTTCTTTCCGGTTACATCAATATTATGCTTTTTAAGCATGTACATAAATCCGCCAAAGTCAGTATTATATCCCTTGTATTTGCCGTCTTCACAAACAATTGTATTAACTGCTCCGATAGTTTCAGCAGTAGTATCAAGTTCATCCAGATAAGGGATAACTTTTTCCTTGTAAGGAATAGTTACATTTATAGCGGAAAAAGGTTTTTCGGTCATAAATGAATCCAAATCCTCTTTTGCAACAGGATGTATCTCATAATCGTAATCTGCGATTTTCTCATGTATTTCTTTTGAATAGCTGTGGGATAGCTTTTCACCTATAAGTCCGTATTCCATCGTTTATGCCTCCAATTTGAATTCTTTAATATGATACATCTTTTTTGTATAAAGGACAACACACTAACATATAATTTATTAATTCACTGCAAATGGAGGTGTGTTATGGACAAACTCGAGCCTGTATACAGAATAATCGGGGATAAGCTTACAGACTTTATTTATAAAAATCACTATGGTAACGACAAGCTTCAGGAAATACGCATGAGGGCAAACAGACCTCTTATAATCAGATATGACGGAGAGAATATTGTTACAAATGTAAGGATAAATGAGGATGATCTGCACAACACATTTAACTGCCTCAGCGGTGCATCAGCTTATGCATATGAAGAAGAAATAAGAAATGGTTACATAACAATAGCCGGAGGACACAGGGTAGGATTTGCCGGAAAAACTGTTGTTGAAAACAGCACAGTGAAAAGCATGAAGAGCATTTCATTTATAAATATAAGAATTGCAAGCGAGCAAAAAGGCTGTGCTGACAGAATAATGCCGTTTTTGTATGAGGGGGAAAGGGTATTTAACACGTTAATCGTGTCACCTCCCGGCGCGGGAAAGACAACGCTTTTAAGGGATATAATAAGACAAGTTTCAAACGGAAGTGCGTATTGTCCGGGTAAGAATACAGGAGTTGTGGACGAGCGTTCGGAAATATGTGCATGTTACAACGGCATTCCGCAAAATGATGTCGGCATGAGGACGGATGTGCTTGACGGATGTCCGAAGACTGAAGGAATGATGATGCTTCTTAGAAGCATGTCACCGGAAGTAATTGCAGTAGATGAGATTGGTACAAAAGAAGATATGCAAGCTGTTTCTTCTGCAATGATTTGCGGCTGTCATGTTATTGCGACACATCACGGATATGGAATAAATGATGTGATACAAAACAGTAAGCTTGATAAACATTTTGAAAGAATAATTGTTTTGTCGTTGAGCAGCAAAAAGGAGAGGACGGCACTTATCTATGATGGTGAAGGGAGACTGCTTCACAAATGTATATTAAATTAACCGGAATATTTATCGTTCTTTTATCTACGTGCAGTATCGGTTACATAATGGGCGAAAGGGCAAGGAGACAGCTTGAGCTTTTGTCATCACTTAGAAGATGCCTCAGCATAATAGAATCCGAGGTCAGATATATGGGAACAGAGATAGGGAAAATATACGAAATAATATCTGACAAAAATGAGGAATGGTCGCCTTTTTTCAGAGAAATGGCTTCGTATATGAATACTGAGTATTCAGTAAAAAATGAATATGTTTTAGCACAAAAAATGATGGATATTTTACCTAAAGAAGACAAGGATGAACTGGTCCGTTTTGTATGCGAGCCATGCGGTCACGACAGACAGAAGGAGCTTGGAAGGATAAATGTATTTGCAGACAGGCTGGATGCGAGAATTAAAATGCTTGAATCAGATGTGGGCAACCGCATAAAACTGATGAGAATGCTTGGTTTATCGTCAGGCATATTTTTAATATTACTTATAATATGAGGTTAAATGTTTTATGTCAGTCAGTGTTATTTTTAAGATAGCTGCAGTAGGAATATTAGTGTCGGTACTCAGTCAGGTCCTAAAACACTCGGGGCGTGATGAACAGGCATTCATAATAAGTCTTGCCGGACTTATTATAGTTCTAATGTGGATCGTGCCGTACATTGCCGAGCTGTTTGAGACTATAGAAGGGTTATTTTCATTATGATTAAAGCTTGTGTTTTTGGAATAGTTACGGTTCTTGTTGCCATTTTTGTTAAAAGTATAAAAAATGAGTACGGAACATATGTAGGAATATGCGGAGGCATAATACTTATATATATGACCATACAGAGATTTTCGGGAATTATTGATATTATAAAGGGATTTGAAAATTATATAAGTGTAAGTTCAGAATATATCGGGATTCTTATAAGGATGCTCGGAATAGCATTTGTGGCTGAGTTCTCTTCCAATATGTGTAGGGAAAACGGATATACTACAATTTCATCACAGATAGAACTTATGGGAAAACTAAGTATACTTCTTATAAGTGCACCGATTATTAAGGCGTTGTGCGATACAATATTTGCTTTTATGAAATGAGGGAACGAAACGTGGTGGAAGAATATGAGATTGATTACAGTGATATTAATTCAATAATGAATGAAATATTTGATGACGGAAAAAGCTTTGAGGATTATATAGGAATGAATATTTCATTTCAGGATATCAGTACATATATTTTTGATACTATTAAAGGTGAAGGCGCGTCGCTTGTTCAGCTTATTTCAAAGATAATTATCATCGTCGTAATTGCAGCTATATTTATTAATCTATCAAAGACGATAAAGGGGATACAGGTTTCTGAGACAGGATTTTATGTTGCATATATGCTTTTATTCATCATTTTGTCGGTATTGTTTACAGAGTTGTTTAACTATTGCAGTAATAAACTTAATACTCTGATTGAATTTATGCAGGCGCTGATTCCGACGTTTTTTCTAACTGTAACTTACGCATCAGGAAGCGTGGTTGCCATATCATTTTACCAGTCATTTCTTATAGTTGTGGGAATAATTGATACCGTCCTTTTGGAAATTTTTCTTCCGGCCGTAAATATATATTTTGTGCTTGCAATGCTAAATCCGATCATGTACGAGGACATGTTCAGTAAATGCGTGGAATTTGTTGAGAAATTGATAGTATGGGGACTTAAAGGTATTTCATTTATTATGTGCAGTCTCTCTGTCATACAGGGGATGATAATTCCTGCAGCCGGAAATGTAAGAAAATCAATTGTCGGAAAAGGAATATCAATGATTCCGGGTGTGGGTAATTCGATCGGGCAGATGTATGAATCTGTATACGGTGCAGGAATGCTTATAAAAAATTCTGTCGGAACGGCAGGTCTCATTATTATAATAATTATTTGCCTCGTTCCTGTTACAAGATTGATTTTATATAGTCTTGTAATTCAAACCACAGCAGTATGTGCACAGCCTGTATCAGGTGACACACGAATGACGGACGGAATTAGTGCAGCAGGAACGGCATGCAGGCTTTTGTTTTACATTATATTTACCGCCGCAGTAATGTTTGTTATTACGATGGCTGTTGTTATCATAGCGACCGGAGTAGGAGTTTAGATATGGAAACATTTTATGACACATTAAAAAATATAACCGTTTATATCTTGCTTGTAAGTGTTATTTCCAATCTGCTTTCGGGAAGTACATATAAGAAATACATTAGATTTTTTGCAGGACTGGTTGTGATTGCGTTGATACTTAATC
Source organism: Lachnospiraceae bacterium (assembly GCA_015057375.1). GTDB lineage: Bacteria > Bacillota > Clostridia > Lachnospirales > Lachnospiraceae > V9D3004. Next base: position 26,452 of record SVEM01000013.1, read on the forward strand.
CAATCAGTAAACTTATAAACGAAGGAAGTGACATTTTTGAAAACATAAAATTGTATGACCTTAACACGCGGTTTAGTGAGTATGAGCAGAATATAAAGTTTTACGGAGAAAAGGATAATGAACAATACAGTATGCTTTGTGGGGATATAATAAACGGACTTTTATATAAAAATGATCTGATTCTTGATGATTATGAAGTAGAGCAGGATATGAATACGGGAAAACCGGCTTATATATATGTAAGAGCCAGTATGACTGAAAAATTGTCTGCAAAGGATGTAATTGTAGATGATGAAGGAAATGTAAGCAATAAATCTTTGGAGATGCGAGCTGACAGTCTTGAAACCGATATATGTGAAAGTTTCGGGGTTTCATCGGATATTGTTGATATATATGTTGGACCATGAGGTGAGAGCATGACAATAAATAAAATAAAAGACACCATAGTAAATGTTATAGGTATACCTAAATTTATCATTATCTGTCTTGCAGGGATAGTACTGATAACATTGTCGGCAAATGATATGAAACAAGGAAAAAATGACACAAAAGTTTCTGACAAACAGACAGCGCAATCAACAAAATATACGGAAGAAGAACAATATACAAATAAACTTGAGCAACAATTAAAAAATATACTTTCAGGCGTTTCGGGTGTGGGAAGAATAGAAGTTATGATCACGTTAAAAGGTTCAACGGAAAAGGTTGCACTTACTGATCCGACATATAAAAAGGATACTGCAAACGAAACCGGAAATGACGGCAATGTAAGAAATAGTATAAGTACGGAAGACGCATATGAGACAGTATATGAGTCGGAGGGCAACAATAAAACCCCATATATTATCAAGGAACTCGAACCGGAAATAAGCGGTGTTCTTATTGTATGTGAAGGAGGAGATAATGATACTCTGAAAAAAGAAATAACATCGGCTGCAGAGGTATTATTTAGTATCCCGTCTCATAGAATTAAAGTAATGAAACTCGAATAATATATGTAGGAGGATAAGCAGTGAAAAAAATTATTGGAAAAAATCAGGTGATAATATCAGCACTCGCAATTATGATTGCAGTTGCAGGGTATCTGTCAATAACGCAGGATAATGAACTTAAAGAAACAGGTATGGGAAACAGTGAAGAAGTAGCAGAAACAATATATGATATATCCGACAGCGATATATATGATGAAAGCGGAGTAGATTTGTCTGATACGGGTGAACTGGTTACTCCGGCAACAGAAGGTCCTGCACCTACCGTGAATCCGGTAGACACTGCAGAAGTGCAGCAGACAGACAAAAACATCGGCGAAGCAGTACTTGTATCATCTACAATAGGTGCGGAATATTTTGACTCTGCAAGACTTCAGAGAGAGCAGACAAGATCAAAAAATAAAGAAATACTTATGGAGCTTATTAATAGCACCGTTGCTACTGAAGCACAGAAAGAACAGGCTGTGGAAGAAGTGATAAATCTAACATCTGACTCAGAAAAAGAAAATTCCGCCGAATCTATGCTTATGGCAAAAGGATATGGTGAGTGTATTGTAAATATAGTGGACGGGAAAGTTGATGTTATAGTTGGAGCTGACAGTCTTACAGAAAAAGATATAGCTCAGATAGAGGACATTGTGAAAAGAAAGACAGATGCAAATGCATCGGATATTGTAATAACACCGGTTGGAATAAAATAAACTGTTTTCAAATTACTATTTATTTGATATAATAACCATGATTGACATAACATAATCTGTAAGGAGGTCATTTGGTTATGAAAGAACAGGATGTTAAACAGGTATATAAAACACTTCAGTTAAGCGCGGACGATATTGGAGAGGTGCTTATTTCAAGCGAGGTTGTTGCAAGTATTGCAGGACTTGCAGCCCTTGAAGCAGAAGGTGTTCAGTCTACAATCGGTTCAATGGCTAATGAACTCGCCGGAAAGTTAGGCGTAAGAAACTTTGGCAAAGGTGTAAAAGCTGTTATTGAGAATGATGAAGTCAATGTAGATATGAATATTAACATGAAATATGGCTATAACATTCTTAAAACCAGCAGTCAGGTACAGGATAAGGTAAAGCAGGCTGTTGAAAGTATGACAGGTTTAACTGTTAATAATGTTAATATATATATTTCCGGAGTTGCTATAGATAAAGAATAATATGATTATTTTATGCATGCTGTCGCTTCCGAATGTCAGCATGCATTTACAATAGGAAGGTTCGTATTATGACAAGACGTGATATTAGACAGAATCTCTTTTGTGTATTATTTGAAACTGGATTCTACAAAGAAGAAGAACTGGAAGAACAGTATGGTTATTACTGGCAGCTTGTAGATTTTTCTCCTACTGATGAGGAAAAGGAAGAGATATGGAACAAGTTCAAGGCCATAAGCGAAAAGCTTGCTGATATTGATGCCCTGATAGAGCAGAATTCAAAAGGCTGGAAACTTAACCGTATAGGTAATGCGGATATTAACATCATGAGAATCGCTATATATGAGATGTTTTATGATGATGATATTCCTGTCAAAGTTGCGATAAATGAGGCTGTTGAATTGGCTAAGATATATGGAACGGATGACAATTCTGCAGGATTTATAAACGGAATTCTTGCAGGTATATATAAGCAGAATGAAAAAGGCTGATTATTATGGAACAGATTTATTCGGTTTCCCAGATTAACAGTTATATTAAAAGTTTAATTGCACGTGAATATGCTTTGAACGATGTTATTGTTAAGGGGGAAATCTCCAATTGTAAATATCATTCGTCAGGGCATATTTATTTTACTTTAAAGGATAATATGGGTAAGATTGCCTGTGTGATGTTTGCAGGAAACAGTAAAAGTCTGAATTTCAGATTGGCTGACGGAATGAGCGTACTTGCGTCAGGTTCGATAGGCGTATACGAGCGTGATGGAAGATACCAGCTTTACGTTACAAAGATGTATCGTGACGGAGTCGGCCTGTTATATGAAAAACTTGAAATGCTAAAAGAAAAGCTCTCTAAAGAAGGGCTTTTTAGTGATGTTTACAAAAAACCGATACCAAGATATGCAAAGACGGTCGGTATTGTTACTGCGTCAACAGGGGCGGCAATACAGGATATTATAAATATTTCTACAAGGCGTAATCCGTATGTGCAGCTTATTTTATATCCGGTACATGTTCAGGGAGATGAAGCGGCCCCTGAGATAGCTCATGCGATTAAGGAACTTGATAAGATCAATACTGATGTAATTATAGTCGGCAGAGGTGGCGGATCATTTGAAGATTTATTTGCATTTAATGAAGAAATAGTGGTTCGTGCCATATTTGAATGCAAGACACCGGTTGTGTCTGCGGTAGGTCACGAGGTTGATACGACATTATCAGATTATGTTGCGGACATGAGAGCACCGACACCTTCAGCGGCAGCGGAGCTTTGCGTGTATGAAATACAAAATCTTTTTGATGTTATTTATGATTATGACATTGCACTTAATAATGCAATAAACAGAAAAATTGAATATGCGCGAAACAGTATCAGACTATATGAAACGAGGTTAAAGTCGCTCAGACCGGATATGATTATTAAACAAAAAAGAGCCATGCTTATCAGTCTGTGTGAACGTTTGAATCTGTTATCACCGTTAAACAGACTTACGGGCGGATACGCATATGTTACGGATAAAGACGGAATACCGTTAAAGAGCGTGCATGGAACACATAGCGGAGACAGTCTTAAGATAAGCCTGTCTGACGGTTATATAAGTGCAACTGTTGACAAGGTTACGGAGAGGTAAATATTATGGCAAAACTTGAAGATAATTTTATTGAACTTGAGAAAATAATAAAGCAGATGGAATCAGGAGATATGTCACTTGAGGATTCATTTTCACTTTACGAAAAAGGCATGAAAATTGTTTCAGCCTGTAATTCGGAGATAGATAAGGTTGAAAAGCAGCTTAAGATTATAAATGATGGAGGTCTGTCAGAAGATGTATAGCAGGATAGAGAATATTGAAAGAGTTCTTAAAGAATATCTGCCTGAAAAATCGGGATATCAGAAGCTTATATTTGAGGCTATGGAATATGCTCTTATGGCAGGCGGAAAACGTTTAAGACCTATGTTTATGCATGAAGTATATAAGATGTGTGGGGGAATGGATGACAAGCTCATTGAGCCTTTTATGGCAGCCATTGAGATGATTCACACATATTCGCTTGTTCATGATGATTTGCCGGCAATGGACGATGATGATTATAGAAGAGGCCGTAAAACAACTCATGTTGTATACGGAGAGGCTATGGGAATACTTGCCGGAGACGCACTTCTAAATTATGCATATGAGACGGCTGCAAAAGCATTTGATATAAAAGACTGTGATGCAAAACGTGTAGCATTGGCTTTGCAGGTGCTTGCAAAAAAAGCAGGAGTGTACGGCATGGTCGGCGGGCAGGTTGTCGATGTTGATATGAACGGAAGTGTACCTGATATGGATACGCTCATGTTCATTTATACATGTAAGACATCAGCACTTTTAGAAGCTTCGTTTATGATAGGCGGAATACTTGCCGGAGCAGATGAAGAAGATATTGTACTACTTGAAAATGCTTCGCGAAATGTAGGTATAGCATTTCAGATTCAGGATGATGTACTTGATATTACAAGTACAACTGAGGAGCTTGGAAAACCTGTAAACAGTGATGCGAAGAATGAAAAAGTAACATTTGCTTCATATTATGGTTTAGATAAAGCAAAAGAAGCTGTTATGAATTATTCGATGGAAGCCGAGAAGTATATAGATGATATGAATATTAGCGGAGACACATCATTTGTCAAGAAAATGATAAATGATCTGATATTCAGAAAAAACTAATAATTAGCACAGGTGGTATTAGATATGTATCCTATACTTGATAAGATAAATAATCCCAACGATATAAAGAAAATTGACAAGCAGGATTATAACAGGCTTGCAAAAGAAATAAGGGCATTTCTTGCACGTAATGTCAGTAAAACAGGCGGTCATCTTGCGTCTAATCTTGGTGTTGTAGAGCTTACTATGGCTATTCATTTATGCCTTGATTTTCCGGAGGACAAGCTTATATGGGATGTTGGTCATCAGTCTTATGTACATAAGATTTTGACAGGACGAAAGGACAGATTTGAAACTTTAAGACAATATGGAGGATTAAGCGGATTTCCGAGAATTTCAGAAAGTGATACAGATGCTTTTGATTCCGGACATGCTTCAACTTCAGTGTCTGTAGGCCTTGGTTATGCATTTGCAAGAGAAATGCAGAATAAGCATAATAAAGTTTTTACTGTCATAGGTGACGGATCGATGACAGGCGGTTTGTTCTATGAAGCTGTTAATAATGCAGTTTCACTCAAGTCGGGGATGATAATTGTACTTAATGATAATAATATGTCGATATCAAAAAGCGTAGGCGGCATGTCACATTATCTGATGAGACTCAGGACAGATAGCAGATATAGACAATTAAAAGAAAATACCAAGGAATTTATTAAAAGCATACCGGAGGTTGGAGAAAAGCTTGTTGATAAGGTTAAGCGTTCCAAGAGCCATATAAAGCACCTTTTTATTCCGGGAATGATATTTGAAGATATGGGATTAACCTATATGGGGCCTATAGACGGGCATGACATAAATGAGCTTGTCAGAACATTTAATGATGCACTCAGCCTTAATAAACCGGTTGTTGTTCATGTAAAAACAGTAAAGGGAAAAGGATACAGATTTGCAGAGGCTAACCCTTCTATGTTTCATGGAGTGGAGCCGTTTAATGTAAATGACGGTCAGGTAAAAAAAGTTAAAAGTCCGGGTGTTACATCATATAACAGTGTTTTTGGAAAGAAACTTGTAAGTCTTGCTGAAAATGATGATAAGATATGTGCAGTTTGTGCGGCCATGCCACAGGGCACTGGGCTTACAGAGTTCGCTGACACATATAAGGATAGATTTTTTGATGTGGGTATAGCAGAAGAGCATGCAGTTACATTTGCAGGAGCCCTTGCCGCCGGCGGAATGAAACCGGTTGTTGCTCTTTATTCAACATTTTTACAGAGGGCATATGATCAGCTTATACATGATATATGTTTGTCCAAGCATCATGTTGTATTTGCAATTGACAGGGGCGGTCTTGTAGGAAGTGACGGAGAGACTCACCAGGGAATATTTGATATTTCATATCTTACAAGCATACCTAATCTTACCGTAATGGCGCCTAAAAATGATTGGGAGCTTGAGGCAATGCTTGAATATGCCTTAAATGAATGTGACGGTCCTGTTGCTATAAGATATCCGAGAGGAGATGCATATACGGGACTTTCAGAGTACTGTCAGGATATTGATGGCCTTAAAGCAGAGGTTATCCACGAAGGAAAGCATATTGCAATGCTTGCATACGGAAGTATGGTTGAACGTGCAGAGAAAGCATATAATACACTTATCTCAGAAGGCATTAATGTAACGCTTGTTAATATGAGATATGCGAAACCAATTGATTATGCAATGGTTGATAAAATGTGTAAAGAGCATGAATATGTTATTACGCTTGAGGAAAATGTTATGTCGGGAGGTCTTTCCGAACATATAGCGGCGTATATTTCATGGAAAAACCTTTCATGTAAATGTATATCCGTGTGTCTTCCGGACGAATATATTGAACACGGTTCGTGTGATATTTTATATAAAAAATATGGTATTGATGCAGAAACCATAACAGAACGCGTAAGGGGAATTATCAATGAAGGAAAGGCTTGACGTAATTCTTGTAAACAGAGGACTTGCGCCGTCAAGAGAAAAAGCCAAAGCCATTATAATGGCAGGAAATGTTTATGTAAAAGGGCAGCGTGAGGATAAGGCAGGAACATCTGTTGACATAAATGAAAAGGACATTGTGGTTAAAGGAAAAACCTTAAAATATGTCAGCAGAGGCGGACTTAAACTTGAAAAAGCAGTTGAAATATGGAATCTTTCTTTTGAAGGTATGACATGTATAGATGTCGGTGCTTCAACCGGAGGATTTACTGACTGTATGCTGCAGAACAATGCTTCAAAGGTATACGCGATAGATGTCGGAACCAATCAGCTTGCGTGGAGCCTTAGAAATGATCCGAGAGTTGTAAGCATGGAAAAAACCAATATCAGATATGTGACACCGGAAGATATTGGAGAGCCTGCAGATTTCGTATCTATTGACGTTGCATTTATTTCTCTGAAAAAAGTTCTTGAACCTGTTTATGAGCTTATGGGAGACGGAGCACGTATAGTATGCCTCATTAAACCGCAGTTTGAAGCAGGTCGTGAAAAAGTTGGTAAGAAGGGTGTCGTAAGAGAAAAAGAGACACATTTGGAAGTGGTAGAAGATATAATTACATATGTGGATTCTCTTGATTTTCAAATAATCGGTCTTGATTATTCGCCAGTCAGGGGACCGGAAGGAAATATAGAATATCTTATATATATGGAAAAAGCAGCTGACAGGAAAGCTGTTAATGATATTGAAATGTGGATTAAACAGGGGTCAGACATTGTATACTCTGCAAATTCAATTCTCTAGGAGGTGTGCAATTTGAAAAAGTTTTGTGTAATAGTTAACAATGACAAAGAAAATGCATATATTTGCGCCGAAAAAATAACTGATTACATAAAAAAATTAGGCTGTGAATGCGTGATTATAGAAAACTGTTCGGAAAAAAACGGCTGTGTTGTATGTTATACGGATTGCACAAGTATACCTGAAGGGACAGATTGCATTATTGTACTCGGAGGAGACGGAACCATGATACAGGCCGCGCATGATGTTGCGGAATGCAATATACCTTTATTTGGCATTAATCTTGGAGGTGTGGGATACCTTACCGAATCAACACCTGATGATAACATGTGGAAAGATATAGATGAATTAATAGCCGGAAAATATAGAATAGAAAAGCGTATGATGCTTAATGGAACAGTAAAAACCGAAGGCGGCACAAATACTCACAGGGCATTGAACGACTTTGTCGTTAATAAACGTGACATTGGTAATCTTATAGGATTTGAAGTATATGTAAATGATGTTCTTCTTGATTCTTTTTTTGCTGATGGAATTATAGTTTCTACACCTACGGGTTCTACAGGTTATAATCTCTCGGCCGGCGGACCGATTCTTGCTCCGCAGACTGAATCCATATGTGTTACTCCGATATGTCCGCATTCGCTTAATGACAGAAGTTTTGTAATAAGCGGGGATGATACTGTTAAAATTAAACTTACTAAAGGGAAGAATTCAAATGATGATTCAGCGATTGTAGTATCTGACGGAAGAAAAACGGAGAATATCGTAACAGGAGATACAGTTGAGATTTGCAAATCAGATTGCTATACAAGCATTGTACTAAAAGAAGATACAAACTTTTACAGACGAGTAAGAACAAAAATTAATTAGGAGACTAACCATATGAAATCAGAAAGACTGAATCGTATAATTGAGCTTGTTACAACATCAAATATTGAGACTCAGGAAGAACTTGTTTCGCACCTAAATAATGATGGTTTTTATGTTACTCAGGCAACAATATCGCGAGATATCAGAGAACTAGGTCTGATTAAGATAAAGGGAAATGACGGAAGACTCAGATATGCTCCGGCAGTAAATAAGGAAGAAACAGAGCGCGGCAAAGGTAAATATATCGATGCATTAAGAGATGCAATATTGTCTGTAGATAATGCTGAAAATATTATTGTAATAAAAACCGTATCCGGAATGGCGATGGCTGTTGCTGCATCAATAGATTCACTCAATATACATGAGATTGCAGGCTGCATTGCGGGAGATGACACAATAATGTGTGCAGTAAGGAGCACATCGCTTGTAGATGATGTAAGAAAAGCTCTTATAGAGTACTTGAATATTGCATAATAATTTATGCTGTGATAAAATTATTATATATGAATTTTAAGGAAACTTTGGAGGAAACATGTAATGTCAGGACATTCTAAATTTGCAAATATTAAGCATAAAAAGGAAAAAAATGATGCTAAGAAAGGTAAGATTTTTACTATCATAGGAAGAGAAATTGCAGTTGCTGTTAAGGAAGGCGGACCAGACCCTGCCAACAATAGCAAACTCCGTGATGTTATAGCAAAAGCAAAGGCTAATAACATGCCTAATGATACAATTGACAGAGGCATTAAGAAAGCTGCAGGAGATAGTAATTCTGCTAATTATGAGAATATTACTTATGAAGGATATGGTCCTAACGGAACAGCTATTATAGTACGTACACTTACGGATAACAAGAATCGAACAGCTTCCAATGTTCGTAATGCATTTACCAAGGGTGGAGGTAATGTAGGAACTACAGGATGTGTATCATACATGTTCGATGAAAAAGGTCAGATTATTATTGACAGAGAAGAATGTGATTTAGAGCCGGATGACATTATGATGATGGCTCTTGATGCAGGTGCTGAGGATTTTAATGAGGAAGAAGACAGCTATGAGATTCTTACCAGCCCTGCTGATTTCAGTGTTGTAAGAGAAGCACTTGAGAATGAAGGTATACCTATGGCACAGGCAGAAGTGACAATGATACCTCAGAATTATGTTGAGCTTACGGACGAGACCGCTCTAAAAATGATGAATCGTATTATCGATCTTCTTGATGATGACGATGATGTACAGGAAGTATACCACAACGCAGAGGGACTTGATGACTAGTTTTTTGTAAAAGAGAGGTGTTGTGAATGAAGAAAAATGTATTTAAGGGTTTACTTACATATGTTATTGCTCTTGCATTCATATGTACTGCTTCAGTTACAGCCAATGCTGCCGAGACAGATGTTGAGATAATTGAGTTTTCCAAAGGTTCAGGATGCTATTCGCAATCATTTAATCTTACTATGACTGTACCTAGTGGTTACAAGATTTATTATACAACTGACTGCAGTGATCCTGTTGTAGGGGATAAATCAACAAAATTATACAGCGGAAGCATTAAGATTCAGACCTTAAAAGGAAGTACTCCATTTTTGGCGAATTATGACAAATCGTATAAATATGTTGTAGACAGCGGAACATATAATCCGGATCAGACAAAACTTGACCGAGCTACTATTATCAGAGCAATATCGGTCAGCCCTACAGGAGAAGTTTCACCTATATCTACTAAGACATATTTTATTGGAAATGATATAGAAAAGGCATATAAAAACTGTGCAGTTATGTCTATAGTTACCGATCCTGACAATCTTGTTGATGATAAGATTGGTATTTATGTTTATGGAAGTGCATATGACGGAAAAGATGTAGATACTGCTAATTTCTATCAGCATGGTAAAGAATGGGAAAGAGAATCATATATGGATTTCTTTGAAAATAATGGTTCTGACACCCCTGATGTATCACGTGGTGTAGGTATACGTATACACGGAGGTTATTCCAGACGTGACCAGCAGAAGAGTCTTAATGTATACTTTAGAGAAGAATATGATTTTGGAAAGAAAAATCTTAAAGAATATAACTTATTCCCGGAATCAAAAACTATATACAAAGCCGGTAAAACAGAACCGGTTGCTATAACAAATATTAAAAATACAATGTTAAGAACTGGTGGTAATGATGCCGGCGGAACAAAGTTCCAAGATGTATTTATCCAGAGTATGCTTACTGATAAGAACTTTACTGTTCAGTATGCAAGGCCTTGTATGGTTTATCTTAACGGTGAGTATTGGGGATTATATAATCTTACTGAAAAGTACAGTGACAAATATGTTGAAGAAAAGTTTGATGTAGATAACAATAATGTTCTTATCTACAAGAACATGGAAGTTGACGAGGGAGAGGACTTTGCAGGGGAAGCATTGCAGGAACTCATGGACCTTGGCGACCTTGATATGACCCTTGAAAAGAATTATAAAAAATTCCAAGAAATGGTTGATATTGACAGTTATGTTGATTACTACGCAGCACAGATATATATCTGTAATAATGACTGGTGGAGCGGATGTAATGACGAAAATCAGTATAATAACATACAGTTCTGGAAAGTAATGGATCCTTCCATGGAAGACGAAAGCAATCCTTATGCAGACGGCAGATGGAGATACATGCTTTTTGATACTGAGTGGTCAATGGGGTTATTTAACTCAAATGAAGCAAGTGCAAATTATGATTCGTTAAGAAATCATGCCATGGGTGCAGATAGAAATTATAACGGTGACCCTGTGTTTATTGCGCTTATGGAAAATAAAGATTTCCAGAAGAGAATGACTGAAGCATTGTTACAGTTAAGAAACTGGAACTTCCAGTATGACAGAGCTTCAAAAGCATTAGATGATTATACAGATTTATATACTTCTCTTATGGATAAGAATAGAGAAAGATGGAATAGTGGAGATATACCAAGTAATGTTACACGTATGAAGAATTTCTTGAAAGAAAGACAAAATTACGTGCTTACAATCATCGAAAATAACATGGATGATTACAGCAAGTCAGACAGAGTTGACCTTGCGTTATGTGCAAATATCTGGGGAGAAGATTACGTTCATATTAATTCTGTACTGCCTGATATTTCAAAAACATGGTATGCAGTATATTACAAAGATACTACTATCGATGTTAAAGCTGAAAAGAAATCAGATGATTATACATTTGATCATTGGGAGTTAAAGGGTGCAACTGCAGCAGATTCTAAATTAGAAGAAACTACTATTACACTTACAGATAGTGATGCGGTTGTTAGGGCTGTATATAAAGATTCGGAAGGAAATATTCCTGTTCCGACAGCATCACCAAAACCGACAGCAACACCTGCCCCTACGCAAAATCCATGGCCGGGATTTGGCGGCGGTGGTGGTTGGTGGCCGTGGCCTGGACAGTCAACAGCGACACCAAAGCCTACAGAGACACCTAGACCTACAACATTACCTACTCCGACAAATGCACCGGATGCAGGACAGACTCCTGGTGTTAACACTCCAACGGCAGCTCCAACGGCACCTGCAACTACTTCAAAGCCAATAGGAGATAATAATTCAGTCGATAACGGATTAGATTCTTCAAATGAAGTTGTAAGTAATGATATTAGCAAAGTTAAAGGTTTAAAAGTTAAGTATAAAAAGAAGAAAGTTAATCTTTCTTGGAAGAAGGTCAATGAAATAACCGGATACCAACTTAAGTATGCTACTAATAAAAAGCTAACTAAGAAAGTAAAGATTTTAAATATTAAAAAACCTAAGTATGTAATAAAAAAACTTAAGGCTAAGAAAAAGTATTATGTAGCTGTAAGAGCGTTTGTATTAACTGAGGATTTGAATTTGGTTTATGGAAAATGGTCTAAATCCAAGAAGATGATTGTAAAATAATTTATTAATAATAGGAGCTGTCAGCTTAACAATAATGTTTAAGCGACAGTCTCCTTTTTGTAAGAAAAATGATATTTTGGAGAGGGAGTGTATGTATAATGGAGATAGGAGCTCAGTTATATACTGTCCGTGATTTTTGTAAAAGTCTTGAAGATTTTTCAGAAACTTTAAAGAAGGTTGCGGATATAGGATATAAATATGTCCAGGTGTCGGGAACATGCGAATTTGATGCCTTATGGTTAAAAAATGAGCTTGAAAAAAATTCTCTCAAGTGTGTACTTACACATACAGCTACAGATAAGCTTAAAGAAGATTCAGTTAAGGTTGCAAAAGACCATGATGTGTTTGATTGTGAATATGTAGGATTAGGCTGGTATGATTTTAGGGAAGATGATGATACATATTGTCTTGACGAGTTTTTTGATACATATAAAGACGTTGCAAAAAATTTAAAAGATAATGGTAAATACTTTATGTATCATAATCATGACGGAGAGTTTAAGCGCTATAAAAATAAGCTTATTATTGATTGGCTTGCAGAAACAATACCTGAATCGGATATGGGATTTACGCTTGATACATACTGGATTCAGGCAGGCGGTGCAGATCCTGCATTTTGGATAGAAAAATTCTCGGGCAGAGTTCCATGCATTCACTTGAAAGATTTTTCGTTTGGCAGAAAAATGTCTGTAATCGGAGAAGGAAATATTAATTTCGATCGAGTGTTCAAAAAAGCAGAAGCGGCCGGAACAAAATACATGCTTGTTGAACAGGACGATTGTAACGGAGAAGATCCGTTTGTATGTCTAAAACGCAGTTATGAATATCTGCGGGCATGCGGATTTAGATAAATCAAAAGCAAAAATTCAAAGGGAGAATTTTATGGAAGTAATTAAGTTTGGTCTGAAGTACTGGAAAAAGAATATACCTATGGCCATGTTTATTCAGATATGTAGTTTCATAGCCATAATATGTGACCTTATGTTGCCACTCATCTCAGAAATGTTTATTGACTATGTGATACTTGATCATAGTCCGACAAATGACAACATCTTTTCATTTATGCTTTCAGGAAAATACGGTGAGATACATAGTATGAAGCTGTTTTTCTCGTTAGCAGTTATATTTATGACATTGTTGCTGTTCAGACTTGTTATTGTTTATTTCAAAAATGTAACAACACAGAAGCTCGGTGTTAAGCTTGAAACAGATTTAAGAAGAGAAACATACAGAAAGATAATGGAGCTTGACAGCGAAACATTGTCTGAATATAACACGGGTGAGCTTCTTACTACAGCAAATGCAGATACTGTAATGTTTAAAGAGTTGTTCTGCACAATGATGGTTCGAATACTCGATAGTGTATTTGTTCTTATAATGACAATTTATCTTTTATCATCCATACATGTATCGCTTCTTATTGTTCCTGTTTTGCTGTTGCCTTTCTTTGTTATTGCACTTATCAATTTCAGAAAGAAAGCAAGAGAGAATTACCGTAAAATCAGGGGCTGTAACAGTGAAATGAGTCTTACTGTTCAGGAAAATATTGAAGCGGTCAGACTTGTACGTTCATTTGTAAATGAAGATATTGAAAATTGCAAGTTCAGAGAGTCTAATGAAAAACTTAAAGAAGCATATATCAATCAGGTTAAACTTTCATCAAAATTTGAAGTTGTATTCAGTTCAATAAAACAGTTTGCATACATTGGTTCAATTGCAATTTCAGCAATCCTTGTTATGAAAGGTTATATGCTTGTCGGATTTTTGGTTACATCATCTAGTTACATTATGAAAATAATGGATCATATAACACAGATTAACAATACACTTTTTATTATGCAGCAGCAGATTATATCAGGTCATAAGATGATTGACTTCTTGGCTTGTGAATCTAAAACTCCTGAAGCAGAAAATGCTATTGAAATTGAAAACAAGCCAAATATTTCGATTAAAAACGGATATATGGTATTAGACAGAAAATCAGTTTTGAAAGATATCAACATTGAAATTCCATATGGTAAAAAAGTTGGTATTGTCGGAGGAACAGGCTCGGGAAAGAGTGTTCTCCTTGAATCTCTTGTAAGAATACATGATCTTACGGGCGGTTCAATTATGATAAACGGAATTGATATAAGAGATTACACACTTAACAGTTTGCGTGAGAATTTCTCGTATGTATTTCAGGATGTATTTTTATTCTCAAATACTATTGATTCTAATATTGCATATGCAGAACCTGATGTTGAAAAACGACAGGTTGTACTTGCTGCAAAACATGCACAGGCTCATAACTTTATCAAGGGATTTGATATGGGATATGAGACTATAATAGGTGAAAGAGGTCTCGGAATATCAGGCGGACAGAAGCAGAGAGTATCTATTGCGCGTGCGCTTCTTAAAGATGCACCGGTACTTGTTCTTGATGATTCTACCAGTGCACTTGATGTTAACACTGAAAAGAAACTTCTTAAGGATATAAAAGATAATTATCCTGATAAAACCATTCTTATTTCAGCACACAGACTTTCCTCTGTTGTTGACTGTGATGAAATTATATATATGCAGGACGGTATGATTATCGAACGTGGAACATTTGACGAACTTATGAAAATGGATGGCAGATTTGCAAATGTTTACAGGATTCAGGAAGATGAACGCAAATCCGTAATTAATTATGATGAACTGTCCGATAATAAAAAGAATGGGGGTGCATTATAATATGGCTAAGCGTAATACATATTTTCAGGATGAAGTTATAGAAAAAAAGATTGACCTGAAGCAGTTTGCACGAACATTAAGATACATTATTCCGTATAAAAGTATATTTATACTTGTAGGTTTTCTTATGTTTGTTTCAGCCGGTGCATCGCTTGTTTCACCGCTTCTTATCAGAAAGATAATTAATGATGTTGTTGTAAATAATGCCTATAAGGAACTTATGATTCTTATAGTAGGACTTATAGCTCTTGCAGCCATCGAAATCGGAATAAACTTTGCGCATCAGAGACTTATGGGCGTTACAGGTCATCGTATTATTGCAAAATTGAGAGAAGATGTATTTGACAAATTACAGAGACTTTCTTTTGATTTCTTTGATTCAAGACCAAACGGAAAAATAGTTGTAAGAGTTACAGACTATATAAATGACCTTGCTAACTTTTTTACAAACCACGTGCTTATGTTTATGGTTTATATAGTAAAGCTTGTAGTTGTTAGTATATTTATGCTTACAATAAGTCCTGAACTTACAGGAGTTGTATATCTTACTGTAGCGCCGATGATGGTTTGTGTAATGGCACTCAGATTTTCGCTTAGAAAGAAGTTTACAATTCACAGAGCTAAAATATCAAACAGAACAGCCTTTATTATTGAATCCATAATGGGTGAAAAGATTGTTAAGAACTCAAACAGAGCAGAAGAAAATGAACGCATATATATGGATGTTCACGCAGACAATATTAAGACATGGATTAATATTTGTTACAGAAACGAACTTAATATGCCTATAGTTGAAATATTCTGGAATCTGGGAACTCTTTGTTTGTATGGTCTTTCACTTTTCCTTATTCTTGGAGGAAGAGGAGATATAAATGCAGGAACAATAGTTGCATTTACAAGCTATATGGGACTTTTCAGCGGACCGCTTACACAGATTGCATTTATTATCCAGCAGCTTGCATCCGTAAGTTCTAACCTTGAACATGTATTTGATACTTTGGATTATCCTATAGATATAAAGGATCACAGAAAGAGTATAGAATTAAGCGATGTAAAAGGTAAAATTGATTTTAATGATGTTACATTTGGATATGATAAAGGCGTAAATATTCTTGAACATTTTAATCTTCATGTAGAGCCCGGAAAAACAATAGCGCTTGTCGGACCTACAGGAGCCGGAAAAACAACTGTTATTAATATGCTTACAAGATTTTATGATGTAAATGAAGGAAGCATACATATTGATGGTATTGATGTAAGGGATGTTTCGCTTGCATCGCTCAGACGTGAAGTCGGTGTACTTATGCAGGATCCGTTTATTTTTAAAGGAAGCATAATGGAAAATATCAGATACGGACGCGAGGATGCTACCGATGAAGAATGTATTAAAGCTGCTGAGTTTGTTTATGCAAACAAATTTATTGAGCAGTTAGACGGTGGTTACTATCATAATGTTGAAGAAAGAGGAGCAGGACTTTCAGCAGGCGAAAAACAGCTTATAAGTTTTGCAAGAATTATTCTTAAGAATCCTTCTGTAATAATCCTTGATGAAGCAACAAGTGCAATTGATACTGAAACTGAAATGCTTATCAAGAAGGCACTTGATGTAGTTATCAAAGACAAGACAGCATTTATAGTTGCCCACAGACTTTCAACTATAAGAAATGCTGACGAGATACTGTATATTGATGACAAAGGAATTAAGGAACAGGGTACACACGAAGAATTAATGAAGATAAAAGGCTTGTATTATCAGCTTAACTAGGAGTATAATAATTAGGTTATTATTTTATAATTAAACTATATACTAAAGGAGAGGTATCATGTTAAAAAGAGTATTAAGCATTGCGCTTACAGTTGTATTATTAGCAGGAAGTATCGGTTATCCGGCAGAAGCTGCTAAGAAAGCAAAGTGTTCATTTACAAAAGTTAACTTAGAAGTTGGTCAGAAAAAACAGATTAAGATTAAGAATAAAGTAAAGAAGGCTAAGTATACTTTTGCATCATCTAAGAAATCTGTTGCAAAGGTAACCCAAAAGGGTGTAATTAAGGCTGTTTCTGAAGGAAAAGCTAAGATTACAGTTAAAGAAGTTGTCAAGAAAAAGAAGGCAAAGAAGATTGGAACTGTTAAAGTAACTGTTAGTTTAGGAGTGAAGAATGATGTTCCTACTGCGGAACCTGTAACTATGGCGCCTGTTCCTACTGCTCCTGCGGTTTTGCCAACTAATTATCCGCCTGTGATTACTCCGGAACCTACGGAAGAACCATCGCCTGATCCATATACAACCCATGTTATGTCTATATACATAAAAGAAAATGCAAATAAAGTATATACAGTAAACGGAAGCACATGTTATGTTACTATGCAGTATTTTCATGCAGAGATTGACGGAGATTACTTTACAGGTACAACACAGACAGGTTCTACAGGTGGAGAAGGATCTGTAGTAATTAAAGATTATAAAGGAAATTACAATAATGGCGAGAAACAGTATTGTGCAAGGTATATTGTAGAAGGTACTGATGATACAGGTGCTCCATGTAAGATGTTTATAGAAGATAATGGTCTTGAGTACGAGGACGGAACAATTATTACAAAGCCTATTATAATTACAAACAGCAAGTCGCTTGCTTGGCTCGGATCAGCTGATTTGTCAGGTAGAGTAAGTGAGTATGACGATGGAAAAGTAATTGATATTATGTGGAATGAGTCTAATACAACACCTGTCACGCCGGCACCTGTTGTAAGACCTGATAACACAAAGAATTACAACCGTGAATTATTTGTATTTAACGTAAGTGTCGGAGGTTCATATGCTGTTGAAAGTTCATATGCAAACTCTTCAATGATTCATTTTAATGTAGAATCTAACTGTGCTAATTTTAGGGGTACCGGCGTTGATGCTGATTGGGGATTCTCTGACACAAGAAAACAGTTTACAGGTCAGGTACAGAGCTTATCTGCAAGATATATTCTTGAAGGAACAGATGTTAACGGAGATCCTTGTATGATATATGTTGAAAATAATGGTATAGATGATAACGGAATGGTTACAGAGCCAACTATTATCACAGACAGCCCTGAGTATGCATGGATTGAGACAGCACCGCTTCACGGAACAGTAAGCTGGGGAGCAAAGCTTAACATTCATATGTGGACAACAAGTAATTAAATAACAAATCATACAATTACTGTATGGCAAGTAAGTTATAACAAACAAATAAGAGGGTGTTTCATAAGTCGGAAAATGACTTTTGGAAGCACCCTCTTTGAGGTTATATATTTATAAGAGATTAAGTATAATATATTTAAAATATTATCTTAGCAAAATTATATAATCCGTTTTTCCATGTGACAAAATCGTGAGCGCCTTCTGTAGTATAGAACCAGTGATTAACACCATTCTGCTTTAATACACGGCTACATGTACCGCCGAGTGCGTTTTCTCCACCTTCGCTTATTCCGTTTACAATCATAATACAAGTATTGTTTCTATATTCTTCAGGAATTGTAAATGTTTCCTCTGTAAAGAGACCTGGTTCACTAACTCCGTTTGCAGTATATGCAAATACGCCATATCCAGGACTTAATGCTGCAATATATCCAATATCTTCAAGCATATTAAATCCAATGTAGAGAGATTCTCTTGCTCCCATGGACAAACCGCATATAGCAGTGTTGTCACGGCCTTTAGCAATAGAATAGTTTTCTTCCATAAATGGCATGAGACATTCTCTTAAATCATTTATGAAATTGTCAAATTTCTTATAGTGTTCAATGTTAAATGCATCAGATGGATAAGAATCATCAGCGCCTGCACGAATATTAGGAATAACAATTATCATTTCCTTAGCTTCGCCATTGTGTACGAGATTTCCAATAATCTTATCAGGATTTCCTGAAAGCCATTCGTCCTCATTTCCGCCGATACCGTGGAACAGGTATATAACGGGATACTGTTTTTCTTCTGTATATCCTGCAGGAAGGATGATGTTTACTTTACGATCTTTTCCTGTTACGGAAGAGTAGTAAGTTACTTTTTCTCTCGTGCCGTATGTAACTCCGTTCTGAGCGGCATCAAATCCTGATGGAGCATCGTGTGATTCGGGATATACGATAGGCTCTCTTGTTGGAGTAGCAGTAGGTTCCGGTGTAGCAGGAGCAGCGGTTGGTTCTGTAGATGGTGCAGTTGTCGCTGTCTGTGGAACGTTTGTAGGTAAAACAGTTTCTGTTACATCATTTACAGTAACTTTAACCTTACCGATTTTCTTTGCTTTTTTGTTCATTGTTTCTTTTACCGTTATTGTGGCTTTACCTTTTTTCCTTGCCGTAACAACGCCTTTCTTGTTGACTTTTGCAACTTTCTTCTTTGATGATACAAAGGAGTATTTTGCTTTCTTTGATTTGTTTTTGATCTTTATTGTCTGTTTTTCACCTACAGTCATTGTAAGCTTTGAAACGGCAGGTTTTGCTGTTTTTTTTGCCTGCATAAAGCCGGAACCAAGACTTAGGGTTAAAACAACACAAAGACCAAGACTGATAATTCTTTTATACATTACCAGGTCCTCCCTTATTATTTTTTTTATCAGCATCAGCTGTTTTCTTTTTTGAGTCAATTAAAGTTTCAATCATGAGTTTCTTTACATATACGTCAAATCCTAGCATGCATATAAGAGCAAATGTGGATAAAACTTCATCATCCTCGTCATTTCCGGTCTTAGGAAATGCTTCCTCTGCATACTTATATTTTTTAGCGACATCCTTTACCAAAATATTCATACCTTCAAACTCAAGGTCAAATATATATTTGTAAATATATGTGAGGTCAATCTCTGAACTGTCATCAAAAAAGTTTTCGGAAATCGGATCAAATATGCTTTTAATATCACTTATGGACATGAAGTTTTTAAAGTAATAAATAAAAATAAGAAGAAGCATATGCTGTTTTGTATATTTTTTATTTTCCGGAGGTGGTATTAAATTGTTTTTAGCATAGTTGTTAATCATTGTCTTTGTAAGAGTTTTATCTTCCGGATATCTCTTATAAGATGAAAGCTGCTCTTCCATGAAAGTTGTGACCTGATCCATATACAACGGAATGTTAGGAATGTCATCGGGATTAATATAATTAAGCTTTGCTATTGAAGAAAGCGCTTTTCTGAGATTATTATTTTTTGAATTGTCTGACATTGATATTCATCCTTTTCATCAAATATTAGATAAATTATAAATTAACTTAAAATAAATGTAAAGCTAATTAGCATTTACTTATCATTTTGAATGGGTTAAAA
>SVEM01000014.1 GCA_015057375.1 Lachnospiraceae bacterium
CCATACCTGGTGCAATCTTTGCAAACAGCTCGTCCATAAGCTTTTTCTTCTCAGCAACAAGAAGCTGCTTTCTGTCACCGATTATTCTTCTTCGTTTTGGGTTGAACTCAGTAATTACAAACTCAACATCCTGATCTTTGTACTTGCTGAGATCTCTCTCAAATACATCTGATACAAGACTTGCAGGAATAAATATCTTAGATTCTTCGATCATCACGATAAGTCCGCCGTCAAGTACCTGAGCAACTTTAGCACTAAGAACTTCTTTGTTGTTAAATGCTTCTTCAAGACGCTTATTGCTCTGTTCCATAGCGATTCTCTTGTATGTAAGAGCAACCTGTCCTTCGCCATCATTTACTTTAAGTACCTTGGCCTGAAGTGTATCACCAACACTAACAGCTGTTGTAAGGTCAATAGGATTGTTGCTATACTCACTACGTGTTATGATTCCATCAGCTTTATATCCGATATTTAAGATAATCTCGTCTTCCTTAACACCTATAACTGTCCCTTCTACAATCTCACCGTTATGGATTGTTACTAATGATTCTTCTAGTAATTCTGCAAAATTTTCTTCTGACATGCCTGCCAAACCTCCTCAATGATATTGTTAGGGGTAGATGCCCCCGCAGTGATTCCCACGCTACGGACAGATGTTAGTTCTTCGAGTTTCAAATCGTTAATAGTCTGGATAAATAAAGTGCAATCACATTCATCCTTGCAAATTTGAAATAGCTTCTGTGTGTTTGAACTTTGTCTCCCACCGATCACAATCATAGCATCGGATTCTGAAGCCAAGCTCTTAGCTTCGGTTTGCCGTTCTTCTGTAGCATTACAGATTGTATTAACAGCAATAATATCATACACTCTTTTTTCTAAAATTTCAACTAGTTCTTCAAATTTATTAAAATTATATGTTGTCTGAGCTACAACGCATACTTTTTCATCATTTTTAATGTCTAAATTCTCTATATCTTCAGCGCATGATATCACATGTGTTTTGCCCAAACACCATCCTTTTATCCCTACAACTTCCGGATGTGTGCTGTTTCCGATTATTATTATCGTTTCACCGTTCTGTGAGTGTTCATATACTATTTTGTGTATTTTTTTTACAAAAGGACATGTGGCATCAACTATTCTGTTTCCGTTATTTTTTATAACATCATATATATGACGCGATACACCGTGCGATCTGATTATAATTGTTTTGTTATGAATAGTTTTTAATTCTTCTTCGTCTTCAATTACATTTACACCTTTTCCTTTCAGATCATTTACCACTTCTTCATTATGAATTATAGGTCCGAAAGTATATATATCACTTACATTTTCGGCTTCTTTATATACCATATCAACAGCTCGTTTCACACCGAAACAAAAGCCGGCACTTTTAGCCAAAGTAACCTTTTTCATTATTTTAAACTCTCCTCATAAATATTCTTTATGGAATTGACAACCATTGCAATATCCATATCAGAGGTATCAAGAAGAATTGCATCATCCGCCTGTCTAAGCGGTGATATCTCACGATGCATATCTTCATAATCTCTTGCAATGATTGATGCTTCAATTTCGTCTATATCACATTTTATATTCTTCTCTACAAGTTCATTATATCTTCTTTGAGCTCTTACCCTACTATTTGCGGTAAGATATATTTTTACATTTGCATCAGGAAGAACGCAGGTGCCTATATCCCGACCATCCATAATTACATTTTCATTTTTTGCAAGCTGTCTTTGAATATCAACAAGCTTTGAGCGTACAAACGGAAGTTTTGCAACAGCTGATGCCATTTTCCCGACTTCTTCCATACGAATACGTGCGGAAACATTTTCACCGTTAAGATAAATCTGTTGTATTCCCTCCTCATATTTTATATTAATTGAAAGTCCGTCACATGCAATTTTTGCTGCTTCACTATCTTCTGGTACAATATCATTATTTATAAAATGGAGCCCAATTGCACGATACATAGCTCCTGTATCAATATAAATAAGTCCAAGTTCTTTTGCTGCAAGCTTTGCAATAGTACTCTTTCCTGCACCTGCAGGTCCGTCAACTGCCATTGAATATCCCATATATATTTCCTCATTTCATATTATTACTGTATATTAATGCCTGCCGTATATCCTGTTGACCATGCAATTTGCAGGTTATATCCTCCTGTCACGGCATCAACATCTATCATTTCACCCGCATAATACAGGTTTTTTACAAGTTTAGATTCCATTGTAGACGGATTAATTTCTTTAACATTAACTCCGCCTCCGGTTATTATAGCTTCATTGTACTGTCTTGTGCCATTTATCCTCAATGGTATATTTTTAATTAAATGTGCAAGACTGCTTATTTCAGCAGGACTTATTTGTTTAACCGGTTTGTCAGCTCTGATATTAGACATATCTACAATCACATTAATAAGACGCGAAGGCAGAAGGCGCTTTAATGAATTTGAAAAATGTATATTTCTTTGTTCTGAAAAGTCTCTTTCAATTCTGCATTCAAGTTCTTCAAATGACAGAGCCGGTTTACAGTCAATAAACATATCAATGTCATTTGTTTTATATTTTGCAATATAACTGCTTGCAGTTAAAACAATTGGACCGCTTACACCAAAATGAGTGAAAAGCATTTCTCCGAAATCTTCGTATATTGTTCTGTTATTATATACAAATCTTGCAGACACATTACGAAGTGCAAGCCCCTGAAGAGTCTTTGGCCATTCATCTTTTGTATTTAATGGCACTAGTGCAGGATAAGTGGCTGTTATTTTATGTCCGAATTCCTTTGCAAATGTATAGCCGTCACCTGTAGAGCCACATGACGGATATGAAAGTCCTCCGGTCGCTACTATAACAGCATCAGACTGGTATTTCCCCCGGTCTGTTTCAACAAAAAACGTATCATTTTCCTTTGATATATATATAACCTTTGTATTTAGTTTTATATCAGCGCCGAGAAATCTTATATTTTTTTCAAGAGCCTTTATAACATCTGACGATTTATCGGACACAGGAAATACTCTTCCGCCTCGCTCCGTCTTAATAGGCAGCCTAAATTCATTCTGAAACAAATCAAGTGTCTGCTCAGGGGTTAATGTATATATTGAACTGAATAAAAACTTGGGATTAGAAACGACTTTATCAAAAAATTCCGAGGCATCACAGTTATTCGCAAGATTACATCTTCCTTTTCCTGTAATATAGATTTTTTTGCCACATTTTTCATTTTTTTCAAGAATTGTAACTTTATGTCCACAACTGAGTGCAGCATGTGCCGCCATCATTCCTGCTGCTCCTGCACCAATTATAATTACGTTACTCACTACAGCAATTCCTCCGGGCTTTATTTTGAAGCATATGGCTCGTTATGAGCCCATGAATTATATGTACTTGAATATCCGTCTTCATTAGTTTTAAAATAAACTTCATTACAATAATCAAGATTATCCAAAAGGCTATATGCAATACAATCAAGCATCGCAAATTCCATTTCTTCACTTACTTTCATAGCAGGTGCTGCCTCATCTGAAAAAGTAACGGTAATACTGTCTTTTGTCTGTGTAATATTTGTTACACGTACTTCTTCTTTAAAATTAACAATTACCTCTTCAATTATTCTGTTTGCATCTGCCTTAACACCTTTTTCAAGAACGGAAACAGTAGGGACACATTCAAGACTATTATAATCAATGGTATATATCGTAATTGAAGTATCATCAACAACGACATCTGTTTCATCATCAGGCGCACTTGTATAAATGTCCGGAGATGTTGGCAAATCAGATCCTGAACATCCGGCAAATAAAACAGCATACATTATTAAAATAACAAAGCAAACAAAACATTTTTTCATAAAATCACCTGTTATCGTTATGAATCGGATCCTTTAATACCTCTTTGTTATTATATATGCATACACATAATGAAATAATTGTCAGTATCAATGCAGCATATATAAGAATATATTCAAGTATATTAATAAACATATTATCAAAATTGATGATAAGAAAGACAGTCATAATCATCTGAACTGTTGTCTTTACTTTCCCCCAATAATCAGCGGCAATAACTACTCCATTGTCAGATGCAACAAGTCTGAAACCACTGATAATAAAATCACGAGAAATAATTATCATTACAATCCATGCCGGAATTGGATTCTCCGGAATCACAAGAAAACATATGAGGGCCATATTAACAAGTAATTTGTCTGCAAGCGGGTCAAGAAACTTGCCAAAATTAGTAGTAAGGTTATATTTCCTTGCAATAAATCCATCAAAAAAGTCCGTTATACATGCAATAATATATACAAATGAGGCTATATACTCATTATACTTAATACCATCATTAAGAAATATAACAATAAATAAAGGTATCATAAGTACTCTGAGTATGGTAAGTCTGTTAGGAAGGTTCATAATAAATACTCCTTAAAAATTATAATGATGGAACTGCCATAAGATCATATCCGACAGCTTCCGTAATAGTTACATTTACAATATCTCCGGACATATACTCTCCGGTAAGAGGTAAAAACACGCAGCCATCTACATCAGGTGCATCTCCCATTGTTCTTCCGACGTATACGTCCTCAGACACCAGTTCACCCTCAATAATAACATCTGCATTATTACCTATACGTTCTTCTGCAAGTTCAAAGGCAATCTGCTGCTGTATATTCATTATCTCATCTAATCTTGTCTGTTTTATGTCATCATCAATTTGATCTTCAAACTCTGCCGCCGGCGTATTTTCCTCAGCAGAATAAGGAAAGACTCCTAATCTGTCAAATCTCATTTCTTTTACAAATGAAACAAGCTCCTCATGGTCTTCATCCGTTTCTCCCGGAAAACCTGTAATAAGTGTTGTCCTTAAAATAATGTCAGGTATATTATACCTAAGTTTTTTAACAAGATTTATAAGACTTGCTTTATCAGTTCTTCTTCCCATTCTTTTTAGAATCTTATCTGAAGCATGCTGAATTGGCATATCAATGTAATGACATATCTTAGGATTGTTTTTCATTGCAAGTATGAGTTCATCTGTAATATCTTCAGGATAAGCATATAATAACCTTATCCACTCAATACCTTCTATGTCACTCAATCTTTCAAGCAGTTCACAAAGTGCATTATGACCATATATATCAATACCATAAAGCGTTGTTTCCTGTGCAACAATAATAAGCTCTTTCACACCGCAATCTGACAGATACTCAGCCTGAGATATAAGTTCCTCCATAGGCACACTCCTGTAAGACCCTCTAAGCTTCGGTATAATACAGTATGTACAATGCTTATTGCAGCCTTCTGCTATCTTAAGATATGAATAACAGGTTCCGGTAGAAAATACTCTTCTTGCGTCTTGTGATGGCAAATAATCAATATCCTTTATACACTTTGTATAATTACCCTTAAGTGCTTCTTCTATTGCTTTTTTAACATCTTCATATGCTGTCGTTCCAATAACAGCATCAACCTCAGGTATTTCCTCGCGAATCTCATCTGCATATCTCTGTGCAAGACAGCCACAAACAATAAGTGCTTTTAAATTACCTGTCTTCTTATATTCTGCCATCTCAAGTATAGTTTCTATACTTTCCATCTTTGCGTCATGTATAAAACAGCATGAATTAATAATAATTACATCTGCCTCTTCTTCATTATCAGTAAGCTCAAAACCCCCGTCAATAGCGGATCCCAGAATAAATTCCGAATCAACAAGGTTTTTATCACATCCAAGCGAAATTAATAATAATCGCATTATATTTCTCCATCTAATTATAGTTATTTTAATTGTATCAGTTTTTTTTCTAACGGTCAACAAATCGGTTTACAATTAAATTTTGCTATGCTAATATTTTACTATTATTTACATACTATATAGTTATGGAGGGATTAGATCATGAAATTTAAGACAAAAGCTATAATGTTTATAATATTTCTTACAATAATTATTGGTTGCTGCTATTACTATGTAGCACTTCCGGCAATCAATTACCATGCACCGGGATTTTGGAGTTTTGTGATAACTCTCTTTGTGATTCTTTCAGCAATTGTCGGAATTTATACTGTATTCAAAAAAGGTATAAAAAATGATATTACCGTAAACAAACTTGTTAAAGGAAATTATTTGCTAATAGCATGTCTCGGTATAACGATAGCACTTGTACTTATATATGCTATAGGTTCCTTTTTATCATCATCAATTATTAACGCAAAAAAATATCGTAATCTTATTAACATCGAGGAAAGCGATTTTACATCAGATATTGAACAGATATCTTACACTGAAATTCCTCTTTTAGACCGCGCCTCCGCTGAAATTGTCGGTGCCAGAAAAATGGGAACTATGGTTGAATACGTATCACAGTTTGAGGTTTCTTCTGAATACACACAGATTAACTATCAGGGCAGGCCTGTCAGAGTGACTCCATTACAATACGGCAACCTTTTAAAATGGTTTACAAACAAAAAAGAAGGTATTCCTGCTTATATCATGATAGACATGGCGTCTCAGGATGCAGAATGTATAAAACTCAAAGAGGGGATTAAATATTCTAAATCCGAGCATTTCGGACGCAATATTTACAGACATATACGTTTTAAATATCCAACATACATGTTTGATAATATAAATATGGAAATTGACGAAGAAGGAACACCTTACTGGATATGCCCGGTTAAAGATTACACAATCGGTCTTTTCGGTGGAATGACAATAAGCAACGTTGTGTTAGTTAATGCTATTACCGGCGAATGCACTGACTATGATATAAATGATGTTCCACAGTGGGTTGACCATGTCTTTTCAGCAGAGCTTCTCATATCTTACTATGACTATTACGGAACTCTCCAACACGGATATCTCAATTCAATACTCAGTCAGAAAGATTGTCTTATGACAACAGACGGTTATAATTATATTGCAAGCGATGATGATGTATGGGTTTACACAGGTGTAACAAGTGTTGGTGGTGACGAATCAAATGTCGGATTTGTTCTTATGAATCAGAGAACCGGTCTTACCAGATATTATCAGATACCGGGTGCTGAGGAGTATTCAGCAATGAGTTCTGCCGAAGGAAAAGTACAGCACCTTGGATACACATCAACATTTCCTATACTGCTCAATATTTCAAATGAACCGACATACTTTATGTCACTTAAAGATAGTGCCGGACTTGTAAAAATGTATGCAATGGTTAACATTCAAAAATATACAGTTGTTGCAACCGCTTCCACTGTTCTTGAATGTGAGCAGCTTTATAAAGAAATGCTTGTAAATAACAACATTACCGAACCTGAATCAGATGAACCTGTTTATAGCGATGTTAAATCAATAACAGGAACCATCACAAAACTTGTATCTGCTGTTATTAACGGAAATACACATTACTATATAAATCTTAATTCATCTGAGGTTGTATATGATGTAAATCTTTCAGATAATTTAGAAATTGTAATGGCTGAACCGGGTAAAGTCGTTACCTTTGAATATTCCGATACAGAAGAAATAAAGACAGTCATATCCGTTAAATAACAGAGGTGCTTAAAATGTTTAGAATGTGGGGAAAAGTATTTAAAGATAACCATATGCTTTGTGATTATGTATATTCATCAGACGACTACAGCATATCACGAACAAAGAAAGTTTTTGAAGGACTTGAAGTCATATGTAAAGAATTTGATCTGTCAGTTCCTATATGGCTTGATTCAAATATAAATGACTTTAAGAGGGTTGACAAAACCCGGTTTAATTCAGATAATTTTATTGATCACATTGAATTTGATTTTCTTGAAATTCATGTGATTGAAGAATAATTTTACTAAGGAGACCAAAATATGGATACAAAAAACAACATTCTGTCACCTAGAGAAACTGCACAGCAAAAGTATAAATCAGCACGATCTAATCTTCTCCTTATGCTTGGATTTACTGTTGTAAACATACTTTTACTTGTATTCAATTCGGATTCAATGTTTTTATTTTCAGCAACTATACCTTACTTTTTAATTACTATAGGCATATATGCTGAAATCAAAATAGTCATGATAGTATTATCTACTATCGCTGTTTTAAATATTTTATTATATTTCCTCTGTTGGCTATTTAGTAAAAAACATTATGCATGGTTGATTGTCGCATTAATTTTCTTTGGTATTGATTCTCTTGCAATGATAGGATTATATATATTTGCAGGCGAAGTATCAGGTATATTTGATCTTCTTATTCATATCTGGGTTGTATACTACTTAGTTATAGGTATAATAAACGGTCGAAAATTAAAGACTCTTCCAGAAGAAACACCTATAAGTGAATATGCCGAGCCAATATATTCAGAACCTGTTTATAGCGAACCGGAATACCGCGAGCCGGAATATAATGAACCTGTAAATGATGAAACAGATAATACTATTGAATAGAAATTATATCATTTGGATTTTATATTAAACGAGAATTGGGCTGTCGTACTAAAGCGACAGCCCTCTTTTTTTCTTGTTGCTATTTATGCGATCAATTTAAAGCAGCAGTCTCTTTCACTCCATTAACTAAATCGTTAATCTGGCTGCTTGTAATATTCGATCGATATTGATTATAATCATAGCCTATTACACTTCCAAGGCCAATATCAATCATTCCATCCTTCTTATTAAGCGAAAACATATATGCCCCCTCCACATATTCATCCTCATCCAGTTTTTCCAATTTTGCTGTTACAAGCATATTAACAAGCTCATTGATAATATCTTCATCAAAACTTGTATATTTTGTTTCATTAAAATCATAAAAAGTAACAGACTCTACTCCTTCAAACATATCTCTTGTAAATACATTCTCTTGGTATTGACTAGCTTCGTTATTTGAACAACCACAAAAACAAATTGATAATATTAAAACAAATAGAATTAAATACCACTTTTTCATTTTTCTCAACTCCTTATTTTATTTTATATAGACATATATAATATTTTTTATTTATACCTAGATAAATTAGTGCGTAGCTCCTTTTCATGGAACAAACTCGTTTTTCTCCTCTAATAACTTTAATAATTCAGAAGGTTCACACACTTTAACTGCAGATTTTGTATAGTCTCTCACATTTCTGGTTACTATATAATCCATTTCCGAACGAATTGCTGTTTCCACCATAATAGCATCTTCATAATCACTAATTTCAGAAGATATTGCCTTTCGACAATCTAAAGAAGTAGTATCCAACAAATTAAATAAAGTAAAAATTTTACTCAAAATCTTTCTTGTTTCTTCGTCGCTGTGCGTTAAACGATGTGTCAGATAATAGATATCTGTAACTGACTTTGCAGTAATATAACCCTCAAATTGCTTGTTTGCGGAATATAAAAAGAGTTTTTGAGCCGCTTCTGCAAACGGAACGCGAGACTGTAATGCATCAATGATAACACAGGTATCAAGTAAAACTCTCATATTTTATTCAACCTTTCTTCCCGCGCTTCTTCCAGCGTCATATCATTTGAAAGAACACCAAACAATGATTTTGCAACATCCACTCTGTCCTGAAATGGATTACACAATTTTGCAACAACTTTTCCGTTACGAGTAATATAAATATCTTCTGTTTCTGCAAGCATAAGATATTTGCCAAGATTAATTTTTAATTCAGTTGCAGTAATTGACATATCTTTATCCCCTTTCTTGAAGACCAAATAATTATCGTATGAAAAATAAAATCTCTCTTTTTAATTATATTATACACAAATCGAACGATTTTATCAATAAAATCGTTCGATTTTTACAAGTTAATATTTATATTCACATAATTGCTATATCATTTCTTTTCACTATTAAATATTCCGTTAGTTGTCTCCACCTCAGAATATCCATCAAGTACAACAGTAATTACACTGTGTGCAGGAATTTCAAAACACTGGTTTTCATCAAGCGAACCTGCATCCTGATATAACTCCTCTACAACAACATCTTCTTGTCCGGCCTGATAGTTTGATAATATAACTTTACTGCTGTCAATGTGATAATCTTCAAACTGATACTGCAGCAATTTATCTTCATCAGTATCATTAACTGTTACAAGTACAAGTTTGTCCTGGTTATCAGGTGAAATATATGCAGATGTAGATAACTCATCGGTATTTTCATATATCTCATCATTTTTAACATTTTCATTTTTACGCTCTGAAAGCATACCACTTTTAACTCTCTTGTAACCAGGAAGTATGTATTCTGAGAAATGTCTCATTGAGTAATACTTTTCTCCTATTACATATCCGTGTTCGTGGAAGA
Organism: Lachnospiraceae bacterium; assembly: GCA_015057375.1. Lineage (GTDB taxonomy): Bacteria > Bacillota > Clostridia > Lachnospirales > Lachnospiraceae > V9D3004. The sequence continues at coordinate 10,290 of SVEM01000014.1, forward strand.
ATTCCTCTTCCTTAGTACTTGAGTCAACGCCAATCAGATTTTCATTGTCTTTTTCTGCAGGTGCTTTCCATGTTCCTCCCCAGAATATATAGCAGTTAAGATTCTCAAACAACAGCGAGTTCTGTATAAGCTGTACCGTTGTCATAAAGTCTCCTCTGTAATATTCTGTCTGCCATTTTGGTAAATCAGGATACTCAAGTGCTATATTTCTAAAATGATTTACAAAAGTCTGTGGACTTTTTTCATCTCCACCAACATACAAATGATGCCCTATACCATATAAACTTTCAGGATCTTCTCTTAAGATTGCATCGATATAAAGTGAAATTGTTCCATATTCACAGGACATTGAGTCCGGTCCAATCAACTTAGGAGGATTATCAAGTTCTTTTAATGCATTATATGTAGACAAAAATGCTTTTGTATAAGATGCATTTTTTGCTGTTTCATCAAAGTCCAAATTACAACTTTCATATGGTGCAGTATAATCCGGCTCATTCTGAATACTTAAGTAATCAATAGGAACACCAAAATCATTGTATGCTTTCACTGCATCTCTAAAATATTCTCCATATTCTTTGTATTTGTAATTACCGTTTTCATCTCTTGCTATAGTTCCTATACCATTAAGTGATTCGCTGTCTTTAAGATATGCAGCCTGTGACCATGAACTAAGGAGTACCTTTGGTTCTATACCGTCTTCTGCCAGTCTTTTTTTCGCCTCGTTATAATATTCAAGCTCATATTTTGCATTAATAGTTCCCGGGGCATCATTTTCATTATACATGTATGCATTTTTAAATCTTAACACACTAAGATTTGCATCCTTAAATAAAAGATCATATATCTCACTCTTATATTTATTATAATATGCATATGAACTGTAATATGTATAGCCCGCACCAAATCCTTCTATATCCTGATATGTAGTAGTGTTGTCAACCTTAACTTGCAAAGCCTCGGGAACAACCTCTACACTTCCCTCCTTTTTCTCACCACAGGCACAAAATGATAATGCCAATACAGTTATCATTCCAGCCAAAATAATATTTTTTCTCACAAAAATATCCTCCGTTGTATTTTTTTCATATTTGTATTGTAACACATTTCATAATGTTGTAAAATATATAATTAGATAATAAAGAGAGGAGCAAACATTATGAAACATCTGATATCACCTCAGGACCTAACCGTTAATGAGCTTGATGATATTCTTGCTCTTGCAGGAAAGATTTATCGAAACAAAGAAAAATATTCAAAAATATGTGATGGCAAAAAATTAGCTACTTTATTTTATGAACCGAGTACACGAACCCGTTTAAGTTTTGAATCAGCAATGCTTAGTCTTGGCGGTAGTGTTCTCGGTTTTTCTTCAGCCGACTCAAGTTCTGCCGCAAAAGGAGAAAGTGTTGCAGATACTATAAGGGTTATCTCCTTCTATGCCGATATATGTGCAATGAGACATCCTAAAGAAGGTGCACCTCTTGTGGCATCAAAATTCTCTTCCATTCCGATTATTAATGCGGGCGACGGCGGACACAATCATCCTACACAGACATTTACCGACCTTCTTACAATAAAAGAACTTAAAGGTTCTCTTGAAGGACTTACAATCGGTGTGTGTGGCGACTTAAAGTTTGGACGTACCGTTCATTCTCTTATAAATGCCATGATAAGATACCCGGGAACAAAGTTTGTTATGATATCTCCTGATGAACTTCGAATTCCTGATTATCTCAGAAAAGAAGCACTGGATGACAACAATATTCCTTATATTGAGACAAACAATCTTGAATCCGTTCTTCCTGAACTTGACATTCTTTACATGACAAGAGTTCAGCGTGAAAGATTCTTCAACGAAGAGGACTATATCAGATTAAAAGACAGTTTCATATTAGATAACAATAAACTTAAACTTGCAAGAGAGGACATGCTCATTCTCCATCCTCTTCCAAGAGTAAACGAAATCGCTACCGAGGTTGATTCAGACGAACGTGCCGTTTATTTTAAGCAGGCAAACTTCGGAGTATTTGTACGAATGGCACTTATTATGAACATGTTGAACATAGAAGATCCATACAAGGAGGAAAATATATAATGTTAAATATCGGCGGTCTTTACGAAGGTGTTGTTATTGATCATATTAAAGCTGGCGGCTCGATGAAAATATATGAATATCTCAACCTTGAGAAAATAGATTCAAGTGTTGCCATAATTAAAAATGCCAAAAGTAATAAAATGGGCAAAAAAGATATTATAAAAATTGAAGGTCCAATTACCATCGATTTGGATCTTCTTGCTGTTCTTGATGATCAGATTACACTTAATTTTATAAAAGACGACAAAATTGTACTTAAAACCCATCCTGAGCTTCCAAAAGAAGTAACAGGAATCATTAAATGTAAAAATCCCCGTTGTATCACATCATCTGATACAGAACGAGGACTTCCACATACATTTAAGTTATCTGACCCTGCAAACCGCGTATACAGATGTATATACTGCGAGCAGAAATACAAAGGTCATCTTTAATTTTTAGAACAAACCGGTTATTACGCCGTCTGAATTAACGTCTATTCTTTCAGCAGCAGGATGTAATGGCAATCCAGGCATTGTCATTACAGTTCCTGTTATTGCAACAACAAATCCCGCACCTGCAGATACATAAACGTCTCTTATATTGATTGTAAAGTCTGTCGGACGACCAAGCTTTGTAGCATCGTCAGAAAGTGAATACTGGTTCTTTGCCATACATACAGGCATATTTCCAAATCCAAGCTCTGTAAGTCTTTCAAGAGCTTTTTTTGCTGCCGGATCATATGTTACAGCATCTGCTCCGTAAATATTCTTAGCAATTGTCGATATCTTGTCTTCAAGAGGCATCTCATCCGGATATAAAGGCTTGTAATCTGATACTTTATTATTAAGTGTCTCAATAACTTTATCAGCAAGCTCCATTCCGCCGTCTCCGCCGTCTTTCCATACTTCTGATAACGCGAATTCGCATCCTCTTTCTTCACAGAACTGACGAACATATGCAAGTTCTGCTTCTGTATCAGAATCAAATCTGTTAAGTGTAACGACTGTAGGAACATTGTACATTGCAATATTCTCGATGTGCTTTTCAAGGTTTACTATACCTTTTTTTAGTGCATCAAGATTCTCTTCTGCAAGATCACTCTTTGCAACTCCACCGTTATATTTTAAAGCTCTTACTGTTGCAACAATAACAACTGCATCAGGTTTAAGTCCTGCCATACGACATTTAATATCAAGGAACTTTTCAGCACCAAGGTCCGCACCAAATCCTGCTTCTGTGATAACATAATCAGCAAGTTTTAATGCTGTCTTAGTAGCTCTTACGCTATTACATCCGTGAGCAATATTTGCAAATGGTCCGCCATGAACTATGGCAGGTGAATTTTCTACAGTCTGAATAAGGTTAGGCTTTAATGCATCCTTAAGAAGTGCCGCCATAGCGCCTGTTGCATTAATCTCTCCTGCTGTTACAGGTTTTCCGTCATAGTTATATGCAACAATAATTCTGCTAAGTCTTAACTTAAGATCATCCATATTGTCAGCAAGACATAATATAGCCATGATTTCAGAAGCCACAGTGATGATGAAATGGTCTTCTCTTACAACACCGTCTGCTTTTCTTCCTAATCCGACAACAATATTTCTAAGAACACGGTCGTTCATGTCAACGCATCTTTTCCAAACAATCTGATTAGGATCAATACGAAGTGCGTTACCCTGTTGTATATGATTATCAAGCATAGCAGCAAGCAAATTGTTTGCAGATGTTATTGCATGAAAATCTCCCGTAAAATGAAGATTAAGATCTTCCATAGGAACTACCTGAGCATATCCGCCACCTGCAGCACCGCCTTTAATACCAAAACATGGTCCGAGAGATGGCTCTCTGAGTGCTATAACTGAAGATAATCCCATTTTGTGAAGTGCCTGTCCAAGACCAACAGTAGTTGTTGTTTTTCCTTCTCCTGCCGGTGTAGGGTTAATAGCTGTCACAAGAACGAGTTTACCGTATTTATTGTCTTTAACTCTTTCCCAAAGCTCATCAGAAAGTTTTGCCTTATACTTTCCGTACAATTCAAGCTCGTCAGCTGAAATGTTTAAAGCTTCTGCAACTTCCGTAATCGGTTTCATAGTTGCTTCCTGTGCAATCTGAATATCTGTTTTCATACAATATCCTCCGTGTTATAAAGTTTATTATATATATGTTTTACATAATCATTTACATAATTATCAACATTGCATGCCGTAAGCATTCTTGCGCCTACAACATCTTCTATCTCATTTAGTATAATGTGTCCGTCTTTAGAACACAAGCAGTCAATTCCTGCATAGTCAAAATAACCCAGGGAAAAAACTTTTTCTGCCAGTGCTTTCATCTCTTTACTTATTTCGCACAAGGAAACATTTCCGCCAAGAGAAAAATTGGATTTAAATCCCTGTTCAGGAACTCTTTTTACAGCCTTATATATCTTATTTCCCATAACATATATTCTAATATCTGAATTATATTCCTTCATAAGAGGCTGTATAATATATTTTTCGTTATATGAATCAAATGCATCCGCTTCCTGGGTGCCAATGTCAAACCCATTTACAATATAATCATGAAGCAACATAACTTCTGCCCCGCCGTGACCACATACGGATTTTATAACATAATCATGTGCTGATATATTCTTCGGCAATTCTTTGGTACATATTCTTTGTATGTCTTCCTCGCAAAGGTCTGCTATTAAACAATTATATTTCGAGTCGTGTGGACTATATATTTTTTTAAATGAATAGCCATTGCCATCTAAGCTTATTGAAACCGTAGGAATATGCGGTATACCTTTATCATTTGCTGCTTTTACAGTAAGTGCTTTATTGTTACACATCCATGAAACATCTGCGTTATTTATAAGTTTTATTCCAAGCAATGCAAGTTTTCGTGACAACAAAGGATTAATGTATCTTACAATAACTGCATCCGGAACCTCTGTTTTTAAAGCAATTTCAATGTCATGCACATAAACAAGCTTAATACTTAGTCCGCGGGCAACACCGTCAGCTATTATGCCCTCTATAAATGCCATGTTTTTTTTCGCAGCATTTTCATAATATACAAGCCATACATTTTTCATTTTATATGTCCTTATGTTCATTTATTATGTATGAAATTATATCTCTTGCAGTATCTTTCTTTGTGCATGAATCAAGGTTGACAAAATGTGCATTGGAATTAACTTCGCACATTATTGGTTTGTCGTTTTTTCCAAATAGTATATCAACTCCGCAAAAATCAAGCCCGATCAACTTAGCTGCTTTTATGGCAAGCTCTTTCTGCTCTTGAGATGGTTCATACGCTTTCATTGAAGCACCATTTGTAACATTAGCACGGAAATCGCTACCATCTGAAAATCTGTACATTGCAGAGGTTACTTTTCCGCCGACAACCTGAACTCTTACGTCTCTTCCATAGCTTTCAGATATAAACTGCTGAAAAATAAGTGTACGTCCATCATGTTTTTTTACTATATCGACAAGTTCATTAAAGTTATTGCACATAAATACTTGTGCCCCAAATGAACCGTAAACATCTTTTACAACCATCGGAAATCCAAGTTTGTCAGATATATCATCAAGAAATGAACAATCAGTATATCCTACATTTTCATATGTCATAGGCGAAACATATGTCTTAGGAAATGGAAGTCCGGATTCTGCAAGCATAAGTGATGTAAGTGCTTTATTGTCGCATATTTCTATAGCATCTGCACGGTTATAAACACGATGACTTACTTTTTCTAACGCTCTTGCTAGTAATATATCCTTATCCCAAAACAAAACCGGCTGACCGTCATTTTCAATAACACCTGTTGTAAATGTCGAACCGTCAAGACTTACCACGCATTCTGAATTAGTAACCACACGATAATCAATTCCGTAGTAATCGCATGCATTAGAAAGTCTTTTTGTAAGCTCTGAAAACTTATTATTTATTAAAAAGCCATTTACAACTATCCAAAGCTTCAAACAATTACCTTCCTTCGTTACACATCTGCTCAAATTCTTCAAGTGTCATAAGTATATTTCTCGGCTTCTTACCATCTTCTTCGCTTACAACGCCGGCTTCACAAAGCTGATCCATAATTCTTGCCCCACGGTTAAAACCTATCTTAAATACTCTCTGAAGAGTTCCTATAGATGCTTTTTGCTTTGTTATGATAAACTTACCTGCTTCGTAGAAAAGATCATCATGTCCGTCGTCATTTGCAGCCTCTGCCTCTGCAGCTGTACTGTTCCCGCCTTTGCCGCCTGTAAGTTCTGTCTTTTCAATTTTTTCTGAAATTGTTGCATCATAAACAGGTGCATCGTACTGACCTTTTACAAATGATGTAACCTTAGTTACCTCACCCTCTGATACAAATGCTCCCTGTACTCTCAGAGGTTTTGAATTCTCTCTGTGAGCAAATAACATATCTCCCTTTCCGAGAAGCTTCTCTGCTCCTGATGCATCAAGAATTGTTCTTGAGTCAATTGATGATGTTACTGCAAATGCAATTCTTGAAGGAATATTGGCTTTAATAAGACCTGTAATAACGTCTACAGAAGGTCTCTGAGTTGCAATTATAAGATGAATACCTGCGGCTCTTGCCTTCTGGGCAAGACGGCAGATTGCATTTTCAACGTCATGCGAAGCAACCATCATAAGGTCTGCAAGCTCGTCAACAATAATAACTATCTGAGGCATCTTTACATACATATTAGGATTATTCTTCATGCTCTCAACTTTCTTATTGTAGCCCTTCATATCCTTTGTGCCAAGCTCTGCAAACTTATTATATCTGTCATTCATTTCTGCAACACCCCAATTGAGTGCGGCAGCAGCCTTCTTAGGATCAGTAACGACCGGAATACAAAGATGTGGTATTCCGTTATATATGCTTAATTCGACCACCTTAGGGTCAATCATAATAAGCTTAACATCATTTGGATCTGCCTTATATAAAATACTCATAACGATAGTATTAATACATACAGATTTACCTGAACCTGTTGAACCTGCTATAAGAAGATGCGGCATAGTCTCTATATCAGCTACAATATTACGTCCGCCGATATCTTTACCTGTACCAAATGAAACAAGTGACTTATGCTCTTTAAATTCATTACTCTCGAGAATATCTCTTAAAGTAATAACCTGCTTGTCTGAATTAGGAACTTCAATACCTACCGCCGACTTACCCGGAATAGGTGCTTCAATTCTGATATCTTTTGCAGCAAGATTAAGCTTGATATCATTTTCAAGCTCTGTAATCTTCTTAACACGAGTGCCAAGTGCAGGCAATAGCTCATATCTTGTTACTGTAGGACCACATATAATATCTGTAATCGTTACATCAACTTTAAAACTCTTAAGACATTCTCTGAGTCTGATTGCAGTGTCTTTAAGTTCTTTATCTGTCATTCCCTTCTGAGACTTCTTAGAACTTTGCAAAAGACTAAGCGGAGGAAACTCATATTTAATCGGTTCAGGCGGTAATACAATATCAAGTGTTTCGCCTGAAATACCTTTATCAGCATTTTCGGGAGCTTTTTCTAATGATACTTCTTTTTCGTCGGCAGAAATATCTTCTTTTGCAGGAGCAATATCTTTTGAAGCGTTAATATTTTCCATAACAGCTTCAATATTTCCTGCAAGAGACTCTTCAACCGATGCAACAATATCATTATCATCTTCAACAAAGGTTGCTCTCTTAATAAGTTCATCAAGCGACTTGTCGGCATTGCGCTCAGAAGCTTCCCTGCCAAATTTCTCATCTATTTCCTTCTGATAAATCGGCACTTTCACATGCCTTTCCTCTTCAAGTTCCTCAGGTTGTTCTAATATTGGCAAAACACCCTGACCCTCTGTTGTGGTAACAACCTGTTCATCATTTGGAAATGTATATGTAAATCTCTTCTTTTTCTGTTTAGGAACATTTTCCGTGGTAGGCTTGTCCGCCTTTTTATGTTCTACTTCTCTTGCTTCGCGGATCTCATTGTATCTTTCGGTACTCTTATCAAGAATCATTGATGCAATAAACTTACCTGAGATATATGCGATAAGTATAAATGAAATAATGATAAGAACTATCGTGGTCGCAAAAGTACCCATGGCAGTCTTAAGACCGGTACTTATAAGTCCTCCTATAAGTCCGCCTCCTGTTCTGTCTGTATACCCTTGGACATAATAATGTAAAAGATTAGTCTCGATATCTCCCTTGAAAAGCTGTAAAAGAACGACAATTATAATATAAAGTCCCCAGGAAGCTATAATTCTTCCCACAACTTTTTTATTATTTTTATTCATCATATAAAATCCGGCTGTAAAAAACAGCAGAACCGGGAATAAATAAGCAAGAAAGCCGAACATACCAAAAAGAAATGCGCCAAACACATTACTAAGCGGTCCGCACAGATTAAATACACAAAGAATGAGAATAATACTTACAAGAAGCGTTATCCAAATGACAAGTTCCTTGTAAAATCCATTATTTTCACTCTTAACATTTTTCTTTTTTGCATTAGTTCTTGAACTTTTTTTAGTTGCCAAGATATAAACCTCCTACGCAAAATGCCATAATATTGCAAATATACCCATCATGAAACAGTAATATGAGAAATATTTGTACTTTTTGCCTCTCACAAGTACAAGCATCGTCTTAATACATATATAACCAATAACTGCTGCTATAACCGTTCCTATTATGTAATGTGAAATCTCAGTACCAGATATAGATAAACTGCCAAAATCCTTAAGTTCTAGGATAGTTGCACCAAGCACGGCAGGTATAGACATGATAAATGAATATTTTACCGCAAAGCTCTTGTCAAAACCACATAAAAGACATGCTGTTATCGTCGAACCTGATCTTGATATACCCGGAAGGGTTGCAAATCCCTGTACTATACCAACAAATCCAGCTTCTTTATAACTAATATTTTTTGCATTCTTCTTACCACTAGGTAAACAATCTGATATAAGAAGAAGTACACCGGTTATCAAAAGGCAAATACCTACAATAAGAAGGGATGTAGACGCTTTTGTAATCAGTTCCTCAAGAAGAATTCCGAGAATACCGGTCGGTATAGTTGAAACGATTACAAGCATAACAAACTTTCTGTATGGCGAAGTCACCATTTTCTTATACGACTGCTTCTTATTATCTGACTTTCCGATATTTCTGAAAAAAACAAAAATATTTATAATAAAATCACGAACTATTGCTATACCCTCTTTGAAAAGATTAACAACATCTGACCAGAACGCAACACATATTGCAAGAAGTGTACCAAAATGAAGCATGACATCAAACACCATGCCTATACTGTTTATATCAAACACCTCTTGAAATATAGCAAGGTGTCCTGAACTGCTTATCGGCAAAAACTCTGCAAGGCCCTGAATTATACCTTGTAAAATGGCCTCAAACAATGACATACTTTATATCCTCCCCTCAAAATCTCATATATATTTAACCTTATAAATTATACCTTGAAACCAGCAAAAATGCAAACATTTGTTTTACCTATTACCCTTAATTATTCCTTTCAAATGTGCCATAGCTTTATCAAGTCCTCCAACCTCATTTATAAGACCTTTGTCCACTGCTTCTTTACCTACAAGTATGGTTCCGAGGTCTTTTGTAAGTATTCCTTTTTTGAGCATCATCTCAACAACAGCTTCATTTGATGTGTTACTGTGACTTGTTATAAAACCAACAATTCGCTCTTCGATAAGCTTAAAATAATCATAAGTCTGAGGTGCTCCGATGACCGTTCCGCTAAGTCTTACAGGATGAATAATCATCGTTCCGCTTGGCACAATAAATGAATAATCTGCAGCGACAGCAAGTGGTACTCCGATTGAATGACTGTCTCCTATGACAAGTGCAACCTTTGGCTTTGTCATAGAAGTAATCATCTCGGCAATTGCAAGTCCTGCAGACACATCTCCGCCAACAGTATTAATAACAAATAATACTCCGTCTATATCCTTGTCCTCATTAATTTTGACAAGCTCCGGAAGTATATGCTCATATTTGGTAGTCTTAACAGTATTCTGAGACAGGTCATGTCCTTCTATCTCACCAATTATTGAGACAAGCCGGATATTCACATTATCAGAATTATTGTTAAGCTCTACTTGTCCGTATGATTCTATAGTTTCCTTTTCATCCATAATATACTAATCTCCTTTTTCTGATTAGTATATTCAAAAATTCTATAAATCATTCGAGATTAATTCAATCAATAAGGAAACATTTCCGTACTGACTGTACGAACCTCAAACACGCCACCTGCAGTAAATCCTTTTTCATTTGACCGGTAAGTAACAGTTACTTTATCTTTACCGCTTGTCAGACGACTCGGAAGTTGAAGATAATGGTATTCCCACGGATCATTTGGTCTGTTATGATTTAAAGTATAAGTGACAAGAAGTTCACCATCCACCAAAATATCAAATGTACGGGTTTTATTATTACTATACTCATCCCCATAAAAAACACTCAACAAATAATTTTCAGAAGTAGAATGAACTTTTAAGTCATAACTAAAGGAAGAAACATCCTCGGCACTACGCCATCCTTTATCTTGCCATACTCCACTCTGGGAGTCTCCTGTTATTTGTAAATTATGTTCTGTTTCAGACTGAGAATTATTAGGCTGTACCTTATCATATGTAGCACTGTCTAAACGGCTCGCAAATGAATTATTTTCTCCGGCAGAACCATTATACTGCTGTTCTGTATATAAATTCCAATAAACCATATATTCTTCAGATACAAATTCAAAGAATGGTTTTAATGTAATGTCTTTTGAACCCGGTTGCAATATATCATTAATTGAAAATCTAAGCTTTTCAGGAGAATCCTTTGTTAAGATTTCTGACGGGTCTCTGCTTTCTGTCACAATATAAGGTATATTATTACCATCATATTCGCCTGCAAGAAGAATCGGACCATATTTAAAAGCTACTATTCTTCCCTGAGAATCTTCTCTTGACTCATACAAACTATAATCCATAGGCATTATGAGTTGAATTTTGTCTCCTGCTTTCCATTCATTTGTAAGAGTTACATATCCGTCCTCGCCGGGATTTACGGCAACCTCATTATTATTAACAAAAATCTTTGGTTCATTTGCCCATTTTGGAACCCTTATTTTTAACGGAATATTTTCACCCTGTGCTTCTTCAAATATAAGGGTTGACTCATCCGAATAAGGAAAATCCGTTGTTTGTTTAAGGAAAATTCCTTCTTCTGACAAATCAAGTTCTGAATCAACAAACAAATTAACGCAGATTCCTTCTTCTTCTCGAGTGTATATCATACGATAAAATCTTCCCGGATTTTCCATGCCGGTACCTTCACAACAGGTGAAATTCTGGCAATGACGCATATAATTTTTATGTCCACCCATTGTAAGGTCAATATTATATGTTTTATCTCCCTCTTTATTCTGCGAACCTAGAATATGATTATATAAAGCATTTTCATAATATTCTAAATATTCAGTCTTAGGATCCATTGAATATAAGTATTCAGTTAATTTAAGCATATTGTAAACATTGCATGTTTCTGTAGAATCAACAGAACGTGGTTCTGTACCCAAATCCGTAAAAAACTCTTTATCACAATTACCACCTGTTGCATAAGAACGGTCATATACTACATAATTCCAAAAGTTTTCAGCAACGTTTTTATAATATTCATCTCCGGTAAGCTGATAGATCTTGGCTGCACCTATCATTTTAGGAATCTGTGTATTGGCATGAAGGCCGCTCAGGTTGTCCTCGCCTCTTGACAGAGGATCCATGATTCTCTTATGACTAAATCTTTCTGCCAATATAAGATAATCTTTTTCCCCTGTAATTTCATAAAGCTGTGCAAAAGATTCATTGATACCGCCATATTCACCTTCAAGCATATAATCCATACGCTCTGCCGAGAGATTATCAGTACCTTTTTTTGCATAATCGGCCATGCCTTCCGCAATTCGTAAAGCATCCTCATTTCCCATATATAAATAAGCATCAATTAATCCGCCATATATTTTATGGATTGAGTACCAAGGAGCCCACATTCCGTCCAAGTAAGCATTGTTATGTCCACCGGCCCAAAATGTATCCGGATTAGCAAACACATTATCCATATTACTTTTAGCAACACCGCCTACATATCCGTCATCATACTGAGCTTCTCCAATCAAATAAACCAGACGATCTACACGTTCCTTGAAATCCTCATCACCTGTTTGCATATACATAGAAACACAGGCTGACAAATAGTGTCCAACCGTGTGTCCCGGAAGTCCTCCGCCTTCCCATCCACCATAAACCTGTGCAGGTGATTTTGATTGCATGTTATTGACATATAATGATGCAGCAAGTCTGTCAACATCATAATACTTAAGATAATCGGCACCAATTTCAAGCTGTTCTTTCAAATATGAATCCCCTGTAAGACTTACATTATATCCATTAAATAAAGTAGCTTTAGAAAGGGTATCTCTCACACTACCGTAAAAATCCGTCTTTTTTACTTCACAAGTAAGCGGACGGTAATTACTCGTCTGCCATACATAAGCTTTTACATTTGAGCAATTCTGAAGTTCCTCTTTCGAAAATAATAATGTAAGAATGTTTTCCTCCCATGTCTTAGGCTGTAGATTAATATCTTTATTAACCATAGACATAAGCTTACCTTCTTTATCATATGCAATAAAAATCACGGTTGCATCAAGCACTGTTTGACTTTTATTAAAAAGCTTATACACTGCATTTATTTCATTCTCATTTTCCGAACTCATACGATCAATAATAATATCTGCTGCAAGCTCATCTACAACTGAATAATCCCTTCCAATAAGCTCACCTTCTGTTTCTGTTGAACCATAAGACATCTTCTGTGGCAACAAGCACAAAAGCATAAATAATATAGATAAAATTTTAATTTTATTAAAAAATGTTTTTTTACTTTCAGAGGCTTTCATAATTCAAACTTCCTTCAACTGTAAATAATTAAAGATTTACTTCCACTCATACGGAGTATTCTGATAAACATAATAATTCAACCAATTAGTATAAAGCGCATTCGAATGTGAACGCCATGTGAGAAGCGGCTTTATATCAGGATTATCATTTATATAATAATTGTGAGGAATCTCAGGATTGATTCCTTTTGCAAGATCTCTTCTGTACTCTTTATCAAGCGTAAGTCTGTCGTACTCCGGATGTCCGAACACGAAGAACTGCTTGCCCTTTCCTGCCATAACAAGGAAAAGTCCGGCCTCTTCTGATTCAGCAAGCACGGTAAGTTCAGGATTTGCCTTAACTTCCTCAACTTTAATCTCCGTATATCTTGAGTGCGGTGCAAGGAAAACATCATCAAATCCTCTTAAAATCGGTTCTTTTCTGTTATGAACCATATGAGAATAGATACCTGAAATCTTACGGTTAAGCTCGTGCTTATCAATTCCGTAATGATAATAAATTCCGGCCTGTGCACCCCAGCAAATATGAAGTGTAGATGTTACATGAGTCTTTGACCACTCCATAATCTTGGTAACTTCATCCCAGTAAATAACATCTTCCCATTTCATATTTTCAACAGGTGCTCCGGTTATAATAAAACCATCATACTTGTTGTCTTTTATATCTTCATAAGTCAGATAAAACTGATCCAAATGATTCTTAGAAGTGTTGCTTCCTATATAGCTTGCAGTCGAAATAAAACTAACCTCTACCTGTAAAGGAGTGTTGGAAAGACATCTAAGAAGATGCACCTCTGTTTCCTCCTTAAGCGGCATAAGATTGAGAATCGCAATCTTTAATGGTCTTATATCCTGCGAACCTGCACGAAGCTCGTCCATCATAAATATATTCTCTTCTTCCATTATTTTTTTAGCAGGAAGTTCTGAATGAACATTAATCGGCATTGCCTATTCCTCCTTTAAATATTTATTTACAAAATCGGCTTCACTTATAATAGTAACGCCAAGTTCTTTTGCTTTTTTATTTTTTGATGATGATGAAAATACATCGTTATTTATAAGAAATGTCGTGTTACCTGTAACTGAGCCTGTAACTTTACCGCCTTTATTCTCGATAAGTCTTTTAAGTTCATTTCGGTTAGAAAACATCTCAAGACTTCCGGTTATAACGACAGTCATGTCCATAAGAGAATTGTCCTCATCCATCTCTTCTTTTACAATATCAACCTCTGACAAAAGCTCCTGTATAAATGTCCTATTATTCTCATCATTCATATAGCTTATCCAGTCCGATGTAATAACTTCACCCATACCGGAAATGCCTGTAAGTTCATCATACGTAGCATTCATGAGTCTGTCAATATCGTTATCAAATGCTTTGCATATCATTCGCGCATTTGAAATACCTATTCCCGGAATTCCAAGGCTGTAAATAAGATTTTCAAGCTTTACAGTTCTTGATTTGTCAATTGATTCTGCAAGTCTTTTATATGACTTTTCACCAAATCTGTCCATATTAACAATCTTATCTTTCTGATTATCTATATGATAAATATCAATTCTTCCGGTTATTATTTTTTCGGAAATGAATCGCTCTATCGTTGCTTCTGACAATCCGTCTATATTCATCGCGTCACGACTTACAAAATGGGTAAACATCTTAATCTGCTTTGCAAGGCAGTCAGGATTAGGGCATACAAGCGTCTCTGTTCCATTATCATTCGAAATAACAGTGCCTGATTTACAAACAGGACACTCGCACGGAATGTCAAGTTTTGAGCTTCTGGTAAGATTTTCCGCAATCTGAGGAATAATCATATTTGCTTTGTAAACCTGGATAATATCGCCGATTCCAAGCTCAAGCTGCTTAACGATACTTATGTTATGCACACTTGCGCGTGATACTGTTGTTCCCTCAAGCATAACCGGATCAAATATCGCAACAGGATTGATAAGACCGGTTCTTGATGCACTCCACTCAATCTCGCGGAGAATGGTCTCAGCAAGTTCATCTTCCCATTTAAAAGCCATGGAATGACGCGGAAACTTCGCAGTTCTTCCAAGCGACAATGAATATTCTATGTCATTATAGGTAAGCACAAGACCGTCTGACGGAAATTCATTATCAGCTATCTTATCAGAAAACATCTTAACGGTGTCAGCCACATTAGCCTGGTTAACGACAGCATGTTCTACTGTCTCAAAACCAAGCTCCTTTATCCAGTCAAGCTGTTCTTTTCTTGTCTTAAACTCTTTTTCGCAGTCAATAAGACTGTATATAATCAAATGAACATTTCTCTCTGCTGTTACTTTGCTGTCAAGCTGTCTTACCGAACCACTGCACAGATTTCTAGGGTTTTTATATTTATCAGCAGGATCTTCTATAGCTTCATTAATCTTTTCAAAATCACTGTAATTAATTATGGCTTCGCCTCTTAACACAAGCCTATCTTTATATGGAATTGACAAAGGAAGCTTCTTAAATGTTTTTGCATTGCCCGTTATAACTTCTCCTGTAATTCCGTTTCCACGAGTTACTGCTTTTGCAAGCTTTCCGTCTTCATATGTTACAACAACAGTAAGGCCGTCAAGCTTCCATGACAATACACCTTCATTACCTGATAACCAAGAAGCAAGTTCCCCTACATCCTTTGTCTTATCAAGTGATAATATATCATAGCCGTGGTTTTCCTTAGGAAGTTCGGACACAACGTCATATCCGACTCTGATTGTAGGACTTTCTGACAGAGTTATCCCTGTCTCTTCTTCAAGCTTTGTAAGTTCATCATAAAGCTTATCATATTCAAAATTACTCATAATCTCATCTTTACCCTGATAATACACGCGCGCAGCTTCATTAAGGATATCGATAAGTTCCTTCATTCTGTCGATATTCGTGTTCAAACAACCACCTCATTTTCTATATTCCGAGTTTTTTTCTCAAGTTGGCAATCTGTTTTTCGCTAAACTCTATATAATCTCCCTGTTTCAAAGTTCCGATTGTATAATCCATTATTCTTATTCTGTTTAATTTTGTTACTCTGTAATCGTAATAATCGCACATTCTTCTGATCTGCCTGTTAAGCCCCTGTGTAAGAACTATATTAAACTCTCTGTTGTTAATAACATTTACCTTACAAGGTCTTGTTACGGTATCAAGAATAGGCACACCACGTCTCATTCCTTCGATAAGCTCCTTGTCGATGTTCTTATTAACAACAACATGGTACTCTTTTTCATGGTAATTGGCAGCCCTTAAAAGCGCATCCATAATATCACCCTGATTTGTAAGGAAAATAAGTCCTGTTGAATTTTTATCAAGTCTTCCTACAGGATATATTCTTTCTCTATAGTTAATGTAGTCAACTATATTATCTTTTTCTGCAGTAGAACAAACCACACCAAGAGGCTTATTATAAAGAAGCACAACAGGCGTTGTGTCATTATTTACACTTCTACCTTCTACTTTTACATCATCCCCCGGCACAACTCTCATACCGCAGGTTGCAGTAACACCATTAACTGTTATCTTCCCGGCTTCAATCAGTCTGTCAGCCTCTCTTCTTGAACAAACTCCTGATTCACTGAGATATTTATTAATTCTGATACTTTCGTCCATTAGTCCTCCAATATATAGCAGCGTCAGTACTATAAATAATACTGACGCAATATATTAAACATTATTCATCGTTTCACAAAAACTCTTTAATTGTTCGTCTGTATTAATGACCTTTTCAAATCGCTCATTAACAAGATCTTTAAGATGCTGAACGTCCTCAGATTGATCTGCTTCTTCTATGAAATTATGTGTATCAGCATCAAGTCCGCTAAGGTATATAATATATCTTCCGTCTGAAGCAAGCGTTACATATAATGCAGATAATGCAGGTGCCGGTGTTTCGATACCTGTCAACTTCATATCATAATATACATATGCCCTGAAAGCATCCTTAGTCGGCTTTGTAACCGTGTAACAAATAAGATTATCAATAGATTCAATATATGAACCCTGAGCAGCAAGCTTACTTTGGTCAATCAGCGATGAATCACTTACTATCATCTCAAGCGTTTCCATATCTGCACTTAATGTTGCATTATAATACTGTGTAACAAGCTCTGTTATATCAGGATATGCGTCCTTCTCAAGCACTTCGGTTCCAGCATAATCAAATGGAACAAGCGGGTCAACACATTCTTCATCACCCACAACACCGTCCGGCTGTTCATCTTTTTCTTTATCAATAACAGGTGATGCCTGTTCTGCTTCTACAATATCAGATGCTGTTGGCACTGCAATTATAGATATAAACCATAACAGGCAAAGGAAAATATTTATTTTAAGAAATCTTCTTTTGTATATACAAACCTTTTTCATGTCGTTCTCCATTTTTTAAATAATAACACACCTGAAGGGACTCGAACCCCCGCAAACATGGTTCCGGAAACCACTGCTCTATCCACTGAGCTACAGGTGCACAGTCTCAAATTTATCCTCAATTATAACATGAGAAAATATCCAATTCAAGCGAATTATACACCTTTAATAAACTAATGCATACTATAATCTCAGAGGTGATTTTTATGATGCCAAATGAAATAAATTATTTTGCAACCGCAAACTCTTGTTACGGAAGAAAAAACCTGTTAGAAACTAACATTTCACATTTGAAAAAACTGTATATCATTACAGACGGCTATGAATTCATAAGACACATTATACTTAAACATATAAGAAATGTATGTATTGAAAACAACATAAGCATTGAAAATATTCGTTCATCGTACTCTCCTGATGAATATGACGGAATAATCCTTACCGAGAAAGGAATTGGTTTTGTAAATATAACTCTTATCACTCTTGAAAACAGTCTGTCAAAAGCTCCGTTTGAAATAAAATATCTGCATTGTATTTCAGAAAATGAACATTGTCCGATAAATGATGAGCTGATTTTTAAATACAAAAAGCAGTTTCTGCTCTATTACAACAAAGCTTACAAAAAGCTCGCCGAAGCAAAAACTATTCATGACGACTGGGAAAATGTATATATAACGAACTTCAACAAACGCAGGGCTGATGAATATACAAGACAATTCATAAACAATAATATATTCAGAAACAGCATAAGCAAACCGAATGACGGATATTGTCGTCACAGATTCTTAGGCTGTGCATCTCATAACGGCTCTGTAGATTTTGTAAATAATATAACGGAAAATATAGAAAAAAGATATTTTATCAAAGGCAGACCCGGCACCGGCAAATCGACATTTATGCGCAAAATAAATGAAGCTGCAATTTCGTCAGGCTTTGATACCGAAGTGTATCATTGCGGTTTCGATAGTGATAGCTATGATATGGTCATAATACGTGCTTTAGATATATGTATATTTGACAGCACGTCTCCACACGAATATTTCCCGGACAGAAAGAATGATTCGATTCTTGACTTCTACAGAAACTTTGTAAAACCGGGCACTGACGAAAGATTTAAAAGCACACTTTCTGACATTGAAGACAGATATAAAAACAACATAGCATCTGCAATATCATATATGAAAGAAGCTGAGAAAATAGCAGTTAAAGCTAAAGAACATGTACTAAATAATGTTGCCGAAAATGCTTACGAAGATTGCATACGAAAAGTAACGGATGTAATTAATGATTTATAGTTTACTGCACATGATACCAGGTAAATGAATGTTGCAAATATAAGCATAAACATTTATACTGTAAATAATTATATGGTTTTTTCGGAGGATTCGTATTATGTGCGGTATAATCGGCTACACCGGTATTCTTAATGCCGGTCAGATTATTATAGATGGTCTTATGTCACTCGAATACAGAGGTTATGACAGCGCAGGTTTTGCATACTTCCCTGATAATAATACTGACAAAATTGAAGTTATCAAATCAACGGGAAAAGTCTGCAACCTTGAAAACAAAATTCATGAAAATATTAAGGAAAATCATCCTTTATGCGGTATCGGTCATACGCGTTGGGCAACACACGGTGGTGTTTCCGAAACAAATTCGCATCCACACTCATCAGGAAAAGTAACACTTATTCATAACGGAATTATAGAGAATTATCAGGAACTCGCCAATAAGATGGCTGCAAAAAGTAAATACCCTGTTTCCCAGACAGATACAGAGATAGCTGCCATGGTCATTGATTCATACTATAATGGCGACCCTTACGAAGCTATTAAAAATGCATGCAACGAGCTTGATGGTTCTTATGCATTTTGTATTATGTTCAGTGATATTCCGGGCTGTATATTCAGTATAAGAAAAAACAGTCCTCTCGTAGGTGCTGTATGTGATGAAGGCTCATTTGTAGCATCAGACGTTGTTGCAGTCATCGACTATACAAAAGAATACTTTATCCTTCCTGAAATGACTATTGCAAAGCTTACGAAGGATTCATTTGAAATATGTGATTTTGACGGCAATGAAATTATTCCTGAAATTATGCATATCAATTGGGATATTGCTGCTGCAAAAAAAGGTGGTTATGACCATTTCATGTTAAAAGAAATTCACGAGCAGCCGGAAGCGCTTCTTAAAACAATAGCTCCTAGAATTGTAAACAATCTTCCAGATTTTTCAAATGACGGTGTGGACGATTCATTATTTACAGGACTTTCAAGAATTGTAATAGTTGCCTGCGGTACTGCAATGCATGCAGGTATGCTTGGTAAAATAATGATTGAGAAATATACCAGAATTCCTGTATCAGTAGATATTGCTTCTGAGTTCAGATACGCAGATCCTATACTCGATGAAAACACGCTCGTAATAGCCATCTCGCAGTCAGGAGAAACAGCTGATACACTCGCTGCCATAAAACTTGCTAAAAACGCAAACGCCCGCACACTTGCTGTAGTAAATGTAAAAGGTTCGGCAATAGCGCGCGAAAGCGAGTATGTATTATATACACATGCAGGTCCTGAGATATCTGTAGCAAGTACCAAAGCATATACAGTTCAGCTTGCAATAATGTATCTCATAGCATATAGAATGGCACTCGTTAACAAATTAGCTGATGAAAGTGTTATATCTTTAAAGATTAGTGGTCTTCTTGATTCTATGGACAAAATGAAGAAAATGCTTGAAATGGATGAGGAATTATATCTCATTACAAGCAAAATTAAGAAAGCCGATAACATCTTCTATCTTGGACGCGGAATCGATTACGCAATTGCATGCGAAGGTTCATTAAAGCTAAAAGAAATAAGTTATATACATTCAGAAGCTTATGCGGCCGGCGAACTTAAACACGGAACAATATCACTTATAGTAGATAACGTTCCCGTAATCGCATTTGCAACACAGGACAATGTATACCAAAAGGTTATTTCAAATGTTGTTGAGGTTCGTTCAAGAGGTGCTTATGTAATACTTGTTACCAAAGCCGGAAAACATGTAGACACAACACTTTGTGATCACCATATCGTACTTCCTCGCATGGATGAAGAATACACACCATTCTGTACAGCGGTTGTTCTTCAGTATCTTGCTTATTACACGGCTATCAGGAAGGACCTTAATGTAGATCAGCCAAGGAATCTGGCGAAATCGGTTACAGTGGAGTAAGTAAAAAATTATAGACATAAAAAAATGCAGATATTACACTTTCATGTAGTATCTGCATTTCTTATTATATTATTTCACTATCTCATCTTACACTCTATTATAATTAATCAAACATCCCTTTAAGATAATATCTCTCTCATCATCTGTAAGTCTTCCGATTCCAAATACACACTCAGTAAGCTTACCGTCTTTTACAACATATCCAACGATTTCTTCTTTCTTATCCTTGATTGCTGCGGCAACGCCAGGAATGAATATATAGTCTCCATTTGCAAATGGAAGTGCTTTGTCATCTCCGTCATAAAGGAGTGGAAGCATACCCCAGTTGATAAGGTTTGAACGATATCTCTTTGTTGCATATTCTTTTGCGATATTAGCAAGTCCACCAAGAACTCTCTGACATGAAGCAGCCTGCTCTCTTGCTGAACCGTCACCCGGTTTTACTGCATAAATTGTACTTCCGAGTCCACATTCGTTTGGATTAATATCTGCAAATCTCTCATCATTTTTAATAGTTTCAAATACTTTTCCAAACTCTGAGTCTACAGGACTTGCACCTGCCACACGATTATGCTCAACCTCACGTACTTCTTTTGCTCTTCCTACATATGCAGGGTCTTTTCTTGACAATGCAAACTCAGCAAGTCCGAGTGGATTAGATCTGTATGATGAAGTCTCACCTGACGGGATAAGTTCGTCTGTTGTTGTAACAGGATCGTGGATTTCTGATACAACCTTAAGTACGATGTTGTCTGTAAGCTCTATCATAGCCGGCCAGTCTTTGATGTTTGGTCCGAGTACGATTTCCTGATTAGGATCACATACTCCCTTGCTGTCAAACACACGGTTAGCATAAATTGTGCTGTCAAAATGATACTTAGGTGATGTATATTCAACATCGATTTCTGTAGCTGCTGTAAGATAACCTTTGTTTGCTGCTGTTGCCGCAATTGATCTTGCATCCATAAGTGCAACAGAGGATATCTGACCATTCTGAAGCTTAGAACCTTCTCTGTTAGGGAAGTTACGTGTTGAATGTCTGATACTAAGGGCGTTATTTGCCGGAGTATCTCCTGCACCGAAGCATGGTCCGCAGAATGCAGTCTTAACGATTGCACCTGAACCGATAAGGTCAGCAAGCTTACCATTCTTAGCAAGTTCCATATAAATAGGTGTACTTGCAGGATATACGCTTAATGTAAATTCATCTGAACCGATGCTCTTACCCTTGATAATATCTGCAGCATCACATATATTTTCAAATCCGCCGCCGGCACAACCTGCGATAATTCCCTGCTCAACATAAAGTCTTCCGTTACGTACTTTGTCTTTTAAAGAATATTCTACCTGTCCGTCAAGACTTACAAGTGCTTTCTTCTCGCAGTCATCAAGAATATCCATGAGATTAGCCTTGAGCTCTTCAATAGTAAATGCATTGCTTGGGTGGAATGGCATAGCGATCATCGGCTTAACCTTTGAAAGGTCAATGTAAACCATACCGTCATAGTAAGCAACTGCAGCAGGATTAAGCTCACTATACTCTTCTGCTCTGTTATGTATCTCATAGAACTCCTTAATCTTATCATCTGTTACCCAGATAGATGAAAGACAGGTTGTCTCTGTTGTCATAACATCAACACCGATTCTGAAATCAGCGCTTAATGAACTTACGCCAGGTCCCACAAACTCAAGAACCTTGTTGTTAACATATCCATTTGCAAATACAGCCTTAATAAGTGCAAGCGCAACGTCCTGAGGACCAACGCCCTTCATAGGAGTACCTGTCATGTATACACCGATAACTTCAGGCATCTTAATGTCATATGTCTGCTTAAGAAGCTGCTTAACAAGCTCAGGTCCGCCTTCTCCCATTGCCATAGTACCGAGCGCACCGTATCTTGTATGACTGTCTGAACCAAGAATCATCTTGCCGCAGCCTGCAAGCATTTCTCTTGCAAACTGATGGATAACTGCCTGATGAGGTGGAACATAGATTCCGCCATACTTCTTGGCACAAGAAAGTCCAAACATGTGATCATCTTCATTAATAGTACCACCAACCGCACATAAACTGTTGTGGCAGTTAGTTAATACATAAGGTATAGGAAATTCTGTAAGTCCTGATGCTCTCGCCGTCTGGATAATACCTACAAATGTAATATCATGTGATGTTAATTTATCAAATTTAATCTGAAGCTCTTTCATATTTCCGGAAACGTTATGCTTCTCAAGAATTCCGTAAGCCATAGTTCCTTTTGCAGCTTCCTCTTTAGAAACAACACTGCCTGTAAGCTGTTTTATACGGCTTTCCGCTTCAAATCCGTCTTCAACAACTTCATTTCCGTTAATCAAATATGCTCCGTTCTTACTAAGTGAAATCATATATATTCTCCTCTTCGACTTTTTTCCTATATATATTATCACTTTACCTTAATATTCGCAACAATACTTATACTTGTTTTTTTATTTCAATAATTGTATACTTGAAAAATGGAGGATATGATATGAACAGCAAAAAAGATACCATTGCTAATTCGCTGTTTTTAATGATTTCTTTTCTTGGAATTATCGTACTTCAGCTTGTAGTCAGGGTAAACGGAATTAGTGATGATTATTTATTATATACATTTATATTTATAATACTTTCTATATTTATGCTTTTCGCATTGCAGGCTTACACCGTTACTAAAGGCAAACGTAAAAAGCTTTCTTTTTGTATCCCATTTTTTGTGATTTGGATTTTAATGTGTCTGTGCATGCTTTATTCAGATATTATCGTTCCTAAACGGTATCCGTATCTGAGTTTGGTATTGTTATGTATATTTACGGGCGTATATATTCTTTTCCTGTTTATAACACGAGAAAACAGAAACCGGGTATTAAATGTACTTATAACAAGCATCATAGTTGCATTTGTTATTGCTTCTGTTGTGTGCTTTTTGTTCAGACCTTTCAAGGTTGGAATACGCTATCTCGGATTATCAACCAATCCAAATGTATACGGAATGTTTTTAATATCCGTATCAGCATGTTTATTTACGAAACTTGACTATATGATACAGAACCAGGCTAAATTGATAAAATGTATCATTATATATGTTTGTATAGGTATGGCGTTTTTCTTCTTATATATGACCGGAGCAAGAACATCATTTATGGCGATTTTTGCAGTATTGCTTGTATGGTTTTTTATAAGACTTGTTTTATCCAGAAAGTCAAAACAGTCATTTATAAAATATTTTCTGTTTGCAGTTCCCGTTATTGTCGTTTCCTTTTTTGTTTCGTACGGAATGCTTGCAACTATCCCCAATCTCATAAACAAACCTATCGTATTTGAACGCGACAGGGACTTTTTGTTAAATGATGATTTAACAAAAATTTGTTATGCAAGTGAAACTACTCCTGATACAACAATCGAAGAAATTAAAAATGATGTTGAATATGCTATTGAAAATGCTGACAAAGAACCTTCATTATTCAAGAGAATATCAATGATATTTAGCGAGGGAGCGAGTCTTGATACTATTCTAAACGGAAGAATTAGTATATATAAAGATTTCAGTTCTAAAATCGATATGTTAGGTCATTATAAATATGGCAAGAAAGTAAATGGTACTTTTGTTGTAAATGCCCATAACAATACTATTCAGATGGGTTATTCTTACGGAATCCCTGCAATGATATTTTATATCCTGTTGTGTGTATTTGCTTTAGTATATTCCATAAGATATTACATTCTATATCATAAGAAATACAGCTGTGCAGTATTTCCGATGCTGATAGTCGGTGCATTTCTTATGACATCTCTTACTGAATGTATAATGCTACCATGGCAATCACTTCTCGCTTTTGCTTTTTATTTCTGCCTTGGCGAGATAATGAATACTCAAAAAGAATAAAAAAATGTCGCAACATGCGACATTTTTTAGGTGATTTTCTATTGCCCTATTAATCTTGCATCTTGCTTGGTTTAGTAGGGTAATATTTTTGTCATTCGTCCTATTAATCTTGCATCTTGCTTGATTTAGTAGGGTAATATTTTTGTCAGTTGCCCTATTATTCTTGTATCTTGCTTGATTTATTAGGACATTTTTTCCTTCCGACACCCTAATATTCTCGCACCAAGCTTAATTTTGTAGGACAAACCTTCCTTCCGACACCCTATTATTCTCGCACCAAGCTCAATTTAGTAGGACAAACCTTCCTTCTGACGCCCTACTATTCTTGAAACAAACTCAATTTAGTGGGACAAACCTTCTTTTTCCACCAATTCAAGCGCCTCTGCGATTATATTATGCATATCATAATACTTGTACATTCCGAGTCTTCCGCCAAATATAACCTTTGAGCTTTCTGCAGCAAGCCCTGCATATTTTTCATAAAGCTCATTATTCTTATCATCATTTATCGGATAGTATGGTTCTGCGCCATCTGTCCAGTCTGCCGGATACTCTCTGGTTATTACTGTGCAGTCACATGAAGTATTTTCAAAATGCTTGTGTTCAATTATTCTTGTATACGGAATCTCGTACTCAGTATAATTGACAACTGCATTTCCCTGATAATTATCTGTCCCTAATACTTCATTTTCAAACTTAAGCGTTCTATATTCGAGGCGTCCGAATTTATAATCATAATACTCATCTATAGGACCTGTGAAGAGTATTTTATCTGCAATGTTTTCATAATACTCCCTGTCTGAAAAGAAATCAGTATCAAGCTTAACATCAATACCATCAAGCATTTTTTCAATAATCTTTGTGTAACCGCCGATAGGTATCCCTTGATACGAATCATTAAAATAATTATTGTCATATGTAAATCTGACAGGAAGTCTTTTTATAATAAATGAAGGAAGCTCTGTTGCTTTCTTTCCCCATTGTTTTTCTGTATATCCCTTAACAAGCTTCTCATAAATATCTTTACCAACAAGCGATATAGCCTGTTCTTCAAGATTAGTAGGACTTTCTATACCTGCTTCTTTTATCTGCCTGTTAATAACCTCTTTTGCTTCCTGAGGAGTAATAACACCCCAAAGCTTATTAAATGTATTCATATTAAAAGGCAGGTTGTATAACTCATTTTTATATCTTGCTACAGGCGAGTTAGTGTATCTGTTAAATTCAGCAAATTGATTAATATACTCCCACACTTTTTTATTGCTTGTATGGAAAATATGCGCACCATATTTATGCACATTGATACCCTTGTATTCTTCTGTATAAATGTTGCCTCCGATATGACTTCTTTTGTCTATTACAAGGCATTTACAGCCTTTTTTAGTCATCTCATGTGCAAATACCGAACCAAATAATCCGGCACCGACAACAAGAAAATCGTACATAAAATACAATACCTCCTAATTGAAAAATCAGGTGCAGATGTTATATTATCTGCACCTGAAAGTGTCATTTTAATATTAAAATCAAGCTTTTCCGTTACTTCCAAGAACGTTAAGAATCTTATGAGAAACCATATCCTTAACAGCCTGACGAGCTGGCTTAAGGTACTGACGTGGGTCAAAGTGACTTGGGTTCTCAGCAAGATACTTACGGATATAACCTGTCATAGCAAGACGGATATCTGAGTCGATATTGATCTTACATACAGCAAGCTTAGCAGCTTCACGTAACTGCTCCTCAGGAATACCAATAGCATCAGGCATCTCTCCACCAAATTCGTTAACCATCTTAACGAAATCCTGCGGAACTGATGATGAACCATGTAATACGATTGGGAATCCAGGAAGCTTATCAATACATCCCTGAAGTACGTCGAAACGAAGTGGAGGTGGAACAAGGATTCCGTTCTCATTTCTTGTACACTGATCAGCTGTAAACTTATATGCTCCGTGAGAAGTTCCGATAGCGATTGCAAGTGAATCACAACCTGTTCTGTCAACGAACTCTTCTACTTCCTCAGGACGTGTATAACTTTCCTGACCTGCTTCTACAACTACTTCATCTTCAACACCTGCAAGTGTTCCAAGCTCAGCCTCTACAACAGCGCCGTGAGCATGTGCATACTCAACAACCTGCTTTGTAAGAGCGATATTGTCTTCAAATGACTTTGATGAAGCATCGATCATAACTGATGTGAAACCACCATCGATACATGATTTACAAATCTCAAAGCTATCACCGTGATCTAAGTGAAGAGCGATTGGAATATCAGGATTCTCTGCTACAGCAGCCTCTACCATTTTTACAAGGTATGTGTGATTAGCATATGCACGAGCACCTTTTGAAACCTGTAAAATAACAGGACTCTTTAACTCGCCGGCAGCTTCAGTAATACCCTGAACGATTTCCATGTTGTTAACATTGAAAGCACCGATAGCATATCCGCCATCATAAGCTTTTTTGAACATTTCTGTTGTTGTTACTAATGCCATAATTGTATCTCCTTTATATTATTTATAATTATATTATTTACAAATTATCTTACAAGATGAGCTGGAAGTCCATCTACATAAAGTGGAGTAAGTTCTCCCATGATAAGTGGTCTTGCATATTTGATAAAGTCATCTGTAAGTCCACATCCGTCTTCTGTAATCCACTCATCAGGTACTTTTCTCTCAACGTTTGCGATATCATGAATATCATGAGCGCTTGTACCACACTGATATGGATCACTTCCGTTACGATCAAGAGTGATCATCATAGCTGTCTTTCCTTCATCTGCAGCCTTAACAGCATCAGCACCAACCTGGAATGCCTCGTTAATGTCTGTAAGTGATGCAAGATGTGTAGCAGCTCTCTGAAGTGTTGAGAACTCGATAGCTCTTGTCTTAAGACCTGTCTCAGCAGCAACTATATCAGCAAGTTTAGCAGCTGTACCTGACATCTGCTTATGTCCGAATGCGTCAACTGCAACTTCTCTACCAACTTCACATACATAACGTCCGTCAGCAATCTTAACACCTTCTGAAACAGCGATTACGATTGAAGACTTAGTCTTAGCAAGTTCCTTAACTTTCTCAACAAATTTATCAGTATCAAATACTTTCTCAGGAAGGTAAATTGCATCAGGTCCTTCACAATCAGCTGTCTTTGAAAGTGCTGCAGCTGCTGTAAGCCATCCAGCATTACGTCCCATGATCTCTACGATAACAACTGTAGGTTTCTTAACACCGAATGATGAGTTGTCACGAATGATCTCTTTCATTGAAGTAGCAATATACTTTGCTGCTGAACCATAACCAGGGCAATGATCTGTAATAGGAAGGTCATTATCTACTGTCTTAGGAACTCCGACAAATCTCTGCTTCTTTCCATGTGCTGCTGCATAATCTGAAAGCATCTTAACTGTATCCATTGAGTCATTACCACCACAATAGAAAAGATAATCAATATCATGCTTTTCCATTATCTCGAAAGCCTTCTCATAAACTTCCTCATTGCCTTCAATCTTAGGCATCTTGAAACGACATGAACCAAGAAATGCAGATGGTGTTCTCTTAAGCATCTCTACTCCTGTAGGTGATGCAAGATAATCATCAAGATCACAAAGCTTGTCCTCAAGAAATCCTTCAATACCATGAACCATACCATAAACTTTATCAACACCAAGCTTCTTAGCCTGTGCATAAACACCTGCTACAGAAGAGTTGATAACTGCTGTAGGTCCGCCTGACTGTCCAACGACAATGTTCTTACCCATTATTTCATTACCTCCGAATAATTATATATATTTTTCATCTTTGGTATTATAACAAAATAAAAACTCTATTTCAACAAAAAATTGCCAGAAGATAGAAATAGATAAAAATAAACGTTCCTTACGGAATAAAACCATAAGAAACGTTCATCATTTTAGTGATTGTTAGAAATATTTTCTGTTGCCCCATAAGTTGCTTTTTTTAAGGTCAAGATATTCTGTATATGCCTTCTCAAGTATCTGCTTCTCATTAATAAACTTAAGTAAATGATAAGCCTCATGATACTTATAATAGCCGGAATCAACAAAATATTCCTCGCGTTGTGGTTTACTGTAGTAACTGTCTGCCATCATCAGATACCAGTGAACATCTTTATTAACAACATCGTTCTGTGCGTTAAATGAATATTGACTTTTTCCTACGTACTTAATAATCTGTCCATTAACCCCTGATTCTTCTTTTACCTCACGAAGTGCTGTCTCTTTATATTCTTCGCCTTTCTCTACAGTTCCTTTCGGCAACACCCATCCTTCATACTTGTTGCGATAGTTCTTATAAAGCAATAAAATCTTGCCACGGAATATAACCACACCACCACAGCTTGTTGCTTCAATCATTGCAAATCCTCCTGTTTAGGCCATAAAAGACCCGGTGTGTTCTTAAACTGTATCAAGTATAACATAAACAAATCATATATGACAACATTTAATATTTATTTTTTACGGTGTATCAAATATTTTTTTTGCAACAGGTACCGCATAATCGCTTCCGGTACCGGAATCTTCAACAATTATACTCACTGCAAGCTTTTTGTGACCGTAGTCGGCATATCCGATAAACCACGCATGTGAATCGCCGTCCGAATTATATTCTGCCGTTCCTGTCTTGCCATAAACCTTGTACTCTGCTCCTGAAAGAGCTCTTGCCGTACCATTTTCTACAACTTCCTTAAGACAGCTGTTAATATAAGGCAGTTCATTTTCAAATATTATCTGTTCTTTTTCCGGGTGCTCAAATCTTTTAACCGTTTTTCCATTACAATTAACAATTCCGGATACAATATAAGGTTTAACAGCATATCCACCGTTTGCACAGGCCGAAATAAGTACTGCATTATGAAGCGGCGAAATTAATGTCTTACCCTGTCCTATCGCTGTCTGCATCACTGCCGCACTGTTCTTTTTCGACAGCTTAAAACTACTCTTACTGCTTGCAATCTCAGATGGAAAGCTTGTATTAAAATATAATGATGAACACACATCTTTAAATGTCTGATTATCTATTGATAAACCAATATCTGAAAATGCACAGTTACAAGATGATGCAAATGCGCTTTTAAGGTCTTCTTTTCCATGTTTTTTCTTGTTATAACAAGATATTTTATGACCATTGTATATAAAACTTCCGTTACACTCATACTTATATTTATTATAATTATTTCCCGAACGCATATATGCCAAAAGGGTAACAAGTTTGAATGTTGACCCCGGAGGATATAGTCCCGCCGAAGCACGATTTAAAAGCGGCGAATTATCTTTATCGCTAATAAGCTTATTCCATTCTGATTCTATGTTATTCGGATTGAAGTCAGGCTTTGAGACCATAGCAAGAACTGCTCCTGTCTCAGGATCTAAGATAACTACCGCACCCTTACGGTTTCCAAGAGCCTGATAGGCACATTTCTGCAAGGACATATCAAGAGTTGTTACAAGACTGTCAGCCTGATTTTTCTCGCCCTTAATATCATTTAACGCCTGATTCACATAATTATCATTACAGTTAATCAAATAATAATTATATGCATCCTCAAGGCCTGTTTTCCCCTTATCATAATAACCTGCTACATGAGCAAACATATTGTCTGACGGATAACTCCTTGTTTCGTTACCGTCATTATCAACAACTGTTTCAGCAATAATTTCCATGTCCGAAGTATAAATATTACCTCTTATAACACGCTCAGCAAGTAAATCATCAGTTCTGTTGTAAGGATTGTTAAGCATTTTGCTGTTGTCTTTCATTACAAAAACAGTAAAATATACAATAAGTCCAACAAATATGATGATAAATGAATATGAAATTATGGCTATATGCCTGTTATTATCTTTCTTCTCCATCCTCTTCTCCATCCAAAATTTCATTTTCACTCTTATTTAGCACATACATTCCCTGAATTATCGAAAACATAATAATTACACTAAGAACAGAACTTCCTCCGTAACTTATCAAAGGAAGTGTCACGCCGGTCGAAGGAATGAACTTTATAACACCTCCGACTGCCAAAAACACCTGGAATATAAACATGACTCCAAGTCCAAGTGATGTATATTTAAAAAACGTATTACTTATTTTCATAGATATATTAACAAACATGATAAAGCAACTAAGATATACAAGCAGGATAAATAATCCGTATACACCGCCAAGCTCCTCGCATATTGCAGAAAATATAAAATCGCTTTCGACTACCGGTATTATATTAACTTTTCCGTTTCCAAAACCGAGTCCGAATAATCCCCCTGTTGCAATCGCAAACAGACTTTGTGTAACCTGATAACCACCCGCATCTATAATTGACCACGGGTCCTGCCATGCCATGAATCTTGTTCTTACATGTGAAAACAGCTGAAATGCCAGATATCCTGCTCCGCCGACAGATAATAATCCTGCAGCAAGATACAAATAATTTCCCGTCGCAACAACCAGAACAAATAAATATGTAACAAAAAATATAAGCGCACCACCAAGATCTTTTTCAATAATCAATACAAGCACATGCGCCGCCGCAAGGGCAGACACGACTATGATATGTCTAAATTTTGTAACTCTGCACATAAGTGCCGCCACAAAAAACACGTATAATATTTTTACGAACTCTGACGGCTGGAAAGCTACATTTTTTATAACAATCCAGTTTTTCGCACCACCGATTTCCTCGGCAAATAAATATACAACCGCAATTAATATCAGGCCGACAAAACCGTATATCCATCCGAAACGGTCAAAATATTTGAACTTATTTATAATAACAGGGATAAATATGCACACAACAAGACCTGCCGCTGCAATTGCGAGCTGTTTAATCGCAGCTTCCATGTTGATGCGTTCAAGCATAAAAAGTCCTGTCGCAAGAAGCATTATCATATTGTTCAGCACGAGCTTTGAGAGCTTTTTGTAGAAAATCTGATATATCAGTATGACAAAGAAATACAAGGCTATCTGCAAAACATACATGATGATAACCGTAAAATCATAAGTTTTAATATATAAAAGAATGTGGGCTATGCTCATGATTAAGAATATACATAATCTCTGCCTTCCAAATATCCTGTTCTTTCGTTCCTCATTATTTCCGATAAGAACGGTAAAGCAGAAAAATGTATAGAGCGCAAATACTATAACCATAATATAGCCGAAAAGAATAGCTATTGTATTCATTTACAACCTCTTTTTTAATCTGTTAATAACCTCTTTTACCTCTGATGCATCTTCAAGTGTAAATGCAAGACGCACAAAAGGAATGTTTTTAACATCCATTTCATTTATCAAATCATATATTTCGTAGTGATATATCTCACTGTAAATATATTTGTCATACCATTTTACAACGTATCTGTTGCCGTAAGAGTCGTAAAAATCATCTGTGCCATCCATGCATATGGAAGTAATCATTGCAGTTGCTCTCTTGTACAAAACTATGTCGTATGCGCCTTCGGTAAATCTGCTTAATTCATTTTTGGTGCACTCAATTGACGGTGCGCATAATGATATATTATTTTCCTTAAGCATAGTGTCTGCAAATTCATTTCTTACATACAGATTATCGGCACTTCTTATTTCAAAAACACCGTTTGCAGTCTTTTCATTAAGATAACAAAGTTCCTCAAGATTACATACAACAAAGCCCTTGAAATTATCATAAGATATGAGCACATTTATATCATATTCTTTATCAAATTCAGCCGCTTGCTCATATCTGAATATTCGCGGCATAACAATATAAATGTCTTTTGAAGTTTGCGAAATGAGCAATTTTATGCTGTCATAACTCAAATCTTCGACATGTATATAAATTGTGTTAACCACATCCGAACCGGCAACGACATTAAACTGCTCTTCGTTTTTAATTTCGGCAATTACATGAGTCTTATCATACATATTTTCTGAATCGATACAGGTGTTACTGTTATTATTACTGTCTGTAACAGGTTCTCTGTGATAAACATTTACCGTTTCAAGGTATAACATGTCAAATGCCTCTCTGCGCATTTTTTTGAGCATGCCTGCAGGAAGAAATACATCATCATCAATTGTAACAAGAAGCTCGTCCCATACATACTTTGTATTTCCTGAAACTTTAATCTTGTCACTTACATCCTGCTCTGAAGACGGACGATTATTTGCTTTGCTGACCATGTCGCCTTTTACTGATACGACTATTTCAGGACGTTCTGTAAGCCATACGGATAACTCAGCCTCGTTATCTGCCAAACCAACAAATGAACCTGATATATTTACCTTCGGAAGTTCATTTGTATATTTATTTTCAATCTCTCTAATAAGTGATTCGTTTCTTACTCTGAAAATCTCACATGTTTCGTCTATTTTTTTGAAATTATAACCGGCATTTATGTCTAATGTGGATGATGTTGGCATATCATTTTTAATTGTATGCTCATGTACAGTCTTTCCGTAAACATCCCTTATCTCAAGGACATCACTCGCATTTACATCACTGTCAAATAATAATCTGACCTGTTTTTTATCATTCAAAACATTACAAACTTTGCCGACTTTCACACCCTCATGATTAGCTCTTTTACCTGAAAGCATAATATCCCTGTCATAATCGTTTAACAAATAACCACAAGTAAAACCGCCTCTGTTATACACGTCCTTTAATTTGTGTATATCGTTAGCAAGCATATCATTTTTTAATATTGCTTCTTCGTAAGCATTTCTGTCACAATTATTTTCAAAGTAAATATCAACATATTTTCTATACAAATGAGATGTAAATGCAGCATATTCCGGTTTCTTCATTCGGCCTTCAATTTTAAATGAATCAATTCCTGCCGAAACAAGCTCAGGAATGTGATTAAGCGTACACAAATCTTTAAGACTGAGCAGATATGAATCCGCATTTTTTGAAGTGTACATTTTGCGGCATGGCTGTGCGCAAGCACCTCTGTTACCGCTTCTTCCGCCGATAAGGCTGCTCATAAGGCACTGCCCGGAATGTGAATAACACAACGCTCCCTGTACAAAAACCTCAAGCTCAAGTCCTGTCTCTGCTCTCATTTTTTTCAGTTCCGAAAAACTGAGTTCTCTTGCAGGAACAATTCGCGTGACACCATATGATTTGAGAAGTTCTGCCACATTTGCCTGCATAATATTCATCTGTGTACTTGCATGGATCTGCATGCACGGAAATTCGTCATGAATAAACTTTAAAACGCCAAGGTCCTGAACTATCACAGCGTCAGCACCTGCAGTATAAATTTTATCAATAAAAGAATACAATCCCTTAAACTCGTTCTGAGTAAGGACTGTATTTACGGTAATATATATTTTTTTGTCGTAAAAATGAACATCATCAATAACAGATACAAGCGCATCGTCATCCGGATTGTCTGCAAATGCTCTTGCGCCATATCTGCTTCCGCCCACATATACAGCATCACACCCGGCATTAATGGCTGCATAGATGCTGTCTATACTTCCTCCGGGTGCAAGTATCTCTGGTTTATGAAAACTATAATTCATTATCTTATTCTCTTCTTTAAAATATTAATCTGTGCTTCAAGCTCCATATTTTTTCTGAGAACATCCTCAAGCTTCTCTTTGTTAGCTATCATTTCATGCTTTAGTTCAAATATTGTTTTGTCTTTTTCTTCAATATCTGTCTTTAGGTTTTCAAGCTCAAGTGATGCAGAATAATAATCATCAGCAATATTTATCTCTGTAAGAACAGCTTTTGTCTCACTGCTGATAAGCGATGAAGGAAAATTCTTGGCAACTTCATCACGCTTCTTATTGATATATGTAGCTATTCTTTGAAGATAATCTGCGCTTTCATATCCGCAAATAGTATACTTTTCGCCACTGATAAGTACTTCAACTTCATTTTTCTCCTTCATCTTTACCTCCCGATTCTAAACCAAAATGTCTGTATCCTCGCTCTGTAACTATTCTTCCTCTTGGTGTTCTTGCAATAAAACCATTCTGAAGCAAATATGGTTCGTATACATCTTCAATAGTACCTGCATCTTCTCCGATTCCTGCGGCAAGTGTATCAAGTCCAACCGGTCCGCCGCCAAACTTATCTATCATCTGCAGAAGAATATTTCTGTCTGTGTTATCAAGTCCATTCTTATCAACTTCAAGAAGATCGAGTGCTGCGATTGCCACCTCATATGTTATCTTACCATCATATACAACCTGTGCAAAGTCTCTTACTCTTTTTAAAAGTCTGTTTGCTATACGAGGTGTTCCTCTTGAGCGTCTCGCAATCTCTTCTGCACCGGACGCATCAATCTCGACCTTAAGGACTCTTGACGAGCGCATTATTATTTTTACAAGCTCATCTACCGTATAATACTCAAGCTTATGTACAACACCAAATCTGTCACGAAGCGGGGCCGTCATCATGCCTGCCCTAGTTGTCGCACCGACAAGTGTAAACTTAGGAAGATCAAGTCTTATGGACTTTGCGGTTGCTCCTTTTCCTATAATAACATCAATGGCAAAATCCTCCATTGCCGGATACATGACCTCTTCTACCTGTCTGTTAAGCCTGTGAATCTCATCTACAAATAAAAGGTCACCGTCCGAAAGGTTATTAAGTATTGCCGCCATCTCGCCCGGTTTTTCAATTGCCGGACCGGATGTGATTTTAAGATTAACATCCATCTCATTTGCAATAATCTCTGCCAAAGTTGTTTTTCCAAGCCCCGGAGGACCGTATAACAAAACATGGTCAAGAGGCTCGTTACGCTTCTTTGCGGCTTCTATATAGACCCTGAGCGTCTCCTTTGCCTTGGCCTGTCCAATGTACTCGTTCAAAAGCTTCGGTCTGAGGGAATTCTCTATTCTGTTATCTTCATCCATGTATTCGGTTGAAATAATCCTCTTATTCATACTTCCTCCAATATCAGATATTCTTAAGTGCAAGTTTAAGGATATCCGTATCCGTCATAGTATCATTTATATCAATCACATTTACTGCAGCATAAGCAGCACTTTGAGAATAACCGAGAGCTACAAGTGCCATAACAGCATCATTTTTTATCGCTGAAAATGCTGATGAAGCAGCTGTCACTACATTTTCAGTTTTAAGGTTAATGCCATCACTAAGGTCAACCTTATCTTTCAGCTCGATTATAAGCTTCTCAGCAGTCTTTTTCCCAACACCCGGAGCTTTGGCAATAGCCGCCGAATCACTTGAAAGGACGGCAAACCTAATGTCATCAGGAGTCATGATGGAAAGTATACCCATCGCACCTTTAGGCCCGATACCGCTAACAGTAA